>NZ_JBIAFO010000001.1:516208-733494 GCF_042869355.1 Streptomyces sp. NPDC007088
GTGGGCCCGCGGGGGGGGGGGCCCCGCCGGGGGGGGGGGGGGGGTGTGGGGGGGCCCCCCGGGGGGGGGGCCGGGGGGGGGGGGGGCGGCCCACCCCCGTCCCGTTTCCCGCGAGGCGGCCCTCCCGCGGTGGTTTCACGCACGCACAAGCGGCAAGACGGGCTGCATGTCCAGTCGAAACGGAAACGCAGCGGGCCGGCTCATCGCGCTCATAGCCGATGTCCTGGCGGTCATCCTGGTCGTGTGGATCGTGATGTACCTGTTGGACGCGAACCGCGCCAACGATCTGGTGCAGTGGGTCCACAACGCGGCGGACTTCCTCGCCGGTTGGTCCCGTGACCTGTTCACCTTCGACGAGAAGTGGGCGCGGGTGGTGTGCGGCTACGGTCTCGCCGCCGTCGTCTACCTGTTCGTCGGGCACGCCGTAGCGGGCCGGATCAGCCGCTGACCGCGCCCGCGGGCGGGGGCGCGGGGCGGACGGCGTCCCGCGTACGGGAGTTCAGTGGATGCGGCAGCAGTCGGCCGCCGTGTCGGCGTCGTCGAGTCCGCGGGGCAGTTCCGCCCCGCTGAACACGGCGCAGGTCGCCTGGTCGCCGCCGAGCGCCGCGACCGCGAGGAGCAGCGCGCCCGCGGTCCAGGTGGTCTGCTCGCGCGGCCACAGGGCCTCGTCCTCGAAGACGTACCCGGTCCAGTAGAGACCGGTCTCGGGATCGCGTAGCCGGCCGAGGCTCTGGAGGATCTCCAGCGCCCGGTCGGACTCGCCGACGGCCCACAGCGCGAGGGCGAGTTCGGCGCTCTCGCCGCCGGTGACCCACGGGTTGGGCACGACGCAGCGCACACCGAGCCCGGGGACCACGAACTCCGCCCAGCGTTCCGCGATCCGCCGCTCGGCCTCCTCGCCGCTGACGGCGCCCGCGAGGACCGGGTAGTACCAGTCCATCGAGTAGCGGGACTTGTCGAGGAAGCGTTCGGGGTGCCTGCGGACGGCGTGGCGCAGCAGGCCGGTCGCGAGTTCCCAGTCGGGCTGCGGCTCCTCGCGCTCCTCGGCGACGGCCAGCGCGCAGCGCAGCGCCTGGTGCACGGAGGAGGAGCCGGTGAGCAGCGCGTCGGGTACGGCGGTGCCGTCCGCCTCACGCTTCCAGCCGATCTCCCCGCCGGGCCGCTGGAGGCGCAGCACGAACTCGACGGCCGCGTACACGACGGGCCACATCGTGTCGAGGAAGGTGTCGTCGCCGGTGGCGAGGTAGTGGTGCCACACGCCGACGGCGACGTACGCGCAGAAGTTGGACTCCTTCGCGCGGTCCGTGGGCCGCTCGTGGTCCCCGTCCTGGTAGGCCGCGTACCAGGAGCCGTCCGGGTTCTGGTGCCGGGCGAGCCAGGCGTAGGCGCGGGCGGCGGCCTCGTGCTCGCCGGCCGCGTCGAGGGCCATCGCGGCCTCGGTGTGGTCCCAGGGGTCGAGGTGGTGACCGCGGAACCAGGGGATCGCCCCGTCGGCCCGCTGCTGTCCGAGCAGGCCCCTCACGGTCGCGGCGGCCTCCTCCGCGGTGAGGACCCCGGGCAGGACGAGGTGTTCTGTCCGGGGGGTGCTCACGCGGGTTCCGTGGCGTCGGCCCGCACGGTCGCCTCGGCGGCCGGCAGGTGCGGTTTGGTCGCGTAGGCCACGAAGCTCTTGCCGAGCACCGGGTTGAGCGTCCGTTCGGCGAAGCGGGTCGCGAAGGGCTTCTTCATGATGTCCCACACCAGCAGCTTGTGGTACGCCCGTACCGGCAGCGCCTTGTCGTTGTCGACGCCGAAGGCGCACTTGAGCCACCAGTAGGGGCTGTGCAGGGCGTGCGCGTGGTGGCTGCCGTAGGGGCGCAGTCCGGCCTCGCGCATCTTGCGGACGAGTTCGTCGGCCCGGTAGATGCGGATGTGGCCGCCCTCGACCTCGTGGTACGCGTCGGACAGCGCCCAGCACACCTTCTCGGGGCCGTAGCGCGGAACGGTCACCGCTATGCGTCCGCCGGGCTTGAGGACGCGCACCATCTCGGCGAGCACGCCCTTGTCGTCGGGGATGTGCTCCATGACCTCGGAGATGATCACGACGTCGAAGGAGGCGTCGGGGAAGGGCAGGGCGAGGGCGTCGCCCTCCATCGCGGTGGCACTCGCCCCTGCGGGCGCCTCCTTGGCCTCCCTCATCGCCGCGAACCACGTGGCGACCTCGCGGATCTCCTCGGCGTTGCGGTCGAGGGCGACCACCCGCGCGCCGCGCCGGTAGCACTCGAAGGCGTGCCGGCCCGCGCCGCAGCCCAGGTCGAGCACGCGGTCGCCCGGGGCGAGCGGGAAGCGGGTGAAGTCGACGGTCAGCACGTGGACCTGCTTTCGCGGTCAGGGGTTGCGGTGGTGACGGCCACGGGCGTCGCGGGGCTCGCGGGGGCCGGCGCGGCGGTCCGGGCGGGGGCGGCGAGGGACCGGGCGGCGGGGCGCCGCGCGTCGAGCGCGGCCCGGTACTGCTCGGCGGTGCCCTGCGCGGCGCGGGCCCAGGTGAAGCGGTCCAGGACCCGGGCGCGCCCCGCGGCGCCGAGCCGGACCCGCAGGTCGGGGTCCTTCAGCAGCCGGCCGAGCGCGTGGGCGAGGGCGCCCGCGTCCCCGGGCGGGACCGCGAGGCAGGTCTCGCCGTCGGGCCCGGCGACCTCGGGGATGGCTCCGCCGGTGGTCGCGACGAGCGGCGTGCCGGTGGCCATGGCCTCGGCGGCGGGCAGCGAGAAGCCCTCGTAGAGGGAGGGGACGCAGGCGATCTGCGCGCCGCGCACGAGGTGGACGAGTTCCCGGTCGGAGATGCCCTTGACGAACTCGACGGCGCCGCCGAGCCCGTGGCGCTCGATGGCCCGCGCGACGGGACCGTCCTCGGCCCTCCTGCCGACGACGACGAGGTGCGCCGCCGGATGCTCGGCGCGCAGCGCGGCGAGCGCCTCCACGAGGTGGACGAGGCCCTTGAGGGGGACGTCGGCGCTGGAGGTGGTGACGATACGTCCGGGGATCTCGGGCACCGCGGGGTCGGGCGAGAACAGGTCGGTGTCGGCGCCGATGTGCACGACGTGGACCCGGTCGCGGCGCACCCCGAGGTGCTGGACGATCTCCTGCCGGGAGGAGCCGGACACGGTGAGCACCGAGGGCAGCCGGCGCGCGACGCGCTTCTGCATGCGGGTGAACCCGTACCAACGGCGCACCGAGAGGCGGCGTTTGAGGTTCTCGGCGGCGGCCAGGTCGAGGGCGCGGTCCACGGTGATGGGGTGGTGGATCGTGGTGACGAGCGGCGCGCCGAGGGCGCCGGGCCCGCCGAGCAGCCCGTAGCCGAGGGTCTGGTTGTCGTGGACGACGTCGAACGCCCCGCGCCGCGCGGCGAGATGACGGCGGGCCCGCAGGCTGAAGGTGAGCGGCTCGGGGAAGCCGCCGGTCCACATGGCGCCGACCTCCAGGGCGTCGACCCAGTCCCGGTACTCCGACCGCTTCGGGGTGCGGAAGGGGTCGGGCTGCCGGTAGAGGTCCAGGCTCGGCAGTTCGGTCAGGCGCACGCCCTCGTCGAGTACCGGGTAGGGCTGGGCGCCGATGACCTCGACCTCGTGACCGAGCCGGGCCAGTTCGCGGGAGAGGTGGCGTACGTACACGCCCTGTCCGCCGCAGAAGGGGTTGCCCTTGTAGGTGAGCAGGGCGACGCGCAAGGGCCGTTCTCCGGCGGCTCGGGCACCCAGGGCCTCAGCGGTCACTCCAGGCACCCTCTCTTTTCCTGCACGTCCGGGCGAGGTTACGCCGCCCGGCAACCTAGAACAAGTTGCGGACGCGGCCGTCCCGACCGCACGTCGTTGATCGTCCGGACACCGAATCTACCGGCTGGTAGCCACGCTGTGCCGGGCGGCGCCGGTGATTCGCACCACGGTCGCGCGCCGGTGCGCGCGGGGTGCGGGCGCGCCCGCCCGCCGCCTGGTCCGGCCCGTTCGGCTCCTCCCCTCCGGGCCCCGGGCTCCCCACGGGCCGGGGCGGGTGGCGGCCCGCCCGGCCCGCGGGCCCGCCCCGGTCCGGGCGGGTCGGGGTCCCGCTAAAATGGCCCGGTCGTCACCACCCCCACCCAGGGCAAGCCGGCGCAGTTCCGGCGCTGACCCGCGACCGTGAGCCGCCCCGGCGGCGAGCCGGAACCGCCGGCCCGGCCCCGCCAGGAGAGGCACCCCTCCCGCTATGAACGTCCCGCGCAGCGCCGCCCTCGTCGCGGCAGTCCTCGCTCTGGGCGCGGCCGCGTCCCCCGCCGTCGCCGCCCCCTCCCCCTCCCCCTCCGCGATACCGGGCAAGGCCGAGGGCCTGTTCGGTGAGCAGGACCCGACGTACGACGGGGTGTGGCGTCAGTCCCTCGCGCTGACCGCCCTCGCCACCGCGAAGGCCGAGGTGCCGCGTCCGGCCGTCGACTGGCTCGTGGGGCAGCAGTGCGCGGACGGCGCCTTCGCCGCGTTCCGCGCGAAGCCCGGCGCGGACTGCGGCCCGAAGGACAAGGTCGACTCGAACTCCACGGCCGCCGCCGTCCAGGCCCTCGTCGCCGTCGGTGGTCACCGCGCGGAGGCCGAGAAGTCCCTGGACTGGCTGAAGTCCACGCAGAACGCGGACGGCGGCTGGAGCTACAACCCGGGCGGGGCCTCCGACGCGAACTCCACCTCCGTCGTGGCCGGCGCGCTGACGGCGATGGGCGAGGAGCCCGGTTCGGTCACGTCGAAGAAGGGCGCGTCCCCGTTCGACGCGCTGCGCGCCCTCGCCCTGAAGTGCGGGTCCGGCTCCGGCGAGGGGGCCGCCTTCGCGTACCAGCCGGACCCGAAGTCGAAGAAGCTCGTGGCCAACGACGACGCCACGGCCGCCGCCGTCACGGCCGCGCTCGGCCACGGCTTCGTCGTGTCCGGGCCGGGCGAGGCCGGTGCGGGCGGCAAGTACGCCTGCCACCCGCCGGAGAACGCGCGGGAGGCGGCCCGCAACGGCGCGGCCCACCTCGCGGCCGCCGTCGCGAAGAACGGTCACCTCATGTCGGCGATGCCCGGCGCGAAGGACCAGCCCGACGTCGGCAACACCGCCGACACGGTGGTCGCACTGACCGCCGCCGGCCTGACCGGGCAGGCCCGCAAGCCCCTCGCATGGCTGGAGGAGAACGGCGCGGAGTGGGCCGGCCAGACGGGCCCCGCCGCGTGGGCGCAACTCGTCCTGACCGCTCGGGCGACCGGCACCGACGTGCACGACTTCGGCGGGACCGACCTCGTCGCGAAGCTCGCGGCCCAGGGCCCCGCCGACGCCTCGGCCGCCCCCGCGCCGGGCGCGAAGGACGAGAAGCAGGACGGGGGCGGCGACAAGGACGGCGGGATCAGCCCCTGGTGGATGGTCGGCGTCGGGGCGTTCGTCGGTATCGGTATCGGCTTCCTGGTGAGCGGTCGTCACAAGCGGTCCGGGCGGTGAGTGGCGCGGTGGCGGCGCGGCACGCTCCCGCCGGGTCCCGGCCGCGCGGCGGCGGGGCGCGTCCGGTACCGCGTGCGGCGCTCGCCGTGCTCACCACCGCGCTCGCTTTGCTCACCACTCTCGCCGGGGCGGCCTTTCCCGCGCACGCCGCGACCGGCTACCGCTACTGGTCGTTCTGGGAGCGTTCGGGTGCCGCGTGGACGTACGCGACGCGGGGCCCCGCGATCTCCCGGCCCGGGGACGGCTCGGTCGAGGGCTTCCGCTTCTCGGTGAGCGAGGACTCGCGGGACTCGGCGCGACCGCGCGGTACGGCCTCCTTCGGGCGGATCTGCGCGGACACCCCGGAGCGCGCGGACCGCAAGCGGATCGCCGTGGTCCTCGACTTCGGCACGGCGGCGGACGCCCCGTCCGGCGAGATCCCGCCGAAGCCCCGCACGGCCTGCGCGCGGATCGACCGGGACGGCAGCGCGGCCGACGCCCTCGCGGCGGTCGCGAAGCCACTGCGCTACGACGCCTCCGCGCTGCTGTGCGCGATCTCGGGCTATCCGCGCACGGGGTGCGGCGAGCAGGTCGACAGCGGCTCCGGGCACCGGGAGGGCGGCACGCGCGGCCCCGCCCCGCACGACGGCGCGGCGCACGCCGGGGACGGCGGGGACGGCCCGTCCGTGGGCCTGTTCGCCGGGATCGGGGTGCTCGTGGTCCTCGCCGCCGGGACGGTGTGGCAGACCCGTCGCCGGCGCCGGGCATGACCCGCCCCGCCACGGGGGCGCGCACACCGGACGGGAGGACCGGCGGGGCCGCGGTGTCCGCTCCCTTCACCGCCCGCGCGCACGGGACGCTGCACGCGGGCGCCTGGTGGGTGTGGGCGCTGGGCCTGGCCGCCGCCGCGACCCGGACCACCAACCCGCTGCTGCTCGCGCTGGTCGTCGCGGTCGCCGGGTACGTCGTCGCGGCCCGCAGGACCGAGGCGCCGTGGTCGCGTTCGTACGGGGCCTTCGTGCGGCTCGGCCTGGTGGTGCTGCTGATCCGGCTGGTCTTCGCGGTGTTCCTCGGTTCGCCGGTCCCCGGCAGCCACACGCTGTTCACGCTCCCCGAGATCCCGCTGCCCGAGTGGGCGCGCGGGGTGCGGCTGGGCGGCCGGGTCACCGCCGAGGGACTGCTGTTCGCGCTGTACGACGCGCTGCGGCTCGCGGCCCTGCTGATCTGCGTGGGCGCGGCGAACTCCCTCGCCAGTCCGGTGCGGCTGCTGAAGTCGCTGCCGGGCGCGCTGTACGAGGTGGGGGTCGCGGTCGTGGTCGCGATGACCTTCGCGCCGAACCTCGTCGCCGACGTGCGGCGGCTGCGGGCGGCCCGGCGCCTGCGCGGCCGCCCCGACCGGGGCCCGCGCGGACTGCTCCAGGTGGGGTTGCCGGTCCTGGAGGGCGCGCTGGAACGCTCGGTGGCGCTCGCGGCGGCGATGGACGCGCGCGGCTACGGGCGCACCGCCTCGGTGCCCGTCGCGGTGCGCCGTACGACGGCCGCGCTGACGCTCGGCGGACTGCTCGGCGTGTGCGCGGGCACGTACGGGCTGCTCGCCTCGGCCGGGGCCTCCTACGCGCTTCCGACGCTGGGCGCGGGGCTCGCGGCGGCGCTCGGCGGGCTGTGGCTGGGCGGGCGGCGCAGCGTGCGCAGCCGCTACCGTCCCGATCCGTGGGGGGTGCGGGCCTGGCTCGTGTCGGGTTCCGGAGTGGCCGTCGGCCTCCTGATGACGCTGGCCGGCCGGTACGCGCCCGGCGCGCTGCACCCGGGCGTCGTCCCGCTGAGCGCACCGGCGCTGCCCGTGTGGCCGGCCCTCGCGGTGCTGGTGGGGCTGGTGCCCGCCGTGGCCGCCCCCGCCCCGCCGTCGCGCCCGGCCGGGCCGGCGACCGACCGACGTACCCCCAGGGAGGCGAGGACCCCGTGATCCGCTTCGAGAACGTCTCCGTGACCTACGACGGGGCGCCGCGCCCCACGCTGGACGGGATCGAGCTGACCGTCCCGGAGGGCGAGCTGGTCCTGCTCGTGGGCCCCTCCGGGGTCGGCAAGTCGACTTTGCTGGGTACGGTCTCGGGGCTCGTGCCGCACTTCACCGGCGGCACGCTGCGCGGCCGGGTGACGGTCGCGGGCCGTGACACCCGTACCCACAAGCCCCGAGAACTGGCCGATGTCGTCGGCACGGTGGGGCAGGACCCGCTCGCGCACTTCGTGACCGACACCGTCGAGGACGAACTCGCCTACGGCATGGAGTCGCTGGGGCTGCCCGCCGACGTGATGCGCCGCCGCGTCGAGGAGACCCTCGACCTGCTGGGCCTGCACGAGCTGCGCGACCGGCCCATCGCGACGCTGTCGGGCGGTCAGCGTCAGCGCCTCGCGATCGGCTCGGTGCTGACCCCGCACCCGCGGGTCCTGGTCCTCGACGAGCCGACCTCCGCGCTCGACCCGGCCGCTGCCGAGGAGGTGCTCGCCGTGCTCACCCGGCTCGTCGACGATCTCGGTACGACGGTCCTGATGGCCGAACACCGGCTGGAGCGGGTCGTGCAGTACGCCGACCGGGTCGTGCTGCTTCCGGGCGCGGGCCGTACGCCGGTCGTGGGGCCGCCCGCCGAGGTGATGGCGCAGTCGCCGGTCCGCCCGCCCGTCGTGGCGCTGGGCCGGCTGGCCGGCTGGGACCCGCTGCCGCTCTCCGTCCGCGACGCCCGCCGCGCGGCGGGCCCGCTGCGCGCCCGGCTGGCCGACCACGTACCGCCGGCCCCCGTTCCCGTGGCGGCGCGGCCCGGTGCCGGGACTGCCGGGACGACGGACCGGGGGCCGGGCCCGGTGCCGGCGGACGTACGGCGGCGTCCGCTGCTGCCGTGGCGGCGGCGCGGCGCACCGACGCGTTCCCCGTCCGGGGCCGGTAAGGGCCGGGCCGCCGCTCCGCCGGACGGGTTCGCGGCGCGTACGCGGAACCTGGGCGTCACGCGAGGACCGGTCCGCGCCCTGCACGGGGTGGATCTGAGCCTGCGGCCCGGCGAGACCGTCGCCCTCATGGGGCGCAACGGCGCGGGCAAGTCCACGCTGCTGTCGACGCTCGTGGGCCTGCTCGCCCCGGACGTCGGCACGGTCCTCGTGGGGGGCTCGGCGCCCCGCGCGGCCACCCCCGCCGAACTGGTCCGGCGGGTGGGTCTCGTCCCGCAGGAGCCGCGCGACCTGCTGTACACCGACACCGTCTCGGGCGAGTGCGCGGCGGCCGACGCCGACGCGGGGGCGGCGCCGGGCACGTGCCGGGCGCTGGTCACCCGGCTGCTGCCCGAGGTGCCCGACGCGACGCATCCGCGCGATCTGTCCGAGGGGCAGCGGCTCGCCCTGGCCCTCGCCGTCGTCCTGACCGCCGCGCCGCCCCTGCTGCTGCTCGACGAGCCGACCCGGGGCCTCGACTACGCGGCCAAGGCCCGGCTCGTGACGATCCTGACGGATCTGGCGGAGCGCGGGCACGCCATCGTCCTCGCGACGCACGACGTGGAACTCGCGGCGGAGCTGGCACACCGGGTGGTGATCCTCGCGGAGGGCGAGATCGTCGCGGACGGCCCGACCTGCGAGGTCGTCGTCTCCTCCCCGCAGTTCGCCCCGCAGACCGCGAAGATCCTCGCCCCGCAGCGCTGGCTCACGGTCGGCGAGGTCGCGCGCGCCCTGGAGGACCCCTCGTGACCGCCCCCGGCCCCACCGGCCCGCACGACGACCGCGAGCGCCGGGTGCGTGCCGTACGCCTGGGTCCCCGGGCCCTGGCCGCGCTCGCGCTGATCAGCGTCGTCGGGGTGATGGCCTTCGGCTGGCCGCTGCTGGCCGACGGCGCCTCGGGCGTGGCGCACTCGGGGGACGCCCCGTGGCTGTTCGCGGCGCTGCTGCCGCTCCTGCTCGCAGTGGTGGTCGCGGCGATCGCGGACGGCGGTCTCGACGCGAAGGCCGTCGCGATGCTCGGCGTCCTCGCGGCGGCCGGGGCGGCGCTGCGGCCGCTCGGCGCGGGCACGGCGGGCATCGAGCCGATGTTCTTCCTGATGGTGCTCTCGGGCCGGGTCCTCGGCCCCGGTTTCGGCTTCGTGCTGGGCGCCGTCTCGATGTTCGCCTCCGCGCTGCTCACGGGCGGGGTCGGCCCGTGGATGCCGTTCCAGATGCTGTCCATGGGCTGGGTCGGCATGGGCGCGGGCCTGCTGCCGGGCGCCCGCACGCTGCGCGGCGTCCGCGAACTGCTGCTGCTCGCCGTGTACGGGGCGGTGTCGGCGCTGCTCTACGGCACGGTGATGAACCTCCAGGGCTGGCCCTACATCGGCGGCATGTCGACCGGGGTGTCCTTCGTCCCGGGCGACCCGCTCGGCGAGAACCTGAGCCGTTTCCTCGCGTACTGCCTCGCGACCTCGCTGGGCTGGGACCTGCCGCGCGCCGTCCTGACGGTCGTCCTGAGCCTGACCCTGGGCCCCGCCGTCCTGAAGGCCCTGCGCCGGGCGACCCGCAAAGCCTCCTTCGAACCGCCGGTCACCTTCGAACCGTGAGCGCTCGCGCACCGGGAGACGGGCCCGCGGTCTTCGGGGGCGGGGGTTTCGGGCCGTCTTCGGGGGCGGGGGGTTCGGCGCGGGGGCGCGAGCGGGCGAAGCCGGTGAGAGCGCCGCGATACGTCACCGACCGGCGGTCGTCGCGCGTCCGCCGCGCCGGAGCCGCTGAAGCCGCTGAAACCGCTTGAGCCGCTGAAGCCGCTGAAGCCGCTGAAGCCGCTGAAGCCGCTGAAGCCGCTGAAGCCGCTGAAGGACGGTCGCATCCGCGTCCGCGTCCGCCGTGGGGCAGCCCCGTCTAGATCCGCCGCAGGACGGTCGCGCTCGCCTGGGCGCCTCCGGCCGCCGTCGCCACCAGGGCGTATTCGTGGTCCTCGTCCTCCAGGCGGCTGAGCGCGGTGGTCAGCAGCCGCGCGCCGGAGGCACCGGCGGGGCGGCCCAGGGCGAGGGCCCCGCCCCTGGTGTTGACGCCGTCCAGCCCGTCGTCGAGGCCGAAGGACCGGGCCCACCCGAGGACCACGGCGGCGAAGGGCTCGTCGATCTCGGCCACCCCCACGTCCCGTGCCGTGAGCCCCGCGCGGCCCAGAGCGATCCGGGTCGCCTCCACGGCCCCGTCGACGTACCGGTCCGGGTCCACCCCGACGGTGACCTGGGCGACGACCCGGGCCCGCGGACGCAGTCCCAGTTCACGGGCGAGCGGAGGGCTCGTCCAGAGCAGTCCTGCCGCGCCGTCCCCGGCGGGGGCCGTGCTCGCGGCCGTGTGCACCCCGCCCGGCACGACCGGCCGCTCCCCGGCGAGGCGCGCGCGGTCCGGCCGCGACCGCGCCCCTTCGTCGTCGGTCACGAGCGGACCGGCCCCGGACACCGGCACCGCACACGTCTCCCGGGCGCTGCTCCCGTCGGTCCGGGCGGCGCGGGCCCGCTCGCGGGAGAGCAGCGCCACCGCCCGCGCGTCGGCCGGCCCTATCCCGTACGACCGGGCGGTGCGCTCCGCCGAGTCGAACTCGCCGGGCAGCCCGGCCGGCCACTCCGGTGGCCTGGGCAGACCGGGTCCGCGCTGGGTGGCGGCGGACGGCGGTATCCGGGACATGACCTCGACCCCGCAGCTCAGGGCGAGCCGCGCCGTGCCCGACATGACGAGCGCCGCCGAGAACAGGGCCGCCTGCTGGGCGGAGGCCTCCCGGCAGTCCACGGTCGTCGCGGCGGTGGCCGAGGGCAGTCCGGCGGCCAGCCAGGCCGTACGGGCCACGTTGCAGGACTGCTCCCCCGCCTGCGTCTGCGTCCCGCACACCACGTGGTCGATCCCGTCGGCGCCCGGCCCCGCGCGCTCCAGCAACTCCCGGTAGACGAAACCCAGCAGCCGGGCCGGATGCACACCCGCCAGGTCACCGCCGCTCAGCCCGAGCGGCGTACGCACCGCCTCGACCACCACGGCTTCCTCGGCCACGCCCGCCCGCCTCCTCGCCCCGGTGCACCGGACCCGCCGCCCGCCCACACCCCCGGGCAGTCTCCAGACCCCCGCCACCGCACCGCAAGATCCGTGCACGCACGATCGCGGGGACACGGGACACGGGACACGGGACACGGGACAGGGGGACACGGCGAATGGGGAAAGGGGGCAGGACGAGCGCCTGAGCGGCGTGCGGCGCGCCCTGTACGGCGACTACCTCGCCTGTCTGTCCCGGGCCCGCAACGGCTTTCGCGGTCTGGCCCGGGACGTGGACCTCGCGCCCGCCGAACGGGAGCGGGCCGCCCGTGAGCACTTCGCCCCGTGCCACGGCATGCGCTACCAGCTCTCGATCACGGCCGCACCCGACGTCCACACCGCGTCCGAGGACGCCTTCCGCCGCCTGCGGGACGTGCGCGACCTCGCCGCCGCCGGCACCCTCGCCGGGGACGAGGCGTACTCCGGGGGCCGGGCCGAGTACGAGGCCGTGCTCACCCGGCTGCGCGCGGCCATGCGCCGCGACCTCGGCACCGGTCCGCGCCGCGCGACCCGGCCATGACCCACCGGACGGCGCGGCCCGAGCGCCCGCCCGTGCCGCGCTGAGCCGAGCACGGCCCCGTACCTGCCTCCCGTACCGGCGGCGGTCCCGGCTAACCGGCCGAACCCGGCCCCCGCTCCCCACCGGGCCCCGCGGCTGTCGTCGTGCCCGTGTCCTTCACCAGATCCGCTCGCGCCCCCGGACCGGCCCGCTCCGCTACGGCCGGTCCGGCCGACGGGGCCACCGCGCGCCCTCCCGCGCCGCCGCCTGCCGCGGGGGCCGCTCTCCCGCCGGCCCCGGCCTCGGCGCGGACCGTTCTGGCGCGGGGCCCGGCCAGCAGGTGGACGAGGGCGAAGCCGAGGCCCACGGCGGCGGCGCCGCCCACCGCGTCCAGGACCCAGTGGTTGCCGGTCGCCACGATCGCCGAGACGGTGAACAGCGGGTGCAGGAGGCCGAGCGCCTTCATCCACCACTTGGGCGCGAGGATCGCGATGACCAGGCCGCACCACAAGGACCAGCCGAAGTGCAACGAGGGCATCGCCGCGTACTGGTTCGTCACGGCCGTGAGCGCGCCGTAGTCGGGCTTGCTGAAGTCCTGCACCCCGTGCACCGTGTCGATGAAGCCGAGGTCGGGCATGAGCCGGGGCGGGGCCAGCGGGAAGAGCCAGAAGCCGAGCAGCGCGAGCATCGTGGCGAAGCCCAGCGCGCTGCGCGCCCACCGGTACTCGGCGGGCCGGCGTACGTAGAGCACGCCGAGCACGGTGAGCGGGACCACGAAGTGGAACGACTCGTAGTAGAAGTTGAAGAAGTTCTCCAGCCACGACACCTTCACGACGGCGTGGTTGGCCCAGTGCTCTATGTCGATGTGCAGGAACTTCTCGATGGAGTGGACGATCTCGCCGTGGTGCTCGGCGGTGGACCGCCCGCCCCGGGCCACCTTGCGGACCTCCGAGTACGCGGAGTAGGCGACGCGGATCAGGAGCAGTTCCAGCAGCAGGTTGGGGCGGCGCAGCACCCAGCGCCACGCGGGCACCAGCGGCACCTTGGCGAAGCGCGAGGGCAGTCGGGGCGCGTAGGCGGTCGGCTCCGGGTGCGCGTAGGCCGGTGCGGACGTGCTCAGGAAGGGCACGACGCAGGCCGCCGAGAGGGCCGCGACGAGGATGACGTTCTGGGTGACCGGGTCCAGGCTGGTCATGTTGGGGAGCAGGACCTTGGGCGACAGGGACATCGCGAGGACCACGGCGACGGGCCACACGTAGCGGTCCGACGCCCGCTTCCCGACCCGGCCCACCACCGTGAGCAGGACCCACAGCATCTGGTGCTGCCAGGACGTGGGCGAGACCGCGACGGCGACGCAGCCCGTGACGCCCACGGCGAGCAGCAGCTGTCCGTCGAGGGCGTACCGCACCGCGCGGCGCAGTCCGAGGATGACGACCGCCGCGGCCAGCACCAGGAACAGCGCGATCTCCAGCGGTCCGCGCAGCCCGAAGCGCAGCAGCGCGCCGTGCAGGGACTGGTTGGCCAGCGCGTCCCCGCTGCCGAGGCCGACCCCGGCCAGGTGGTGGACCCAGTACGTCCACGAGTCGTGCGGCATGACGATCCACGCCACGGCCGTGGAGGCGGCGAAGGTCACCACGCCGGAGACGGCCGCCCCGCGCCGCCCGGTGAACCACAGGAGCGGGGCGAACAGGAGCGTGGTCGGCTGGAAGGCGGCCCCCAGGCCCACGAACAGTCCTGCCGTGCGTTCGCCGCGCGCCGCGAAGCAGCCGATCACGACCAGCAGTACCGGCAGGACGCTGAGCTGGCCGAGGTGCAGCGCGTTGCGCACCGGCAGCGAGACCATGAACAGGCAGATCGCGGCCGGCGCCACGAGCAGCGAGCCGCGCCGCGAGGCGGCGGACGGCGGCACGGCGCGCGCGACGAGCAGGCCGAGGGCGACGACGAGCAGCAGGCTGCCGAAGGTCCAGGCGACCCCCAGGGCGTCCTGCGCGGACTCCCTGAGCGGCTTCAGGACGAGGCCGTAGAAGGGGGTGCCGGTGAACTGGCCCGTGTCGTAGAGGGAGCCGGAGACGTGCAGCACCCCCTCGGGCCCGATCCAGGTCTCCAGGTCGGTGAGCCGGTCCCCGGGGGGCAGTCGCAGCACCGCGGCGACTTGTCGTACGAGCAGGGCGGCGACCAGCGCCCACGACAGGACGGCCAGCACGCGCAGCCGCGTCCCGGTCGCTGAGGCCCTTCCCGGACCGAAGGGGCCGCCCGCTCCACCATGTTCCGCATTCGCCACGTCCTGCGGCCTCCCGCCCCGTCCGTCTTCCATTTCCGGTCCGCCCCGGCTTGTAGAGGCTCGCACTATCCCTGTGCGGAGACGCAGCCAGCCCCCTGTTCGCCTCATAGCCCCTTCTCTTTCGTCCAACTGTTGACCGCCCGTTGACCTTAACTTGGCCGGATTGCGACGAAAACAGCCGACTCAGCCGTCCCCTTAGGCGCCCGGAACCACCGGATACATGAGGGAACGCCCCCGGTTGCCCGGCTCAAGGGCGGAGAAAGCGTAGCCGTATGCCCCGGTCACACCGTCGGCCCGCCCACCGGGCAACAGAGTGGTCACTCTACGTGACACCACCGACAACGCGCCCGCGCGAGAGCGCACACGCCTCTTTCCGGACAACACCGGACGGGCGCCGCCCGGCCCCGGCGGCCGGAAACCATCGAGCGGCACGGCCCGGCCGGGGTGCCGACCGACCCAGGGGCGGCGGCCGACCCAGGGGCGGCGGCCGACCCAGGGGCGGCGGCACCGGCCGCCGCATGCCGCAACCGTCACCCGTCACCTGTCACCTGTCACCTGTCACCTGTCACCTGTCACCGTTCGCCGCCCGTCTGCCGTCTGTCACCGCCGTCCGCGCCCCACACCGCACCCCGAAGGCGGCCCCTGGTAACCCCGGGGCGCCTCCCGGCGCACCAAGCGCCTGGTACGTTCCCTTTCGGAACTAACCCGTCCCACGGATTCGACGAAGGGCTCCGCACCCATGCCTGAGCAGCTCTGGACCGAGGTCGACACCTACTTCACCGACCGGCTCTCCCTCGCCGACGAGGCCCTCACCGGCGCTCTCGCGGCCAGCGAGGAGGCCGGTCTTCCCGGCATCAACGTCGCTCCCAACCAGGGGAAACTGCTCCAGTTGCTGGCCGAGATCCAGGGCGCCCGCCGCATCCTGGAGATCGGCACGCTGGGCGGGTACAGCACCATCTGGCTGGCTCGGGCCCTCCCGGCGGACGGCAGCCTGATCACCCTGGAGTACGCGCCGGAGCACGCCGCGGTGGCCCGCGCCAACCTGGACCGCGCGGGCTTCGCCGAGAGGGTGGACATCCGGGTGGGCCCGGCCCTCGACAGCCTGGCCCGTCTCGCGGAGGAGGGCACGGAGCCCTTCGACTTCGTGTTCATCGACGCGGACAAGGTCAACAACCCGAACTACCTCGCCTGGGCCCTCGACCACACGCGGCCGGGCAGCGTCGTCGTGGTCGACAACGTGGTGCGCTCGGGCGCCGTGAAGGACGCGGAGAGCACCGATCCGGCCATCGTCGGCACCCGCGCCGCCCTCGACCTCCTCGCCGCCGAGCCCCGTCTCAGCGGCACCGCCGTGCAGACCGTCGGCTCCAAGGGCTACGACGGCTTCGCCCTGGCCCGCGTCATCTCCTGACCGGGGGCACGCACTCCGCCGGGAAGCAGCACCCCGCGGCCCGCCGCTTCTCCGAATCAAGCCCCTCTCCCCCTTCCAGACCGTCTCCGCTCCCCTTCCGAGAGGGAGAATGGAGCCGCACGTGGCGACGACGGACGAGACGACGAACGACGAACGACGAACGACGGGAGAACACCGGATGACCGAGCGCAAACCGCCTGGGCTCGACTTCGAGTCGTGGGTCGACCGGCAGTTCAGGGAGGCCGAGGAGCGCGGCGACTTCGCCGCCCTGGCCGGCCGCGGCAAACCCCTGCCGGACGAGTCCCCCCGCTACGACGAACTGTGGTGGGTCAAGCAGAAGATGGCCCGGGAGGGGCTCTCCCACCTGCCGGCCTCCCTGGTCCTGCGCAAGGAGGCCGAGGACACCCTGGCGGCCGCCGCCGAGGCCCCCTCGGAGGAACGGGCGCGCCGTATGGTGACCGGGCTGAACGAGAAGATCTCCGCCGCACTGCGGGCCCCGCTGGAGGGCCCGCCGCTGGGTCTGGTCCCCTACGACGTGGACGCGTTCGCGGCCCGGTGGCGGGCCACCCACGGCGGCTGATCCCGTGCGCCCCGGCCCTCGCCGTCGCCGGTCCCCCGGCCGCCACCGGTCCCCTCGGCCGGGGCCGGGGGCGGGCAGGGCAGGATGGTCGGTATGAGCATCGTCAAGATCAACGTTCTGTCCGTGCCGGCCGAGCGCCGCGAGGTTCTGGAGCAGCGTTTCGCGGCCCGTGCGGGCGCCGTCGAGAACTCCGACGGCTTCGAGCACTTCGAACTGCTGCGTCCCGTCGAGGGCACCGACCAGTACCTCGTCTACACGCGCTGGCGCGACGAGGAGTCCTTCCAGGCATGGATGAAGGGCCCGATGCAGGCCGCCCACCAGGGCGGCGGCCCGCGAGGCGGGGAGCAGGACGAACCGGGCGCACAGGGCGGGGAGCGACCGCGGCCGGCCGCCTCCGACTCCACTCTCTGGTCCTTCGACGTCGTCCAGCAGGCGGGCCCCGCCCAGTAGTGAGGCGGCAGACGGACGGCCCCGCGCGGTGAGGGGCGGGGCCGAAAGGTGAGGAGGGGCGGTACGACGGGGTCCCACCCGTCGTACCGCCCCTCCTCGGTTCAGGGGGCTCTCGCTCCTGGTCCGCTGTCGGCCCGTGGCGCGAAACCGGTGCGCAGTCAGAAGCCGAGCAGGCGCTCTGTACGCAGTCAGAAGCCGAGCAGGCGCTCTGTACGCAGTCAGAAGCCGAGCAGGCGCTCTGTACGCAGTCAGAAGCCGAGCAGGCGCTCCGTCGTCTCGCGGTACTCGCGCAGGGCGAGCCGCAGCCGCTCGGTGTCGCTCGCGCCGCCCGCCGTGCCCGGCCGCCCGTCCGTGGCGCCCTCGAACGGCTCCCTGTGCGCGGAACCGCCGTGCGCGGGCGCGGCGCCGGCCGCAGCCGGGCCGTCGGTGACCGGGGGCATGGTGGCGGTGTCGCCGTCGTGGTGACGGTCCCGGCCGCCGGTCCCGCCCAGCGGCCCGTCGCCCGCGGTACCCGCCGCGCCGTTACGGCCGGCGGCCGGGCTGGAGCCCGTTCCCGCGGAACCGTCCCAGGACGCGCGCAGGTCGCCGCGTCGGCTGGACAGCGCCTCGGTGAGGCGGGCCACCGCGTCCTCAAGTATCCGGTCGGCCTCCTCGACGGCCGCGCGCGGGGAGTCGACGAACTCGTTCAGGGCCTGCTGGAGCCGCTGCCCCAGCTGTTCGCGGACCTCGCCCGCGACGAGGCGTTCGTGCTCTCCCGCGCCCCGGCCGGGGCGCCGCTCGTTCCCGTCGTACGCGTGGCGCTCGCGCCCCGCGCCCGGACCGGACCCCTGCTCGTACTGCTCGCCGGGCACTTGCTCGTTCGTGTAAGCGGTCATGGCGGTCACTTCCCCTTGAGGTCACGCGAATGGAACGGAGCCGTCTCGGCGGCGGGTGCGGGCGTCACGGGTTCCTGGCCCGGCGCCGGGGCCTGCGAGGCCGGGCCGGCTGCGGGCGGTACTCCCGTCGTGGTGCCGGGGAGGGCACCGTCGTGACGCCCGTCCCCCGCCGCCGTACGTCCGTGGTGGTGTCCCGTGCCGGCCCCGTTGGACACACCGGCGCCGACCAGTTCCTCGAAGAGACCGCGCGCCTCGACCATGGCCTCGCGCAGGTCCTCCGTGCTGGCGTGGCCGGCCGCGCCGGCCTCCTCGGCACCCGCGGCGTACTCGGAGCCGCGCGGTCCGGGCGTGGTGCTGCCCGCGGCGGCCGAGTCGTGCAGCCTGCGGTAGCCGTGGACGTGGTGCGGGTGGTGCACGGAGAGGGCCTCGACCCGTTCCGCGTGCCCACTGCCCTCGGGGAAGCCGCGCGCGCCGGCCACCTCGTCGACCAGATGCTCCGCCTCGGCGACGGCCTGCCGGGGCGCCTCGACGAACCGTTCCTGGACGCCGGCCCAGCGGGCGAGGTACTGCTCACGAGCCGCGGGGTCCAAGGGGCGCTCACGCAGCGAACCGTGGCGTCGCACGCGCTCGGCCAGCTCCTGCTCGGCGGCCTTCACGTCGCCGTTGTGATGGGCGACGGTTCGCTCGTACTCGGGGCCGAAGCGTCGCCGGAGCGAGCCTCCGCCCTCTTTGCCCCGTTTCGCGAAGACGAGGGCGCCGACGGCGAGTGCGACGACGACCACGACCAGTACGACGATCAAGGCGGTGGACATGTGTGCCCTCCCGGTGGATGTGAATCGCGGGAACAGGTGTGTCCCGCCCGGCACTCCGGGTTACCCCGTCCGGCGAGTCAAAACCGTTGGCGTACGGTTCCGGCCGCCCGGCCGAACCCTTCGGCGCACCGTCCCGGTCGCCGGCCGGAAACCGTTGGCGCACCGTGCCGCCGCCGGGCACGATCGCCGGATGACCCCGTGGACTTTCGCCCGTGAACCCTTCGACTCGCCGGTCGCCCTGGACCTCTGGCGCGCCTACTACACCGAGGTGTCCGACCGCTGGTTCCTCCTGCACGAAGGGCGCCGCACACCGCCGGAGGAGCTTGAGCGGGGCCTCACGGAGGAGACCGGGGCGGAACTGGACGCCCCGCACGGGGCGTTGCTCGTCGCGTGCTACGACGGTGAGGCGGCCGGCTGCGCCGGGGTACGGCCCTCGCCGGTGGTCCGCGGGGAGTACGCGGGGGCGTACGCGCTGACGCGCCTGTACGTACGGCCCGGCCGTCGCGGCAAGGGCGGCGCGGCGCTTCTGCTCGCCGCGGCGGAGGACACCGCACGCGCCCTCGGCGCCCGCCGTCTGGTGCTCGACACCCGGCACGACCTGACCGAGGCACGCGCCCTTTACGCGCGCCACGGCTACACCGAGACCGGCCCCCTGTACCCCCGCCCGTACGCGGAGCACTGGTTCCACAAAGACCTCGTCGCGCCCGGAGCGGACCCCTCGGCCCGCCACATAGGGCTTTCCGCCAGGGGCTGACCAGCGCGCGTGGCGGACCGGCGCCGAGCCTCCCGGGCCGTTGTGGCGGGCGTTCCGGGAGCGACCGGGGGCCCGGTTTCCGGGCGCGCGCTCACACGGGGCCGCGACCGTCGGCATAATCACCTGAGTTCGTCTCGGGGAGGGACTCACAAGGTGAGCGGACAGACTTGTCCTGAATGTGGCAGACCCCGCGCGGCCGGGGCAGGTTCCTCGGCCGCCGGAAACGCGCGCTGCGACTGCGCGGAACGCACCGCCGAGGCGATACGGGAGACCCGCTCCGGAGAGCTGGCCGAGGCCGAGGCGTTCAGCCCGCTGCGCATCCGCCCCTACGTCACACTCGCCTCGGACGGGGCACAGGACGCGGAGGGCATGGGGGAACCGGCGGGCATGGCGGAACCGGCGGGCGGTGCCGCGGGGAGCGCCGCCGGAAGGGCCGCCGCTGACCCGGCGGAACCGTCCCGCAGGAAGCCCCACGGCGGCCTCCCGCCCGACGCGGTCACCGCGCCCCTGCCCCGTGTCGCGGCGGGAGCCGCGGGCGCTGCCGGAGGTGCGGCGCGGGGTGCGGGGGCGGCGACGCCCGGACCCGCCCCAGGCCCCGGCGACGTACCGTCAGGCTCTTCAGGAGGGGGACGGGGACGGCGGCGGGCGGTGGTGGCGGTGGCCGCCGGTCTCGTCCTCGCGGCGGGCGCCCTGGTCGCGGTGACCGCGGCAGGCGGTTCCCCGTCCGACGAGGCACCCGCCACGGCCCACGAGGCCGCGGCACCCCCGGGCTCCCGTTCCCCCGCCGCGGGGGCCTCCCCCGGAGACAGCGGCAGCGGCGCCCCGGACGAGGCGCGGGAGGGGCGGGCGAGCACGTCTCCCTCCGCGTCCTCCACAGCGTCCACTCCGACCGCGACGGCGTCCCCGTCCTCGTCCGCCTCCTCCGACGCCGCCGCCTCCGGTACGGGGCCGAGCGACGGCCCGTCCGCGACGCCGGGTGGCGAAGCGTCCCTGCCCGCACCACCGCCGGGCGCCCCGTCCGCCTCCGCGCCCCCGCAGAGTTCGCAGCCCGCCCCTCCGGGCCTCGCGGCGGGCCCGGCCGTCCTGCGCCGGGGCGACGAGGGCCCCGAGGTGGAGGAACTCCAGCGACGTCTGCAACTGATCCACTTGTACCCGGGCAAGCCGAACGGCCGCTTCGACTCACGGCTGGAGCAGACCCTCACCGCGTACCAGTGGACCCGGGGCGCGACGGACGAGCGCGGGGTCTACGGCCCCGACACCCGTACCAAACTCGAAGGGGAGACCCCACAGCTGCGATGACCCCGGCCGGTACGCGGGGCATCGGACGGGGCGGCGCGACGCAGCGGCGCGACGCGGCGGTCCGACGGGGCCTGAAGGACGGGTCCGCGGTGCTCCGGGAGGCCGTTGGAGCCGTGGGCGGCCGGAGGGGGGCGACAGACCGGGGCCAGGGAGGCGGAGCGGGCCGGGGGGACGGAGCGGGCCGGGGGGCCGAAAGGCTGCGTTCAGGAGGCGGGAGGCCCGGTACAGGAAACGCGGAGGCCCGGTTCAGGAAGCGCGGAGGCCGTCCCCGTCAGTCACGATCCGGAAGGGTCCGTGTCAGTCACGATCCGGAAGGTTCCGTCCTCGCCCGCGGCGTCGTACCGCACCCGCACGTCGGCGAGGTCCGGCACGTGGACCGTCGGGTGGAAGCGAGCGGCGCGCGGCCCCACTCCGACCACGCGCATACCGGCCGCCCGTCCGGCCTCGATCCCCGCCTCGGAGTCCTCGAAGACCACACAGTCCGCCGGGGCGACGCCGAGCGCCGCCGCGCCCTTGAGGAAGCCCTCGGGGTCGGGTTTGCTCGCGCCCACATCCTCCGCCGTGACACGCACGCCCGGCATCGGCAGCCCGGCCGCTTCCATACGGGTCCGGGCCAGGGTGACGTTCGCCGAGGTCACGAGCGCGTGCGGGACCCCGGCCAGCCCAGCGAGGAACACCCCGGCTCCCGCGATCTCGACGACCCCGTCGGTGTCGGCGATCTCCTCCGCGAGCATGAGCCGGTTGTCCGCGAGGTTCTCCTCCATGGGCCGCTCCGGCAGCAGGGCCGCCATGGTGGCGTAGCCCTGACGGCCGTGCACGACCCGCAGCACCTCGTCCGCGTCGAGCCCCTGCCGCAGGGCCCAGCGCCGCCAGCAGCGCTCCACCACGGCGTCCGAGTTGACGAGGGTGCCGTCCATGTCCAGCAGGACGGCCCGCGCACCGAGTTCGAAAGTCATCAGCAGCTCCCGCACCGAACAAAAACAAGTGGCCCCGCCCACCGGTCAGGGAATGCGGACGGGAACCACTTTGTTTCGCCACGATACAAAAAGGGGCCCGAAAAAGCCAGCCGCCGCCCCGGCCAGGACGAACCGCCGGCCACGACGGACCGAGGACCTACGGAACGGCGGAGCCATGAACGCCGCGGCGGCGCGGCGCGGCGGACGGACGGGCATACCGCGCGACGCGACGGACGAACGTCCCGGCCGAACAGACCGGCCCACGGACGGACGTACCGACCGTACGAGAGGGACCGGCCTGACCGGCCTACGGGACGGACGCACCGGCCGGCGTACGAGACGGACCGACGCCACCCACCCCAGCCAACCTCAGACGGCTCAGACGACTCAGACGACTCAGACGACTCAGACGACTCAGACGACAGCCTCGAAGAGGCTCAACGCACCGAGAACGAGCATGACGACCACCGCCGCCTTGGTGACCAGCCCGAGCGGCACCTTCCGCATCAGCGTGCGCCCGCCGAGAACCCCCAGGGCCCCGACCACCCACAGCGCGAGTACCGCGCCGGTGCCCACTGCCAGTGGTTCTCCGTAGCGAGCGGCCAGGTTGGCCGTCAGGATCTGGGTGAGGTCGCCGAACTCGGCGGCGAGGATCAGCGTGAAACCGGCCCCCGCCACCTTCCAGAAGTTCTGCCCGCCGGGCTCCCGCGCCTTGGCGGCCGCTTGTTCGTCGGGGTTTTGGAGCAGCAGCACCGCGGCCCCGCCCAGGAAGAGGACACCGGTCAGGGCACGCAGGATGCGGTGCGGGAGCAGGGTCAGCACGCTGCCGGCGGCGATCGCGAGGACGACGTGCACCAGGAAGGCGGCCGCCATGCCCGCATAGACGTACGAGGCCCGGTACCGCGTCCCGAGGACGAGCCCGGCGAGCGCGGTCTTGTCCGGCAGCTCGGCGAGGAAGATCACCCCGAAGGTCAGCGCGGTCACGCTGAGACTGAACACGGCCCCACGCCCTCCAAGGATCTCCGGGCTTCCGTCGGGCGGGACCCTTCGCGAGCCCTCACCCGCACCCGCGCGAAGCGCCCGCCCAGGGGCGACCGGAGTGCGCCCACCCGAACACGTCGACCCACCCGCCGGCCACCAGCCCGGCGCGGCCGACGGCTCCGACCGGGCGCCACGTCCGCGACGCCCCATCGTACGCACCACCTCCCGCCACGGACGACGGCGAGAATCCGCGAAACCGCGGCCGCGACAGGGACCCCGCACGCTGCCCGCTCCCGAGCCCTTGAGCTCCCGAGCTCCCGAGGCGGCGCGACCCCCACCCGACACCCTTCACCCCACTCCCCCACCCCTTCACACAACAGCCCACTCCTCACGCCCCGTACGCAACACCCGCACGCCCGCGCACCCTTGACGCGCCCTCACTCCCCTTGATGTGACGTGCGCATGACGCCACGCTGTTACCTGATGCCCACCCCCCGGAAACCCGGGAGCGCCAGGATGACCGCGCCTCACGGTCGCACCCCCCACCTCACGAGGAGTCCCCATGCACGCTGTGTCCGGCACCCCCGCCAGCCCTCGGATCTACGCGCGTCGAGACGAGAACTCCCCCCTCAGTCGGCGTCTCCCCCTCCCCCGCAGGCTCGGCGTCCTGGGCGCCCTGACCGCGACGGTCGCCGCCGCGTCCCTGTTCACCGGTCCCCCCGCCCAGGCAGCTCCCCCGACCCCTGTCTCCGCGTCGACCGCCCGCGGCTATCTCACCGACCTGAAGGTCGCCGCCCAGGGCTCCGCGAGCGGCTACAGCCGGGACAAGTTCCCGCACTGGATCACCCAGTCCGGCGCCTGTGACACCCGCGAGGTCGTGCTGAAACGTGACGGCACCAACGTGGCGCAGAACTCCAGCTGCTCCGCGACCTCGGGCACCTGGAAGTCCGCGTACGACGGTGCGACCTGGACGCAGGCGTCCGACCTCGACATCGACCACGTCGTCCCGCTCGCCGAGGCATGGCGCTCCGGAGCCAGCGGCTGGACCAACGCCGAGCGCCAGCAGCTCGCCAACGACCTGACCCGTCCGCAGCTCATCGCGGTCACCGACAACGTCAACCAGTCCAAGGGCGACAAGGACCCCGCGAAGTGGATGCCCCCGCTCTCCTCGTACACCTGTCTGTACGCCCGTATGTGGGTACACGTGAAGCACTACTACGACCTCACGGTCGACTCGGCGGAGAAGAGCGCCCTCCAGTCGGCGCTGAGCGGCTGCTGACGCGGCCCCGACCCGGCCGGACGGCCCCGGCACGTCCCGGGTCCCGGCAGGACCGGAACCCCGCGCACTCTCCCCGTCGTCCCGTACCGTGCGGACCCGGCGAGGAGAGGACCATCACATGGCAGGGCTGCGCCTCGGACCACTGCTGAGGTACGTCGACGACACCTCCGCCACGGTCTGGGTCGAGACCGACCGGCCGTGCACCGTACGCGTGTGGTGCACGGCCGGTCCGCACGGCGAGGCGGACACCTTCCGCATAGCCGGGCACCACTACGCCCTGGTCGTGGTGGAAGGACTGCTCCCGGGCTCGGACACGGAGTACCGGGTCACTCTCGACGAGAGCCGCCACACCTCCACGACCCGTCCCGCCGCAGGGCCCGGGGAGCGCGGCAAGCCCGGGAAACCCGAAACGACCGAAACGACCGGAATCACCCGAATCACGGGAGCCACCGGAGCCACCGGAGCCACCGGCGAAGGGGGAGCCGGGCAGGACCCGTCGGCCCCCTGGAACCGGCGACTGCGGCAGGGTGCGCGCGAGGCCCACTCGGACGGGAACGAGCTCCTGGTCTGGCCCGAGCCGGACTCCCCCTTCCCGCCCTCCGTCATCCGCACCCTGCCGTCCGTCCCCTCCGCTTCCGGAGCCCCAGGGACCTCCGAGAGCCCCGCGAACTCGGGGGGCACGCCCCACTCCTACCGGACCTACGGCGGCAACCACACGCCCCCGGCCGGGGAGACGACGGCCCCCTCGCCCACCGGGGCGGTTGCCGCGACAGCGGGGAAGGCGACGGCAACCGGGTCGACCACCACCGGGCCGGGAATGCCAAGGTCCGGCGACCCGGCTCCACCGACGGCGGCCGACCCGCACCCGCGCCTCACCACCTCCCAGTCGGCAAGCACCGACGGCCCCGCCACCCGGTCCGCGAATGACGACCCGGCGTCGCTCCAGATCTCCTTCGGTTCCTGTCGCTGGGCCGCGCCGCCGCCCGACGAGAAGGACCCGGTCGGTCCGGACGCCCTCGACACTCTCGCGGGCCGACTGGCCGCGCACCCGCAGGAGAGGCGCCCGGACCTCCTCGTCCTGCTCGGCGACCAGATCTACGCGGACGAGACCTCCGACGCCACCCGTGCCTGGCTCGCCACCCGACGTGACCTCGACCAGGCCCCGGGCGGTCAGGTCGCCGACTACGAGGAGTACACCCGCCTCTACGCCGAGTCCTGGCTCGACCCCGAGATCCGCTGGCTGCTGTCCACCGTGCCCAGCTGCATGATCTTCGACGACCACGACGTCATCGACGACTGGAACACCAGCGCCGCCTGGGTCGCCGAGATGCGCGCGACCCCGTGGTGGAACGAACGCATCCTCAGCGGCCTCATGTCGTACTGGGTGTACCAGCACCTCGGCAACCTCAGCCCGGCCCAACTCGCGGCGAACCCGCTCTACGCCGCCGTACGCGGAGAATCCACCACCGGGCCGGCGATGGCCGACGACCGGACAGCCACCCCGGGAGGCGTCTCCGGCGCGGGACGGAAGCCCGTCGGCGACGGCCCGCGCACCGAAGAAGAAAGCGCCGAGAAGGGAGCGGAGAGGGAAGCCGGTCCGCGGCCGGGTCCCGACTCCGGACAGGAGACCGACTCCGGACAGGAGACCGACTCGCTTCCGCTCCCGGAAGCGGAGACACCCGCGGGCGGGGTGCTTGCCGGGCCCCGGGTCGGGCCCGGAGACGAGAACCGAACCAGCGCCCCCCACGACGCGACGACCGAGCACCGGCAGAGCACCCCGCACACCCGGCGCGAGGAGCGGGGAGAACGCCAGGAGCGGGGAGAGCGCGAGGAGCGGGGAGAACGCCAGGAGCGGGGAGAGCGCGAGGAACACGACGGCACCGAGGCCCTGCGCTCCTTCGCCGCGGAGGCCGACGCAGACCCGCTCAGCACCCGGTGGAGCTACCGCCGGGACCTGGGCCGGGTCCGGCTGCTGGTGATCGACTCGCGTGCCGCAAGGGTCCTCGACGAGGACCACCGCTCCCTCCTCGACCCCGAGGAGGCCCGCTGGATGCGCGCGCAGGTGCTGGACGCCCCCGGCTCCTACGACCACCTGCTGATCGGCACCTCGCTGCCCTGGCTGCTGCCGCACCTCATCCACGACCTGGAGGCGTGGAACGCCGCCATGTGCCGGGGCGAACGCGGCGCCCGGTGGGCGGGGCGCGGCGAGTACCTGCGGCGCCGCAGCGACCTGGAGCACTGGGCGGCCTTCCCCACCTCCTTCAACGGGCTCGCCGACCTTCTCCGGGAGGCGGGCAGCGGCCCCGACGCCCCGGCCACCATCAACGTGCTCTCCGGTGACGTCCACCACGCCTATACCGCCGAAGCCCGCTGGGACACCTCCGCCCCGCCCACGGCGCAGGTCCACCAGCTGACCTGTTCCCCCGTCCACAACACCGTGCCCACCGCCATCAAGTTCGGCTTCCGTCTCGGCTGGAGCGGCGCGGGGCGGATGATCGGCCGCCGCCTCGCCCGGCACGGACGAGTCGCTCCCGCCGCCGTCGGCTGGAAGCGCACCGGCGGCCCCTGGTTCGGCAACCAGCTCATGACCCTGCGTTTCCGGGGTCGCGACTGTTCCCTCGCTCTCGACCGGGCCGAACCCGGTCCCGAGGACGGCAGCGCCCGCCTGGTACGCGTCATCAGCACCCGGCTCAGCGCTCCCTGAGCCGCCACCCGGACCACATCGCCGGACTCGGCTCAGTCCCCGTCCCGCGTCGTGGGGGCCCGCGGGACCGCGAACCCCCACGACGCCGACGTCACACGCCGCGGAAGGGGACGGTGAAGCAGGCGACCCGTTCACCCGCGCCACCCGGCGCCCCGTGCAGCACCACGGACCGCGCCTCTCCCGGCCGGAAGTTCCAGGTGTGCCGCGCCTTCGCCGTCCCCGCGCCCCGGTCCTCCGTCCTGAGGTCCAGCCAGACCTCGTTGCGGTCGTTGGCGTAGGCGGCGTCCTTGGAGGGCTGCCGCGGGTCGCGCCTGTTCTGGTAGTGACCGCCCGCCGCGGCCGGGTCCGCGGCACAGGTTCCGGTGTGGACGTGCGCCCCGAAGGCGTGGCCGGCAGCCAGCCCCGCCACCCGCAGAGTGACGGTGGTGCCGTGACCGTCCGTCCGCTGCTCCACGTCCACGCCGGCACCCGAGGGAACCAGCGAGGTGTCGTACGTGAACGCCCTCCACCTCCCGGCCTGGGCGTCCTGCTTCCCCGGCTCCGAGAACCGTGAGAGCACCCGCAGCGCGTAACTCCCGTCGGTGCCGACCGTTCCGGCGTCCTCGGCACCGGCCGGACCCGCCGGGACGCCTGCGCCTCCCCGCGCGAGAGGGACCGGGCGCAGCAGCGCGGCCGAGGACGCCCCGGTCGTTCCGTTCGCGGCGGAGCCGGTGCCCTCCCTCGTACCCGTTCCCGCACCGTCCGGCAGCACCGGCCGAGGACGGGGACGCAGCTCCGGCCCGGAATCGGCGCTTTCCACCAAGCCGCCCACCGGCCGGTCCGCCACCCGCGGACCGCCCACGTCGGCCGCGACGGCCACCGGACCCGTGACACCGCCGGCCACCAGCACGACCGCGGCCGCAGCCCCGGCGAGCACTCCTGACACCATGTTCCAGCTCCTCGCTCTGTTCCCGTTGGGTTCCGCACGACAATCCGTTCGTACGGGAGACCGGGCCGGGCCGCCGCTCCGACGCGGCAGGCGGGTGAACGTGACAAAGCGAACACATGAGCCCCCTGTGGAAAATCCCTGTGGTCCTTCGGCGTACGCTGGCTGGCTGGTATCCGACCGCCCTTGCCGCTCCCCTGCGACACCGCGGCGTTGTTCATGACCGGGGAGTTTCGGTGTTCGAAAGTCTGGGGCCGCTGACCGGCAGCCCATGGATTTATGCCGTGGTCGCCGTCTCCGTGGTGTTCGACGTCTTCCTCCCCGTACTGCCCAGCGGGGTTCTGGTGATCATGGCCGCGACGGCCGCGGCGGCGACCAGCACCGGGTCCGCCCACGTCCATCAGGTCCCCGACGTCCTCGCCCTCATGCTGAGCGCGGCCTCGGCCTCGGTCTTCGGCGACCTCGTCGCCTACCGGCTCGCCTGGCACGGCGGCGCCCGGCTCGACCGCGCGATCGCGAGGTCCCGGCGGCTCACCACCGCACAGGAACGGCTGGGCTGGGCCCTGTCCCGGGGTGGCGGGGTACTCGTGGTGGTCGCCCGCTTCGCGCCCGCCGGACGCTCCGTCGTCTCCCTCGGCGCCGGGGCCGCCCACCGCCGGGTGCGCGAGTTCCTGCCCTGGTCCGCCGTGGCGGGAGTGGCGTGGGCGGCCTACAGCGTGGCCCTCGGCTACTTCGGCGGCCAGTGGCTCGGCGCCACCTGGCTCGGCACCGCGGTGTCGTTGCTCGCGCTGTTCGGCGCGGGCGCGGGAGCGGCCTTCATGATGCGCCGCCCGAGCCCCACTCCCTGAAGGCGCCGTCCCGCGTCCCGGCCCGTCAGCCCGCGGACCGGCCGGCTGCGCCGCGTATCTCCAGCCCGTCGAGCAGCTCACGGGTGGCTCGGGCGATCTCCTCGACCGCCCGGTCGAACACTTCCTGATTGTGCGCCGCGGGCGCACGGAACCCCGACACCTTCCGCACGTACTGCAGTGCGGCGGCGCGGACGTCGTCGTCGGTGGCCCGCTCGGGCAGGGCCGGCGGGCGGAGGGTCTTGATACTCCTACACATGTCTCCAGTGTGGACCAGCGGGCCGCCATTGGCGATCACACGTTCGAATGAACGTAGCCGCCCAGCCCGGGGGCTCTTCGCACCGCCACATCCGCCCACATCTGCCCACACTCGCCTCGCCGCGTCGCGTTCGCTTCGAAAATTCGAACAGGCGTACTATTCGCGTGTGGCTGAGACCTACGACTTCCCCGACGACCTCCGCTCCGGTCAGGAGGAACTGCATCAGGTGCGGGCGGAGCTGCTCGACCTGCTCAAACGACTCCCCTGGTCCGTGACGCCCCTCGACGCCTTCAGTGAGGACAACGGCTGGCGGAAGGTGGAGCGCCCGGCCTCTCCCGGGTGGACCACGGAGGAACAGACCCTGGTCGAGAAGCTGCGCGCCAGGGAGTTCGAACTCAGCGTCCTCGTGACCTCCCACCCCTTCTGGCAGGAGGTCGCGCCGACGGAGGTCGTATCGGCGCGGATGCGCCTCAAGCACTCCCCCGCCGGCCCGGAGGCCCTCCGCCCGGACGAGCCCGACGGTGAAGGGTGATCGGGCAAGCCGGAGCGACGACGCGGCGACGGCGCGGAACCGAGGTCTGACGGCGCGCGACCGAGGACGACGACGGGGATGCTCACGGAGGAAGTGAGCGGAGGTGCCGTCGAGGAGGGCGGTGCCGTCGAGGAGGGCGTCAGGAGGTGCGAGCGGTCCGGCCAGCCGTCCCGCCGCGGCGCGTCGAGGGTCTGCCGCTTGATGCCCGTCGATGCCCGGCTACAGATCGGGGCTCTTGAGCTCCAGGATCAGGTTCTGGTGGTTGCGGGTCACCCGCCGCATGTACTGGTCCAGCGTCGGGACGCGGGCGCCCTCGAACTCCTTCGCGAACCAGCCGCCCGCGTCCAGCCGGGCGATCTCGGCCGCCGTGAAGTCGCGGACGTTCCACGGCGCCCGGTCGGGGAAGACCTGCTCCACGTCGGTCGTCCGGGTCAGCGTCGTGTCGCGCAGGACGACGAGCTTGCCGTCCTTCGTGCGCTGGACGTCGTTCTCGACCCAGCGGAACCCCAGCTCGGCCGCCCGGTCAATCGCGGCCAGCGTGTTCTCAGGGGCCTGTTCGGAAGCGCCCCGGTGAGCGCGGGCGCCCCTCGGGGGATGACGGCACGAAGCCATGAGGGCACGGCGCGAAGCCGTGGGGGCGCGGTGCGAAGCCATGAGGGCACGGCGTGGAAGCCGTGGGGGCGCGGTCAAGGCACTCCAGGCGAGCCTCACGGGGGCGCCAGCCGGTGTCGCGAACGCGGATCGCGGCGGGGCAACGCGAAGGCCCCCTGCCGATACGGCAGGGGGCCTCTCACTCAGCGGCCCCTGACGGGGACCGCTGTCCTTCTCCCGGTGGGCGCGGACGGTTTCGAACCGCCGACATTTGCCTTGTAAGGGCAACGCTCTACCCCTGAGCTACGCGCCCGGGACGAGTCGACAGCCTACATGGCCCCCGCCGCTCCCTGGCAAACACCCGAACCGCACGGCACCCCCTCCCCGACCGGCCCCCTTCCCTGTCCGACCACCCTCTTCTCCGCACCTCGCGGCACCCTCGCGACATCCGGGCAGCCGGAGATCCACGGAGGTCCCGCAACGGGCCTCCCGCCGAAGGTCACGGTGCGGATCGCGAACCATCAGCCCCGTGTGTTCGTTCTTAACGGGTGGGAGAATGGCAACCTGACACGCGATGACAGCACAGGAGAGGGATACGTGACGGCGACATCCACGCAGCCGTGCACTCCGACCGCACAGCGCCCGCCTGGGCATGCGTGGACGACTCCGTTCCGCGAGACGCTGACCCTCGTCCTCCTTCCCCTGCCGCTCGTTCCGGTGTTGCTCGCCGCCGTCCCCGCGGCCTTCGCCGGCGGGGGCACGCGCCGTTGGTTCGGGGGGCGCGGCGAGAGCCAGCGGGCGGAGGCACAAGCCGCGAAGGACGCCGCCGCGGCCGCCTTCTACGAGCTGGACACCGCACAGCGGGATCTGCGGATCTCGATAGAGACCATCGTCGCGGTAGACGACTCGCCGGCCGGCCGCCGCGCGGCCACGGACTTCGACGCTCTCGGCCTCCGCATTGACGAGGCCAGCGGTCACTACATCAACGCGGTCGACGCCCACGACCTCGACCGGGACGACCTCGACTCCTCCACCGCCACCCGCGCCCGGCAGGAACTGTCTCGCGCGAAGGACGAGCTGCAGAAGATCAAGGCGGACCTCGACCGTTTCTCGCAGAGCCTCGGCCCCCTGCTCGGCAAGGCCGAGACGCAGCTGGCGCGACTGGCCCCCGCCGTCGAGCGGGCCCGCCAGTCCCTTCTCGCCGCGACCGCCGCCCTCGACACCGCGCGCGGCGCCGGACTGCGCGCCGACGATCTCGCCGCACGTCTCGCCGTCCTCGGCCCCGAACTGACCAAACTCAACCAGGGCGCGGGACGCCACGGCGTCGCCGAGACCCTGGAGCGCGCGGACCGCGTACTACGTGACTCCGAGACCGTCCGCGCCGAGGCCGAGCGACTTCCCGAACGCGCGGCCGACATCGACCGCCGTCTGGTCTCGCTCCGCACTCGCGCCCAGGCGCTCACCACACGGTCGTCCCAGGTCGAACCCGTCCTGAGCGAACTGCGCAGACGCTTCACCGCCGCCTGCTGGCAGGACCTCCAGCACGTTCCCGAGCAGGCCCACGACAGTCTCCAGCAGGCCCGGGAGAAGCTGGAGGAAGCCAAACAGGCCAGGGAAGAGCAGCGCTGGCCCGACGCGACCGGCAGCCTGGGCACGGTCCGCGCCCTGCTCAACTCCACCGATGAAGCGATCTCCGCCGCAGGTGAGCGCCTCCAGCAGCTCAACGCCGTGTCCAAGGACCCTCAACAGGAGATCGAGCGGACCCGCTTCGCGATCCGTGACGCCCAGCGCCTGGCGATGGCCGGCCGCAACACCCCTGACCCCCGCCACGCCCGCCCCCTGGACGACTCGGTGGCCCGGCTCGACCGAGCGGTCGCAGACCTGGACGGCAGGCACCCCGACTACTGGCACTTCCTCACCGAGACAGAGGCCGTACGCCGCACCGTGGCCCGCGTGGTCAGCCAGATCCGCGAGGACCGCGGGGCCACCGGCTGACTCAGCACAGCCGGGACTCCGAGAGGCGGTCCCCGCGGGCCGGCAACTGGCGGCGGGCGGGCACACCGCCTCCGATCGGCGCCATGGCGGTTGCGAGGGACGCGCGTCGCGGTCAAGCCGTCCCGCTTCTGTGGCCAACCGGCTGGTGACACCGAAAACGGGGTGGAGCCAGGCAGCGATCCTGATCTTGCGGCAGTTCGGCCGGGAGCTGTCGGCTGAGGTACCGCCTGCGGTCACCGCACCTTGCGCGGGGTTGCCGCAGCTCGCAGACCGTGGCCGACCCGCCGGAAGCGGGACAGAGTACGGACAGAGCAACCCTCCATCTCGTCAAGTCGGCAGCTGGCCCACAGCCGGCTGTCCGCGCCCGGTGCCGTCGAGAGCCCACTGACGCCGGCTGACGCGGTACCGCATCTGTGTCCGGCCGTGACTGCCTCATGTCCCACGGCTGATGGCTCCTGTCCCACGCCCCATGGCCCACCTTCATTTCCTCTGTCGATGCGTCGTAGCCCGTCAGGACCGGAACCCCTCCGAGCGCTGATTTGTCCTCCAGTGCCGCGCTCCCCTCTCCTCTCTCTCGTTCACTCTCGCTGCCTCTACGCTGTCCCCATGCCTCGATACGAGTACCGGTGCCGGTCCTGTGGTGACACCTTCGAACTCAGCCGTCCCATGGCCGAGTCCTCCGCTCCCGCCTCATGCCCCGTGGGCCATGACGACACGGTCAAGTTGCTGTCTACGGTGGCTGTGGGTGGCAGCGGTTCCTCCTCCACCCCCGCACCTGCGCCGACGGGCGGTGGAGGCGGCTGCTGCGGTGGCGGCTGCTGCGGCTGACGCCGACCCCGCACCCTGTGGCCCGTGCGGCCGCGGCCGTACGGCGCCGTTCTCTGTACGGGAAGGGGCCAACCGCCAGCCCTCTCTGGCGGAAGCCCGCCTCCTGCCGCGTCACTGTGCCCCGCCGCCGTGCCCGGCGCTCTGCCGAACGAGGCCGAGCGCCGTACATCACACCGTCACGCGGCTCAGCTCCCCAAGTAGCGGAGCACCGCCACGACACGTCGCGAGTACCCGGTGGTACCGGTGAGTTCCAGCTTGTCGAAGATCGCGTTGATGTGCTTCTCCACAGCGCTCAGCGAGATATGCAGCCGGCCTGCGATAGCCGGGTTCGTGTGCCCCTGAGCCATTTCCGCGAGGACGGCCCTTTCCCGTTCGGTGAGTCTGGCGAGCAAGTCACCGTGGCTACCGCTGCCCAGCAACTGCCGTACCACTTCGGGGTCGAAGGCCGTCCGACCGCCCGCCACGCGTTCCAGCGCGTCGAGGAATTCGTCGATCTGCACCACACGATCCTTGAGGAGATATCCCACTCCTCCGGTGTCCCCCTTCATCAGTTCGGCGGCATACCTCCTCTCGACGTACTGCGAGAGCACCAATACCCCTACAGGTGGCCACCGTTCGCGAATCTCCATCGCGGCACGGAGCCCGTCGTCGGTGTGGCTGGGCGGCATACGCACGTCGGCGATCACCACGTCCGGCTGATCTTTCTCCACTTCTTTCAACAGCTCCGGAGCGCTGCCCACGGCCGCGAGCACGGTGTGCCCCTCTTCCGCGAGGAGGCGTACGAGCCCCTCGCGCAGCAGAGTCGAGTCCTCGGCGAGAATCAGTCGCACGGCACCTCCGCTGTGATGATGGTCGGCCCACCGGCGGGGCTGCAGACATCAAGGCTTCCGTCCAGGGCGGCCACCCGTTGCGCCAAGCCTATGAGTCCCCCGCCGTGGGGGTTCGCACCTCCCTTCCCGTTGTCCTCGACCGTGACCAGCAGGGCCATTCCCCTGTCATCGGCGTCCGAACGGATCACGCGCGAAGGGTGTTCGTCGACTCTGACCCTGATCCTGTGGGCGGCCGAATACTTGACCGCGTTGGTGACCGCCTCGGAGACGACGAAGTAGACGGCGGTCGCGACGGCTCGTGAAGGCTCACCCCGGACACGGCATTCGAGGCTGACCGGGATCGCCGAACGTTCCGCCACTGTCTCCAAAGCTGCTCGGAGGCCGGACTCGTCCAGCGCACGGGGGTAGACCCGCCAGGCGACCTCTCTGAGATCTACGAGCGTTTCCCTGCTTTCCGCGTGCGCCTGCGTCAGTAACTCCCGCATGCGTTCGGGTTCCTCACTGCGCAGAGCTCGGCCGATGAGTACGCCAAGAGCCACGAGCCGTTGCTGCACCCCGTCATGCACATCGCGTTCGATGCGCCGGCGTTCCTCGTGGACGGCCTCGACCACACCGGCGCGGCTGCTGAAGAGCTGGTCGATACGGCGCTTGAGCTGCTCCTGCTCCCCCGGGCCAAGAAGCCTGCGCGCGAGCCGCTGCTCCAGGGTCTTCACACCGATCAGCCCTTGCAGAGCCATGAACAACAGGAGAAGGCCCAGCAGGCTGGTGCGGATGACGTCCCCGGGATAGCGCACATCGGCGAGAAACCAGATGTAGAGAAACAAGGTGCCGACCACGAGGCCGGCGAAAACACCGACGAGAACCAAGGCACCCAGAATGCCGAGCGGCCAACGGGCCGCGAGATAGGCGAAGGCCCGGCCGTCCCCGTACATTCCTGCGGAAGGCGCCCGCATATACAGGGAGAGCCTGACGCGCTCGACCTCGACGAGTCTGCGGGCACCCGAGAACACCCGCGCGAGCAGGGCCTGTCTACCGGACGGCCAGGTCTGCACCGCGAGGACAGCGCAGGCGGACAGCACGACGAAAGTCAGCTCGATGACGGCCGTGAACGACCCGAGCATGATTCCTGTGGCGAGTCGGCGCCCGCCTCGCACGGTTGATCTCATGCCCCGCACGCTAGCCGGGCGCGGGCAGCGAACACCCTGAGGCAGACCGCAATTTCACCCTGCGGTGCACCGCAGGTGAATCCTGCGGTGCACTTCAGTGCCCCTTCAGCTTCCGGTCTCTAGCGTGATGAACATGATCGAGAGCAGCGCACCGCAGTGGATCACCTCACTCATGGAGACGCTGGGCGCTCCGGGGGCCGGTCTTGCCATCGCCCTGGAGAACCTGTTTCCTCCTATCCCCAGCGAAGTCATCCTGCCTCTGGCCGGCTTCGCGGCGAGCACGGGGGAAATGCACGTGGCAGCCGTGCTGGTGTGGACGACGGCCGGCTCCGTTCTCGGCGCGCTCGCGCTCTATGGCCTCGGCGCCTGGCTGGGACGCGAGAGAACCGTGGCGGCAGCGGCGCGGCTCCCCCTCGTGAAGGTCGCCGATATCGAGCGCACGGAGGCATGGTTCGCGCGTCACGGCACAAAGGCAGTGCTTCTCGGCCGGATGATTCCCGTCTTCCGCAGTCTCATATCCATACCCGCCGGGATCGAGCGGATGCCGCTGCCGGTTTTCCTGTCTCTCACGACGCTCGGCAGTGCTCTGTGGAACACCCTTTTCGTCCTCGCCGGCTACTCCTTGGGGGAGAACTGGGAACAGGTCTCGGGCTACGTGTCGACCTACTCGACCGTCGTGCTCGTCGTGGCCGTCACCGCGGTGTCGGGTTTCTTCCTTGTACGGGTGTTGCGGGGCGGGCGTGAGAAGCGGCGTAAGCGAAGCGACGAAGGATCTCTTCCCCCGCGAGGACCCCACTAGCGGCCAGAGGAGTCACCCGTGGGGCGCGCCAGCCCTGCTGTGCCAGCTCTCCGTGGCCCGGCCGCCAGGCCAGATCGGCTGCCTCCAGGAGGTCGGCGTCCAGGAGGGAGTCGCCGGCCGCGAGGGTGAGGCCGGCCCCCGTCCTCTCCGCGACCTCGCGCAGTGCGGCGCTCTTCGTGAGGGGGCGTGGCACGGCGTAGACCTTGCGGCCCTGGAGCGAGATCGTCCAGCCGTGGCCGGCCGCCCAGCCGGACAGTTCCTCGATCCAGCCCTCGGGAAGACGATCGCGGTCCACGACGAGGTAGACGAACAAGTCCTCCGCCACGCGCTCCTTGAGCAGCCAGTCGGGGTCGGCGCGCGAGAGGAGCCGGCGGCGCACCGTGTCCAGTGGGGCCGATTCCTCGGTCAGTGCGGAACGCACCGTCCGCTGCCACTGTGGATCGCTCACGCCGTCGACCAGCACGTGACCACCGTTGGCGCAGATCGCGTAGCGGGGTGCCGGACCGGGGAGCTGGACGCGCGCGTACTGCTCGCGAGTGCGGGTCGTGGTGGGCACGAAGAGGGAGGTGCCGGCGAGGTCGCTCAGTAGGGAGGCCGCGGTCTCGGTCATGTACGAGAGCGGCCGGTGCTGGTAGATCTCGACGCACAGGAGGCGGGGTGCCTCCGTGTCGGACATGCGGAGGCCGAGGGCGCCCGCCGAGTAGATGAGTGTCCGGTCGAGGTCGCTGGCGATCACGGTCGGTCCGGTCCCCGCAGCGGGCCGGCTGACCGCGGCTAGCGAATCCGCACCGGCTGTACCTCCCGCTTCCACCCGGTCCCCGCCCCGGTCCGCGAGGAGGACTTCGGGTGGTGGTGCGTCAGAGGAATGAGAGGAACGGAGCGTAACCAGTGAGGAGTTCGCGGTGGTGTACTCGTCAGGGGCAGGGACGGCGGGCTCGTCGGAGGCAAGGGCGGTGGGCTCGTTGGGGGTGGAGGAGACAGCAGTCACAGCGTGCTCACGGCCTTTCCGTCGGCCCCGGTGGCCCCGCGGGTGAAGCGGGGATGGATGAGTCCGACGCAGCTGTACGGGAGGTCGTCGACCTCTTCGACCGGCACCTCGCGCTGTTCCGCGAGCAACCGGATGTGGTCCAGATCGGTGCCGGCTCCGCGGCGCGCGACGATCCGCCAGGGGACTCGGCGCAGGAGAACCCGCGTGGTCTCGCCGACGCCCGGCTTGACGAGGTTGACGTCGTGGATGCCGTACTCCGTGCTGAGCCTTTCGACGGCGGCCCAGCCTTCCCAGGTGGGGGTCCGGTCGTTGGCGAGGAGGTCTTCCACTCTTCGGTCGACTGCCTCGGTGACCTCGGGGAAGCGGGCGGCGACCGTGTCGAGGAAGGTGCGGGAGACGTCGGCGGAAGCGAGGTCCCGGTAGTACTTCGCCCCGTGGAAGTCGTGCGGGCCGACGAGGTCCGCGCGCAGTACGGTGCGCGAGACGAGTCCGGAAACCGTCGAGTTGAGGCAGGCGGAGGGGATGAGGAAGTCCTCGCGGGTGCCGAAGGTACGGACGCAGGAGCCCGGGTCCGCGAGCACGGCGATCTCGGGGTTGAAGCCCCCGAACGGGGCTATCGCCTCGGCGAGCTCACGAGTGATGGCGCCCTTGCCCGTCCAGCCGTCGACGAAGACGATGTCCGCCGGGTCGTGGTGGGCCGCCAGCCAGCGCAGGGCGTTCGCGTCGATTCCACGTCCCCGCACGATCGACACGGCGTAGTGGGGCAGGTCGAGACCGTGCCGTTCCTGGGCCCAGCGCCGCATCAGAACGCCGACCGGGGTGCCGGCCCGCGCGAGCGACACCAGCACCGGACGGCCCGAACGCTCGGTGAGTACGGTCTCCGTGACGGTGCCGACCGCTTCGGCGACGCGTCCGGCGGAGGTGGCAAGAGCCGACTGGTAGAGCTGCTGGTAAGCGGGGCTCGGCTGGTACTCGACCGGAAGCGACTCGGCGTAGTGCGCGCCACCGTTCTGCACGGCCTCCTCGCGTTCCTCGGTCGGTGCTTCGAGCGCGACGTCGGAAAGGTCCTGGAGGAGCCAGCCCACGTCGTCGGGGGCGTAGGAGGAGAAGGCGGGGCCTCGGAGAGGCTCGGGCAGCATCGGTCGTCCACGTCCTGCGGGCTCGGGAACGTACGAGGGGATGACGGCCAGGCACACCCGCCGGGTGTGCCTGGCGAGTTGGGCCAGGAGCCCGTCGGGGGCGCGGAGCCGGGGGGTGTCGCCCGTGGAATCGGTGACGACCACGACAGCGTCGAATCCGGCGCCCGCCACGTTGTAGGCGTAGCGGGGTCCGGGGCCGTCCGCCGGGCTGTCGTGCGCCGGGAACACGATCCCGGTGCGGATCGCGTAGCCGGGGTCGTCCACGGGCAGGACCGGCGAGCGGGTGGTGGTCGAGAAGCGGACCTCCGCGTCCGTGCGGTCCTCCAGGGCGGAGGCGAGCCGCAGGGGCGCGTACATGAGCTCCTCGGTGCCGAGGACGAGGACGCGTCTCGCGTCGCCGACGGCTTCCGCGAGCTGTCGCGCGAGCCTCGGGAGAGCCTTTTCGAGCCGGTCGCGATGGGCGGCGGTGAACCCGTGCCGGCCTCCGTCGGGCAGGCCGTGCGGCCAGTCCAGGGCGATGCGGAGGGTGCCCCCGCCGTGCGGCTCACCCGTGACGGCCGGCTGACCGCTCTCGTCCTTCCCTCGGGGAGATCCGGCGCTTCGGGCCGGGGGAAGGCCCCCGACAGCCGTCCCGCTTCCCGTCGTCCCCTGCCCATGGGCCGTCGGCGCGGCGGCACGGGCCTCGTGCTCAAGAACGAGAGCCCGGCCGGCTGCGAGGACCCCGTCAGGAAGCCGCACTGTTCCGGTCACCGCGGCCACGAGATCGACGCGGGCGCCTGTTTCCCGGGAGAAGGCGTCGAGCCGGTCCCGGTCCTCGGGTGCGCGCAGGTCGGTGAGCGCCACGATCACGTAGTGGGCGCGGGGCCGCAAGGCGTGCAGGGCGCGAATGGTGTTGAGGACGGTGGTGCCCGTGGAGAACTCGTCGTCGACCAGGACCAGAGGCCCCGGCTCCCCGGACACGGCCTCGCCCCCGCCCGTTGCCGCGCGGGCGGGAGCGGCGCTCCCGTGGGGACCGGGCTCGACCTCCTGGCGCCCGCCGAGCAGCGTGGGGTCCTCGGGCAGGAGCAGATGCGTGGTGGCGTGCGAGTGGGACTCCTCGAAGCCGGCGGCCTGCGGGACTCCCGGCACGGGGCGGCGGGTGGAGTGGAGGTAGGGGACGTTACCGAGACCGTCGGCGACGCAGTGGCCGAGCCCGGTGGCCGTTTCCGCGTAGCCGAGGACGGTGGCGCGCTCAGCCTCCGGGCCGAGAAGGGCACGGACCCGTTCGCCGAGCGCGAGGCCGTGGGCCCGTATCACCCGGGGCGACTGGGGGACGTGCTTGCCGAGGACGTGGGAGACCAGGAGGTGGGCGCGTTTGGGGTTGCGGCGCAGGGCGAGTCCCAGCAGATCCTTGATCCCGGTGTCACCGGTGATCTCCACGCCAAGTCGGTCGGCGACCCATGTCCCGCTCCACACCACGTCGTTCGTCTCTTTCCTGGTTGTTCGCCGTCGCTACTGTCCCGGCGAGGGTCCTGCTCAGATGCCCCGGGCCTGCGGCCCGGTCACTTCGGCCTGGTCGTTCCACTCGTTCCACCGGATCGCGGCCTGGCGGGGGCCTTGATCGCGCGTCGTGCGCGGTCCCGCAGACGGTCTGGCGTGGCCTCACGGTCGTGGGCTCCTTGCGGGGCACGCCTCCCGGCGGCCTGGGCCCGTGTGGGCCTCAGTCGGGAAATCCGGCTGGGGGAAGTCGGCTGGGGGCTTCAGCCGGAGAGTCCCGCCGCGAGCAGGTCCACGAAGTCGATACCGGCCCGTGCGACGCCGAAGACCTCCGCGCGCTGGAGAGTGCGTTCCGCCCAGGCACGGTGCGGCTTCACCTCGTTCATCTTGTTGGTGTACGAGGAACGCATCACTCCGCCGCCGTCGCGCTCGGGGCGCAGGATGTCCTGCGCGTCGCTGTACTCCTCGTGGCTCACCACGGACAGGGCGTGCACGGGGGCGACGTGGGAGGGGTGGATGCAGGTCTTGCCGAGCAGGCCGTTGGCGCGGTCGAGTGCGATCTCGCGCAGAAGGCCGTCCATGTCGTGTTCGATGAGCGAGGTGCGCAGCTCCTCGGCCTCACCGAGGAACGGGCTGCGCCGCAGTTGGGGCTTGAACATGCGCTCCTGGACCTTGAAGTACTCCCAGACAGGTCCGGTGACCGTGAAGCCCGTGCCGTCCGACCTGCCGAGGACGTTGACGACGTCGGCGATGACGGAGGCGACGATGTGGACGTCGTAGGCGGTCATGTCGGGGGGTCTGCGCAGTCCGTAGGCGGAGCAGAAGTCGGTGACGCCGAGCCGGAGCGCGAGCACGCGGTCGCGGTAGCCGCCGACGGTACGAGCGATGCCGGCCAGGGTCTCCCGCCTGGTCTCCAGGTGCAGCAGTTCCGGGGATTCGAGGACGGGCATGGCGTAGAGCCGGTGCCCGCCCGCGGTTTCGGCGGCGAGGAGAGCTTCCAGGAACTTGATGCCGCGTTCCTCGGTGAACTTGGGCAGTACGAAGCCGGACAGCAGGCGTACCGAGGAGCCGAGGCGACGGGTCAGTTCCGTGATCTGCTCCGGGGTGCGGACCCGGACGAACAGAAGAGGGGGTTCGGCCGAGCGCCCTTCCAGTTCGGCGAACTGCCGCACGAGGTTGTCCTCGGCCGCGGGCACCTCCGCGTCGCTGATGGAGTCCTCCAGGCACAGCACCATGGAGACGACCCCCCGGCCGGCCTGCTTGTGTACGTCGTCGGCGAGGCGGGGGCGGGTGGCCGGGCTGTAGAGGGTGGCGCCGAGGGCGGCCGCCAGGGTCCGTGGCGGGGAGTCGGCGGTGAAGGTGGCCGGCTCCTTGTGAAAGAGCCGCTCCCGTTCCGCAGGGGCTATATGCCCGAAGTGACGCATGTGACTCCCCTGCATGGCGGGACTGTTCGAATACCGGTGGCCGGTAATAGTACGTAGGAAGAGGTGTCCAGGGTTCCCGAGAGGGGTGAAATTCAGGTAACCCGGTCGCGTCATGTGATCGCGGGCGGAAAGCGACCAAGCCCACCCGCGTTGTCCGCGGCCCCTTCGGGAAGGCAGGATGACCGTATGACGCACGCGATGCTGAAGGGGTCGAACGTACCGCTCGAAGCCACGGCGGTTCGAGCCGTCGTGCGCTGGGCCCCGGGGCCGGGTGGAGAGGTGGTCGACGCCTCGGCTCTGCTGCTCAACGCCGAGGGCCGCGTGCGTTCGGACGAGGACTTCGTCTTCTACAACCAGCCGAGGCACCCCTCGGGCACGGTGTGGAGTCTGGGCAAGCGGCGGAGTCCGGACGGGATCAGCGACACCATCCAGGCGGATCTGGCGGCGATCGACCCGGCCGTGCACCGCGTGCTCATCGTGGCCTCCGCCGAGAACCGGCCGTTCGAGGCGGTGCGGGATCTACGGGTCCTGCTCTACGACGCGGCGGTGCCCGACGGGGAGCCGTACGCCTCCTTCGACGTCCGGCCGGAGACCGGCGCGGAGACGGCGCTGATCTGCGGAGAGCTGTACCGGCGCCGGGCGGACTGGAAGTTCCGGGCCCTGGGCGAGGGCTATTCCAACGGTCTGATCGGCCTCGCCACCGACTTCGGGATCATGGTCGACGAGTCCGCTCCGGAAGCCGAGCCGGACACCGGCTCCCCGGACGAGACGGGGCATCCGTCGGCGCCGGCCTCCCCGCACCCCAGCCCGGTCTCGGGCGAGGCCGCTTGGCAGACCTCGGGGCGGGACCAGGGCGCGGTCACCGAACCCCTCCAGCAGCCCTTCACCTCGCCCCGCCTGGACCCGCCTCAGGCCCCCGCGCGCAACAGCCCGTATCCGGCTCCGGCCGCCCCGCTCCCGCCCCCCGCCCAGCCCGCGTACGGCTACCCGCAGGCGCCGCCGGCGACCGTCCCGCACCCGCCGGCACCCGTTTCCGCCCCGGGGCCGGCCCCGGCGTACGGCTATCCGGCGGGAGCCGTGCAGGAGCCGCCGGCGCACGCGCCGCAATCCGGCTACGGATACCCGCAGCCGGTGAGCCCGGTGCCGGAGCCCGCGTTCGTGCTGCCACCGATGGGACCGCAGTTCCTGAACAGGTGAGGCCGAAGGCCCGGGTGTTCAGACCTTGGACTTGAAGCCCCTGCCCCACTGGAGCCCCCAGCCGTAGAGCCGGTCCAGCTCCTCCTGGAACCCGTAGACGAACCTGACCTCGCGGTGGACGACGATCTCGCCCTTGTGGTTCTCCAGCCGGAACACCGCGCAGGACCGCGCCTGCGGGGCCCGTTCGTCGAGGTTGATCTCGACGCGCGGCCCGTTGCTCGGGTAGAGCGTCACCAGGGCATGCGTCCGGTCGAACGCCGGTGTCTGGTCGTAGATGTAGACGAAGACCAGCAGCCGCTTGATGGCGTCCCGTTGGTCGAGATTGACGTAAACGGTCTCGCCCGAGGCGGAACCGAACCGGTCGTCCCCACTGAGTTTCACGAAGGGCGGGGAGTTGAGGTCGCCGAAGAAATTGCCGAGGGGCTGCACCACCCCCTTGGTGCCGTCCGCGAGTTCGTAGAGGCAGCCGAGATCCAGGTCGACGTTCACGACCCCCTGGGTGTGCGCCTGGACCACCTCGGGCTGGAAGAACTTGAGCGGATGCCGCAGTGAGCCGTTGCTGCGCTTGGGACCGCCGAAGTCGGAAGTCCGCATGCGCCAGGAAAGGTTGACCCGGAGGTTTCCGGTGGCCGCCCCCTGTTTGGTGAGTGAGACCGCCGAGTTCCGTTTGGTCAGTTCGATCGCGTTGCTCGACGCGCTGCCGCTGTCGAATTGCGCGGCCTTGCCGCGCCACAGTCCGTCCAGGAAGGACATCCGCACCCCCACGAGTCCCGCTCCGCCACATCACGCTCCAACGGGGCGGCCAGGAGAGGACTTCCTCTCATGACCGCCCCGTTCAGAGCGTTCCTCACCCGGGTCCGGCTCACACCCCGGCCGGGGACCGGTCTCGGCCAGGATCGCCGCCAGAGTGCCGCGGCAGGCCCCCGACGTCAATCGACCGGCCACCGCCGTCAGCTGCGACAGCTCCACCGTGTCAGCCGTGGCGGCTCACAGGCGTGAGCCCCGGCCGCCCCCGGCGTCAGGAGACCCCCGTCTTCTCCACGGCCGGCCGCTCGCCCTCCGCCTCCAGGGCCCGGTTGCGCCGGACCGAGGACCAGAAGGACAGGGCGATCAGCACGACGCCGATGAGCCCGGTGATGACCTCGGGGATCTCGTACTGGATGGTCACCAGCAGGAGGATGGAGAGGGCGCCGATCGCGTAGTGCGCGCCGTGTTCGAGGTAGACGTAGTCGTCCAGGGTGCCCTGGCGGACCAGATAGACGGTCAGCGACCTGACGTACATGGCACCGATACCCAGGCCCAGCGCCATCAGCACGATGTCGTTGGTGATGGCGAAGGCGCCGATGACCCCGTCGAAGGAGAAGGAGGCGTCGAGCACCTCCAGGTACAGGAACATGAAGAAGGCGGCCCGCCCGGCGAGCAGTATCACCGGCTTGCCCCGGCGCTCAGCGGCCTTCTCCGCCTCCTCCTCGGCCTCCTCTTCCTCCTCCAGCTTGTCCTCGAAGTACCCGGAGAGCCCGCCCACCACGAGGTAGGTGATGAGGCCGGCGATGCCGGCGATCAGGACGGTCTGGGCCTTGTCCGCGTGGACTCCACCGTGCTGGTGGGCGTGGGCGGCGAAGGTCATGGAGCTGACGAGCAGGACGATGAGGGCGATGCAGACCGAGAGCATGTCGACTTTGCCGAGCTTGGCCAGCGGACGCTCGATCCACTTGAGCCACTGGATGTCCCGGTCCTCGAAGATGAAGTCGAGGAAGATCATCAGCAGGAACATCCCGCCGAAGGCGGCGATCGACGGATGCGCGTCGGTCACCAGTTCCTGGTACCGGTCCTTGTCCGTGATCGCCAGGTCGACCGCCGAGAACGGGCCGATCTTGGCGCTGATGGACACGATGAGTACGGGAAAGATCAGCCGCATGCCGAACACGGCGACCAGCACGCCGATCGTCAGGAAGATCTTCTGCCAGAAGGCGTTCATCTTCTTGAGGATTCCGGCGTTGATCACCGCGTTGTCGAAGGACAGCGAGATCTCCAGGACGACCAGGATCGCCACGACCCCGAACGCGGTCCACCCCCCGTAGAACACCGCCGCGACCAGGCCGAGGGCCGTGATCACGAAGGACCAGCCGAAGGTTTTCAGTAGCACTGCTTACCCAATCGTATGGAGAGATCCCCCCGGACGGAGTCTGGAGGAGGGTCTCCCCCGCGCCGTGACCGGCTTTACGAAACGTTGACCCCGAAGTCTAGAGCGATACCGCGCAGACCTGACGCGTACCCCTGCCCCACAGCACGGAACTTCCATTCCGCCCCGTACCGGTAGACCTCACCGAAGATCATCGCCGTCTCGGTCGAGGCGTCCTCCGACAGGTCGTAGCGCGCGAGTTCCTGACCGTCCGCCTGGTTCACGACGCGGATGAAGGCATTGCTGACCTGCCCGAAGGTCTGGCCGCGATTGTCGGCCTCATGGATCGAGACGGGAAAGACGATCTTGTCGCACTCGGCGGGCACCTTGGTGAGGTCCACGATCAGCGACTCGTCGTCGCCCTCGCCCTCGCCGGTGAGGTTGTCCCCGGTGTGTTCCACCGAACCGTCCGGGCTCTTCAGGTTGTTGTAGAAGACGAACCACTGGTCGCCCATGACGCGTCCCGCGGAACACAGCAGGGCGCTGGCGTCCAGGTCGAAGGGGGCGCCGGTGGTGGAACGGGCGTCCCAGCCGAGGCCCACAAGGACCTGGGCCAGGTTCGGAGCGGCTTTGGAGAGGGAGACATTGCCTCCCTTGGCGAGCGTGACACCCATCTGCGTATTCCTCTCCGGGGTGAGGGGGCCCGTGTGTTCCCCCGCTGTGTGACCTGCCCCGTCTACCGCGCGTGACCCGCGAGCACCCGGAAGCGCGGAGCCGGCGAACGGCACTCGTCGGACGCGGAGGCACACGAGGGGGCAGGTGTACGTGGCGCCCCGGACCGGTGGTGGCGAGAGACGACCCGGGTCCCGGCCGGCCTCTGACCGAGCGGGACCCGGGTGTACGACACGCGCGACCGCCGTCCGGACCGCACGTGTGACGGCCGGACGACCCCGTGCCTCAGACGTTGACGCCGAAGTCCTGGGCGATGCCGCGCAGGCCGGAGGCGTACCCCTGACCGATGGCACGGAACTTCCACTCGGCGCCGTTGCGGTACAGCTCGCCGAAGACCATGGCGGTCTCGGTGGAGGCGTCCTCGGAGAGGTCGTACCGGGCCAGCTCCTGTTCGCCCGCCTGGTTCACGACGCGGATGAAGGCGTTGCGGACCTGGCCGAAGGACTGCTGCCGGTTCTCGGCGTCGTAGATGGACACCGGGAAGACGATCTTGTCGACCTCGGCGGGGACCGCCGCGAGGTTGACCTTGATCTGCTCGTCGTCGCCCTCGCCCTCACCGGTGATGTTGTCGCCGGTGTGCTCGACGGAACCGTCGGGGCTCTTGAGGTTGTTGAAGAAGACGAAGTTCTGGTCGCCGCTGACCTTGCCGTCGGCGCCCGTGAGGATGGCGCTCGCGTCGAGGTCGAAGTCCGTGCCGGTGGTGGTACGGACGTCCCAGCCCAGACCGACGGTGACCGCGGTCAGGCCCGGGGCCTCCTTGGTCAGCGAGACGTTGCCGCCCTTGCTGAGGCTGACTCCCACGGTTCCTCCCAATGGGTTTCGAGGGGGTGGCGAGAGCCGAACGCCCCCATCGTGCGTTGGTACCGGATCAACGTGTGGATACTAGTGACCGGTTCCCGGCCAAAACAGACTCTTCGTCCCGAGGGCGCCGGATGTCGGGCGTCCAGGACGGCAGATGACGCGAAGTGGCTGGTCAGAGCGCTCCGAGCGCCTTCACGTACTCGTTGAGATCGCGGGCGTCGGGCAGGTCGTTGACGACCGTCCAGCGCACCACGCCCTCCTTGTCGATGATGAAGGTGCCGCGCACGGCGCAGCCCTTGTCCTCGTCGAAGACGCCGTAGGCCCGCGAGACCTCGCCGTGCGGCCAGAAGTCGGACAGGAGCGGATATTCGAGACCCTCCTGCTCACCGAAGACGCGCAGGCTGTGCATGGAGTCGTTGGAGACCGCGAGCAGCTGGGTGTCGTCGTTGACGAAGGAGGGAAGTTCGTCGCGCAGGGCGCACAGCTCGCCGGTGCAGACCCCGGTGAACGCGAACGGGAAGAAAAGGAGGACCACGTTCTTCTCGCCGCGGAAGCCGGAGAGCCTGACGCTCCTGCCGTGGTTGTCCTTCAGTTCGAAGTCCGGGGCCTGGGTGCCTGCCTCGATCGCCATGGATGCCGATCCCTTCGGTGTACGAACACGTGCGGGCCCCCGCGGGCCCGTGACCGCGCCGGACGGTCGGCCCCACCCTACGCATCGGGCCCCCGCCGGCCGATGGCGGCGGGGGCCCGGTTCGGTTCGCTGCCCCTCAGCGCTTGTTCTTCGTGCCCTTCGGCGTGACCAGGCGGCTACCCGTCCAGTCCTTGCCCGCATTGATGCTCTTGGTCTGGGACAGCCCGGCGGTCTGGGCCGCCTCGTTGATGTCGCTGGGCTCGACGTAGCCGTCACGGCCCGTCTTGGGCGTCATCAGCCAGACCGGATCTCCGTCGTCGACCAGCTGGGATGCGTCGACCAGCGCGTCCGTCAGGTCGCCGTCGTCCTCTCGGAACCACAGCACCACAGCATCGGCGACGTCGTCGTACTCCTCATCCACGAGTTCGTTGCCGATGGCCTCTTCGATGGCCTCGCGGAGCTCCTGGTCGGCGTCGTCGTCGTAGCCGATCTCCTGGACCACCTGCTCGGGCTGGAAACCCAGCCTGGCGGCAGGGTTGGTCCGCTCCTCCGCGTGGTCCGCGGTCGCGCTCACGGATTGCCTCCTGATCGTTTTGGGGTGTTCTTCGGCCACGCGCGTGCGCGTGGCATTGGCCGTAGTCCACACGGGCGGGACCGATCGCGCAAGTACCCGGCTGCCGAGACCGCCGAAACGGTGACGTTCCCGACGGTCTCGTCGCAACTTCGGACATGAACGAGCACCGCCTGGTGACTCATGCCACAGGATTCGGCTCGTTTCATCACTTCCCGTCTGCCCGTCTCTCTGCGAGGGACTCCCGGTGGACCCCCCTCATTGTCGCCCACATCCGGTACCGGGCACTTCGGCACCCCTCGTAACGGACGCGCCCTTTTCACGAAAGGCCGGAAAAAACCGCCGGTCCACCCGCGCGCCGCCTTCTCGCGCCGAGGGCGCGCACGGTTCGCGCACCGCACCGCGGGTATCACGCGAGTACGTATTGTTACCTTCCGCCACGTTCGCCCCTCAGGACGGCGACGGGCCGATCGGGTTACCCCCGGAGCTTGCGGGAACGTGCCGACTACCGCTCGGCTGAAGTCCGGTAGAAGTGACGTTCCCCTCCCGCGAGGTACACGATGGGAGGCGGCGTACCGACGAACAGACCTCTGCAGAGCAGTACCCGACAGTGAAGGAACAGCGTGGCTTCCGGAGCAGATCGCAATCCGATCATCATTGGCGGCCTTCCCAGTCAGGTCCCGGACTTCGACCCGGAGGAGACCCAGGAATGGCTCGACTCGCTCGACGCGGCGGTCGACGAGCGAGGCCGCGAACGTGCCCGTTACCTGATGCTCCGTCTCATCGAGCGCGCCCGTGAGCGACGTGTGGCCGTGCCCGAGATGCGCAGCACGGACTACGTCAACACGATCGCCACGAGGGACGAGCCCTTCTTCCCGGGCAACGAGGAGATCGAGCGCAAGGTCCTCAACGCGACCCGCTGGAACGCGGCGGTCATGGTCTCGCGCGCCCAGCGTCCGGGCATCGGCGTGGGCGGCCACATCGCGACCTTCGCCTCCTCCGCCTCGTTGTACGACGTGGGCTTCAACCACTTCTTCCGCGGCAAGGACGGGGGTGACGGCGGGGACCAGATCTTCTTCCAGGGACACGCCTCCCCCGGGATCTACGCCCGTGCCTTCCTCCTCGACCGGCTCTCCGAGGCGCAGCTCGACGGTTTCCGGCAGGAGAAGTCGAAGGCGCCCAACGGGCTGCCGAGCTATCCGCACCCGAGGTCGATGCCGGACTTCTGGGAGTTCCCGACGGTCTCCATGGGGCTCGGCCCGCTGTCGGCGATCTACCAGGCGCGGATGAACCGGTACATGGAGGCCCGGGGCATCGCGGACACCTCGCGCTCCCACGTGTGGGCCTTCCTCGGCGACGGCGAGATGGACGAGCCGGAGTCGCTCGGCCAGCTGTCGATCGCGGCGCGCGAGGGTCTCGACAACCTGACCTTCGTGGTCAACTGCAACCTCCAGCGGCTCGACGGGCCGGTGCGCGGCAACGGCAAGATCATCCAGGAGCTGGAGTCCCAGTTCCGGGGGGCCGGCTGGAACGTGATCAAGCTGGTCTGGGACCGCTCCTGGGACCCGCTGCTCGCCCAGGACCGGGACGGCGTCCTGGTCAACCGGCTGAACACGACGCCGGACGGACAGTTCCAGACGTACGCGACGGAGACCGGGGCGTACATCCGCGACCACTTCTTCGGTGACGACCAGCGCCTGCGGGCGATGGTCGAGGGCATGAGCGACGACCAGATCCTGCATCTGGGCCGCGGCGGGCACGACCACAAGAAGATCTTCGCCGCCTTCTCGGCCGCGAAGGAGCACCGCGGGCAGCCGACCGTGATCCTCGCGCAGACGGTCAAGGGCTGGACGCTCGGCCCCAACTTCGAGGGCCGCAACGCGACGCACCAGATGAAGAAGCTGACGGTCGCCGACCTCAAGGGCTTCCGCGACCGCTTGCACCTGCCGATCCCCGACCGGGACCTGGAGGGCGGGCTCCCGCCGTACTACCACCCGGGCCGGGACTCCGAGGAGATCCAGTACATGCACGACCGCCGGCGCAGCCTCGGCGGCTACGTGCCGACGCGGGTGGTGCGGGCCAAGCCGCTGGAGCTGCCGGGCGACAAGGCGTACGCCTCGGTCAAGAAGGGTTCGGGGCAGCAGTCGATCGCCACCACCATGGCTTTCGTCCGCCTGCTCAAGGACCTCATGCGGGACAAGGAGATCGGCCGCCGCTTCGTGCTGATCGCCCCCGACGAGTACCGCACCTTCGGCATGGACTCCTTCTTCCCGAGTGCCAAGATCTACAACCCGCTGGGGCAGCAGTACGAGTCCGTGGACCGGGACCTGCTGCTGGCCTACAAGGAGTCCCCGACAGGGCAGCTGCTGCACGACGGGATCTCCGAGGCGGGCTGTACGGCCTCGCTGGTCGCGGCCGGCTCGGCGTACGCGACGCACGGGGAACCCCTCATCCCGGTCTACGTCTTCTACTCGATGTTCGGTTTCCAGCGCACCGGCGACCAGTTCTGGCAGATGGGCGACCAGCTGGCGCGCGGTTTCGTCCTTGGTGCGACCGCTGGACGTACGACACTGACCGGTGAGGGCCTTCAGCACGCGGACGGGCATTCGCAGCTGCTCGCCTCGACCAACCCGGCCGCCGTCGCCTACGACCCGGCGTACGGCTACGAGATGGCGCACATCGTCCGGGACGGACTGCGGCGCATGTACGGTCCCGACAGCGAGGACGTCTTCTACTACCTGACGGTCTACAACGAGCCGATCCAGCACCCGGCCGAACCGGAGAACGTGGACGTCGAGGGCATCCTCAAGGGCGTCTACAAGTTGCGGGCCGGTACGGCGGGCTCGGTTCCGGCGCAGATCCTCTCCTCGGGGGTGGCCGTGCCCTGGGCTCTGGAGGCGCAGCGCCTCCTCGCCGAGGACTGGGACGTGCGGGCGGACGTGTGGTCGGCGACCTCCTGGAACGAGCTGCGGCGCGAGGCGGTCTCCGTGGAGCGGCACAACCTGCTGCACCCGGAGGAGGAGCAGCAGGTGCCCTTCGTGACCAGGAAACTCCAGGACGCGCAGGGTCCCTTCGTCGCGGTCTCGGACTGGATGCGCAGTGTTCCCGACCAGATCGCGCGCTGGGTGCCGGGGCGCTTCCAGTCGCTGGGCGCCGACGGCTTCGGTTTCGCCGACACGCGGGGTGCCGCGCGACGCTTCTTCCACATCGACGCGCAGTCCGTCGTGGTGGCGGTGCTGACCGAGCTGGCCCAGGAGGGCCAGGTCGACCGGTCGGTACTCAAGCAGGCCATCGACCGGTACCAGTTGCTCGATGTGGCGGCGGCTGATCCCGGTTTGGCCGGTGGTGACGCGTAGCGCGGGGCGCCCCGTGAAGCGGGCGCGGCTCCCGCGCCGCGCGAGCTGAGGAAGCGGAAAGACGCCGGGCGGGCTCAGTTCTGAGCCCGCCCGGTCCCGTGTCGGCTCAGTCCCCGGGGTGGCCGGGTTCCGTGTCGGCTCAGTTCCGGGGTCGCGAGGTTCCGTGTCGCGCACCGCACGGCCCCTTCCGACGGCGGTCATGGCCCGTCAGTTCTCCCAGACCTTGAAGGCCCGCACCCGGTAGGGGGACTGCGGCAGCCAGGTACCGCCGCCCGGGTAGGTCTCGAACTCCCCGGTCTCGGCGCATTCGGCGGACTGGTAGGTGGTGACGGGACGGCCGGTGCGGTTGGCGAGGGCGTGCGCGCTCGCGCCCCCGGCCAGTGGCACACAGCTCTCGATGTCGATCGAGGAGAGCTCGAAGGTGAGGCGCTTTCCCTGGTACTGCTCCTTCTGCCACAGGCACAACTCCCCGGCCGCGCACTTCCCGGAGGATCCGGGGGCCGGCTTCGGCGCACCGGCGGCGGCCGACGGGCTCGGTGCCTGCTGATGGGCCGGAGCGGCGGCGCGGGCGGGGACGAGAAGCAGGGTGGAGAGGGCGAGGCCGAGGACGGCTGCCGCGGTGGTCGTTCGCATGTCGAGGTACCCCCGTGTCGGTGTGGATCTTGTGACGGCACTCTGACCTGCTCGGCGACGTCTCCGGAAGGGGCCGCGGCCCTCTTCATCCTGATAGGGGAAATCCCGCCGGGCACGGCTCGGCGGGATTTCCCAGGACACGGTGAACCGATGGCGCAAAGGACGACACGGGCCGCCGCGGGTTCTCAGATGTGCGCGGCCAGCTGGTCGGTCTCCGCGTTCTCGCCGCGTTTGGTGAGCGTCGCGACGCCCGCCGCGACCAGGGCGACGACACCGGCGACCGTGCAGGCGAGGCCCATGCCGGACATGAAGGTGTCGTGCGCGACCGAGGTGATCTGTGCGGCGACGCCCTTCGGAGTGCCGGGCGGGACCGGGCTCGCGCCCAGCTGGATCGCGTCGGACGCCTGGTCGAGCTGGGCCGGCTTGAGGGGCGGCAGCTTCGCGTCGGCCCAGTTGCCGGGCAGGACCTCGTCGACCCGGGCGGCCATCACCGCGCCCAGGACGGCCGTACCGAAGGCTCCGCCGACCTGCATCGCCGCCTGTTGCAGGCCGCCCGCCACCCCGGACAGCTCCAGCGCGGCGTTGCCGACGATCACCTCGGTGGCCCCCACCATGACGGGGGCCAGGCCCAGGCCGAGCAGACCGAACCACAGGGACATGGTGGGGGTGCCGGTGTCCGCCTCCAGGGTCGACATCCCGAACATCGCGGCGGCCGTCGCGAGCATCCCGCCCACCAGCGGGACCCGCGGGCCCAGCTTGGTGATGAGGGCACCGGCCACGGGAGAGGCGACGATCATCATGGCGGTCAACGGCAGCAGGTGCAGCCCGCTGTCCACGGCGCTCATCCCGTGCACGCCCTGCAGGTAGAAGGTGACGAAGAAGATACCGCCCATGAAGGCGATGGCCATGAGGACCATGAGGACGACGCCCGCGGAGAGCGGCAGGGAACGGAACATGGCCAGCGGGACGAGTGGCTCCTTGGCCCGCGTCTGCCACAGGGCGAAGGTCACGAAGCACACCAGGGACAGCCCGAGCAGCAGCCAGGTGCGGCCGTCTCCCCACCCCCAGCCGTCACCCGTTTTGATGATCGCGAAGATGAGCGCGCACATGGCCCCGGACAGCAGCAGGATGCCGGGGATGTCGAAGGAACGCGGCGCCTTGGCAGCCCGGTGGTCCTTGAGGATCACCACTCCGAACGCGAGGGCGAGCGCGCCGACGGGGACGTTGACGAAGAACACCGACTGCCAGGACACGTGCTCGACGAGCAGACCGCCGACGATCGGGCCGCCGGCCGTGGAGGCGCCGATGACCATGCCCCAGATCCCGATGGCCATGTTCAGTTTCTCGGCGGGGAACGTGGCCCGCAGCAGCCCGAGGGCGGCGGGCATCAGCAGCGCGCCGAAGAGCCCCTGGACGACGCGGAAGGTGACCACGAGCGACACGCTCTGCGAGAGGCCGATGGCTCCGGAGGCCAGGGCGAAGCCGGCGATGCCGATGAGGAAGGTCTGCCGGTGGCCGAAGCGGTCACCGAGCTTCCCCGCGGTGATGAGGGCGACGGCGAGCGCCAGGAGGTAGCCGTTGGTGATCCACTGCACGCCCGCCATGGACGTACCGAGATCCTTGGCGATCGCCGGATTGGCGATCGCGACGATGGTCCCGTCCAGCGCGACCATGATCACCCCGAGCGCGACGCTGAACAGCGTCAACCAGGGATGGCCACGCACGCCTTTACGGGACGGGGCGGTCGACGCAGCGTCAGGCGTCTCGTCCGCCTTGCCGAGGGTGGTCTGACTAGTCATACCGCTCACGCTAGTGAGAGCCGACCACGACGGGCAGACGTTTTCGTCAACCGGCAACTGCCCGGCGCGCCGGACTCGCAGGCTGCCGGGCCGGGAGGGCTCAGGGGGTGCGGGGATCACGCGCCGGGCGGCCCGGGGCTCCTCCGGAGGCGGCCGATCGACCGCTGTCCGGCAGGTCACGGCCCTCGCCGGGCCGGGGGCGCGGTACTGTCCGTTCGCCCGTGTTCACGCCCTCCGGTACGACCGTGCGCCGCTGGTCCACGCTGTTTGCCCGTGCTTCGGCACGGCGACGTGATGTGTCTCACCGGCTTGGCGATCGAGGGCGGCTGTCTCCTAGGGTGTCCCGCAGTGACTTCCTTCGACTCGTCCCCCCAACTGAACGTCTGGCGCGCCGCCCTCGCGCTGGCCGTCGTCTTCATCATGCTGGCGACGACAGGCTGGACCGCCGTACGGGACCAGCGTGGTGACAGTGGTCCGCTCCAGGCCGCCGTGAGCGCGTGGGAACACGGCAGCCTCGACGGCAGGGCGCTGCCGTCCGCCACCGCCCCACCGAGCCGGCTCCACGCGTTCTTCTCCTCGCTCGACGCGCGCCGGCGCGACCGGCTCGTACGGAGCTACCCGCTCGCCGTCGGCAACATGAACGGTGCTCCGCTCACCCTGCGCTATCGCGCCAACCATCTCGCCATGGAGAAGGCCAAAGAGGTCGAGGCGCACCGCATACACGACCCGCGGCTCTCCGCCGACGGGCGCGCCGACGCCCGCGACCGCATGCAGCGGTTCACCTCGATGCTCGGCGGCGATCGCCACTTCCTCGCCTTCGACCCCTCGGGCAGCGGCCGGATCGCGGAGGTCTTCGGTGACCTCTCCCGGGCCCGCCGCGTCTCGGTGGTCGTGCCGGGGGTGGACACCGCGCTGATGACCTTCGAGCGCGCTGACCGGCCGTTCACCGCGCCCGTAGGCATGGCACGCTCCCTGTACGCGGCGGAGCGCGCGGCAGGTCCCGGCACCCGCACCGCGGTCATCGCGTGGGCCGACTACACCGCCCCCGAGGGCATCGGGATGGACGCGGCCACCGCCATGCGGGCCGAGGACGGCGCCACCCGGCTGACCGCCCTGATCCACGCGCTGCCCGGCTCCGCCTCGGTGGCGCTGGTGTGCCACAGCTACGGTTCCGTGCTGTGCGGGGTGGCCGCGCGCTCGCTGCCCGGCCGGGTGACCGACATCGCGGTGGCCGGCAGTCCGGGCATGCGCACCCGCAGCGTGGACCAGTTGGGCACTCCGGCCAGGATCTGGGCCACCCGGGACAACGGGGACTGGATCAGGGACATCCCGCACCTGGAGTTCGGTGGTTTCGGGCACGGTGCCGACCCCGTGTCGGAGGGCTTCGGCGCACGTCTGATGTCGGCACGGGGCGCGGTGGGACACGGAGGGTATTTCGTCCCGGGAACGACGAGTTTGAAGAACTTCGCGGAGATCGGAGTGGGCGCCTACCACTCGGTGATCTGCCAGCACGGAAACGAGACCTGCCGACAGGGCCAACCCGGCGCAGCCGCCTGACGCGCGTAGAGACGGGGAGACCGCAGCTCAGCACGAGAGGGGACGGGGACGCGCGTGCCGCATACGATGAGCCGCATGGGTGATGTTCTGGCCGGATTTCATGCCGCCTGGGAGTTCGATTCCGACTCCGTGCTCATCCGCTTCGAACGGGGAATCCGCACGCCGAAGCTCTTCCAGGCATTGGGAGAGCGGCGAGTACCCCTGGAGGCGCTGTCCACGGTGACGCTGACCCCGGGCAGGCGCGGCACCGTCGTTCTGCACGCGATACCGCGGCCGGGTGCCGATCCGCTGATGGAGGCGGCAGGGGGGCAGCTCAAGCAGAGCTGCGATCCCTACCGGCTCGTGCTGCCCGCGGAGCGGGAGACGCTCGCCGAGTACTACGCGGAGGAGGTGCGCGGCCTGCTCGGTCCGGCGGCGGGCGAGCCGGCCACCGAGCATCTGGTGGCCGCCCCTCGGGCGCCGCTCCAGTTCAAGGCGTACGACGGCAAGGCGACGTTCGACGGCTCCGCCGTCTCGTTCCGCTGGTTCTGGACCGGGGCCTCCTCCACCAAGTGGAAGGCGGGCGACCAGTCGTTCCCGGTCGGGTCCCTGAGCGGGGTGGAGTGGCGCTCCCCCGAGGCGTTCGACGGTTACCTGCGGCTGCTGCCACGCGAGGGAGACGCCTCCCGTTCCGGTCCGGCCGACCACGATCCCGCCTCGGTGGTGTTCGGCCTGGGGTACGGGCCGGTGCACGAATCGCTGCCCTTCGCCGCCTCCGTCCTCGCGGCGGTACGGGCGGTGGGCTCCCGGCCCCCGCAGCAGGTGATGCCCCAGGTGTCCGGGTTGCCCCGGGACCCGGCCGACATCGCGGAGCGCATCCGTCACCTGGGGGAACTGCACGGTGCCGGGCTGCTCACCGACGAGGAGTTCACCACGAAGAAGACGGAGCTGCTGGCGCAGTTGTGAGCCACTGACCGCGAGTCCTCCGTCAGCCGAGTCCCGAAGGAGCGGGGTCCGGGGTTGGGGGCCGCGTCGGCGTCCACGCCGGCTGAGGGCCGCCTTCTCCTACCTGTCATACCTGGGTATCAGGTGCGGTTCGGCACCGCGGTATGAGGCGCTGGTGACGGTGAGTTGCCTACGCTGAGCGGGCCATGAACCCTGAGAACCCCGTGCCCGGAAGCGGGCCCGCCCCGATGCCCGCGTCCGGGCCCCGGCCGCCGCGAGGCGCCCGGCCTCGCCGCGCCGCCACCGCGCTGCTGGAGGCCGCTCGGGCGGTCACGACCGCGACGCGCCACCCGGCCCGGCGGCACGCACCGTTGACGGGGGCCTCCTCCCGTACGTGGGCGCGGGCCGTGCCCTACGGAGTGGCCGCCGTCTTCACGCTCATCCTCCTGCCGGTGACTCTTGTCGTTCTCACCCAGGACTACCGGCTGAACGGTGGGATCGCGGGAGCGGCCGCCACGGTGCAGGCGGTTCCGCTGCTCCTCGCGGTGACCCGGCCGGTGCCCGCCTGGGGGATGGTCCTCTTCGCACATCTCGTGACGGCGATCGCCCTGCTGTGGGCCCCTGGGCTGGAAGGCCGTTCCTGGCCCTGGGCCCCTCCCGGCATCGTGGGCTATCTGGTGCTGATGGTGTTCCTGGGGCTGCGGGAGCGCAGAAGAACGCTGATCGGCGTGTGGCTGACGACGGGAGTGGCCGGCCTGGGCTTCCAGGTGGCCAGTCCGGAGCACAGCGCCGGGAACTGGGTCTTGTTGCTCGTTCTCAGCGGCGGACTCCTGGCGTTGAGCGGCGCGGTACGGGAGCGGCTCGATGTCCAGCGGAAGCTCAGCGAGCAGGAGTCCATCAGTGAGGAGGAACGCGCCCGGCGCACCCTCCTGGAGGAACGCACCCGGATCGCCCGGGAGTTGCACGACGTGGTGGCCCACCACATGTCGGTGATCACCGTGCAGGCCGATTCGGCGCCGTACCGCATCGCGGACCTGCCCGGCCCGGCGCGTGCCGAGTTCGAGTCGATCGCGGCGAGTGCGCGGGAGTCGCTCGCCGAGATGCGCAGGCTTCTGACGGTTCTGCGCAGTGACGGCGTGAGCGGAGAGCGGACCCCGCAGCCGGGCCTGGACCGGCTCGAACAACTGGTGGGGGCGACGGTGCGCGCGGGGGTCTCCGTGGAGCTGTCGGGGCCGGAAATCATGCTCGTACGGCAGTTGGCCGAGCTGAGCCCGGCCGTCGACCTCTCGGCCTACCGCATCGTGCAGGAGGCGCTGTCGAACGTGGTGCGGCACGCCCCGGGTTCGTTCACCTCCGTGTCGGTGGGGCTCACCCCGCGACATCTGACGGTCCTCGTCGTCAACGGCCCCGCGCGATCGGGCGCGTCCCGGGTGGAGGAGGTCTCGGCCGGTTCGGGACAAGGGCTGGCCGGGATGCGCGAGCGGGTGCGGCTCGTGGGCGGGGAACTGGACACCGGGCCCTTGCCGGGTGGCGGCTTCCGGGTCGCGGCGCTGCTGCCCCTGGGGGCGGAAGCCGAGGACCTGCCGGCCTGAGCGAGCCGTGCCGACGCGGGCGGCGGAAGGGCCCCTCCACGTACGGAGGACAGGGACCGCACGATCATCAGGCAGTGTGGGGGCCCGCACGAAGCTGAACACGAACGAGCCGAAGAGGTGCGTCCCGCATGACGATCCGCGTGATCATCGTCGATGACCAGGCCATGGTCCGCGCGGGTTTCGCCGCGCTGCTCGCGGCGCAGAGCGATATCGACGTGGTGGGTGAGGCACCGGACGGCCGGGCCGGCGTGACGGTCAGCCGGTCGACGCGTCCGGACGTGGTGCTGATGGACGTACGGATGCCGGAACTCGACGGGCTGGCGGCCGCCCGGGAGTTGCTCGGCCCACCGCCCGGCGTGACCCATGTGCCGAAGGTACTGATGCTCACGACGTTCGACATCGACGACTACGTCTACGAGGCGCTGCGCGCGGGCGCCTCCGGCTTCCTGCTGAAGGACGCGCCCCCGGCTGATCTCATCGCCGCCGTCCGGGTGGTGGCCTCCGGTGAGGCGCTACTGGCCCCTTCGGTGACGCGCCGACTGATCGGGGAGTTCGTGAAGCAGCGTCCCACGGCCCGCAGGGACCGGCCCGCCCAGCGGTTGCGGGGTCTCACGCCTCGCGAGACGGAGGTGCTGGAACTGATCGCTCGTGGACTGTCGAACCAGGAGATCGCCGAACATCTGGTGCTCGCCGAGCAGACCGTGAAGACGCACATCGGCAAGGTCCTCGCCAAACTCGGCCTCCGGGATCGCGCACAGGCCGTGATCTTCGCGTACGAGTCCGGGCTGATCGCTCCGGGTGACTCCGAACGCCGTTGAGCCGCTGCGGCATCGCGGTCCGCCATCGGGCTGTCGGTCGGCCCCCACCGTCTCCCCTCCACAGCGCCCCCCTTCGCCCCCTACCAGGGTATGAGGGACAAGTTGGCTCCGTGGTGTGAGGCCCTCAGGGGCACCGTCTCTCTACCTTTTCCTCGTCGGGGAAGAACGGACGGGAGGAACGGTCGTGTCCAAGGGAGACGTACGTGGCGGGTGGCTCGGGAGGGCAGGGCGGTCATTGGCGCCCCGCGCGCTCGTGGCGGATGCGATGGCGCCGGCCGGGTGGCGGGCCGGCGGGCGGTCTCGGCGAACGCCAGGGCGCACCGATCAGCCGACCGGGACGTCAGCCGGAGCCGCCCGAGCCCGAGCCCGGAACCGGTTGCGGGCGGCTCGCGACGACGACCGGCTTCCGCGGATGCGATACGTCGGCCGGCCCGGCCTGCCCGATCCGCTCGGGCCCGGCGCCGGCGCGGAGCCGTCGGCGGGACGGGCCCGCCGCGTGGTGCAGCCCCCGCCACGGGACCGTCTCAGACCCCGGGGCGCGGGCTGCCACTCCACAGGCAGGGGTTCAGCCGCGGCGCGCGCTTCCTTCGCGGCCGGCCGAGGTGAAGCTCATGTCGGCGTACCGGTCGCCCGCGACCTGCCCGGCGAGCGGTTCGAGCAGCCCGAGTTCCGCGGGGCTGAGACGGATGGCGGCGGCCGCGGTGTTCTCGTCGACCCGGGCGGCCTTGCGGGTCCCGGGAATGGGCACGACCGGGAGCCCGTACCGCTCCGCCTGCTGGTGCACCCAGGCCAGGGCGATCTGGCCCGTGCTCGCTCCGTGCGCCTCGGCGATGTCCCGCAGCGGCGCGAGAAGGGCGGCGTTGACGCGGGCGTTGTCCCCGGTGAAGCGGGGCTGCTGCTGCCGGAAGTCGTCGGCGGACAGCTCGCTCTCGGCCTGGACGAAGGCCCCGGTGAGGAAACCGCGTCCCAGAGGCGAGTAGGGCACCAGCGCCACGCCGAGTTCCGCGGCGGCGGGCACGACACCGGCTTCGATGTCCCTGCTGAAGACGGACCACTCGGACTGGACGGCGGCGATGGGGTGGACGGACTGGGCGGCACGGAGTTCCTCGGCCGTGACCTCGCTCAGACCGAGATGCCTGACCTTGCCCTGCTGGACGAGTTCCGCCATGACGGAAACGGTCTGCTCGATGGGGACGGCCGGGTCGCGGCGGTGCATGTAGTAGAGGTCGATGACCTCGGTACCCAGTCGGCGCAGGCTCCCCTCGACGCAGGCCCGGATGTAGGCCGGATCGTTGTTGATGGTGCGCCGGGTCGGCTCGGCCGGGTCGATGCCGAGGGCGAACTTGGTGGCGATGCTCACCTCGTCGCGGTGCGCCTTCAGGAAGGGCGCGAGGAACTCCTCGTTCTCCCCGTTGGCGTAGGCGTCGGCGGTGTCGAACAGGGTGACGCCGCGTTCCAGGGCGCGGTCCAGGGTGGCGCGGGCCGCTCCGGCGTCGGTGGGCCCGTAGGCGAAGCTCATGCCCATGCAGCCGAGGCCCTGGACGCCGACCTCGGGGCCGGTGGAGCCGAGCCGAACGGTGGGGAGCGGGGCGGAAGTGCTCACGGTTCAGTTCCCTTCCGGGGCCGGCGCGGCCTCGGCATAGAAGTTGATCTTGTAGTCGAGTACGTCCAGGGTGTCCTGGAGTTCGGCGATCCGGGCGTGCACGGCGCGGCGGGTCTCCTTCAGCAGGGCGTGGCGCTCGGCGAAGGTGTGGGAGCCCGCGCGGACCAGCTCGGCGTAGCGCACCATGTCGGCCACCGTCATACCGGTCAGCCGGAGTTTGTTGACCAGCGAGAGCCATTCGAGATCACGGTTGGTGTAGCGGCGCTGCCCGGTGTGGGAGCGCGTGATGTCTCGCATGAGGCCGATCCGCTCGTACCACCGCAGCGTGTGGGCGGTCAGTCCCGTGAAGGCGACGACCTCGCTGATCGTGTAGCGGTCCTCCCCGTTCGGCCGGGGGTAGCCACCGGCCCTCGTGGCGCTCAGGTCCTTGCCGCTCAGCGCCACGGCCGGGGCGTCGTCGGAACCGGGACCGGGGCTGACGCCGGCATCCACGCCACAGCCCGGAAGGAGAGCGGCGGCTCCGCCGACACCAGTGGCACCGGCGGCGACGGCATCACGCGGATCGCCCGGATCGGTGGTGCCGGAGCCCGTGGCGGCTGGACCGGTACAGCCCGGTTCGGTGTCGTCCAGGGGTGCCGGGCGTGTCGCGCCGGTGTGCAGGACGGTCATGCGCGCCTCACTCCTTCTCGATGGGGGAGTCCAGTGCCCAGCCGACGGCCGACGGCGCGGTCCCGGCACGGGGGTCGGCCGCGCGGTGGCGGCCCGGCGACCCCTCGTGCTGCACACGCTAAAGCCTTGGAGCGCACTCCAAGCAAGCGACGCGTGGAACCACACGACTCAGCCGGTACCCACGATCGACGGCTACGATCCGTCTCCGCGTGGGCGGCGGGCGGCTGGTCGGCACTCGGTCCCGTGCGGTTTCGGGCTTTCGGGCGGCCCGCGGAGGCATCGGGCGCCCCGCGGAGGTCTCCCGGCCTGCGCTTAGACTCGGCGGCATGCAGAGCCTGGCGTCGATCGATAACTGGCCGGTCCCCACCGCGGCGGCGGCCGTGGTCCGTGCGGACGGAAGCGTCGTGGGCCGGCACGGCCCCGGGGACCACGTCTTCGCGCTGGCCTCGGTCACCAAACCGCTCGCCGCCTACGCGGTGCTCCTGGCCTTCGAGGAGGGCGCCGTCGAGCTGGACGAGCCGGCCGGGCCCGAGGGCGCCACGGTCCGTCATCTGCTGGCCCACACAAGCGGGCTGGCCTTCGACGAGCACCGTGCGACAAGCGCCCCCGGTACGCGGCGGCTGTACTCGAACGCGGGTTTCGAGGTGCTCGGGGAGCACGTCGCCAAGGTCACCGGCATCCCCTTCGCCGAGTACCTGCACCAGGGTGTGCTGGAACCGCTGGGGATGCGGGCGACCCGGCTGGAGGGTGAGCGCTCCCCCGCCAAGGACGCCGTGTCGACGGTGGACGACCTGATGCGGTTCGCGGCCGAACTCCAAGCGCCCCGGTTGCTCGATCCCCGTACCGTCGCCGAGGCCATGTCGGTCGTGCACCCGGGGCTTTCGGGTGTCCTGCCGGGGTACGGGCACCAGAAGCCCAACGACTGGGGGCTCGGCTTCGAGATCAGGGACGGCAAGTCCCCGCACTGGACGGGCGCCGATTCCTCGCCGAGGACTTTCGGGCACTTCGGCCAGTCCGGCACCTTCCTGTGGGTCGACCCGGACGCGGGTGCGGCCTGCGTGGCGCTCACCGACCGGGCCTTCGGGCCGTGGGCGGTGGAGGCGTGGCCGCCGTTCACCGACGCCGTCCTCGCGGAGCTGCGCGGCTGAACCTCCGGCTCGCGCGCCCCCGGCCCCCCGGACTCGGCTCACACGCGGGCACCCTCCCCCGGCCTGGGGCTCTCACGGGCAGTCTCTCGCCGGCCGTCGAAGCGCCCAGGCAGCCGCTCGGTCCCGCTCCACACGGCCCCCTCGGCCCGCCGCGCCGCTGGGTCCCTCGTGTCAGTCCCCGGTCACGTCCTGGAACTCCCACACGAGGACTTCCGCATCGGTGCCGGCCGTGGCCCGGACGGCGCGCTCCCCTGTCAGCCGTGCGGCGTCACCGGGGCCGAGGCGGACCGTCGTACCGGCATCGGAGCCGTCGTCGCCGGAGCGGTCGTCGCCGGAGCCGTCGTCGCCGGAGCGGTCGCCGCCGCGATCGAGCGAGAGTTCGCCGCGGACGACGTGGAGGTAGGTGCGGGGCGCGGCGGGCAGGGCCACGCGTTCTCCGGCCGCCGGGCGCCGTACCCACAGGAGGGCGCCCGACTCGGGGAGCGCGTACGGGGTCGCGTCGGCGACCGAGCGGAGGACCTGATAGCGGGGCTGTCCGCCGGTGCCGGACGGGGCCAGCCACATCTGCAGGAAGACCAGCGGTTGCGGGCCGTCGTTGCGTTCGACGTGCCGGACGCCGTCGGCGGCGCTCAGATGCTGGAGATCGCCGGGCCGGACGACGGACGTGTGGCCCGCCGAATCGCGATGGGTCAGCTCCCCGGAAAGGACCCAGGTGATGATCTCGGTGTGGCTGTGGGGGTGTTCGGCGAACCCGGCACCCGGCGCCAGCCGCTCCTCATTGCACGCGAGGAGCGGGCCGAAGCGGAGGTTGTCGGGGTCGTAGTGCGGCCCGAAGGAGAAGGAGTGCAGGGAGGCGATCCCGGCCTCCGGGTCCCCTCCCCGGTAGCGGTCCACTGCGCGGCGTACGTCGATCACGGTTGCCACGGTAGCCGTGACCGTCCCCGAGCCCTGCCCACCGCGAGCCACCCCCGCCCGCCTACGCACCACCCCCACCCGGACACAGCCGGACCCACCCACGCGCCCCCACCCGCCAAGGCGCCACCCCCCACCCGCCGACGCATCACGCCCACCCAGACACAACCGAACCCACCCCGAGTCCATCCCCCACACACCCAGCCGCCCAACCAGCCACCACATCCACCCCCACCCCGCCCGATCCCTGTCCGCACCTGTGGCCGACCCGAGCCCCGCACGCACCCGCGGTCGGCACGCACCCGAGGTCGGCACGTCTCCCACCCGGCTCCGCACGCCTCCCACGCGGCTCCGCACGCCTCCGACCCGGCTCTGACCTTCTCTGTCTCGTCACGAGTTGATCCGGCCGTGCCCTCGGCCCCCGTCGATGGGCGCGGGGACCCGCGGCTGGGCCCCGCGCCCACACGCGGGCCGTGATGAGGCAGTCTTGTCCCGTGCCCGAACCCGAATCCGCGTATCCCGCAGTGCCCGAGTCCCACGCGCATTCCGCGACCCTCAAGCGGCTGGAGCAGTCCTCCGGGCGGCTCGCCGCCCGTGCGATCCAGCGCATGGACGAGACGCTGCCGTGGTACCGGGCGATGCCTCCGGAGAACCGTTCGTGGATCGGCCTGGTCGCGCAGGCCGGTATCGCCGCGTTCACCGAGTGGTTCCGGCGGCCCGAGGCCCCGCAGGCGATCTCGACGGACGTGTTCGGGACGGCGCCGCGCGAGCTGACCCGGGCGATCACGCTGCGGCAGACCGTCGAGATGGTGCGGACGACCATCGAGGTCATGGAGTCGGCGATCGAGGAGGTCGCGGCGCCGGGCGACGAGTCGGTGCTGCGCGAGGCGCTGCTCGTCTACGCGCGCGAGATCGCCTTCGCCACCGCGCAGGTGTACGCGCAGGCCGCCGAGGCGCGCGGCGCGTGGGACGCCCGGCTGGAGTCGCTGGTCGTCAACGCGGTGCTCTCCGGGGAGGCGGACGAGGGAGCCGTGTCGCGGGCGGCGGCGCTCGGCTGGAGCTCCCCCGAGCACGTGTGCGTGATCCTGGGCACCGCGCCCGACGGGGACAGCGAACTGACGGTCGAGGCCATCCGGCGCGCCGCCCGGCACGCGAAGCTGCAGGTCCTCACCGGGGTGCTGGGCAGCCGGCTCGTGGTGATCGCCGGAGGCAGCGACAACCCGCTGAACGTCGCGAAGTCCGTGATCGGCCCGTACGCGGCGGGTCCCGTGGTGGCCGGCCCCGTGGTGCCCGACCTGCTGGCGGCGACCCGCTCCGCGCAGGCCGCCGCGGCGGGGCTGCGGGCGTCCGCCGCCTGGCAGGACGCCCCGAGGCCGGCCCTCGCGGATGATCTGCTGCCCGAGCGGGCGATGGCCTCGGACCCCGCGGCCCGCGAACAGTTGGTGGAGGAGATCTACAGACCGCTTCAGGAGGCCGGTTCGGCGCTGCTGGAGACGCTGAGCGTGTATCTGGAACAGGCGAGCAGTCTGGAGGGGGCCGCACGGATGCTGTTTGTGCACCCCAACACCGTGCGCTACCGGCTCCGACGTGTGACTGACGTCACCGGCTGGTCCCCGTCCGATGTACGATCCGCCTTCACCCTGCGGATCGCGCTCATCCTGGGGCGCTTGGCCGATGCGGATTCCCAGTCCTAGGCTTTTGTAGGACCACTACAATTCCCCTGACGGTTCTTCGTCCCTGTCCCCACGGGTGATTCCGGCCGTCCACAAGAGAGAGTGTGAGAGTGCTCGTACTCGTCGCTCCCGGCCAAGGCGCTCAGACGCCCGGCTTCCTGACTCCCTGGCTCGAACTGCCCGGCGCCGCCGAACGCGTCGCGGCCTGGTCCGAGGCCATCGGCCTCGACCTCGTCCACTTCGGCACCGAGGCCGACGCGGACGCGATCCGTGACACGGCCGTCGCGCAGCCGCTGCTGGTCGCGGCCGGTCTGCTGTCCGCCGCCGCACTCGCCGGGACCCTCTCCCCCGAGACGCACGAGGCAGATGAGGCGCACGCCGCGGGCCGGAGCACGCCGCTGGGCGCTCTGCGTCCCGGGGCCGTGGCGGGTCACAGCGTCGGCGAGCTGACTGCCGCCGCCTTCGCCGGCGTCCTGGACGAGACGGCGGTGCTGCGCCTGGTGCGCCGCCGCGGTCTCGCGATGGCCGAGGCCGCCGCGATCCGGGAGACCGGCATGGCGGCGCTCCTGGGCGGCGAGCCGGAGGCGGTTCTCCCGCACCTGGAGAAGCTCGGGCTGACCCCCGCCAACGTCAACGGCGCCGGGCAGATCGTGGCGGCGGGCACCGCCGAGCAGATCGCGCGGCTGGTCGAGGACAAGCCGGAGGGCGTGCGTCGGGTCGTCCCCCTCAAGGTCGCCGGCGCCTTCCACACCGAGCACATGGCTCCGGCCGTGGAGAGCCTCGCCGCGGCGGCCGTGGAGCTGGCCCCGGCGGATCCCGCGCTCACCTACGTGTCGAACAAGGACGGCGCTCCGGTCGACTCCGGCGCCGAGGTACTGTCCCGGCTGGTCGGCCAGGTGGCCAACCCGGTCCGCTGGGACCTGTGCATGGAGACCTTCAAGGAGCTCGGTGCGACCGCTCTCGTCGAGGTGTGCCCCGGTGGCACCCTGACGGGTCTCGCCAAGCGTGCCCTGCCCGGCGTGAAGACGCTCGCCCTCAAGACCCCCGAGGATCTTGAGGCCGCGCGCGCCCTCGCCGCCGAGCACTCGACCACGGCGTGACAGGCCGGACGACAAGGAGCCCCGAGAGCATGTCGAAGATCAAGCCCGCCAAGGGTGCACCGTACGCGCGCATCCTCGGCGTCGGTGGCTACCGCCCCACCCGGGTCGTCCCCAACGAGGTCATCCTGGAGACGATCGACTCCTCCGACGAGTGGATTCGTTCCCGCTCGGGTATCGCGAGCCGCCACTGGGCGAACGCCGAGGAGACCGTGACGGCGATGTCCGTCGAGGCTTCCGGGAAGGCGATCGCGGACGCGGGGATAGACCCCGGGCAGATCGGCGCGGTCGTCGTGTCGACCGTCTCGCACTTCAAGCAGACCCCCGCCGTGGCGACCGAGATCGCGGACAAGATCGGCGCGGGCCGGCCGGCCGCCTTCGACATCTCGGCTGGCTGCGCCGGATTCGGCTACGGGCTGACCCTCGCCAAGGGCATGATCGTCGAGGGCAGCGCCGAGTACGTGCTGGTCATCGGCGTGGAGCGGCTCTCCGATCTGACCGACCTGGAGGACCGCGCGACGGCCTTCCTGTTCGGTGACGGGGCGGGCGCCGTGGTCGTGGGCCCCTCGCGGGAACCCGCGATAGGTCCGACCGTCTGGGGGTCGGAGGGCGACAAGTCCGAGACGATCAAGCAGACCGTGCCCTGGACCGACTACCGTGACGGCGTGGTCGAGCGCTTCCCCGCCATTACGCAGGAGGGCCAGGCGGTGTTCCGCTGGGCCGTGTTCGAGATGGCCAAGGTCGCCCAGCAGGCGCTGGACGCGGCCGGGATCAGCCCGGACGACCTGGACGTCTTCATCCCGCACCAGGCCAACATGCGGATCATCGACTCGATGGTGAAGACTCTCAAGCTGCCGGAGCACGTCACGGTCGCGCGTGACATCGAGACCACCGGCAACACCTCGGCCGCCTCGATCCCGCTCGCGATGGAGCGGCTCCTGGCGACCGGGAAGGCGAAGAGCGGCGACACCGCGCTCGTCATCGGCTTCGGGGCGGGTCTCGTGTACGCCGCGACGGTCGTTACCCTCCCCTAGGCACACTCTCCGGTGATTCCGTGAATCCGCGCCGGTCAGCCTCTCGGGGCGGGACCGGGCGGGCAGCGCGGACACCGGGCCCGCCACACCTCTGGAACATCAACGAAGGAGCGCCAACATGGCCGCCACTCAGGAAGAGATCGTCACCGGTCTCGCCGAGATCGTGAACGAGATCGCCGGTATCCCGGTCGAGGACGTCAAGCTGGACAAGTCCTTCACCGACGACCTGGACGTCGACTCGCTGTCCATGGTCGAGGTCGTCGTCGCCGCCGAGGAGCGCTTCGACGTGAAGATTCCGGACGACGACGTCAAGAACCTCAAGACGGTCGGCGACGCGACCGAGTACATCCTCAAGCACCAGAGCTGAACCGGCGCCCCGGGACGGCTGCCTCCGTACGGCAGGCGGTCCGCCCCGGAGCCCGGCCCCGCTGTGGGCCAGGGCGGGTACGGCACGACAGTGCCGCACCGGTCCCCGCACGCGTGACTACCGCCACCCGGCGGTGGCGCCGTTGAATCCCTCGTATCCCGTGGAGAAAGAATTCCTGTGAGCCCGACCAATCGCACCGTGGTCGTCACCGGTATCGGCGCAACCACACCGCTGGGTGGCGACGTAGCGTCCACCTGGGAAGGTCTGATCTCCGGCCGTTCCGGAGTCCGCCTCCTCACCGAGGACTGGGCCGAGCAGCTGCCCGTGCGTATCGCCGCACGGGTCGCCGTCGAGCCCGGCGAGGTCCTGCCCCGGCCGCAGGCCAGGAAGCTGGACCGGTCCGCGCAGTTCGCGCTGATCGCCGCCGCCCAGGCGTGGGAGGACGCCGGCTTCACCGCGAAGGCCGGTGAGGACGCCTCCGTGGACCCCGACCGGCTCGGCGCCGTGATCGCCTCCGGCATCGGTGGCGTGACGACCCTGCTGGACCAGTACGACGTGCTGCGGGAGAAGGGCGTCCGCCGCGTCTCCCCGCACACCGTGCCGATGCTCATGCCGAACGGCCCCGCGGCCAACGTGGGCCTCCAGGTCAACGCCCGCGCCGGTGTGCACACCCCGGTGTCGGCCTGCGCCTCGGGCGCCGAGGCCATCGGCTACGCGATCGAGATGATCCGCACCGGCCGCGCCGACGTGGTCGTCGCGGGTGGCACGGAGGCGGCGATCCACCCGCTGCCGATCGCCGCGTTCGCCAACATGATGGCGATGTCCAAGAACAACGAGGACCCGCAGGGCGCCTCCCGCCCCTTCGACACGGCCCGTAACGGTTTCGTGCTCGGCGAGGGCGCCGGGGTCGTCGTGCTGGAGTCCGCCGAGCACGCCGCCGCGCGCGGCGCCACCGTGTACGCGGAGGCGCTGGGCCAGGGCATCTCGGCCGACAGCCACCACATCACCGCGCCCGAGCCCTCCGGTGAGGGCATCGCGCACGCCCTGGAGAACCTGCTGGCCAACACGGGTCTCGACCCGGCCGAGATCGTGTACGCCAACGCGCACGCCACCTCGACGCCGCAGGGCGACGTGGGCGAGATCAAGGCGCTCCAGAAGGTGCTCGGCTCGGAGCTGGACCACATCGCGATCTCCTCGACGAAGTCCATGACCGGCCACCTGCTGGGCGGCGCGGGCGGGATCGAGTCCGTCGCGACGGTCCTCGCGGTGAAGAACCGGCTGGCCCCGCCGACGATCAACATCACGGAGCTGGACCCCGAGGTCGGATCGGCGGACGTCATCCGCGACGAGCCGCGCGAGCTGCCCGGGGGGCGTCCGGTCGTGGCGCTCAACGACTCCTTCGGCTTCGGCGGCCACAACGTGGTGCTGGCCTTCCGCTCCGTCTGAGTTCGCACTTCCACGACAGAGCCCCCCGCCGGACGGCGGGGGGCTCTGTCGTCGCTGTCGTACGGGGGCGGGCCCGGCCGCTCAGACGACTTGGTGCAGCCAGCGCACGGGGGCGCCCTCACCGGCGTACCGGAAGGGTTCCAGCTCGTCGTCCCAGGGCTTGCCGAGCAGGCGGCTCAGCTCGGCCTCCAGGCCGCTCTCGCCGGCCTGGGCGCGGCTGAGGGCGGCGCGCAGCCGGTCCTCGGGGATCAGGATGTCGCCGTGGATGCCGGTGACGGCGTGGAAGATGCCGAGTTCGGGGGTGGCGCTGTAGCGCTCGCCCTCGGTGCCGGGGGACGGCTCGGAGGTGACCTCGAAGCGCAGGAGCTGCCAGCCGCGCAGCGCGGAGGCGAGTTTGGAGGCCGTGCCGGGCTCGCCCTGCCAGGAGAACTCGGATCTCCAGGTCCCGGGTGCGGCGGGCTGCCTGATCCAGTCCAGGTTCACCCGCACGCCGAGCACGTTCGCTACTGCCCATTCGACGTGCGGGCACAGCGCGCGCGGTGCGGAGTGCACGTACAGGACTCCACGTGTCGTCACCGGTACCTCCAGTGTGGGACGAGGTGCCAGGGTCCTCGCGCCCGTGCCGAGCAATTTTCCCAAATGGGACAGATGTGACGTGATGTAATTTAGCCGACCTTACACAGCGGTACGCCACCGGGTAGGTGCGGCCGTCGTGTCGCCCGGCTGTGGCGGTGAACTGCGCCGCCTCGGGCAAAGCTACCGTGCGGGAACGACAGCGGTGTGACGTACCGTCGGTCCCGGGGGTGGTAATCACCAAGCTTTCACCCGGCAGGGCGCCCTCGGGGGCGCCGGGCGTACGCCCCGTGCCGGGGGTTGTGGGAAGGGGCCAGGGATGCGTAGGTGGAGTCCGGGCTTCCGTGCGCCGGGGCGCAGGGTCGTGCGGGCGCTGACGGCCGCCGGGGCCGCCGTCCTGCTCGGGGTGGTCCCCGCGTGTTCCGGTGGTCCGGGCAGCACGGGTTCCCCCGGGCAGCCGGCGACCAGTACGCCGGACACGGGCTGGGACCGCAGTCCGTCCTCGGTCGCGGCGGTCGGGGACTCGATCACCCGGGGCTTCGACGCCTGTTCCGTCCTCCAGGACTGTCCGGAGGTCTCGTGGTCCACGGGGACCGATCCGCAGGTCCATTCGCTCGCGCAGCGGCTGCTGGGGGCGGGGGGCGTGAAGGGGCACAGCTGGAACTTCGCGCGCAGCGGTTCCCGGGCCGCCGAGCTGTCCGCGCAGATGGAGAAGGCGGCGCGGCACCGTCCCGCGCTGGTGACGGTCCTGATGGGCGCGAACGACGCGTGCCGGCCCTCGGTGGACTCGATGACCCCGGTCGACGAGTACCGCGCCCAGGTGGAGACGGCGTTGCGGACGCTGCGCGAGAAGTCTCCGGCGTCGCAGGTGTACGTGTCGAGCGTGCCGGACCTGAAGCGGCTGTGGTCGGAGGGGCGCTCCAATCCGCTCGGCAAGGAGGTCTGGAAGCTCGGGATCTGCGCGTCGATGCTGAGCGCGCCGGACGCGGTGGACAGCGCGGCGACGGAGCGCAGGGACGCGGTGCAGAAGCGGGTCGTGGCGTACAACGAGGCGCTGCGGGAGGTGTGCGCGCGGGAGCGGATGTGCCGCTACGACGACGGGGAGGTCTTCGCGTACCGCTTCGGGGGCAGCCAGCTCAGCCAGTGGGACTGGTTCCATCCGAGCCGGGACGGGCAGTCGAAGCTCGCGGAGATCGCCTACCGCGTGGTGACCGCGCGCAAGGCGCCCGGCCAGGACTGAGCGGGGCCCCTCGCGCGGGTAGGACGGCTCCCCGGGGCGGATGTCAGGGGTCCGCCCCGGGGAGCCGTCGGTTCGTGTGCCCGCGGGGGTTCAGATCTCGGTGGCCGCGCTGACCCTCAGGTCGAGGACGGAACGGCCGGCCTCGACGGCGTACGGTCCGGGGACGGCCGTCCAGTCGCCGGCCTCCTCGTCCCAGATCTGGAAGGCGCGCCGGGCGATGTGGATGACGGCCTCCGCGCTCGTGCCCGCGGCGGCCTCGACCCCCGCGAAGCCGGCCAGCCAGCGCGCGGGCCGCTCGCTGCGCCCGGCGTCCGGCACGGGGTCGGTGGGCGCGAGGTAGACCTGGACGGTCTCGCGGCCGGTGCGCTCGCCCCGGTTGCGGACCCGTACGGTGACGGTCAGGCCGTCCCCGGCGGGTTCGACGGTGAGCGACTCGTACGTCCAGTCGGTGTAGCCGAGGCCGTGGCCGAAAGGGTAGGCGGGGGTGGCCCCGGCCTTCTCCCAGGCGCGGTAGCCGATGAAGACGCCCTCCTCGTACTCCAGCTTCCCGTCGGTGGGGGCGGTACGGGTGACGGGGGCGTCGGCGAGGGTCTTCGGCCAGGTCGTGGGGAGCCGGCCGCCGGGTTCGGCGGCGCCGAGCAGGACGTCCGCGAGCGCGGCCCCGCCCTCCTGTCCGGGGAACCAGCTGAGCAGGACGGCGGCGACCTCCTCGCGCCAGGGCAGTTCGACCGGGGAGCCGGCGTTGACCACGACGACGGTGCGCGGGTTGACGGCGGCGACGGCCCGCACCAAGTCGTTCTGGCGTCCGGGCAGGTTCAGGTCGCGGCGGTCGAAGCCCTCGGACTCGACGCGTTCGGTGGTCGCGACGACCACGACGGCGGTGTCGGCGGCGCGGGCGGCCTCGACGGCGCGGGCGATCAGTTCGTCGGCGTCGTGTTCGGGGTCCTGGTGCAGCAGCGTGAAGACGATCGCCTGGATCGGCAGCCCCTCGGGCTTGGCGACGGTGTGCAGGAGGCTCAGCTCGACGCTCTCGCCCTCGGTGAGGTCGAGACGGCCGCGTTCCGTGGGCTTCCCGAAGAACGCCTCGAAGGGGTCCGCGGCGTCGCCGAGCCGCACCTCGCCGGTGTAGAGCGACTTCCCGTCGACGGTGAGGCGGAAGCCTCCCACGCCCCGGGTGCCGAAGGCGTGGGTGCCGCTCTCGCGCGGGGTGAAGGTGCCGGTGACCTCGATGGTGTGGACGTTCTCGTAGCTGACGCCCTCGGGCAGGTCGTTGCCCATCCACTGGATGTGCCCGGAGGGCAGCGGCACGCTCGCGAGGGTCTCGCCGTCCGCGTCGCGGCAGACCGCCCGCAGGTCGAAGCCCTTGCCCGCGACGTCCAGCTCGTTGGCCGGGTCGGCGCCGAGTTCGTACGACAGGGCGCCCTCGGGCAGCGCGGCGCTCAGCCCGTCGAGCGGGGAGACGACGTGGTCGGGGTAGACGGTCGCGGAGCCACCGCCGAGCACCCGGGCGTCCCGGGCGGCGGCGCCGCTGAGCGCGATCCGGGGGCCGGCCGGGTCGAGGGGCAGGACGCCGCCCTCGTTGCGGAGGAGGACGAAGGAGCGGGTGGCGATCTCGCGGGCGAGCGCGTCCCCGTCGACGGGTGCGGGCAGCGCTTCGGCGGGGACGACCGGCTCGGTGGTCGTGAGGACGCCGGTGCGGGCCGCGAGCAGCAGGACGCGGCGCACGGCCTCGTCGACGACCGGCTCGTCGACCTGGCCCGCGCGGACGGCGGCGGCCAGGTTCTCCCCGTAGACGGTCCGGGGTCCGGGCATCGCGAGGTCGAGTCCGCCGAGCGCGTCGCCGACGGTGGAGCGGGCGGCGGTCCAGTCGGAGACGTTGATCCCGTCGAAGCGCCATTCCCCGCGCAGCACCTCGTTGACGAGGTAGCGGTGCTCGGTCATGGAGGTGCCGTTGACCGTGTTGTAGGCGGTCATGATGCCCCAGGGGTGGGCGTTCTTGACGATCGTCTCGAAGGGGGCGAGGTACAGCTCGCGCAGGGGGCGCGGGGCGATGCGGTTGTCGACGGTGAAGCGGTCGGTCTCCGCGTCGTTGCCCACGAAGTGCTTGACGGTGGTGCCGACCCCGCCGGACTGCACGCCCCGGACGTAACCGGTGCCGATCGCCCCGGTGAGGTACGGGTCCTCGCTGTAGGTCTCGAAGTGCCGGCCGCCCAGCGGTGAGCGGTGCAGGTTGACGGTGGGCGCGAGCAGGACGTGCACGCCCTTGCGGCGTGCCTCCTGGGCGAGCAGCTGTCCGGCGCGGTGGGCGAGGTCCGGGTCCCAGGTCGCGGAGAGCGCGGTCGGTGAGGGCAGGGCGATCGAGGGGTCGTCGGCGGTGGAGCGCACTCCGCGGACGCCGATCGGGCCGTCCGACATGACCAGGGAGTCGAGGCCGATCTCGGGGAGCGCGGGCAGGGACCAGAAGTCCTGTCCGGCGAGCAGTCGCGTCTTGGTGTCGAGGTCGAGTTTGCCGAGCGCCGCCTCCACGGCGGCCTCGTGGTCCGCCTGCTGCCCGGCGGTGATCCCTCGTCCCGGGGCGTGCGGCCTCTCGGGGGTGCTGGGTGAGCCTGTCACGGCCTACTCCTCGTGTCGCTGCCTGCCGGGGTCCGTGTGGAGCGGCTCCCCAGGAAACGGGTCGGACATATCTTGCACCCGGAAGCCTGTAGAGCGGTAGGTATCGTAACCTTCGCGTTACCTGAGGGGTTGTACGTTTCCGGTGGTGCACGATTCCGGTGGCGGGCGCCCGAGGTGGCGCGCGGGGCGTCATGCTGGGTTCGGCGTGGCGGGGGACGTCCGTGCGGGGGCGGGGGTCCGTGGAGAAGGGGAAGCACAGCGCATGGGCAGGGCCAGGAGCGAGGGGCGGCGCGCGGAGATCCTCCGGGCGACCTTGGAGGTCATCGCCGAGAAGGGGTACCGGGGCGCGACGCTCGGCGCGGTCGCGGAGCGGGTGGGGCTGACGCAGCAGGGGCTGCTGCACCACTTCCCCACGAAGGAGGCGCTGCTCGTCGCGGTGCTCGCCGAGCGGGACCAGTGGGACGCCCTGCCGAGCGGCGCCTGGCGTCTGGACCTGCTGTCCTCGCTCGTGGAGTACAACGCGATGCGGCCGGGGATCGTGCAGACCTTCAGCGCGCTGCTCGGCGAGAGCGTCACCGACGCCCATCCGGCCAGGGACTTCTTCACCCGCAGGTACGTCGCGGTGCGCGGCGACATGGCCTCGGTGCTGCGCGGGGCCTACGGGGAGCGGCTGCCGAGCGGGCTGACGCCGGAGCGGGCCGCCGTGCTGATGGTCGCGGTGATGGACGGGCTCCAGTACCAGTGGCTGCTTGACCCCGAGGCGGTGGACATGGCCGACGCCTTCCGCGATCTCCTCTTCCTGCTGGAGGGGGCCCAGGCGCCCGCCGCGGAGACCTGAGGAGCCCGGTGGCGCGGTGCGCCACCGGGCTCTCACACGGCGCCGCCCGTCCGGTTCACCGCGTGGGGCCGGCCGTCGTGCCGTACGGGGCGGACGTCCCCTCGCCCGCCGTGCGGCGGGGTCGCTCCTCGTTCCCGCCGGCGTCCTCGTGGAGCAGGTCCCTGGCCAGCAGGGTGGCGCCCGCGACGGCGCCCGGCATGAGGAACACCGCGACGAAGGGGACGAGGAAGGCGAGGCCGAGCGGTACGCCGAAACCCCAGGCGAGGGTGCGGCGGGCGCGCAGCAGGGCGAGGCGCCCGCGCAGGTCGACGCGGCGCCGGGCGAGGGCGATCGAGGTCAGTTCCTCGGCGAGGAAGAAGCCGGTGACGCCGAAGCCGATGACGGGGACGACGGTCTGCCCGACGAACGGCAGGAAGCCGAGGGCGAACAGCAGGACGCCCCAGACGCCGGCGCGCACGAGGACGCGCAGGCCGTCCCGGGCGCTGATCCACAGCTCGCGCCCCATGGACAGCCCGGACTCGGGTGCGTGACCGGCCACGTCGCGGTCGACGTCCTCGGACAGGGCGTCGTAGAAGGGCTGTCCGATCAGCAGGGTCACGGCGGTGAAGGTGACGACGGACAGAAGCAGCCCGAGCGCGAACAGGACGACGGTGAGGGCGTCGCGGAAGAGGGACTGCCAGGGCGAGGACCAGTCGTCGGCGAACGGCGTGGCCCAGCCGACCAGATCCACACCCCACAGGGCCAGGGCGACGAGGGCGACGGCGTAGAGCACGAAGGTGATCAGGCCGGGCAGCAGGCCGAGGCCGAAGCGCTTTCCGTGGCGTCCGACCCAGCGCTGGCCCTGCAACAAGTAACCGAATCCGGTAGCGAGATCACGCATGGGAGGACTTTAGCGGCGGCGCGCCCGGCCCCGCACCGGTCGCGGGCCGAGCCCTCCGGGCGGCGACGGGCGTCCGGGCGGACCGTACGACGACGGGGCCGCCCGGACCGCGCCGGCATCCCGGCGGGTGCGGCGTCCGGCGGCGGACCGCGCGGTCGGCGCCGCCGCCGGACGTGGCCTCCGGGGTGGTTACTTCGTGAGGTCCACGATCATCTTGCCGGTGTTCTCGCCGCGCAGCATGCCGAGGAAGGCGTTGAGCCCGTTCTCGACACCGGCCGCGAGGGTCTCGCGGTACTTGAGCTTCTCCTCGCGGACCCAGCCGGACACTTCCTGGACGAACTGGCCCTGGAGATCGGTGTGGTCCTGCACGAGCAGGCCCTCGATGCGCAGGCGCTTGCCGATGACCTGCGCGAGGTTGCGCGGGGCGGCGGGCGGCTCGGTCGAGTTGTACTGCGCGATGAACCCGCAGATCGCGAAGCGGGCGTGCACGTTGGCGCTGCTGATGGCCGCCTCCAGGTGCTCGCCGCCGACGTTGTCGAAGTAGACGTCGATGCCGTCGGGGGCGGCGGCCTTGAGCTGGTCGGAGACGGGGCCGTCCTTGTAGTTGAAGGCCGCGTCGAAGCCCAGTTCGTCCACCAGATACTTGACCTTCTCGGCGGAACCGGCAGAGCCGATGACCCGCGAGGCGCCCTTGATCCGGGCGATCTGGCCGACCTGGCCGCCGACCGCGCCGGCCGCGCCGGAGACGAACACCGCGTCGCCCTCCTTGAACCCGGCCACCCGCAGCAGGCCCGAGTAGGCCGTCAGGCCCGTCATGCCGAGCACGCCGAGGTAGGCGGAGAGCGGGGCGAGGTCCGGGTCGACCTTGGTGAGGTGCTCGGCCGGGACCGAGGCGTACTCGCGCCAGCCCGCGAAGTGCAGGACGTAGTCACCCTCGGCGTAGCCCTCGGCGGCGGAGGCGATCACCTGCCCGACGGCTCCGCCCTGCATCGGCTGGTCGAGCTCGAAGGGCGGCACGTAGGACTTCGCGTCGTTCATCCGGCCCCGCATGTACGGGTCGACCGAGAAGTACAGGTTGCGCACCAGGACGCGGCCCGGGGCGGGCGCCTGCACCGGCACCTCGCGCAGGGCGAAGTCCTCCGGCACCGGCCAGCCGTCGGGGCGGCGGACGAGGTGCCATTCACGGCTGGTGGCGGGAAGGGCTGACATGCGGGTGCCTCCTGCTGACTCGGGGATCGCTGTACCTCGGTATCGCGCTGTCGCCGTGCTCCGGAATCCGCACCGGCGACCTCGTTTTACTTCAGGTTCCAGAAGTTTCACTACTTGAAACAACCATGGCCATGAACATTTTATGTTGTCAAGTAAATGGGTAGACTGTCGGGCATGGCCACTCGTACCCGCCGCGCCGGTTCCGACTCCGCGTCCGCCTCCCCGCCCGCTTCCGGGGCCCGGGAGCGGCCGGCGGCGGACCGGCTGTCCCTCGACGTCGTGCAGCTCATCGGCGCCGTGGTCGGCCGCTACCACGAGGAGTACGAGCTGGCGGCCTCCCGGCACGCGCTGACCGGCGCGCAGGCCAAGGTGCTCGGTCTCCTGTCCCTGGAGCCGATGCCCATGCGCCGGATCGCGCGCAAGCTGAAGTGCGAGCCCTCGAACGTGACGGGCATCATCGACCGGCTGGAGGCGCGCGGCCTGGTCGAGCGGCGCCCCGACCCCGACGACCGGCGGGTCAAGCTCGCGGCGCCCACCGAACAGGGCAGACAGACGGCGCGGCAGCTGCGGGACGGACTGGATTTCGCCCGCGAGCCCCTGGCCGGGCTGTCCCGGGCGGAGCGTCTCACGCTGCGCGACCTGTTGATCCGGGTGGTCGGCGAGGAGGAGGCGCGGGAGGTGACGTCCTCGCCGGAGCACGATCCGGCCCCGGCGACCGCCGGTGCGGTGGGCGCGCAGCCGGCCACCGTCCCCGCGCCCGGCCGGCACGACTGAGCCGCGACGCGGCGACGGAGACGGACGGAGACGGAGACGGCGAGAGCCTCGTTGCTCGTGGCTCCCGCGCTCCCGGTTCCGCGTGGGGCACGAGGCACGAGGCACGAGGCACGATGGGGAGTATGGCCGCTTCCCCGCCCCCGTTCACCCCGCTCGACTTCCAGCTCGTCCTGCTGCGCCGGATGGCCGACCACCACCCGGATCTGGTGGACCGGGCCCGGCACACGCTCGGGGTGAGTACGGCGCAGATGCGGGAGGCCAACCGCCGCTGGCAGGCGAAGGTGCGGGGCCGGTACGCGCGCGGGGCCGCCGCCCGCTACCGCTCGGTGCTCGGCGCCCCGGAGTCCCGTGAGCGGCGCCGGATCGGGGATCTCGACTGCGAGGCGCTGGCCTGGCCGGTGCCGCTCTGGCCCGGTCTGCGTTTCGAGGTACTGCTCGGTCCGGGCGGCGCCGTGTGGAACGAGTGGCTGGTGCGGGCGCCCGGAGCCCCGGCGCCCGCCCTGCGGACGACGGCGGATCTGCTGCCGTGGTCGGCGACGGTGGACGAGGTGGCTCGCGCCTTCGCACCCGCCCGGCCCCTGGAGGGCACCGCCCCCACCCGGTGGCGGCTGGCCTTCGAGGCCCCCGGGGTTCCCGGCGGCCCGAAGCGGCCCCGCGTCGCGGAGTTCACCTGGGGACTGTTCCAGACGCTCGGCTGAACGCACCGCGTGGTGCGCGAAGCCCCTCGTACGCAGGCGGCGCCGCCTTTCCCTGTCCGGCGGGAATGGCGGCGCCGCGTGCGTCACGCACGGCCCGGGAGCCTTCGCTCACGTGCCCCGAAGGGCCGTACCGGTCACGTCACTTGACGATCAGCGCGTCCGTGAGCACCTGGGTCACCGCGCCGCCCCGGTTGTCGCGGACGGAGGCGCGCAGCGACACGGTGTGCGCCTCGCGCGGCACCGACAGGGAGCCGCTCCAGCTCGCGCCCTTCTTCGCGAGGTCGACCGTGGTCCACTGCCGTCCCTGGTCGTAGGAGACGGCCAGCGCCCCGGTGTTGATGGTCCCGGTGCCCGAAGCGCCCACGACGTACTCGGCGTTGATCTTGACGGGCAGCTTCTTCCCCGCCTTGACCGTGCCGTCGAGCGCGGTGTCCACGTCGAAGCCCAGGTTGATCACCGGCAGGTAGGTGTAGTGGTCGTCGGGCGTCTCGGCGGACCTGACCTCCCAGGCCGTGTGGCCCTTGCCGCCGTAGCCCCACACCTTCGGGTCCATCGTGGTGTCGGTGACGATCTTGTAGGTGTGCTCGTCCGGGTCCGCGTCCCACAGGTTGTAGCCGGAGCTGATCTTCTTGCCCGCGCTCACGCCGTCCACCAGGACCTCGGTGGTCTGGGTCAGCGAGTCGTCGTTCCACACGTCGCCGAAGCCCGTGTGATCGGGTCCCGAGTCGCCCCAGCCGGGCGTGTTGAAGGCCAGGGTGTTGCCCACCCGGGTCTGCCCCCAGCCGAGGCCGGTGCCCAGCCACGGGTGCAGCACGGGCTTGAACCAGTCGAGCTTCGTGTGCTTCCCGCCCGGGTAGGCGACGAGTCCGCCGCGCTCCTCGAAGGACTGGCCGGCGCCCGCGGTGAGCGACTCGTGCCAGGTCTGGCCCTTGGCGGCGGTCACGTAGTCGGTGCGCTTGCCCGGGTAGGAGGCCTGCTCGGGGAAGCCGTAACCGACGGGGAAGGTGTCGGTGATGGAGTAGCGGAACTCGCCGCCGGTCTGCGGCTTGGGCGCGTAGTACGTCGTGTCGACGATCGCGAGGTCCTTGGCCTTCGGGGCGATCGTCAGGTCCTTCGCGGGGATCGCGCCCGGGTGTCCCTGCGAGAGGTCGTACACGTACGGGCTGTGGGGTTCCCCGGTGAGCTGCGCCTTCTTGCCCTTGGCGGCCGCCTTGGCGAGCTTGGCGCCGTCGGCCGCGTTCACGGTGGCCACGGGGATCGTCCGCTCCTGGCCGTCCGCGCCGCCGAAGTCGGCCATGAGCCGGCCGGGCTGGTCGTCGGTGACGAACAGCGCGGCCGCCCCGGCGTCCACCGCGTGCTGCGCCAGTTCGGTGGAGGCGAGGGAGCCGTCGGCGTGGACGAGGACGGCCCTGCCCCGCACGGGGTGTCCCTCGTACGCGGCGGCGGCGCCGTTGCCCGCGTCGAACAGCGGGGCGGTCAGCTTCCCGTCGAGGCTCTTGGAGCCGTACTGGAGGGTGGCCTCGCCGAGGGCGCTGCCGCCCGCCTTCACGGTGAGCAGCGGCTTGCCCAGGCGCCACACGGTGCGGTACTCGAAGGTGCCGGTGCCCGGCTTGCGGGTGGGCGCGGCGAAGACGCTGTCGTAGGTGAGCGGGATCTGGGCCGCGGCGCTGTAGTCCGAGCCGTTCGCCGAGCGGTCGGCCTCCATGAGCAGTTGCCGGGTCTCGGTGCGCTTGTCGAGGTCGACGTCGATCTCGCGCAGCTTCCGGCCGTCGAGGGTGATCTCGCGGTCCCGGTCGAGGGTGATCTCGGGGTCGGCGAGGTAGCCGAGGCCGAGGGAGTCCGCGCCGTGGCCGCCGCGCACGTCGAGGAAGGTGCTCAGGGCGTACGAGCCGGGCTTCAGGCGCAGTCGCAGGGTGCCGGAGGAGCCGACGGAGGCGGGCACCACCTGGGCGCCCTTCCGGAGTTCCTGGACGGCGAGCGAGGCGGGCGCGGGGGCTCCGTCACGGTCCTTGACGTGGACGGTGAGGGTGTACCGCTCCTCCTCCTTGACGAGCCCGAACACGGTGTGCGCGACGGTGCGTCCGCCGGCCGTGGCGAGGATCTGCCCGGAGGTGGTGCCGACGGGGGCCTTCGCCCCGTCCCCGGTGACGGTGGTGTGCGCGGTGCCGTGGGCCGGGACGGTGAGCTGCCGGTCGGCGAGGGTCACGACGCCGTCCGCGGCTCCGCTCGCCGAGAGGTCCAGGGTGACCGGGGCGTCGGAGGAGTTGCTGTAGGAGACGGTGCGGGTGACCGGCTTGTTGCCCTCGTAGGGCCAGCCGTAGAAACCGAGGTCGGCGCTGCCGCTCGCGGTCACCTTCGCGTCGATCGCGTCGGGCACGCTGACCCGTCCGGCGCCCAGGGTGTAGGCGGAGACGTCGAGCGTCGTGGAGGTCGACATGAGCGCGTCCTTCAGCTCCCGCCAGCCCCAGTCCGGGTGCTGCTGGGCGAGGAGCGCGGCGACGCCCGCGACGTGCGGGGTGGCCATCGACGTACCGCTCATGGTGGTGTACGCGCCCTCGCCCGCGGAGAGCGAGGAGCGGGCGGCGAGGATGTCGACGCCCGGCGCGGACACGTCGGGCTTGAGCGCGTTGTCGCCCAGGCGCGGTCCGGCGCTGGTGAAGTAGGCGGCCTGGTCGGCGGAGTCGACGGCGCCGATGGTGAGCGCGTCGTCGGCGGCGCCCGGCGAGCCGATCGAGGTGGGCGAGCCGGTGTTGCCGGCGGCGACGACGAAGAGGGCGCCGGTCTCCTCGGAGAGGGTGTTGACGGCCTCGGCCATGGGGTCGGTACCGTCGCTGGCCTCCTGTGAACCGAGGCTCATCGACACGATCTTGGCGTCGATGTCCTTCGCGGCCCACTCCATGCCGGCGATGATCTGGGACTCGGAGCCGGAGCCCTCGTCGCTGAGCACCTTGCCGATGGCGAGGTCGGCCTCGGGGGCGACCCCCTTCTCCTTGCCGCCGGAGGCGGCGCCGCTGCCGCCGACGGTCGACGCGGTGTGCGTGCCGTGTCCGTCGCGGTCGGCGGTCTGCTGGCCCTCGATGAAGCTTCTGGAGTCGGAGACCCTGCCCTTGAGGTCGGGGTGGTCGGCGTCGGCCCCGGTGTCGAGGACGGCGACCTTGACGCCCTTGCCGGTGAGCCCGGCCTCCCACGCCTTGGGCGTGCCTATCTGCGCGTTGGACTCGGCCATGTCGGCCTTGACCTGTCCGTCCAGCCACACCTTGGTGACGCCCTCGGCGAAGGCGGCCTTGTGGGGCTGCGCGGAGCGCGAGCGGGCGGCGGCCGGAGCGAGGGAGTGCCACAGGGTTCCTGGCCGCCCCGCGCGGACGGCGACCGCGTCGATGCTGGGCAGGGCGCGGACCCTGTCGGTACCGCGCGGGGCGGCGAGCGCGCCGCGGGCCGTCCTCGCCCCGTAGCCGACGATGAGCGGCAGCCCGGGAGCGGCCTTCTTGCCCGCCTGCGCGGCGAGTCCCTGCTCGATGAGTCCGGTGACGTCGAACAGCCGGGGGTCGAGCACCCCCGCGTCGAGGTACGGCCGGGCCTCGGCGGGTACGACGGTGATGCGGCCGTCGACGGTGTCGGTGCGTACGGTGCCGGTCGCGCCCGGGGCCCGGTCGACGGCGACCGTCTTCCGTCCGGAGCCGAGGTCGGTGACGGTGACCTTGTCGCCGGTCACCAGGGTCACCGTACGCGCGGCCGAGGCGACGGCGGTGGCGGGCCGGCCGCTCGCCGCGTCCGGTCCCGCCGCGTGCGCGAGCTGTCCGCCCGGAAGCAGGACGAGCGCGAGCCCGGCGGGCAGCAGCGAGGCTCTGCGCCACGAAGGTGCTCTGGTCATGGATGCCCTCTCCTCCACGGCCGGGTAGGGGGGCCCGGCACTGCGAAAGAGTCTGGGGCGACTTGTGTTGCGACAGGGTTGCGCGGGCTGGCGGGAAGCAGCCATGGCGCCTTCCCGCCAGAAGGCGTTCACCGTACGGGAGTTGGCGGCGGCCAGACGAGGTGCACCGGGGCCCGCCGCTGAGCCGCCCCCGCGCGGGCGCCGATTCCCCTTACGGCTGCGGGTCGTTGGCGTCGTACCGGGCGAAGCGCGGCCACTTCCAGGCGACGAGGCCGATGGACAGCACGCACAGGAGTCCGCCCGCGGTCACGGTCACGGCGGGCGAGGTGAGGTCGGCGGCGGAGCCGGCGAGGAAGTCGCCGAGCCGGGGCCCGCCCGCGACCACCACGATGAACACGCCCTGGAGGCGGCCGCGCATGTCGTCGGGCGCGGCGGCCTGGAGCATCGTGGACCGGAAGACCATGGAGACGGCGTCGGCGGCCCCCGCGAGGGCGAGGAACAGCAGTCCCAGCCACAGGTTGCGGGTGAGCCCGAACACGGCGATCGCCACGCCCCAGGCACCGACCGCGAGCAGGATCGCGAGCCCGTGGCGCCGGATGCGGCCCTGCCAGCCGGAGAACACCCCGCCGAGCAGGGCGCCCACGGCGGGCGCCGCGACGAGCAGCCCGACGGTGCCGGCGTCGCCCCCGTACCAGAGGACCGCGACGGCGGGGAACAGCGCGCGCGGCGAGGCGAGGATCATGGCGCACAGGTCGGAGACGAAGGTGGTGCGCAGGTTGGGGCGGGTCGCGAGGAAGCGCAGGCCGTCGAGGACCGAGGCGCGTTTCGCCGCTCCCTGGGCGCGGTCCGGCCGCATCGAGGGCAGGCGCCACATCGCGTAGAGCGAGACGCTGAAGGCGAGGGCGTCGATGAGGTACGCGGACTGGTAGCCCCACAGCCCGACCAGCACCCCGCCGAGCATGGGCCCGACGAGCGTGCCGGAGGTCGTGGTCATCGAGCTGAGCGCGTTCGCGGCGGGCAGGTGCTCGGGCCCGACCAGGCGCGGGATCATCGAGGAGCGGGCCGGGGCGTTGATCGCCCCGCACACCGCCTGGAGCGCGACGATCGCGTACAGGAACCACACGTGGTGGAAACCGGCCAGCGCGCCGCCCGCGAGGGCGAAGGACAGCGCGCACGAGCCGACCGCGCTGTACAGGCCGAGACTGCGCCGGTCCACGGTGTCCGCGATCGCCCCGCCGTACAGCCCGAAGACGACGAGCGGGACGAGGGAGAACAGGCCGACCAGGCCGACGGAGAAGCTGGAGCCGGTGAGGTCGTACACCTGGAGCGAGACGGACAGCGCGGTCATCGCCTGCCCGATCCAGGAGATCGTGTTGCCGACCCACAGCCGCCGGAAGTCGGCGGAGACCCGCAGCGGGGTCAGGTCGGCGAAGACCCGCCGCCGCCCGGACTCCCCCGCGCTCCCCGTACCGCCCTCCTCGGGCGGTACGGGCTGGGAGGGGACGGCGGGGCGCGGAGCCCCGGCGGGTATCGCGGCGGCGTCCGAGGGGTCGGGGCCCCGCTCCTCGTGCGGGGCACCGGGGGCCTGCTGGCCGGCGGCGGCGGTCGGGGAGGGCTCGGTCCCCCCGGAGGGGACGCTCCCGGCGGGTGTACGGGTCACACGGGATGTTAACCCGTTACCACAGGCGCTCACCCGGACGGACCAGGGACCGGACCGCCCCACGCGGTGCCGGACGGGCTGTCCGGCGCCCGGCGGGCCGGGGCTCCGGCCGCCCCGCCCGGAGCAGTCCGGCGCGCGCCGGGGCCGGTCCGGTACCACGATGCGAACAGGGGCGCCGTCCGGTGGCTCCTTCCGGCCGGTTTTTCGGGAGGCAATGCCGTGGCCGTCAGTCTTGAGCAGTTGCGCCGCTGTCACATCGCGGTCGACCTGGGTGCCGCGAGGACCAGGGTGTTCGTGAAGGGCGCCGGTCTCGTCGTCGACGAACCGAGCGTCGCCGCGGTCAACACCAGGACCGGAGGTCTCCTCGCGGTCGGCGAGTTCGCCGAACGCATGACGGGCCGCACCCCCGGCCACATCCGCGTGGTGCGGCCCGTCTCGGGCGGCACGGTCGTCGACATCGACATGGCCCAGCGGATGCTGCGCAACCTGCTCGGCGACAAGCTGAGGCGCGCCCTGCGCCGCAAGCCCCGGCTGCGCGCCGCCGCCTGCACCCCCCACGAGTCGGACCCGCTGGCCCGCCGGGCGACCGTCGAGACCCTGGTGGGCCTCGGGGCGCGCCGCGTCGAACTCGTCGACACCCTGATCGCGGCGGCGGTCGGCAGCGGACTGCCCGTGGAGCGGCCCGAGGCCACGATGGTCCTGGTCTGCGGGGCCGCGACGACGCAGATCGCGGTGTTGTCCCTCGGCTCGATCGTCACGGCCCAGCGCGTCCCGGTGGGCGGGGACGCGATCGACAACGCGGTCGTGCAGCACTTGCGGCGGCGCCACTCCCTGCTGCTCCCGGCCCAGTCGGTCCGCCCGCTCCAGCTCGCGCTGAGCGGCGCGGGTCTCACCACGCGGGGCCCGAGGTCCACGGAGATCCACGGCCGGGACGTCGTCACCGGCCTGTCCCGCTCGGTGACGGTGGACACGGAAGCCGTCAGGGAGGCCATCCACACCCCGCTGACCTCGGTGATCGACGGCATCAGCCGGGTCCTGCGGCTGTGCCCGCCCGATCTCGTGGCCGATCTGGCCGGGAGCGGCATCACGATGGTCGGCGGCAGCGCCCTCCTGCCGGGCCTGGACCAGATGCTGTCCAAGGCCACCGGCATGCACGTCCGGATCGCCGAACGCCCCGACGTGTGCGCGGTGCTGGGCCTCGGCGCGATGCTGGAGGGCCGCATCGCCCCGATGACACTGAACCCGCTCGCGACGCGATAACGCCCCGGGGGGCACGGGCGGCGGGCCGCCGGGACGGACGGCGTACGCGAGCACGTGCGGCCGGCGGGGACGGACGGCGTACGGCGTAAGCGAGCGTGTGCGGGTGCGCGTGCGGCCGGGAGGCGCGAAGTGCGGGAGGGGCCCCTCCCCGGTGGTCCCGTTGGCCCCTTTGGCCCCTTTGGCCCCGGTGAACTCGATGACCCCGGTTACTTCCGGGCCCACTTCCTGAGCGCGTCGCGGTCCTCGAAGTTGCCGAGGTTCGTGTCGACGGGGGTGCTCGTGTACTGGTGGAACCGCCACGGGGCCTTGATCCCGGGTTTGCCGGGTTTGCCGTTGTAGTCCGCGATCCACAGCCCGTCCCCGGCGAAGGAGGTGGTGTCGCGGTTGAGCCAGAAGTCGCGGTTGCAGTAGAGGACGACCCGGTGCGTCTCGCCGCGCAGCTTCTGCACGGCGCGGATGAACTGGTCCTTCTGCGCGTTGCTCGCGGTCGTGCCGTCGCCCGTGGTCTCCCAGTCGCAGGCGAGCACGTCGTAGTGGACGCTCGCGCACTTCTCCACGAAGTACTCGGCCTGCGCCTGGATGTTGCCGGGCCACAGGAAGTGGTAGAAGCCGACCACGCATCCCGCGTCCCGGGCGCGCTTGGCCTGCCCGGACTGTTTGGGGTTGACGTACGAACGGCCCTCCGTCGCCTTGATGAAGACGAAGGACATGCCGTCCGTGCTGAAGGATTCCTGATAGCTGCTGACGTCGATGCCCTTGACTGCCATGCGCTGCTCCTCGTCCCCCGGGCGCCCGGCACCGGCCGGACACGACCGGTCGTCTCGGTCCGCGGTTTCCATTCTGTCCCGCCGGGCGCCGCGCTTGGGCGAGTTCAGCCAGTTCACCCGGATTGTGGAAGCCCTCGGGATGCACTCGGGGGGCGCGCGTCGGGGGGCGGCGCGCGGGGGGCCGGAGGACGATCCGGCCGGACCCGCCCTCGCGACGGCCGGCCCGACTCGCGACGGCCACACCTCCCTCGCGACGGCCGAACGTTCCTTCAGTACGACAAATCGCCACTCCGGGGTGACAGGCTCGCTCCGGGTGCGGGCCCCGCGTCCGGGTCCCTTAGTTTTCCGCGTATGACGCGGATCAGTTTCGGCGCGAGCGCGGCCCCGTGCGCCCTTGGCCCGGCCCTCGCCCGCCACGCCCCCACGGACCGTGGCGGGACCCACGAGCCCTCGCCCTGAGGGGACTTCGGGCTGTCGTCCGCCGGCGGCCGGGCGGACCGCCGTCACCGGGCCCGGCCGCTCACCCCGGACGAGGGCCCAGGTCCCTCCCACCCGGACGAGGGCCCAGGTCCCTGCCACACCGGACGAGGGCCGAGGTCCCTCCCACCCCGGTCGCGGGTCCCCTTAGACTCACCCCGCCCGGTTGCCCCTCGCCCCCAGGCTCTACGTTGTTGTCCTCCCGGCCCCTCCCGGCCCCGCCTCTGGAGACGCTCACCGGTGCCCTCGGTGCGTCCGCGCCCACCGCGGTCGCCACGTCGTCACCCGCACCACTTCCCGCACCGCCTGCCCTCACCGGAACCAAGTGCCGCGCCCAGTCCGGGCGCCCGGACGATTGCGTGATTCATGACCGGCCAGCCTCCCGCACCCGAGAGCCCCGACCGTCGCCGCGGCGGACACCGGGGCGCCGCCCCCGGGCGGTCCCGTCGCCGGCAGGGGGGCGGCAGCCCGCGTGGACGCGGCCGGGGCCGTTCCCGCGGCCGCAAGAAGCTGTTCTGGGTCATCGGCGCGTCCGTGGCGGCCCTCGCGGTGACCGCGGGCACCACGCTCTACCTGCGGCTCAACTCCAACATCGACACCTTCGACGGCGCCGGCCTCAGCCACCAGCGCCCGGACGACACCCCGGGCGACGCGCAGAACATCCTGCTCATCGGCTCCGACAGCCGCTCGGGGGACAACGCCTCGCTCGGCGGCGGGAAGGACGCGGTGGGGCGTTCGGACACCACGATCCTGCTGCACGTCTACGCCGACCACCGGCACGCCGTCGGGGTGTCGATACCGCGCGACTCCCTCGTCGACATACCGCCCTGCCGCCTCCCGGACGGTTCGTGGACCCAGACGCGGTCCAACGCCATGTTCAACGCGGCCTTCTCCACGGGCAGTACGGTCGAGGGCAACCCGGCGTGCACCCAGAACACCGTCGAATCGCTCACCGGCCTGCGGGTGGACCACACCGTCGTCGTGAACTTCGAGGGCTTCGCCGCCATGACCTCGGCGGTCGGCGGGGTGCCGGTGTGCCTGCCGAACGACATCTACCAGAACGACCTGAACCCGCACCGCACGACACCGGGCGAACTCATCTACCGCAAGGGGGAGCAGAAGGTCTCCGGCAAGGCGGCCCTCGACTACGTGCGGCTGCGCCACGGCATCGGGGACGGCTCCGACATCGGCCGCACCAAACGCCAGCAGGCGTTCATCTCCAGCCTCATCGGCCAGGTGAAGAAGAAGGGCTTCAACCCCACCACGCTGCTCCCGCTCGCCAACGCCGCGACCAAGTCGCTGACCGTGGACCCGGGGCTCGGCTCCGCGAGCAAGCTGCTCTCCTTCGCGATGTCCCTCAAGAGCATCGACCTGGCCAACATCCAGTTCATCACCACTCCCTGGCGCTACGAGGGGGCCCGGGTCGCCCTCCAGCACCCGGACGTGGACGCGCTCTGGGCCACCCTCAAGGCCGATCGCACCCTCGACGGCAAGGAGACCGGTAAGAAGAAGACGGAAAAGGCCGGCGCCACCCCCTCGCCGACGACCGGCGCCGCGGCCGTGGACGGGGCGGGCGTCACCGTGGCCGTCTACAACGGCACCACCACCACGGGCCTCGCCGCTCGGGCCACGACCCTCCTGCGGGACCACCAGTTCATCGTGACCGGCACCGCGACCGCCGGTTCCCAGACGCACGCCACGACGGTCGTCCAGTACGGCCCCGGGTTCGAGGCCGGTGCCAAGAAGCTCGCCGAACTCTTCCCCGGCGCCGAGCTCCAGCAACTCGACGGCGTACAGATCAACTTGATCGCGGGCCAGGACTACGCGGCCGTACCCGCGACCTCCGACGTGCCCGAGGCGCCCGCGCCGCTGCCCTCGAAGGTCAGCAGCCAGGCCCGCTCCGCCGACCGCGACATCTGCGCGGACCTGTCGTACGGATGAGAGGGGCCGGGCGAAAGGCCCGGGTGACAGGGCCGGCTCCCGGTGGATGATCTCCGCCGGGGGCCCTCGCCCGCGTCCGCACCCGCGCTCACGCCCGTCCTGAGGCGCGCCTCAGGTGCGCGCCCGCGCAGCTCGCCGCAGTTCTCCGACGGTGGCGCGCAGCCGGCCCCCGTCGCTCGCGGGGGACCGTGCGGTCAGCCGCGTGACGAGCGCCGATCGCGCCCGGACCGTCTTCCCCTCGATGTCGAACAGCCCCTGCTCGCCGCCCGTCGGTATCCACAGGTCCCCGGTGACGGAGTCGATACCGGGATGGTCCGCCGGGGACAGCCTCCTCGCGTACACCACCATGTGCGCACCGGACGCCAGCGCGGCCACCGGGCCCCTCCCGCCCCCGGCCTCCTTCTCGACGCCTCCCAGGACCACCCTGGCGGGGACGGCCACAGCCCTTCCCCCGCCCGCGGGGCCGGACGGCTTGAGCACGACCGCCTCGACCGTCGCCTCCCGGAACACCATCGGCACGCAGTCGGCCCCCGCGTCCCCGCGCGGACCCTCCGCTTCCCGGGCCTCGCCGCCGTCGTCGCACTCCCGGCCCACGACCCTCCCGATCCTCACCGCGAAGGCTCCGGCCGAGGCCCGCGCCAGTTCCTCGACGGAGGCGTAGACCGGCCGGTCCCCCTCGCCGCCCGTGCCCCCGCCCGGCGCGCAGGCGGCGCTCAGCATCCCGCTCGCGGCCGCCACGGACACCAGCACGACGGCCCTTCCCCGGACAGTCGGCTTCCCCACCGTCCCCGCCCTTGGGTCCGTTGCCGCGGGCACCGCGGACGGCCCGCGCCACCCAGGGCGCGCACAAGGACGCACATACGGTTTCACGCCATCAACTCCCTTTGCCAGCAAGCTCATTGACCGGAACATTGGTGCAGTCCAATAGTGGTCGGGCCGCGTACGGCACCCCCGCACCCTCCCTGTGAGGAGCCCCCGTGATCTCCCGCCGCACCCTCCTGACGGCCGCCACGGCCTCGGCCGCCGCCAGCGCCCTGCCCCTGACGCTGACGGGCCGCGCCACCGCCGCCCCTTCCCTGCCCCTCGCGCTCGCCAACAACTCCGGTTCCTCCGCGACCGTCTACGCCTACGTGTCCGGCGCCGACAGCTCCGGATGGCCCGGTTTCGTCACGGCGGACGGCCGTTTCCACCGGCTGCCGAGCCCCTCCTCCGTCCTGACCCCCGCTCCCGACTACGCCATCCCGCTCGGCGCCTCCGGATCGGCGCCCACCCGGCTCACGCTGACCGACTACGTGATCAGCGGCCGGGTGTGGTTCTCCACCGGCCGGAAGATCCAGTTCTTCGTCAACCCGCCCGGCGGCAACGGCGGCGTCCCCGGCCTCGTCCAGCCCGGGTTCACCAGCTCCGACCCCAACTGGACGACGGGCTGGACCTTCTGCGAGTTCACCTGGAACGCGGCCAATCTCTACGCGAACATCAGCTATGTCGACATGGTGGCCCTGCCGGTGTCGATGGCCACCACCGGCGCGGCCGGTTCCCAGTCGGTGCCCGCGCTGCCCTCGGGGGCGCTCGCCTCGATCGCCGCGGGCCTGCGCGCGCAGCACGCGGCGGACGGGGCGCCCTGGGACCGGCTGGTCGCCACGGACTCCGCCGGTACGGCCCTGCGGGTCCTGGCGCCCTCACACGCGCCCGTCGACTTCGGGACGTACTGGAAGCCGTACCTGGACCGCGTGTGGGACCACTACCGGACGAACACGCTGACCGTGGACGGGCAGGGCTCGATCGGCGGGTACTCCGGGCGGGTCTCCGGGGACGTGCTCGTCTTCACCGGGCTCAACACCAACGGGGTGCCGTTCACCAGACCCTCGGCCGCGGACATCTTCGGCTGCGCGAGCGGACCGCTGTACAACTCGGGCTCCGACGCGCGGGGGGCCGTCGCCGCCCGCCTGGCGGCCGCCCTCAACCGCTCCAGCCTGCTCGTGGCGGGAGGCGCCTCGCAGCCCGGCGGGGTCGCCCCCTCCGCCTACTACACCGACGCGGTCACCAACCACTACGCCCGCTTGGTGCACCAGTACGCGACGATCGGCTACGCCTTCCCGTACGACGACGTGGGCCCCACCGGCTCCGCCCCGGTCGACGGCCACCTCCAGGACCCCGCCCCGACGTCCTGGACCGTGACCCTGGGGCCGGGTTCGGGCGGCTCCGTGCCGGGCGGCCCCGGCGGTGGGGCGACGAGCGCGTACGGCACGATCCAGGCGGAGGACTACGCAGCGCAGAGCGGGACGCAGACCGAGACCTGCACCGACTCGGGAGGCGGTCGCGACGTGGGCTACCTGGCGGCGGGCGACTGGCTCAAATACGCCTCGGTCGACTTCGGGGCCTCCTCCCCCGCCCAGTTCTCGGCGCGCGTCGCCTCCGGGGCCGGCGCGGGCGTCAGCGGCGCGATCCGGGTACGGGTGGACAGTGCGACGGGCCCGCAGATCGCCGAGATCGACCTGGGGCCGACCGGCGGCTGGCAGACCTGGCGCACCGTCCCGGCCAACGTCTCCCGCTCGGTGACGGGGGTGCACGACGTGTACCTGACCTTCGCGGAGAGCCCGGCGGACTTCGTGAACCTCAACTGGTTCACCTTCACGCGGTAGCCCCGCCCGGCCCCGCGGCACCAGCGGTGACGGACCGCACCGGCCCGTCACCGTGCCGCGGACCGCGCCCGCTTCCGGAGGAGGCGCGGTCCGTGGTCTCCGCGCCCCGGCGCCGGCCCGCCGCGTCCCGCCCGGCGGTCTTCCGGCCCGCGCCGTGTCCGGCACCGGCGGCTGGCCGGTCCTCCGGCCCTGACGTGCCGCCTCGCGGTCTTCGCCCCGGGTGTGCCACCACTCGGCGAGCCCGGCGCGGAAGCCGGAGGCGACGGCTTCCACCAGTTCCGCTCCGGGGGCACCGTCGAACAGGTCCGCGTCGGCACGATCACCGTCGAGCCGGGGGCGCCGACAGCCGTCGGAGGCGTCCACGCCGCACACCGCGGTGAGGTCCCGCCCTGATCGACGGTTGCCGTGCCGCATCTCCAGGCAGGCTGTCACCCCGGCCGCGACGGACTCGCGCGGTGCAGACCTCGCGGGCCGACGCAGGCCGGATCGGTTCTTCGAACCTCTGCTCGGGGTGGGGCGGCTGGGACTCGAACCCAGGACCGACGGATTATGAGTCCTTTGCGGATCTTCCGATCCCCCCGGCACCTTGCCGCGATCTTCCTGTTTTCGCAGGTCAGCGACCTGCAACCATTCTAGCCGTGAGCCGGCCTTCCTGATCCTTCCGGGTCCTTCCGTCCCCTGAGTGTCCCCTGGGGGCCCTCCGAGAACTGTCCGGGTGCCTGGTGATCTGAGAGTCCGGCGGCATCGCCGCAGGTTGCGCAGTACGGGCGGGCGAGGATCTGAACTCACACGCAGCGGAGTGCCTTACCGGCGAAGCGGGCTTCCGCCCCCTGTGCCCGGGGGTGGAGCGGAGCGGCTTTTCGCAGGTCAGCCGCCGTTCTCCAGCGTAGCGCGCAGTACCCCGTTCAGGCTGCCTCCGCGCTGCTGAAGTCGAGGGGCAGCACATCTGGGATCGCCGTGACCGTGTCGTTCCTCCTGGGCGGCTGGACGGCGAGGTCGTAGCCGCCGCCCGGTGCTGCTCCGGGCCGGTGCCGCTTTTCGATCCCGGTCCGGACTGTACGAACGGGTCCGCCTCGGTCGAACCACCCGTCCGGGTAGAGGCGCTGGACGTGCGTGAGCCAGCGGCGTCCTTGGTGCTCGGGTACGGCCGGGAGGTCGCGCCAGCCGGGGTGGGTGTGGTCGTGGGCATCCTCGACGGCCTCGTCCGTACGGCGACGGTCGGGGCCCTCCCAGGTGCAGCCGAGGCACGCCCCGCGGTGGAGGTAGGGCCAGGTCTCGCCGGTTCCGTCGGGGGCCGGCCGTTCCCAGGAGCGGGCGAGGACGGTGGGCCGGTGGTCGGAGGTGGGCTCGGGTGGCGTGCGCTGGCTGAAGCCGGGCTGGCCCCAGTCGATGCGCCAGATCGGCCGGGAGTTCGTGGCCTTGTCCCAGAAGTGGGGCAGGTATGCGGTGTGGCGGGCGACTGCGCCGCGCGGTTCGTCGGAAGGGGTGGGCATGAGGTCTCCGGGTGGGGGCGGCCCCGGCGAAGCGCCGGGGCCGCCGTGGGGTCAGAGGTTGTCGAGGTCGGCGCGGCCTGCGGCGAATCGCTGGTCGGCTGCGCGGAAGATCGCCAGGAACTCGTCCTGGTCGTATTCGGAGCGGATGCCTTCGAGCATGTGCTTGGCGAGCCTGTAGTGGGGGTCGATGTCGAGGGCGTCCGAGAAGGCGTGGCTGGCGGTGACGGTGTCGTTCTGCCGCCAGGCGACCCAGCCGAGGAGGGCGAGGAGCGGCGGGGCCTTGTCGGTGTGCGGGGGTACGCAGCGTCGGGCGAGGTAGCCCCACAGTTGCCGTTCGACGGGGAGGTCGTTCTCGTCGCCGGTGGACAGGGCGGCGTCTCGGGCTCTGGGGTCCTGGAGGCCGAGGATGATGCGGGCGGCGATCTCGTCCATGAGCTGCGGGGGGCCGTTGCGGAAGTCGGCCAGGGCTCCGCCGATGATGTCGATCGTGCCGTAGCGGGCGAGGAGTTGTCCGCGGTAGGTGCTGGACTGCGCGGCGTGGTACTCGGTGGCGGTGTCGAGGGCTTCGCGGTGGCGGTGCGCCGTGCTGTCGGTGACGGGGCTGTACTCGCTGGCGACCTGGACTGCGTGCTGGACGTGTGCCATGCGGTGGTCGTAGGTCTCTCGGACGGCGGTACGGAAGTCGCGGGGGTCCTCGCCGTCGATGGTGCCGTGGAGTACGCCGACGGCCAGTTCGTATTCGGGGTCGGTGGTGAGCGCGTCGCGGAGGGCGAGCCGGGCGGCGATGAGGTCGCCTTGCCGCCAGGCGACGAAGGCGTACAGCGTCAGTGCGGGGACGGCCTCCTGTGTGAATGGCTCGGCGCAGTGTCGGGCGAGGTAGGCCCACAGGTTTCGGGCGTGGGGAAGGTCGTCGTCGTCCGTGTGCGCTATGCCGGCATCCACGGCGCCGTCGTCGTGCAGACCGACGATGAGCTGTGTGGCCAAGTTGCGGTTGAGGGTGGTCGCTCCGGCCCGGAATTGGCTGACGGCCGCCTCGATCTGGGCGCAGGTCGAAGTGAGTGTGGAGTCGCGTCCGGCGCTGGTCGCGCACCGGGTGTTGAACTGGTCGACGGCCGTGTCCAGGGCCTTGAGGAAGTCGACGTCAGCGGGGGCCGCCGCCCGGAACTCCTTGACGATGTCGCGGGTGCGAGGGCCGGGGGTGCGGCCGAGGCGGGCCATCTGTGCTGCGACGCTGGTGGGGTCGTCGGCAGATGGGAGCGGTTCGCCCTCGCAGCATCCGTCGGTGGTGCACTCGTAGGCCCACCAGCGGTTCGCGACCAGGCCGATGGTCTGGAGGACGCAGGCGCGCTCGTTCAGGAGGGTGCTCGTGATCCAGTCGGTGACCGGTGCGAGGAGCGCGGCGGTGTCCCACGGGGTCTCGTTGGGGCGCGGGTCGCGGCAGAGGTAGACGATGACGCCTTGGTCGGGGTTGTGTCCACGGTCGTGGGCGTACGCCACGAACTGGCGGGCGGCGAGTTCGGCGGTGTCCTTCCACTCGGCGGGGTCGTCGGGCAGGGGGCACGTCATGCTCGGGCCGTCGGTGAAGTTCTCGCCGGGGGCGTGGAAGGCGATGCTGTCGTCGGGGTAGTGGCCGAGGAGGTACGGCAGGATCTCGGCGAGGTTGGGCAGGCTGGTGACCTGCACGGTGTTGTCGGGGCTCACTTCTGGGTTCCTTCTGTGGTCGGGGTGGGGTCGGACTGGCCGATGCGGGCGGGTGGGGGCGGGGCGGGGATGCCGCGCGGCTTGTTGGTCAGGGCAGGGAGTAGGCGGTCTCGGACGAGTGCGCCGAGGTCAGTGGCCAGGGCCTTGCTGGTCCGCGTGTTGAGGACGGCGTGCCAGGTGCGGCCGGGCTGGAGCCGGGCGTCGCGGGCGGCCTGTGCCTCGGCCTGTTCGGCGGCGGTCGCGGTGTCGGGGAGCGGGGGCAGGTCGGGGCCTGCGGTGATCCAGGTCTGGATGGCGAAGCCGCGGGACTGGATGCGCAGGCCGACGCTGTGACCGTCGGGGTGGAGGTAGAGGGCTTTGCGGTCGGGGGTGTCGGTGTCCTCCTTGCGCCAGGGCGGGTCGAGGGGCGGGGCGATCTGGTCGATGGGCGGTACGTCGATCTCGTCGCGGGGCGCGGCGAAGGCCGGGCGTCGGCGGCGTACGACGGGCGTGGTGCCGGGGCGGTCGAAGGTGCCGGTCACGCGACGGGCTCTTTGCTGGGCATCAGCTCGTCGACCAGGTCGAAGGCGCGGCGGACCGCGGCGAGCGAGTGGGCGGCTTCTAGGTGCCGATCGCGCTCCTCGAAGGCTTCGAGGGCTTCGGCGCGGGTCTTGGCGTAGTCGTCTTCCGGCGCGAGCGAGTCGGCGCAGCCGATGAGGCAGCGCGGACCGAGGTCCCAGATGATCGCGTTCACGGCGGCGCATCCGGCCGACAGCGCGTCGATGTCGTTGCCGTACCAGTGGAAGTCGTGCGGGTCGAGGCCGAGGTCGCGCAGTCGGACGGCGACGGAGCGGAACATCGTGCCCGAGCCGATGGCGGGTTCGCGGAAGGACATGCCCGGCTTCGCGAAGTCCTTGTCGACGGTGATGTTGGCCATCAGGTCGGTGATGCACGCCGGCGTGTGGTACTCGCCGCGCCACTTCTTGTCGCTCTTGTGCCGGAGGCCGGTGAGCAGGGGGCTGAGGACGTCGGCTTCGGAGCGTCGCCAGACGTCGTCGTGGCCGGTGAGGTCCATCAGGCCGGTGTTGATGGCGGCGCGGGTGACGGCGTGGACGGCGCGGAGCTGCTGCTTGTCGGGCTCGGGGTTCCAGGCCCAGTCGTGCAGGCGTATCGCGCGGTTGATGAGGTCGGGTCGGTTGATCCAGTGGCCGAGGTAGATCTCCTTGAGGAGCTGCGGGAGGTCTTCGGGCGCGAGGTTGAGCACCCAGTCCGCGAGTCCGGGGAGGTTGCGCAGCAGGGAGAGCCCGGCGACGGTGCCCAGGGGGACGTCGATGCTGCTGCCGCCGAAGGACTGATACCAGGCGTCGAGGACGTTCTCGGCGATCTTCCGGGCGTGCTCGTGCGGGTCGCGCGGGGCGGCGTAGCGGCGGGCTGTGATCTTGCCGGTGGTGCGGGTCTTGGACTTGGGCGGGGGCTTCTTCGCCCACGAGGGGGCGGGCCGTGCGGCGGTCGGGGCCGCGGCACGGGGCAGGAAGTCGTCGCTCACGACGGCGGAATCCTTTCTGCGGGCGCGCATGGGACCGCCCCGGTGCGCGGTGCGCGGCCGGGGCGGTGAGCGGGTGTGAGGGGAAGGTCAGCCGGTGTGCTGGAGGGAGCTGAGCGTGGCGAAGATGCCGCGTACCTCGATGTCGTAGGCCGCGTTGGGGTATCCGGCCTGGCGCAGTCCGCTGATGAGGAACATCAGGGCGGCCTCGTCCTTGTCCATGTCGCTTATGAGCTGGTCGAAGGTGGCGTCGCGCAGCTCGTCGGGGCGGTACTCGTACCCCTGGCGGAGGGTCTTCTCGATGTCTTCGAGGGTCGCGGCGGTCTGCTTGTCGGTGAGGCCGAGGAGCGTGGACCAGGACGCGAGCGTGACGTCGTCTACGGGGAGCTTCATGAGGGTGGCGCCTTTCAGGTGGGGCCGTGGCCCGCCCCCCCCGCGGCCCGGGCCCCGGGGGGGGGGGCGGGGGGGGGGGCGGGGGCCCGGGGGGGGCGGGGGGGGGGGGGGCCGGGCGGGTGCCCCGCCCCCCCGCCCGGGCGCCGCGCCCCCCCCCCCCCCCGGTGGGGGGGGGGGGGGGGCCCCCGCCGCGGCGGGGGGGGGGGGGCCCGCGGGCCCCCCCCCCCCCCCCCCCGGCGTCTCCCGTGCGGCGGCAGAACGTTTTCCGTAAGAATTCGGTCGCAGAGGGACACCACCTCGGACGAGAAGTCCGGAAAACGCGCAGGGGTCGCCGGGAGCCCTTCGCATTCGGCCCCGGAATTACGGGCACGACAAAGAGACCCCCGCATTACCCACCTTTGTATACGGCGCAATTGTTAATGTCGGCCGCCCACCGTGTTTACGGCATGTTGCGAAGACCTCACACGCTCCGTGCCGCGCAGCCGGTGAGCCTGCCGGGCCCGTTCACCGTGCTGCGCGGTCAGCGTCCTGGCCCGCTCGGCGTCCCCGCGGGCCACCGCGTCGACGATCGCGCCGTGCTCGGCCCAGGACTCCTGCGGCCGCGCCGGGGAGTCGACGGTCCACATCCAGACGATCTTGTGCCGTAGCTGGGTCAGCAGCGTGGTGAGCGCCTCACTGCCGGAGGACTGCACGAGGGTCTCGTGGAACCAGCCGCCCAGGGACCGCAGGTCCTCGTCCTGGCCGCGCCGGGCCCGCTCCTGGCCGAGTCTGACCAGCCCGCGCAGCACCTTGAGGTGGGCGTCGGTGCGGCGCTGGGCGGCGCGGGCCGCGCACAGCGGTTCCAGCAGCAGCCGCATCTCCAGCAGGTCGACGGCCTCCTGCTCGGAGGGCTCGGCCACGTGCGCGCCCGCGTGCCTGCGCGTCACGACGAACCCCTCGGCCTCCAGGGTGCGCAGCGACTCCCGCACCGGGACGCGCGAGACGCCGTACCGGCGGGCGAGCAATTCCTCGGTGAGCCGGCTGCCGCGCTCGTACACACCGGAGACGATGTCGTCCCGGATGGCGGTGCATACCGAGTGCGCCGGAATGCTCATGGACCGACCTCCGCTTTAATCCCCGCGAAACGCCGTCGATTGACGCCCGTTCAGTGACTCTATTAGAACAGGCGTGAATTTCCGATGGGAGACGGCATTCCATGGATATCTTTTGGCCGGAAAGCCACCCCGCACACGCGCAAGGCCCCCGGGGTGACCGGGGGCCTTGCGGGCAAGCGGAGCGGCGCGAGGGGACGCCGCGTCTCAGACGTGGACGCCGTGGGCGCGGAGGTAGGCGACGGGGTCCATGTCGGAGCCGTAGTCGGGGCCGGTACGGGCCTCGAAGTGCAGATGCGGCCCGGTCGAGTTGCCCGTCGAGCCGGAGATCGCGATCTGCTGTCCGGCGCTGACGCTCTGCCCGACGGAGACGGTCGCGGAGGTCAGGTGCCCGTACTGGGTGTAGGTGCCGTCCTGCATGCGCAGGACGACCTCGTTGCCGTAGGCGCCGCCCCAGTCGACCGCGACGACGGTGCCCGCGCCCACGGCGTGCACGCTGGTGCCGCTCGCCGCGTGGAAGTCGATACCGGTGTGGCTGCCGGAGGCCCACAGCGAGCTGCCGGCCTGGTAGCCGGTGGACACGTACGAGCCGTCGACCGGGGCGACGAAGGCGTTGAGGCGCTCACGCTCGGCGGCACGGGCGGCGCGTTCCTTGGCCTCCCGCTCCCGCTTGGCCTTGGCCTCGGCCTTGCGCTTGGCCTCCTCGGCGTCCTTCTTGGCCTGCGCGGCCGCTTTCTCCTGGGCCTCGGCCTGTTCGGCGGCGGCGTGCTGGAGGGCGGCCTGGGTGGCGATCTCCTCGGCGAGACTGTCGTCGAGGGTGATCGCCCGGGTCAGCCCGGTGTCGTGGACGGCGGGGGCCTCGGCGGCGAAAGCGGAGGCGGCGAGACCGCCGACGACGCCGGTCGTGGTGAGCGCGGCGACCGAGGCGGCGCGGGCACCGGCCCTGCTCCCGCGGCTGGGACGACGGTGCTTGCCGGAGGGGCGCGTGAACGCCATGGAGTGGATGGTCCTTTCCTTCCCTCTCGCCTACCGGGTTAGCTGACGGGTTCGGAGCAGGAAGGTCTCCTACGGCCACCGCCGGGCGGTGGCCGATTCACCCCAGTGGAACCTGGGTCCCCGGCTCCCTCGGCTCGCGCCTCGGGACTCGGCGATGACTGCCCGGTGCCGCTGGTGCGACGGGTGCCTGACGAACAGCCGGACCGACGCTAAACGGGACATCAGGGCCGCAACAAACGGAACCGGTGGTTTGTAGCGCACGCCACAGCACAGACAGGGCGTCATGCGGCATTCGGGACATGGGGGCAGGAGGCGGCGGAAGAGCCTCCGGCACAGGACGAAAGGGAACGCCCGCGCCGGACGGAGTGTCACGGACACGGCGGGGCCCCGGCGCCCTCCCTCTCCGGGAAGGACACCGGGGCCCTGAGTCCGCGTCAGCGGACCGCGTCGTGCCGGGCGGGCCTCAGCCCTCGACGACGGTGACCTCGCCGATACCGAGGGCGCGGACCGGTTCGGCGATCTGCGCGGCGTCCCCGACCAGGACCGTCACGAGGTGGTCGACCGGGAAGGCGCTGACCACGGCGGCGGTGGCCTCGACGGTGCCGGTCTCGGCCAGCCGGCGGTACAGCTGGGCCTGGAAGTCGTCGGGCAGTTGCTGCTCCACCTGATCGGCGAGGGTGCCCGCGACGGCGGCGGCCGTCTCGTACTTGAGCGGGGCGACGCCCACGAGGTTCTGCTCGGCGGTCTCCCGCTCGGCGTCGGTCAGCCCCTCCGCGGCGAGCACCCGCAGGACGTTCCACAGGTCCTCCAGCGCGGGGCCGGTGGACTCGGTGTCCACCGAGCCGCTGATGGCGAGCATCGCGGCGCCGGGCGCGACCGGGCTGCCCGCGGCCGGAGCGGCCGAGCGCAGCACCTGGCCGAAGGCGCGCACCCCGTAGGTGTACCCCTTCTCCTCGCGCAGGACCCGGTCCAGACGCGAGGTCAGGGTGCCGCCCAGGCAGTAGGTGCCGAGGACCTGCGCGGGCCAGACCCGGTCGTGCCGGTCGGCGCCGATCCGGCCGATGAGCAGCTGGGTCTGCACGGAGCCGGGACGGTCGACGATGTAGACGCGGCCGGTGTCGTCGGCGGTGATCGGCGGCACGGGCAGGGGCTCGGCGGTGTTCCCGGTCCACGCGCCGAGGGTCTCGGCGAGCAGGGCGTCGAGGTCCACACCCGTGAGGTCGCCGACCACGACGGCGGTCGAGGTGGCCGGGCGGACATGCCGTTCGTACAGCGCGCGGACGGCCGAGGAGTCGATCGCGGCGACCGTCTCCTCGGTGCCCTGGCGGGGGCGGGACATCCGGCTGTCGGCGGGGAAGAGCCGCTTCGACAGCTCCTTCGCCGCGCGCCGCGCCGGGTTCGCCGCCTCGTGCGGGATCTCGTCGAGACGGTTGGCCACGAGCCGCTCGATCTCGGCGTCGGCGAAGGCCGGGGAGCGCAGGGCGTCGGCGAGCAGGCCGAGCGCCTTGGGCAGCCGGGAGACCGGGACCTCCAGCGAGATGCGGACGCCGGGGTGGTCGGCGTGGGCGTCGAGGGTCGCCCCGCAGCGCTCCAGTTCGGCCGCGTACTCCTCGGCGGAGTGCTTGTCGGTGCCCTCGGTGAAGGCGCGGGCCATGATGGTGGCGACCCCGTCGAGACCGGCCGGCTCGGCGTCCAGCGGGGCGTCGAGCAGGACCTCCACGGCGACGATCTGCTGTCCGGGGCGGTCGCAGCGCAGCACGGTGAGCCCGTTGGGCAGGGTGCCGCGCTCGGGTGCGGGGAAGGCCCAGGGCTTCGCGGTGCCGGGCTGGGGCCGCGGGTGGAACTCCATGGTGCTCTGTACGGCGTCGCTCACTTCTGTGCCGCCTCCTCGTCCTGGTCGGTGTCCGCGGCTTCGTCCCGCGCGGCGGGGTCGCCCTCGGGGGCGGTGGGCTCGTAGACGAGGACGGCGCGGTTGTCGGGCCGCAGGCGGGCCGCGGCGATCTCGCGGACCTCGTCGGCGGTGATGTCGAGGACCCGCCCGACGGCGGTCAGCGCGAGCTGCGGGTCGCCGAACAGGACGGCGTAGCGGCACAGTTCGTCGGCGCGGCCGGCCACGGTGCCGAGCCGGTCGAGCCACTCGCGCTCCAGCTGGGCCTGGGCGCGCTCCATCTCCTCGGCGGTCGGGCCCTCCGCGGCGAAGCGGGCCAGCTCCTCGTCGACGGCCGCCTCGATCGTGGGGATCTCGACCTCGGCGGAGGTCTTGACGTCGAGCCAGCCCAGCGAGGGGGCGCCGGCCAGCCGCAGCATGCCGAACCCGGCGGCGACGGCCGAACGGTCGCGGCGCACCAGGCGGTTGTAGAGCCGCGAGGACTCACCGCCGCCGAGCACGGTGAGCGCGACGTCGGCGGCGTCGGCGGCGCGGCCGCCGTCCTCGGGCAGGCGGTAGGCCGCCATGAGGGCACGGGCGGGCACCTCCTCGCGGACGACCTCGCGCAGTTCCCGGCCGATCACCTCGGGCAGCGAGCCGTCCCGCGGGGGCTGCTTGCCGTCGTGGGAGGGGATGGAACCGAAGTACTTCTCGACCCAGGCCAGCGTCTGCTCGGGGTCGATGTCGCCGACGACGGAGAGGACCGCGTTGTTCGGCGCGTAGTACGTGCGGAAGAAGGCGCGGGCGTCCTCCAGGGTCGCGGCGTCCAGGTCGGCCATCGAGCCGATGGGGGTGTGGTGGTAGGGGTGGCCCTCGGGGTAGGAGAGCGCGGTGAGCTTCTCGAAGGCGGTGCCGTAGGGCACGTTGTCGTACCGCTGACGGCGCTCGTTCTTCACGACCGCCCGCTGGTTGTCCAGGGACTCCAGGTCGAGCGCGGTGAGCAGGGAGCCCATGCGGTCGGCCTCGAGCCACAGGGCCAGTTCCAGCTGGTTGGAGGGCATCGTCTCGAAGTAGTTGGTGCGCTCGAAGCTCGTCGTGCCGTTCAGGGAGCCGCCGGCGCCCTGGACGAGTTCGAAGTGCCCGTTGCCCTTGACCTGGGCGGAGCCCTGGAACATGAGGTGCTCGAAGAGGTGGGCGAGGCCGGTGCGGCCCTTCACCTCGTGGCGCGAGCCCACGTCGTACCAGAGGCAGACCGCGGCGACCGGGGTCAGATGGTCCTCGGAGAGCACCACCCGCAGGCCGTTGGCCAACCGGTGCTCGGTCGCTGTGAGGCCGCCGGAGCCGGCCCGGTCGGTGGCCGTGTGACCCATGGGCATGTACGTCCCTTCGCTCACCGGACCCCCCGCCGGCTGTCGCGCGCCGCCGGCGGGGGCGACCGGTGATGTCCGTCGGTGGTTGTCCGTCGATTCGTGCTGTCACTGTATGCAACCGCACGGACTTCTGGCGAAGTTCCCCTCGGTCCGGCGGACTCGCGCCGTGCGCGGGCACCCGCCGGCGGCCTCCCGGGCACCCCTCGCGGGGCCTCGTGGCGGGCCGCGTCGGACGGGTCGAGGTCGGGCTTGTCGGTACGGCGGTCCACAATGGTCCGCGTCAGAAGCAGACGATGCCGTGATCCACACGCGAAGGAGCCGCAGCAGCGATGGCCCGCCGCAGCACGAAATCCCCGTCTCGGGGCACCTCCCGGGCTGACGAAGGCGATTTCGAGGAGAAGATCCTCGACATCGACGTCGTCGACGAGATGCAGGCCTCCTACCTGGAGTACGCGTACTCCGTCATCTACTCCCGGGCCCTCCCCGACGCGCGGGACGGCATGAAGCCCGTGCAGCGCCGCATCGTCTACCAGATGAACGAGATGGGCCTGCGCCCCGACCGGGGCCACGTCAAGTGCGCCCGCGTCGTCGGCGAGGTCATGGGCAAGCTCCACCCGCACGGCGACGCCTCGATCTACGACGCGCTGGTGCGCATGGCGCAGCCCTTCTCGATGCGCGTCCCGCTGGTCGACGGCCACGGCAACTTCGGCTCGCTGGGCAACGACGACCCGCCCGCCGCGATGCGGTACACCGAGGCCAGGATGGCCGACGCGGCCTCCCTGATGACGGAGTCCATCGACGAGGACACCGTCGACTTCGCCGCGAACTACGACGGGCAGGAGCAGGAGCCCCTGACCCTCCCGGCCGCCTACCCGAACCTGCTGGTCAACGGCGCCTCGGGGATCGCGGTCGGCATGGCCACCAACATGGCCCCGCACAACCTGGCGGAGGTCGTCGCGGCGGCCCGCCACCTCATCAGGCACCCGGGCGCCGACCTGGAGACACTGATGAAGTTCGTCCCGGGCCCCGATCTGCCCACCGGGGGGCGCATCGTGGGCCTCGCGGGCGTACGGGACGCGTACGCGACGGGGCGCGGCAGCTTCAAGACCAGGGCGACCGTGGCGATCGAGAACGTCACCGCGCGCCGCAAGGGTCTGGTGGTGACGGAACTGCCGTTCACCGTCGGCCCCGAGAAGGTCGTCGCCAAGATCAAGGATCTGGTCGGCTCGAAGAAGCTCCAGGGCATCGCCGACGTCAAGGACCTCACCGACCGCGAGCACGGGCTGCGGCTCGTCATCGAGATCAAGAACGGCTTCGTGCCCGAGGCCGTCCTGGAGCAGCTGTACAAGCTGACGCCGATGGAGGAGTCCTTCGGCATCAACAACGTCGCGCTGGTCGACGGGCAGCCCCTGACGCTGGGCCTCAAGGAGATGCTGGAGGTCTACCTCGACCACCGCTTCTCCGTCGTACGGCGGCGCAGCGCGTTCCGGCGCGGCAAGCGCAAGGACCGGCTGCATCTGGTCGAGGGGCTGCTCGTCGCGCTGCTCGACATCGACGAGGTCATCCGCATCATCCGCTCCAGCGACAACTCGGCGCAGGCCAAGGAACGGCTCATCGCGCACTTCTCGCTCAGCGAGATCCAGACGCAGTACATCCTGGACACCCCGCTGCGCCGGCTCACCCGGTTCGACCGGATCGAGCTGGAGAGCGAGCGGGACCGGCTCAGCACCGAGATCGAGGAGCTGACGCGCATCCTGGACTCGGACGCGGAGCTGCGGAAACTGGTCTCCTCCGAACTGGCCTCGGTGGCCAAGAAGTTCGGGACCGAGCGGCGTACGGTGCTGCTGGAGTCGGCGGGCGCGCCCGTCGCGGCGGTGCCGCTCCAGGTCGCGGACGACCCCTGTCGCGTCCTGCTGTCCTCGACGGGTCTGGTGGCCCGTACGGCCAACGACGCCCCCTTCCAGGAGGGCGAGGACAAGCGCGCCAAGCACGACGTGATCGTCTCGGCGGTCCCGGCCACGGCCCGGGGCGAGGTCGGCGCGGTCACCTCGGCGGGCCGGCTGCTGCGTATCGCGGTGGTCGACCTCCCGCAGCTCCCGGACACCAACGCGGCGCCCTCACTGGCCGGAGGGGCTCCGGTGGCGGAGTTCGTGCGGCTGGAGGGGGACGAGTCCCTGGTGGCCCTGTGCACGCTCGACGAGTCCTCCCCCGGTCTCGCGCTCGGTACGGCGCAGGGCGTGGTGAAGCGGGTCGTGCCGGACTATCCGGCCAACCGCGAGGAGCTGGAGGTCATCACCCTCAGGGACGGCGACCGCATCGTGGGCGCCGCCGAGTTGCGCACGGGCGAGGAGGATCTGGTGTTCATCACCGACGACGCCCAGCTGCTGCGTTTCCAGGCGTCCGTGGTCCGTCCGCAGGGCCGTCCCGCGGGCGGGATGACGGGGGTGAAGCTCGCGGCGGGCGCCAAGGTGCTGTCCTTCCACGTGGTGGACCCGGCCGTCGAGGCCGCCGTGTTCACCGTCGCGGGCTCCCGGGGCACTCTGGACGACTCGGTGCAGACCACGGCGAAGATCACCCCGTTCGACCAGTTCCCGCGCAAGGGGCGGGCCACCGGCGGGGTGCGCTGCCAGCGGTTCCTGAAGGGCGAGGACTGCCTGAGCTTCGCCTGGGCCGGCCCCACCCCCGCTCGCGCCGCCCAGCGCACCGGGGCCCCGGCCGCCCTGCCCGAGCCCGACCCGCGCCGGGACGGCTCCGGTGTCTCCCTCGACAAGCCGGTCGCGGCGGTGGCGGGACCGGCGGCCTGAGCCCGGACGGCCCTGGGCCGGCCGGAGAGAGGGGGCGGTCCCGGGCGGGGTCGCCCCCGGGAACCGCCTTCCACGGGGTCGTACGGCTTCCTAAGGGAGACGGGCGTCCTGCCGTTCGTCCGTCTCCTCCGGCTCCGGGGCCTCCCGCGTCTCCCGCGTGTCCGGCGCTGTCCCCGGCTCCTGGACGTACCGCAGGACGCCCCACATCCGGCGCTGGCCGTCCGCGTCGGCACCGCCGAGGAGGGCGGTCGCGTCGGCGGGGGCGACGGAGTCGGCGCGGCACCCGTCCAGGGCGGTACGCAGCCCCTCGGCGTCGATTCCCGCACCGATCAGCACCAGTTGGGTCCCGGCCGCTGCGCCGTCCCGCGGCCAGGGCTCCGGGTAGAACCGCAGGAACCGCCCCACGGCGTGCACGGCGTACCGGTTGAGGGGGTCGGCGGGGCCGAAGTCCACGTAGCCCTTGATCCGGTAGAGCCCTTCGGGCCTGTGGTCGAGGAAGGACATGAGCCGCACCGGGTCGAGAGGCTCCGCGCAGGTGAAGGACACGCTCTCGTAGCCCTCGTGCAGGTGGGAGCGGGGGCGCGGGGACGGGCCCGTGCCGACCGCGGACTCCTCCCCCGCCTCTCCTTCCGCGTGCTCGGCACGCAGGTCGTCGAAGGACAGCTGGCCCACGCGCTCCCGGGCGGGCCTGCGGTCGAACAGCAGGTCCGGGTCGATACGGCCGTGGGCGGCGGGTACGACGGCGGCGCCCCGGGCCGAGGCGGTGACCTCGGTGAGGAGCCCGGCACGGTCGGCGGAAGTCAGCCGGTCGGTCTTGTTGAGGACGACGAGATCGGCGGCCCCCAGGTGCCGGCCGATCTCGGGGTGCCGCTGCCGGGTCGCGCGGAACTCGGCCCCGTCCACGACCTCGACGAGCCCGCCGTAGACCAGTCCGGGGTTCTCACTGGCGAGGACCATGCGGACCAGCTCGGCGGGTTCGGCCAGTCCGCTGGCCTCGATCACGATGAGGTCGACGCGGTGCGCGGGGCGGGTGAGCAGGGCGAGCTGTTCGTCCAGCTCCTCGATGTCCACGGCGCAGCACAGGCAGCCGTTGCCCAGGGACACGGCGGAGCCGACCTGCCCGGCCACCGTCATGGCGTCGATCTCGATACTGCCGAAGTCGTTGACCAGCACGGCGATACGGCTGCCCCGGCTGCTGTGCAGAAGATGGTTGAGCAAGGTCGTCTTGCCCGCCCCGAGGAACCCGGCGAGGATCACGACCGGGATCTGCTGCCCGCGCAAGGACGACCTTCCTCCCGTGATGGCCCAGCCCTCCGTTCGGGCCGGTGAACCGGGCCAGCGTAACGGTCGGACGGCAGCGGGGACGGCCCGGCCGGTGCGCGCCGCGAGCCACCGCAGGCCGGGCGGAGGGTCCGAGGCGGGCGCCGCCGGGACGGGCGGACGGCCGCCGGACCGCGTACCCCGTGACGAACGGCGCCGTCGAGGGTGTCCTGCGGCGGCGACGCGGCCCCGAGCCGGTCGGCCACGCGCACCCGGGGGCGTCGCCCGGTCGCGCGAACGCGACGACGTGGCCGACCGGCGGGGAATGCTCCGTTCCGGACAGGAGCGGGCCGCCTCCGTCGCGTATGAGTGCCCCCGGTGCCCGGCCCGCGGGGCCCGTCCCGGCTCGATCCCGCCGAACCGCTGCCGGCACCGCGGCCCGCTGAGGCCGAGGAGCGCGCGACTGGCGACGGGCCCGGCCGCGCGCCGGCCGCACCCGCGCTCGGTCCGCTGCCCGTCCGGCCTCGGTGAGGCGCGCCGTGGCCTGGTCCGGGGGCGAGGCTCCGACGGAACGGCTGACGCGTCACTCAGGAGCGCCCGCACGAAGGGTTTGTGCGGGCGCGGGGCGCGAGGCGCGGGCTGAAACGGGCTCAGGACAGCGCCGGGACCGGGGCCGGGGCGGTGGGGCCGACATAGCGCGCCTTCGGGCGGATGATCTTCGGATCGGCGGACTGCTCAAGGATCTGCGCGCTCCAGCCGACGACCCTCGCGCACGCGAAGGTCGGGGTGAACATCGCCCGGGGCAGCCCGCACAGTTCCATGACCACTCCGGCGTAGAACTCGACGTTGATGTGGAGCCGCCGCCCCGGCTTCAGCTCGGCGAGCAGCGCCTCGGTGCGCCGCTCGACCTCCTTGGCGAACTCCACGCGTTCCCCGCCGAACTCCTCGGCGATCCCGCGCAGCAGACGGGACCTGGGGTCCTCGGTGCGGTAGACGGGGTGACCGAACCCCATGATCCGGCCGCCCGCCGCGACCTGCTCGCGCACCCAGTCGTCGATCCGCTCCGCCGTGCCGATCGCGTCCAGCGTGTCCAGCGCACGGCTCGGCGCCCCGCCGTGCAGCGGCCCGGACAGGGCGCCCACCCCGCCCACCAGGCACGCGGCGGCGTCCGCCCCCGTGGAGGCGATGACGCGGGAGGTGAACGTCGAGGCGTTGAACCCGTGGTCGACGGTCGAGATGAGGTACCGCTCGACGGCGCGGCTCTCGCGCGGGCCGGGTTCCGCGCCGGTCACCATGTAGAGGTAGTTGGCCGCGTGCGGCAGGTCCGCGCGCGGCTCGACCGGTTCCAGGCCCTGGCCGAGCCGGTACAGGGCGGCCACGAGGGTCGGCACCACGGCGACGGCCGCCAGCACGTCGGCGCGCCGCTCCTCGGGGCCGAGGTCGTACAACGGGCGGAACCCGCGGGCCGCGCCGAACAGGGACAGGGCGGTGCGCAGCCCGGCGAGCGGACCCGAGGCGGAGGTCGCCCGCGCGAGGGCGGGCAGCGCGGCGCTCACCTCGTCGGGCAGGGTGCGCAGCCGGGCCGTCCCGGCGGTGAACCGCGCGAGTTCCTCCGCGTCCGGCAACGTGCCGAACAGCATCAGGTGAGCGACGTCCTCGAAGCCGCGGCTGCCCGCGAGGTCGACGGCCGAGTACTGCCGGTAGTGGAAGAAGCCCTCCTCCCCGCGTACTTCACCGAGACGCGTATCGGCCACGACCACTCCGGACAGGCCGCGCGGCGCGGCCGGGGCCCCGGCAGGGGTCGCGGAGGGGGCCTCCGGCGACGCCGGTCCGGCCGGGTCCGTACGGAGGTGGGGCGGCGGGACGGTGCTCATGGCGACTCCTTTTGCCGGGCGACCGGACACGGGCGGCCGCCCTCGGAACGGCACGCCGGAGTCCGAGGGGTGCCGGTGTGCTCGGGCGGGCCGGAAGGCGGAAGACGAACAGGACATGAGTGACCGTGCACTATTGATCGATCATTAGTCAATGTTGATTCAATCAACATTGATAGCCTGGCCACATGATCTCAGACGTGCCCGCGGAGCCGCAGCCGACGAGGACGGACGGGCGACTTTCGGCACCGGACGGACGGCTCACGACGCGGGAGACCGCCGCACGGCTCGGTGTGAAGCCCGCGACGGTCTACGCGTACGTGAGCCGGGGCCAGCTCGACCGCAGGCGCGGGCCGGACGGCCGGGGCAGCACCTTCGACCCGGCCGAGGTGGACGCCCTGGCGGCCCGGTCCCGCCGCGAGGCGGCCGCGCCGCCCGAGGGCCCCCTCGGCCGGCTGCGCACGGGGATCACCCTCCTCACTCAGGAGGCCTGCTATTACCGGGGCGTCGACAGCCGGGCACTCGCCGGGCGGTACGGGTACGAGGAGGTCGCCGACTGGCTGTGGACCGGCGAACTGCGGCCCGATCTCCGGTTCTCCGCGCCCCGTCCTCTCCTCGCGCAGGCGCGCCGGTCCGTCGCGGCCCTGTCCGCGCACGCCGGTCCGACCGACCGGCTCCGGGCGGCGGTGGTCGCCACGGGCGCGGCCGATCCCCTCCGCTTCCGCCTGGCCCCCTCCGACGTGACCGCCACGGCACGCGACCTGCTCGCCGTCCTCGTGGACGTCCTGCCGCTCCACGGGGGCGCGGGGGCCGGCGCGCGGAGTGAACGGGGCGGTGACACCGAGGAGATGGGGGCCGACGTCCGCCCGGCCCCCGGCGCGGACTCGGAGACCGGCTCCTCCCCCGCCCCCCTCGCCGAGCGCCTGTGGACGCGGCTCACGGACCGGGAGCCCGATCCCGCGGGCGTGCGGGCGCTGGACACCGCCCTCGTTCTGCTGCTCGACCACGACCTGGCCGCCTCGACCCTGGCGGCCCGCGTCGCGGCCTCCTCCCGTGCCCACCCCTACGCGGTGGTCTCCGCCGGACTCGGCGCCCTGGACAGCCCGCTGCACGGCGCGGCGAGCGGCCTCGCGCACCGGATGCTGTCGGAGGTGCTCGACCGGGGCGACGCCACGCCGGTCGTCGCCGCCCATCTGAGGGCCGGTCACCCCGTGCCGGGCCTCGGGCACCGGCTCTACGAGGGCGGGGACCCGCGTGCACAGGCCCTGTTCGCGGCCCTGGCCCCGTTGCCGTACGCGCGCGCGGCGCTGGAGGCGGCCCGAGCGGTGTCGCGTACGGCGGCGAGCGCGGCCAACGTGGACCTGGCCCTCGCCGTCCTCTCCGTCGCCGCCGGGATGCCGGCCGACGCCGGTGAGACCGTCTTCGCCGTAGCCCGCACGGGCGGCTGGATCGCCCACGCCCTGGAGGAGTACGCCGAGACCCCGCTGCGGCTCCGGCCGCGCGGGACGTACACGGGACCGGAGGCGGGCCGGCCCGTGCCGGAGGCGCGATGACCCCGTCCCGCCGCCCGGTGCGTACGCCGGGCGGCGGGACGGGACCGCACCGGATCGCAAGAATCCGCCAAGAAACGCAAAGAACGGACAACGGCGGAGCAGAAACGGGCGGCCGGGAAGCGGAAAAGGGGGCGCCGCCGACTCGCCGAAGGACGGGGGACGCCGACGGTTCACGGAACGCCGGGTGGGCGCCGACGGTGCGCGGGACATCCTGGGGCCCGGCTCTCCGGCGAGCCGGGCCGCCTGGATCGTTACGCGGGGGCCGTGCCCTCGGCGTACCGGGGGGCCTGGCCGGTGGAGCCGCGGACGACGAGTTCCGGTTCGAAGAGCAGTTCCTCGGAGGCGGCCGCACCGCCGCCGATCTGGACCGCGAGCAGGTCCACGGCCGCCCGCCCCATCGCCTCGATCGGCTGGCGCACCGTCGTGAGCGGCGGCTCGGTGCAGTTCATGAACGCCGAGTCGTCGAATCCGACCACGGACACGTCCCCCGGAACCGAGAGCCCGCGCCGCTTCGCCGCCCTGACCACGCCGAGGGCGTAGGGATCGCTCGCGCACACGAAGCCGGTCACACCCTGGTCGAGCAACCGGGCCGCAGCAGCCTGACCGCCCTCCAGGGAGAACATCGCCCGCACCACACGGGAGTCAGGGAGTTCGCCTCCCGCGGCGGCCACCACGCCGCGCGCGGCGGCCAGCTTGCGCTGCGAGGGGATGTGGTCGGCGGGGCCGAGCACCAGACCGATGCGCTCGTGTCCGAGCGAGGCCAGATGCCGCCACGCCTGTTCGACGGCGACCGCGTCGTCGCACGACACTCCGGGGAAGCCGAGCTGCTCTATGGCGGCGTTGATCAGCACCACCGGAATCCGGCGTTCCGCCAAGCGGCGGTAGTGGTCGTGCGGCGCCTCGGCCTGGGCGTAGAGCCCGCCCGCGAACACCACGCCGGAGACCTGCTGCTGGAGCAGGAGATCCACGTAGTCGGCCTCCGAGACCCCGCCCTTGGTCTGGGTGCAGAGCACGGGGGTCAGCCCCTGCTGCGCCAGCGCTCCGCCGATGACCTCGGCGAACGCCGGGAAGATCGGGTTCTGCAGTTCGGGCAGGACCAGCCCGACGAGGCGGGCACGCTCGCCGCGCAGCTGGGTGGGGCGCTCGTATCCGAGGACGTCGAGCGCGGAGAGCACGGCTTGCCGGGTGTTCTCCGACACCCCGGGCTTGCCGTTGAGGACCCGGCTGACCGTGGCCTCGCTGACTCCGACCTTCTGGGCCACTTGGGCGAGTCGACGCGTCATGGCTGCAAGATTAGCGCAAAGCCTGCAAGTGGCTTGCGATACTTCGGAAATCCACTGTCTCCCCCGTCGGCCGCGGCGCTTCGCCGAAACACTCGGAGCCTTCTGTACGCGCCCGCGCCCCGGCCACGGCAGCGGGCGCCCGGCTGGTCCGGGACAGCCCGCCCGCGACGAGCGGCGGATGCCCCGGCCCTTCTCACGGCCGGACCAACGCGCCCGCGCCCGCCCCGTCCGCTGCGGTTAGGCTCACCCGCGTGAGTACCTGCACCTCCGTCTCGCAGACCCTGGCCGAGCCGCTCGCCGGGACCGCGGCCACCGCCCGCACCTGGCTCCTGGTGGAACAGCCGGGCCCCTGGGGCGCCAAGGCGCTGACCGCCAGCCGTCTCGATCCCGAGCTCGGGAGGGCGCTGGAGAAGGCGGCCAAGGGCACCGGCGTACGCGTGGCGCTGATCCGTCGTCCCGGCCGCAGCACCCCGGCGACCACCACGGAACGGCGTCGCGTCTACGCGGCCCACACGGTGCCCGGACAAGCCTGGCTGCACACGGCACTCGTGACCGACCCCGAACGCCTGCGCGCCCTAGACCTGGAGGCGCTGGGCGCGGGCGCCCCCGACTCCTTCGACACGGTGCTGCACGGCGCCCCGCACACCGGTGGCCCGCTCGTCTACGTGTGTGCCAACGGCAAACGCGACCAGTGCTGCGCCCTCCTGGGACGTCCGCTGGCCGCCGCCCTCGCGGCGGAAGGCACCGAGGACGTCTGGGAGACCACCCACCTGGGAGGCCACCGCTTCTCCCCCACCCTGCTCGTCCTGCCGCACGGGTACGCGTACGGCCGGGCGGACACCCCCTCGGTACGCGCCGTTCTCGACGCGGCACGCTCCGGCCGCGTCCTGACGGAGGGCTGCCGGGGGCTCTCGGCCTGGGAGCGGCCGGGCCAGGCCGCCGAGCTCGCGGTGCGCGAGGCGAGCGGCGAAGACCGGGCAGGAGTCCTCAGCGTGGCCCCGGCGCCGCCCGGGGCGGACCCGGCCCTGCACCACTTCACGGTCCGTCACACCGACGGCAGGGGCTGGCATGTGGAGGTGGCGCAGAGCATGCCGGGCCCACCGCGCCCGGAGAGCTGCGGCGCCGCCCTCGGCACACCGTCGCGCATGGAGGTCAGGAGCGTCACCCCGGAACCGCCGGGCGTGGTGTAGGGCCGCCGGGGACCAGGGGGATCACGGGGCCACGGGGCCACGGGAAGGCAGGAACCGGCGGGCGTCCCCGCAAGGGTGGACCACTGGACGCTCAGACGGCACCCGCCCCGGTGAGGGACCGCACCTCCGTCTCGGCGTGCTTCGTCGCGTCGGAACCCGCACGGGAGGTGACGGTGCCGAGCCAGCCGGAGAGGAACCCGAGCGGGATGGACACCAGCCCCGGGTTCTCCAGGGGGAACCAGTGGAAGTCGGCGCCCGCCACGACGGCTCCGGGGCCACCGGAGACCACAGGAGAGAAGACCACCAGCACGAGAGCCGGAATCAGCCCGCCGTAGACCGACCACACCGCGCCCCGCCTGGTGAAGCGCCGCCAGAGAAGCGAGTACAGCAGCACCGGCAGATTGGCCGAGGCCGCCACCGCGAAGGCCAGCCCCACCAGGAAGGCGACGTTGAGATCGCTCACCAGCAGGCTGAGCCCGATGGCGAGCACCCCGATGCCGACAGCCGCCCACCGCGCCACGAAGACCTCGCCGTGCCGGGTGCGTCCCGGTCGCCGCAGCGTCGCGTACAGGTCGTGGGCCACGGAGGCCGAGGAGGCCAGGGTGATGCCCGCGACCACCGCCAGGATCGTCGCGAAGGCCACGGCGGCGACCACGGCGAACAGCACGGTGCCCCCGGTGGATCCCGCACCGCCACCGAGGTCGAGGGCGAGCAGCGGAATCGCCGTGTTCCCGGCCGCGTTGGAGCCCCGCACGGCGTCCGGGCCGACGATCGCGGCGGCCCCGAAGCCCAGCACGATCGTCATCAGGTAGAAGGCACCGATGAGGCCGATCGACCACACGACCGAGCGCCGGGCCGCCCGTGCCGTGGGCACGGTGTAGAAGCGCGACAGGATGTGGGGCAGGCCCGCCGTTCCCAGGACGAGCGCGAGCCCGAGGCTGACGAAGTCGAACCGCGCCGTCCAGGAACCGCCGTACTTGAGACCGGGGTTGAGGAAGCCGAGGCCGTGCCCACTGCGCTCGGCGGCCGATCTCAGCAGCAGGTTGACGTCACCGTGGAAGCGGACCAGCACGAGCACGGTGAGCGCGAGAGCCCCGGCCATCAACAGGACCGCCTTGACGATCTGGATCCAGGTGGTGGCCCGCATACCGCCCATCGACACGTAGACGACCATGAGGGCACCGACTCCGACGATCGTCCACGCGCGGGCCGCCGGCCCCGTCCCGCCCAGGAGCAGGGCGACCAGTGACCCGGCTCCCACCATCTGCGCCACCAGATACAGCACCGAGACGGTGACCGAGGCCGTCCCCGTAGCGATCCGGAGCCTCGGCTGGCTCATCCGCGCCGCGACCACGTCCGCGAGGGTGAACCGGCCGCAGTTGCGCACCAGTTCGGCCACCAGCAGGAGGACAACCAGCCAGGCGACCAGGAAGCCCACCGAGTAGAGCAGGCCGTCGTAGCCGAACAGCGCGATGAGCCCGGCGATACCGAGGAAGGAGGCCGCGGACAGGTAGTCACCCGCGATGGCGAAACCGTTCTCCATCGGGGTGAAGAGCCGGCCGCCCGCGTAGAACTCCTCGGCCGAGCCGTGCCGGTTGCGGCTCACCCAGGTGGTGATGGCCAGGGTGACGGCGACGAACGCGCTGAACAGCAGCAGCGCCAGCGTCTGATGGTTGCCGCTCAACCCCGCGCTCCCCTGGTCAGCTCCTGTGTGTCCCAGCGCAGTTCGAGAGCCGCGCGGTCCCTGCGCAACCGGGCGTGGCGTGCATAGGCCCAGGTGAGCAGGAAGGTGCTGAGGAACTGGGCCAGCCCGGCCATCATCGCCACGTTCACCACTCCGGCCACCGGCCGTGCCATGAGGCCGGGCACCATGGTGGCGGCGAGGACATAGGCCACGTACCACGTGAAGAAGGCCGCACCGGCCGGCAGCACGAAGCGACGGTACCGACGGCGCACTTCCTGGAAGGCGGGGCTGCGCTGCACTTCCAGGTAGATGTCGGCTGCGCGCCGACCCTGCTCCGGCTCGGTGGGGGGCGCGGGCACTGCGCCGCTGTCCACTTCGCCCCGACCGGAGGCGAGGGGGTCGCGCCAGGGGTCGTCCAGCCGGACCCGCCCGGCATCGCGACCGTCGTACTTCTTCACCGAACTCTCCTTGTCCGCGGCGAGGTTGACCGCGGGCACAAGGATGGGCGGAAGGGGAAGATCGCTGACTCCTCAGCCCACAGGTTTCACTCTTTCAGGTGACAGTCGGCCCTGGTGGCGCCACTATGCCGTGCTGATAGGCGTATCGAACGGCCTGAGCACGGTCCTTGAGACCGGTCTTCGCGAAGAGGTTGTTGATGTGTGTCTTCACCGTGGCGGCCGAGATGTGCAGGGTGGCGGCGATCTCCTGGTTGGTCATGCCCTGGCCGATCAGGGTCAGCACCTCCGTCTCGCGCGCGGTCAGTCCGTCCGGCGGGTCAGCGGCACGGGCCCCCTCGCCGCCGAGCCCCGCGCCCTGTGCCCGCGGCCCGTCCCCGGCGAGCGCTCCGGGCGAACCGGTCGCCTCGCGCCCTCCGCCCGCTCTCCCGGGTCCCTCCTCTTTGGACAGACGGTCGAGCAGTCGCCGCTGGATGGACGGGGCGAGCCCGGCGGCCCCGGACATGACGTCCTGGACGGCGCGGACGATCTCGTCTCCACCAGCGTCCTTGGTGAGATATCCCCGGGCGCCCGCCTGGATCGCCGGGAAGAGATCCTCGTCGTCGGCGTAGGTCGTCAGGACGACGACCTGGGTGCCCGGGTACTGGTCCCGGACGCGGCGCGTGGCCTCCACCCCGTCACAACGCGGCATCCGCAGGTCCATGAGCACGACGTCGGGGGCGAGTTCGGCGACGAGTCGCACGGCTTCCTCCCCGTCCCTCGCCGCACCGACCACCTCGATACCGGGCAGCAGTCCGAGCAGCATGACGATGCCCTCACGCACCACGGACTGGTCGTCCGCCACCACCACTCGCGCTGTCACGCGGGCACCCGCAGCCTCACCACGAACCCTTTCTCGTCCTCGCCCGGCGGCCCCGCCGTCAGGGCTCCGCCCAGCAACTCCGCCCGTTCCCTCATGCCCTGCAAACCGTATCCCGCGCCGCTTTCCGCCAGCTCCGGCCGGGCCCCGCGGGCGGGCCCGTTGCGCACCTCCAGCTCGCAGACGCCGGACTGGTAGCTGAGCCGGACCGTCACTTCCGCACCGGGAGCGTGCTTGCGCACATTCGTCAACGCCTCCTGGGCGACGCGGCGCACCGTCTGCCCCGCCTCGGCCGGCAGCGGCCGGGGATCGCCGTGGATCTCGAACCGCGCGCCCTCCGCGTGCACCAGATCACGAAGTACCTCCGCCACAGGGGCCATCTCCCCGCGCAGGGCGGACAGCGCCTGCCGGGTCTCGGCGAGCCCTTCCTTGGCCATCCCCCGGGCGGCTACCACGCGCTCCAGGATCGTGGCCCGGTCGGCGCCCTGCTCGATCTGGAGTCTGGCGGCCTCCAGGTGCACGAGCTGGGCGGAGAGACTGTGGGCGAGCACATCGTGGATCTCACGCGCGATACGCGCCCGCTCCGTGAGCGCCGCCGATTCCGTCCGGGCCGCGCTGGCCGCCCTCTCCTGGACCAGCAGACGCTGCGCACCGCCGCGGGCCTCCGCGTCGAGCCGCAGAACGTACCCGGCCAGGGCGAGCCCCGCGCAGGTGGCCGACGTCGCCAACCAGTTCCCCCCGACGAACAGGGCGTACGAGCCGAGCCCGCCGACGGCGAACGGCACCCCCCAGATCAGCGGCAGCCTCTCCAGTCCTATGACGGCGATCCCGCACCACATGACGAAGGCGAGAGTCGACCAGCTCAGCAGGAGACTGAGATACCCGCACGCCAGGAGGGTGAACAGGGCTCCCGTCGCCCCGAGGAGTTCCCGGCGACGGGTCGTCCGGAAGAAGCCGCGCACCGCGAGGACACCGACCAGCGCCGCGAGCAGTCCGCCGAGGATGGCGAGGACTCCGGCCTCAGGGTGTTCGTGGATGCTGCCCCACAGCAGGAGCAGGCCGAGGAAGAGGCGTACTCCCCGGGTGGAGACGGTCCTGGCCCTGCTCTGCACCGGCTTCCTGCTCTCCCGGGCGAGGGCTTCCCAGGAGGGCCAGGCGGTCCAGACGTCTTTGGTCACACGCGGTCCCTCCACGCCGCCGGAGCCGCCTCGGCGGCAGGGTCACCGTACGCCGGGCCGAGCAGCGCCGCGCGCCGGGAGAGAACCGCGCCCCGCGCGAGCAGGGTGACGGCGAGGGCGAGCAGCAGCGTGGAGCTGTCCTGATGCAGGCCGAGAGCAGTACCGACCCCGAAAAGGGCTGCGCGGACCAGGATGCCTCCGCCCCAGATCCCCGCGGAAGCGCGGGTGCCCTTGGCCCAGACCGTGCCGTCCTCGTCCGCCCAGACACGCGAGGTCCAGGCCCAGCCGGCGCCTATGGCCAGTCCCACCACCACCTCGACGGCGAGCAGGGCGAGGGAAGCACTCTCGTGGCTCGAGTCGACGAGGCCGGGTTCGCGCAGCGCGAGAAAGGCGAGGACGACGGGCACGATCCACCATCGGCTCCGTCCTCCTCCGACTGGCTGGGCGCGCACGAGGCGGGCGGCGACGAGCACGACGGCGACGCCGACCAGCAGGATCGCACTGAGCCCTGACATGACTGCCTCCGCAGGTCGAAAGTGTTTGACGCCTTCGAAGCTACGGAGGTTCGGGTCCTCGGACATCGGAGCAGGGGTGGATCACGGGTGGATTCCTCTTCTCCACCCTGGGGTGGAGAATCCGCGAGAGCGCCCTCGGAAACCGGGCGCGTACCGGGCAGGCACCGGGTGCGTGCGACGCGCCGGGGCGAGTCGGGGTCGCCTCTCGCTCCTCGCCCGCGCCGCCGCCCGCACCGCGGAAACCCGCTGTCCCCTCACGAACCCCAGCTCGCCCCGCCCCGGCGCGTCGGCGAACCGCTGCGTCCGCGCGAGGCGGACGCAGCGGTCACCGAGCGGCACACGGCGGACAGCGCGCGGCGCATGAGGGACGCCGGCTCACAGCGGTACCGGCCGTGGGGCCCGCCCGCCGGCGGCAGCCGTACCGGCGCGGGAGCCGGCCCGTCTCAGGCGTCGATGCGCGAACGGTCGAGGGTCGCCGCCGAACTGGTGATGAACTCCTTGCGCGGGGCCACCTCGTTCCCCATGAGCAGGTCGAAGACCTGCTCGGCCGAGTCCAGGTCGGTCATGTTGATCCGGCGCAGCGTGCGGTGGCGCGGGTCCATCGTGGTCTCCGCGAGCTGGTCGGCGTCCATCTCCCCCAGACCCTTGTAGCGCTGGATGGAGTCCTTGTAGCGGATGTTCTTGCGCTCGAACTCCAGCAGCGTCTCGCGCAGCTCCCGGTCGGAGTACGTGTAGACGTACTTCTCCTGTCCCTTCTTCGGCTGGGTCAGCTCGATGCGGTGCAGCGGCGGGACGGCGGCGAAGACCCGTCCGGCCTCGACCATGGGCCGCATGTAGCGCTGGAAGAGGGTCAACAGCAGGCACCGAATGTGGGCGCCGTCCACATCGGCGTCGACGAGCAGGATGATCTTCCCGTAGCGGGCCGCGGCGATGTCGAAGGTGCGGCCCGAGCCCGCTCCTATGACCTGGATGATCGCCCCGCACTCCGCGTTCTTGAGCATGTCCGAGACGGAGGACTTCTGCACGTTGAGGATCTTGCCGCGGATCGGCAGCAGCGCCTGGAACTCGGAGTTGCGCGCGAGCTTGGCCGTGCCGAGCGCGGAGTCGCCCTCCACGATGAACAGCTCACTGCGGTCCACGTCGTCGCTGCGGCAGTCGGCGAGCTTGGCGGGCAGGGAGGAGGACTCCAGCGCCGTCTTGCGCCGCTGGGCCTCCTTGTGCTGGCGGGCCGCGATGCGCGTGCGGGCGGCGGCGACGGCCTTGTCGAGCACCGCTCTGGCCTGGGCCTTGGCGTCCCGCTTGGTCGAGGTCAGGAACGCCTTGAGCTCCTTGGAGACGACGTTGGCCACGATCCGGTTGGCGGCGGAGGTGCCCAGCACCTCCTTGGTCTGCCCCTCGAACTGCGGCTCGGCCAGGCGGACGGTCACCACGGCCGTCATGCCCTCCAGAGCGTCGTCCTTGACGATGTCGTCCTCCGCCACGCGCAGGAGCTTGGTGCTGCGCAGGACCTCGTTGACCGTGCGGGTGACGGCGCGCTCGAAGCCCGAGACGTGAGTACCGCCCTTGGGGGTGGCGATGATGTTGACGAAGGAGCGCAGCGTCGTGTCGTAGCCGGTGCCCCAGCGCAGGGCGATGTCGACGCCCAGATCCCTCGTGACCTCGGTGGGCGTCATCTGCCCCACCTCGTCGAGGACCGGCACCGTCTCCTTGAACACCCCCTGCCCGCTCAGCCGCACGACGTCGCACACCGGCTTGTCGTGGGCGAGGTACTCGCAGAACTCGCTGATACCCCCGTCGAAGCGGAAGGACTCCTCCCCCTTGCTGCCGCCCTCGCCGAGGCCGTACTCGTCCCGGACGACGAGCGTGAGCCCGGGGACGAGGAACGCGGTCTGGCGGGCGCGCTGGTGCAGGAAGTCCAGCGAGAGCTTGGCGTCCTTGAGGAAGATCTGCCGGTCCGCCCAGTATCGGATACGCGTACCGGTGCGGCCCTTCGGTACCCGCTTGCCCTTGCGCAGTCCCACGGTGGGCTGGAAAGGGGCGTCGGGGCCCTCGCCGTCGAACTGGCCGGGGGTGCCGCGCCGGAAGCTGACGGAGTGGACGGTGTTGCGGTCCACCTCGACGTCGAGCCGGGCGGAGAGCGCGTTCACCACCGAGGCGCCGACGCCGTGCAGGCCGCCGGAGGCGGCGTAGGAGCCCCCGCCGAACTTGCCGCCGGCGTGCAGCTTGGTCATGACGACCTCGACGCCGGACAGCCCGGTCTTCGGCTCGACGTCGACGGGGATGCCACGACCGTTGTCGCGGACCTCGACCGAGCCGTCCTCGTGGAGGATCACCTCGATGTGGTCGCAGTGCCCGCCCAGGGCCTCGTCGACGGAGTTGTCGATGATCTCCCACAGACAGTGCATGAGGCCGCGACTGTCGGTCGACCCGATGTACATGCCGGGGCGCTTGCGGACTGCTTCGAGCCCTTCCAGGACGAGCAGGTGCCGCGCGGTGTAATTGGAGTCGTCGCGGTCTGCTCCTGCCAGCAGAGCTGTCGACGACACGGACGTCTCGGCGGTCACGCGGTTCGCTCCTCGCTGAATTTCTTGTGGGGGCTGAGAGCCCCCGGGCCCGGATCGGGTTGCCGCTCAGAGGGTACCGAGGCCAGGTAGAGCCGTTGTTACGCCACCCTCGCTTCAAACCCACCCTAGTGCAAAATCACACAGGCGTTCGAACATCGGGGGGCGATGCCTCCCATGTCACGTTCCCTTTCGCGCATGAACCATTTAGGCTCCGGGCACGTCCTCATGAACAACCGGCAAGCCAGCCGGGAGGACCACCCGACCCTGCACATCACGCGAAACCGTAAAGCACGCACGCTGTAATACGGCACATTCGCCGCCAACCGGCAACGGACAGCCCCCTCGTAAAGAACTTTTTTCGAGGAAAGGCCACGAGCGGGAACGTTTTGGGCCTGGTTGGATGTTGACCCTGGTACGACAGCTCGTCGAGCTAGAGAAGAGGCGACGTGACTACTGTTCTGACACCCGCGAGCCAGCTGACGGCCGCTGACCGTTGCGACCGGTGCGGCGCCCAGGCATATCTGCGCGTTGTCCTGATCAGCGGCGGTGAACTGCTCTTCTGCGCCCACCACGGACGCAAGTTCGAGCCGGAACTCAAGAAGATCGCCGCTGAGATACAGGACGAGACGGAGCGGCTGACCGCTCCCAGCCCCGTAAGTGACGAGGACCGCTGACGCCTCGCACCCCTACGACGAGCCGGCACCGGTAGGACACCGGAAAGCGGGCGCCGCTCCCGACCCATGGGCGCGACGCCCGCTTTCGCTTGCCCTCCCCACTTGCTCGTCCCCCCGGGACAGCCCCTGAGCGCGAGAGCCGGCCCGCACCGCCCGCGAAGACATCGGGGGCGGCCCCGCGGGCCGGGAAGAGGGCCTACGAGGGCACTGGGACCTTCTCAGCGCTCCCGCAGCCCCTCGGTGTCGGCGACGCCGGAGATGCGGGTGTAGACACCCGGGCTGCCCGCCTGGGCGCAGCCGCTGCCCCACGAGACGAGGCCGATGAGCTTCCCCGCGGCGACCAGCGGGCCTCCGCTGTCGCCCTGGCAGGCGTCCCGCCCACCCTCCTTCTCCCCCGCGCACAACATCGTCGCGGGCTGGTACGCACCGTCCTTGTTACCGGGGTAGGCCCGCGCGCAGTCGCTGTCGGGCAACACGCTCACCGTGGCCGCGCGCAGCGTACGGGAGTAGGCGCCCGCCCCCGTCGTGTCTCCCCAGCCGTACACCTCCGCCTTGGTTCCCGGCTCGTAGGAGGGGTCACCCGCCTGGGCCAGCGGCAGTACGTCGCTCTGCGGCAGAGCCTTGTCCAGGGTGAGGGTCGCGACGTCCCCGGCATTGCTGCCGGGCTCGTACCCGGGGTTGACCCAGGTGTCCGCGACGGTGGCCTCGGTGCCGCCCTGGCCGGTCAGATCGTCCCGCCCCACGAGCACCCGTAGGTCACGTACCTGGCTCAGTGGGGCGCCGAGCACCCGGTTGCTGAGGCAGTGCGCCGCAGTGGCGACGGTCCTGGGCCCGATCAGAACGGCCCCGCAGTACTGGCCGGAACGTGCGGAGCCGAACCGCTCGCGGCTCGCGAGGGCCACCACCCATGGATGGTCGCTCACGCTCACGGGCCGGCCGCCGACGACTACTCCGTCGGCCGAGGCGGGCGCGGCGGCGAGGACGGGGACCAGTGCGGAGGCGGTGGCGAGAGCTCCTGCGCACAGCCGGGAGCGGAGGCTGCGAAGCGGCATGGATGTGCTCCTTCACTCAGAGTGTCGGTCTCCCACTCAGAGTCGTTCAGCGCGCAGTCACCCGCACGCCCAGACGGTGGCGGGCGCCCAGTCGGCGCAACGGTGCGCGGAAAGGGCCCGCCCCCCGTGAGGGAGCGGGCCCTTTCTCGGGCTCGGTACGAGCAGCCGTGCCGGGAGCCGGATCAGTCCAGGTAGTCGCGCAGCACCTGGGACCGGGAGGGGTGACGCAGCTTCGACATGGTCTTCGACTCGATCTGACGAATACGCTCACGCGTCACGCCGTAGACCTTGCCGATCTCGTCGAGGGTCTTCGGCTGACCGTCGGTGAGACCGAAACGCATGGAGACCACGCCCGCCTCACGCTCGGAGAGCGTGTCGAGCACGGAGTGCAGCTGCTCCTGGAGCAGGGTGAAGCTGACCGCGTCCGCCGGGACGACCGCCTCGGAGTCCTCGATGAGGTCACCGAACTCGCTGTCCCCGTCCTCACCGAGCGGGGTGTGCAGCGAGATGGGCTCACGGCCGTACTTCTGGACCTCGATGACCTTCTCCGGGGTCATGTCGAGTTCCTTGGCCAGCTCCTCCGGGGTGGGCTCGCGGCCCAGGTCCTGGAGCATCTGGCGCTGCACACGGGCGAGCTTGTTGATGACCTCGACCATGTGCACCGGGATACGGATCGTACGGGCCTGGTCCGCCATGGCGCGGGTGATCGCCTGCCGGATCCACCAAGTCGCGTACGTCGAGAACTTGTAGCCCTTGGTGTAGTCGAACTTCTCGACCGCGCGGATCAGACCGAGGTTGCCCTCCTGGATCAGGTCCAGGAACAGCATGCCGCGGCCCGTGTAGCGCTTGGCCAGCGAGACCACGAGTCGGAGGTTGGCCTCCAGCAGGTGGTTCTTGGCGCGTCGGCCGTCCTCGGCGATGATCTCCAGCTCGCGCTGGAGCTTCGGGGCCAGCTTGTCACTGCCCGCGAGCTTGTCCTCGGCGAAGAGGCCGGCCTCGATGCGCTTGGCCAGCTCGACCTCCTGCTCCGCGTTGAGGAGCGGGACCTTGCCGATCTGCTTGAGATAGTCCTTGACCGGGTCGGCGGTGGCACCGGCCGCCGCGACCTGCTGCGCGGGGGCGTCGTCCTCGTCGTCGTCGGACAGGACGAATCCCTGGCTCTCGCCGCCGGTGCCCTCGGCACCCTCCTCGGCCTTGCCCGCGGGACCGGTCTCCTCGGTCTCCTCGTCGACCAGTTCGTCGGCGCCCTTCTTGCCCGCCGTCTTCTTGGCCGCGGTCTTCTTCACCGTGGCCTTCTTGGCGGTGGCCTTGCGGGCCGTGGTCTTCTTGGCGACGGTCTTCTTGTCCGCCTCGTCGTCCTCACCGAGAAGCTCGGTCGCGGGGGCCGACGTGACCGCTGCGGCTGTGGTCGTCTTCTTCACCGTGGCGGTCTTCGCCGCGACGGTCTTGCTGGCGGTGCGCTTGACCGGGCTCTTCGCCGCGACGCTCTTGCGCGCGCGCTTCGGCTCCGCGGCACTGACCATCAGCGTCACACCCTCTTCCTCGAGGATCTGATTGAGGCTGCGCAGAACGTTCTTCCACTGAGTGGCCGGAATCTGGTCAGCTTCGAAGGCCCGACGCACATCGTCACCGGCGATCTGCCCATTAGCCTTTCCCCGCTCGATGAGCGCCATGACAGACTCGGACTCGGCGATCTCCGGCGGGAGCGTACGGGATGTGCTGGCCGACACGAACAACCTCTCGGAACGTTGGAAAACGGCTTCCGGCCCCGTCCTTAACGGACCGGAGCCGACGACCGTCGGCTGGGGATGACCGACGACGCGGGCGGGTGTCGCAGGGGATCACAGCGCCGGACACGGCTGCCGTATTCCCTTCTCGACTCTCACCTCTTAGGTCATCGCACTGTTCCCCCGAGCGTTACGCGCAATCTGCGTGGCCCGAGTCACACCCCGAAAAGACGCGAGGACGGACGTATCCGAGCATACGCGGACAGATCACGGAACGAGGTGGTCGTCCACCAGCCATAAGACGCTCGCGATCGCTCGGCCGGGTGAGCGCACGCCCGGCGCACTGGTCGATTCGCGCGCGCCCCGCACGTGCGACTCCCGCGCTCGCGCCGGGAGCCGTGCCGGGCCGCGTCACCTTCCGCGCACCCGCCCGGCACCCGACGCGCGAGCACCGTGGTGACCCGGGGGCGTGCGCCGCGGGCCCCTCGCGGTCCCGCCCGGACGACCGGGGCGGGGCCGCCGCTCCGTGGGATCAGTGCTCGCGGGGCGCGGGCACCACACGCTCCACCTCGGGGTGGACCGTGAGCAGCTGGCGCATGGCCGACTCAGCCCCCGCCTCGTCCCCCGAGGCCAGCGCGTCGACGATCCTGGCGTGGTGGGCGACAGCGGCCTCCGTGGGGCGTTCACAGCCGTTGGCCGGCCCCCCGGAGACCTGAAGGGCCGCCGCGACGATGCCCGAGAGGTGCTCCAGCATGCGGTTGCCCGCGACCTGGATGAGCAGGGAGTGGAATTCGGCGTCCGCACGGGAGAACGTGATGCCGTCTCCTTGGCCGAGGGCGTGGCCCATGATCTCCACCATGTCGACCAGCCGCTGCTGGACGTCCTCGCGGCCGTGCCCCGCGGCGAGCCGCGCGGCCAGCGGTTCGATGGTCCAGCGCAGTTCGTTCAGTTCACGGCGCTGGTCGTCCCGCTGTGGCCCGAAAGCGCGCCATTCGATGATGTCGGGGTCCAGCAGGTTCCAGTCGCTCACCGGTCGCACCCGGGTCCCGACGTTGGGGCGGGCACTGACCAGCCCCTTCGCCTCCAGCACCCGCAGGGACTCACGGACGACGGTGCGGGAGACCTCGAAACGCTGCCCGATCTCCTCGGGCACGAGCGGCCTGTCCGCCCCCAGGTCCCCGGAGACGATCATCTGGCCGAGTTGCTGAACGAGTTGGCCGTGCAGTCCGCGGCCCCGGCTGCCGCCTGCCCGGCGTGACACCCTCCCTAGATCTGGTTCCGCGGCGCTCCAGGAGGAAGGAGCCATCCGACCCTGGGGGGTATCCGCGTAGGGGTAGCGATCGATATCGCCCGAGCCGGCGAGACCGGAGTCGGTGGGGCGGGCGGTGGTCATCATGGTGTGCGCAACGGTACTCACGGAACCTTTGTCGGCGTCCCTCCCAACACCCTTGAGGTCTTTGGTGAAAAGCACACGAAAGGGTGATCGCCTACTCGTAGAGAATTGACGCCTTATCGGAAATACCCGGACGCCGCAGGGGTAGTTGTGCCCATTAACCAGTCGAAAGAGATCGCACGCTCTCGGCCTGCCGCGTCCCCGCCCGCACCGCGCCGCGCTTCACCCGCCTCCGGTCGGGCAGGCCAACTCGCTTATGGAGCAGGCGCTTTCGCCCCCTGGGCCCCCACGACGAAGCTTGGATCCCGCCTTCGGTTCCGGGCCTCCCGCGGCTGAGGCAGAGGTCCCCTTCCCCCTTTCGCGCGTGATCAGACTTCGGGGCGCAGCATGGGCGGGTTGAGCAGAGTCGCCCCACCGGCCCTGAACAACTGTGCGGGCCTACCACCCTGGCGGGTGGTGGTGCCGCCGGTGGGAACGAGGAAGCCGGGGGTGCCGGTCACCTTGCGATGGAAGTTGCGGGGGTCGAGCACGACGTCCCACACCGCCTCGTACACCCGGCGCAGCTCCCCCACGGTGAACTCGGGAGGGCAGAACGCCGTCGCCAGCGAGGAGTACTCGATCTTCGAACGGGCGCGCTCCACACCGTCCGACAGGATCGTGGCGTGATCGAAGGCGAGCGGGACCGCCTGTTCGCCGTCACGGCCGTGCCCGTCCCGGTCGAGGAGTTCGTCCACCGGGGCCCACCGGGCGCCGCTGGCGTCGCCCCCTGGCCGGGGGGTGGGCAGATCGGGCGCCAGGGCGAGGTGCGCGACGCTCACCACACGCATCCGCGGGTCCCGGCCCGGGTCGCCGTACGTCGCGAGCTGTTCCAGATGCGCCCCGCCACCCTCGCGGTGGTCCGTGGCCCCCGCGTCCACGGCCTGGGCACACAGACCGGTCTCCTCGCCGAGCTCCCGGGCGGCCGCCTCCGCCAGGTCCTCGTCCTCCCGCACGAACCCCCCGGGCAGGGCCCACCTGCCCTGATAGGGAGGCTCTCCCCGGCGGACCACCAGCGCCCAGAGCCCTTGCCGGCGCACGGTCAGCACGACCAGATCCACGGTGACGGCGAAAGGCGGGAAAGCGGAGGGGTTGTAGGGAGGCATGTGACAGATCATAGTCGTCTGCCTGACGATAAACACTCCCTTCAGGAGAAGCCGTACGGCTGGCCGACGCGGGTGCGCGCTGCTCAGGCCCCCAGCTGGAGAGCCGGAGACGCTTCCTCCACCATCGCGACCCCGAGGCGGCTGACCCGGACCGCGAAGGCGCGCTCGGCCACCACGAGCCCGGTGAGCCCCAGCTCGCCGAGGGGAGCGCCGCGCGTCGGTCTCAGCGTCACGGACCGGGCGGGCACGTCGGGCCGGAGGCCCGTGAGGGCGACAAGCAGATGGACGGCGGCCGCCGCCGGAAGAGCCGCCGGGCGGCAGGCGGCAGGATGCGGCCACGGCTGGGCGCCCTCGGTGCGCTGCTCACCGGCGAACATCTCCGGCATCCGGTAGTCGAAGGACTCCGCGGCCGAGAGCAGCCCCCGCAACAGTCCGTGCGCCTCCTTTTCGTGTCCGGCGGCCGCCAGTCCCGCGACCGCGACCGCTGTCTCGTGCACGCGGACGGCGCCGCCCCGGTGCCCGAACGGGTTGTAGCGCGGCATTCCCGCGGCCAGGCTGCGCAGCCCCCAGCCGGAGTCCATGGCCGGGCCGCCCAGGAGCCGGGCGAGTTGTCCGGTCTGCACCCGGTCGAGCAGCCCGGGGGCGGGGCGGCCCGCGCCGAGCAACCCGGTGTCCAGCAAGTGAGCGGCCGCACCGCCCAGGTGGGGGACCGGCCGGTCGTCCGCGAGGAGCGCGGCAGCCGGTCGCCCGCCACCCCGGTCCTCGGTCCAGAAACTGCGGCGGAAGAGCGGGCCGAAGTCAGCGGCCCAGGAGCGGAGTTCGGCGGCTCCCGGCCGGTCGAAGGCTTCGAGCAGATCGGCGCCGAGCAGTGCCGCACGGTACGCGTGGGCCTGCGTCTCCACTCGGGCCGCGCCCCCGGTCTCCCGGTCGCGGAGGAAGGGGTCGGCGCGTGTCTCCCGGCGCAACCAGGCCAGGCAGCCCTCGGCAGCCGGGAGCAGTTCGGTCACCTCGCGTTCGCCCAGCCCCCAGCGGCGGGCCTCGGCCAGCAGAGCCGGAAACAGCAGCGTCGCCTCGACACCGGTACTGCCCGGCGGCAGATGGGGGCCCGCGTCGCGCGGCGGCCCCGGCAGGCTGCCCCGTCGGGGGCCGGTGGCGAACTGGGTTCGGGCCAGGGTGCGCAGGGTCCCGTGGGCGAGGGTGGTACCGAGCGGCAGGGCCATCCGGGCCGCGGCGAGCGCGTCGGCCGGGGCGAGCCCGCAACGCCAGGGCGCCCCCGCCGCGAGATGGATATGCGCGGGATGAGCGGGGTCGCGCAGCAGCAGGGCCCGGAGGTCCGCCGTCGCCGCCGCGAGCAGGGCCCGCGCCCTCGGGTCGTCTCCGGTCGCGGTCGCCTCGCTGAGCACCGCGCCGCCGGACGCACGCGCCGGCCCGACGCCCCCCGGCCGCTCCTGTCGCAACCGGAGTTCGACGGTGCGGCTGCCACCCGCCGGGATCTCCAGGTGCCACCGCAGCAGGCCGACGGCGGCGACCGCGTCCTCGGCGGGCGGCGCGGCGGTGATCGCCACCGGTCCCTGCGGGGAGGACCAGCGCAGACCCGTGCCGTGCACGGCCGCGGGCACCTCCGGAACGGACCGGCCGGCGGCCACCGTGCCCAGATCCGCGAGGTCCGTACCGAGCGAGATCTCCACCAGTACGCGTACGGGATGCGCGGCCGAGCTGCGCAGAGTGATCCGCTCCACGCCCACGGCCCGCCGCAGCCGTTCCACGACGAGGTCGGGATCGGGCCCCTGTCCCCCGGACGACCTGAGGACACCCAGGAATCTGGCCCGGTCGGAGCCTTCCATCCTCGCCTGGACCGGGAGGGGTTCACGCCCCGCGACCCGCAGTCGACAGCGTGACAGGAGGCGTCGGCCCGCAAGGTAGAAGCCGTCGAGCCCCTCGCCGGTGAGCTGCCCGTGCGGCGCCGAGACGGCGAGTGCGGGAAGGGCCACACACATCAACGCGTCGTGTGCGGCCGGGAGTTCGGGGGTACGGCGGGGAGCCGGTGGGGCGGGTCTGGTCGGGCTGGGGGACGATATGACGGCCGGACGCTGGTCCCGGCCGCCGGGCGGCTGTGCGGTCAAGGGCATTCGAGGTCTTCTTCCACGCTACGAGCGCTGGGCGCCGGGCGGTTGAGCGGAAGCGAGCCGCCCGGCACCCGGTTGAACGGCGCCGAAGGCGCGCGGGTCACGGCCACCCGGCCGTCAACTGGCTCGGGAGCGCGCGGAATCGGCGCTTCCCATCGCTCCACCGCCCCTCCTCCGAGGCCCCGTCGTCTTCCGGAGTGCACCGGGGCGCCGCCGGCCGTCTTCCGGGCGGGCTTGTCCCGCCGGCTCCCCCTCGTCCGCGGTACAGGGCGGGGGCCCGCTTCGTACCGCCCGGGAAGGACTGTGTGCCGTCACCACCCACGAGGGCGCCCCGCCCTCCCCTTCCTCACTCTCCGGGTTCTTCACTGCTCGGGCTTCTTCCGCGCCCGGGAGCGGGTGGGCCTTTCCCCATCCCGGGCCGGAGCGGTGGCGCGGGGTGAGGGGACCCGCGCTTGCTCCGTCGGTTGCCCACGGACGACGTACTCGTCCTCGGCGGCGCTCGGCGACCGCGTCGCACTCTGGCCGGGCGGGCGCGGGGAACCCTTCTCCTCCCGTGAGGCCCCCGTGTCGAGCGGATCGTGTCCGTGTCCGTCATCGAGCGCATCGGGCCCGTTCAGCGCGCTGCGGCCGGGCTGCGGTCCGCTCTCGCCGCTGTGCACGGAGGACGCGATGGCGCCCGGGGCCTGGGGCGGCGCCGCGCCCGCGAGCCCTGCCGCGGCGGCGCCGCAGTCGGACACGCCACGCCGGACGCTCCGGCTGCCACGGGCGCCGACGGGCCCCGCTCCCGGTACTCCGGCGCCGCTCCCCCGTCCCGCGCCGCGACCGCGATTGCCGCCCCGTCCGCGCGGCGGCCCGGAGATGTCGCCCGCCCCGCCCGAGAGACGGCGCCCGTCAGGGCGGCGGCCCGTTGCCGGAACGCCGGGAGGACGGGTCAGTGCCCTGCGCCTGGCGCCCCGGGCCGGGTCGGCCGCCGCGCCGCGTACCCGCCTGCGGCTGCCGAGCGGTGCGCGATCGCCCTCCCGGTCGGCACCGTGCGGGAGCGCGCCCCGAGCCACCGGGTCCGCGGCGGCTCCGGGGACCTCGGCCGTCTCCGTGACGGCTGCCCCATGGGCCCGGCGGAGGTACCCCCGGATCGACTCCACGTCCACCCCACGGTCGCACGCCTCGTCGAGGAGCGCGGCGAAGAGACATCGGGGGTCGACCGCCAGGGCGAGGTGGAAGGCGACCCGGCCCTCCGAGATGTCCCCGAGGGACCAGGCGACCCAGCCCGCCAGCGTCAGCGCGGCGGCCGCGTGCTCCGCGTAGGCGCCCACGCACCGGCGCGCCAGGGCCCGCCACAGACGCAGCGCGGCCGGGGCGGAGGGCCCTTCCATCCATGCGGCGGCGCAGTCACGGGTGACGCGGTCCTGCAGCCCGAGAATGACTGCGGCGGCCTCGTCGTGGGCCAGCAGTCCGTCGTCGCGCAGATCGCTCTCCAGGGGGCCTTCCGCAGGCGGGGCGGCGTGCAGGCGGGCGATCAGGAGATCGGCGAGGCCCAGGGTCAGCGACCGGACCTCGGCCTTCTCCTCGGCGCTGCCGACCAGCCGGGGCAGCAGGGACGGCACGGCGGCGTCGAGAGCCTGCTCCTGGTCCCGGGCGGCGGCTGTCTCCCAGGGCCGCAGTCGCCTTTCGATCGCCTCGATCCCTCGTGGTACCGGCCGCCCCGCGTACACGCTCGCCGCGGCCAGGGCCGAACTGCCCGCCGGGGCGAGCGGCTCCCCCTCCACGGCGCAGCACGCGTCCTCGGGGCACAGATAGGACCAGTGGCGTCCGGCCGAGACGCAGAGGGCCTCGAAGACCGGCACGTCGAGCCTGCCGCACGCGACGCGCAGCGCCTGGGCCAGTGGACGCAGGTACTCCATCAGCTCACGTCCCGGAACCGTCGCGGCCGACCCCCGGTCCGGCAGGGAACGAGAAGGGGACCGTTGGGCCGGGACGGCGGGATCGGGCTCCTGCCACAGAAAGACGAGGACGCGGTCAGGGCGTCCGGCCGGGCCGAAGCCCTCGTCCGTCGCGCGAGAGTCCCGGGAACCGGGTCCACCGCCCGAAGGGGCCCGCTCGGGGGGCTCGGCTCCCCCGCAGGGCGTCGAGGGTCCTCTCGCGTCACCCTGCCCCGTCGGCTCCTGCCCCGTGGCGGGGGCGGTCGCGCCCGCCCCCACGTCCCCGCGGGCTCTGCCGGCCGGATGCGCGCGGCGTGAGGCGGCCCTCTTCTCCTCCCGGCACGCGTCTCCCTCGGCGTCCTGAACGAGCGGCGCGACGGTCGGTTCTCCGAACGGGTCGAGGAGGCGGGCCGCGATCCGCTCCGCGGCCGCCGGCCAGTCCCGCCGCGCGGCGGGGATGCCCACGCGTACGTGCCGTCCCACCCTCCCCTGCTCGCCGTGCACGGCGAGCAGGACGATGCTGTTCTCGGGCCGGTAGCCGATCAAGTAGGGCAGAGCGTCCACGAGTTCGCCGCGGGAGCGGACGGATACCGGATGACGGCCGACGGGGTCACCGCTGGGTTCGATGTGTGAAGTCATGCGGTGACTGTGCACTAGATCTGTGTTTTCCGCCTTTGCCTGTGGATAACTCTCTTTCCCTCTTTTTCCACAGCTTCGCCCTGCGGTATACCCATATGCAGAGAAAGAGGTTATCCACAGGAACGCACGGCCCTGTTCGCCCGATGTCGGAGCTATCGGGTTGCATGGAGGCATGAACGAACACGACCTGCGGACCACCGCCGACTCCGTCCTCGCCCGGCTCGTCGGCGACCCCACCGGCCGGGCCAGGCTGCGCGAGGACCAGTGGCACGCCATCGAGGCGCTCGTCGCCCACCAGCGCAGGGCGCTCGTCGTTCAGCGCACCGGGTGGGGGAAGTCCGCCGTCTACTTCGTGGCCACGGCGCTCATCAGGCAACGTGGCGGGGGCCCCACCGTCATCGTCTCGCCCCTGCTCGCCCTCATGCGCAATCAGGTCGAGGCGGCCGCGCGAGCCGGTATCAGCGCCCGGACGATCAACTCGTCGAACACCGAGGAGTGGGAGTCGGTTCAGGAGGAGATCCGGGCCGGGACGGTCGACGTGCTCCTCGTGAGCCCTGAGCGGCTCAACAACCCGGACTTCCGGGACGAGGTCCTGCCACGCCTCGCCGCCGCCACCGGGCTGCTCGTGGTGGACGAGGCCCACTGCATCTCCGACTGGGGGCACGACTTCCGCCCGGACTACCGCAGGCTGCGGACCATGCTGGCCGACCTGCCCGAGGGCGTTCCCGTACTGGCGACGACGGCCACGGCGAACGCCCGGGTCACCGCGGACGTGGCGGAGCAGCTGGGGACGGGCGGCGGCACCGACGCCCTGGTCCTGCGCGGGCCGCTGGACCGGGAGAGCCTGAGTCTCGGGGTGGTGCGGCTGCCGGACGCGGCCCACCGGCTGGCCTGGCTCGCCGACCACCTCGACGAACTGCCCGGTTCGGGCATCGTCTACACACTCACCGTGGCCGCGGCCGAGGAGGTCACGGCCTTCCTCCGACAGTGCGGGCACACCGTGGCCTCGTACACCGGCCGCACGGAGAACGCGGACCGGCAGCAGGCCGAGGAGGATCTGCTCGGCAACCGGGTCAAGGCTCTGGTGGCGACGTCCGCACTCGGCATGGGCTTCGACAAGCCGGATCTCGGTTTCGTGGTGCATCTCGGTTCCCCCTCCTCGCCCATCGCCTACTACCAGCAGGTGGGGCGGGCCGGGCGTGGCGTCGACCACGCGGAGGTGCTGTTGCTGCCCGGCCGGGAGGACGAGGCGATCTGGGAGTACTTCGCGTCCTTGGCCTTCCCGCCGGAGGAACAGGTCCGGCGCACTCTCCAGGTCCTCGCGGACGCGGGGCGCCCGCTCTCCCTGCCCGCCCTCGAACCCCTGGTGGAGCTGCGCAGGTCCCGGCTGGAGACGATGCTCAAGGTGCTCGACGTGGACGGTGCCGTACGCCGGGTCAAGGGGGGGTGGACGGCGACCGGCGCGCCCTGGTCGTACGACACGGAGCGGTACGCCTGGGTGGCGAAGCAGCGTGCCGCGGAGCAGCAGTCGATGCGGGAGTACGTCACCACGGCCGACTGCCGCATGGAGTTCCTGCGCAGAGAACTGGACGACGAGGCGGCCGCGCCGTGCGGCCGCTGCGACAACTGTGCCGGAGCGCGCTTCGCGGCCACCGTCTCCCCGGCGGCTCTCGACGCCGCCCGGGGGGAACTCGGGCGGCCCGGGGTCGAGGTGGAGCAACGCAAGATGTGGCCCACGGGGCTCGCCTCGGTCGGCATGGATCTCAAGGGCCGTATCCCGGCGGGCGAACAGGCCGGTTCGGGCCGTGCGCTGGGCCGGCTCTCCGACATCGGCTGGGGTAATCGACTGCGTCCCCTGCTCGCGCCCCAGTCCGGCGACGCCCCGGTGCCCGACGACGTACTGCGGGCAGTGGTCGAGGTGCTGGCCGACTGGGCGAAGGGGCCGGGAGGCTGGTCCCCGTCCGCACCGCAGGCGGGCCCGCGGCCGGTGGGGGTCGTGACGCTCCCGTCCAGCACACGGCCGCGACTGGTCGCCTCGCTCGGGGAGCGCATCGCGGAGATCGGAAGGATGCCCCTGCTCGGCGGGCTGACCTACGCCGAAGGGGCGGAGCCGGGGCGGATCTCGCGCAGCAACAGCGCCCAGCGTCTGCGGGCGCTCGACGGTGCTCTCGTGGTGCCCCCGCCCCTCGCCGAGGCACTCGCCAGGCAGAGCGGTCCGGTGCTGCTCGTCGACGACTTCTCCGACAGCGGCTGGACCCTGGCGGTGGCGGCGCGGCTGCTTCGCCGGTCCGGGGCGCAGGGGGTGATGCCGCTGGTGCTCGCTGTGCAGGGCTGAGCCCGCGCACCGCCGGCGGACACGGCGGTATCGCCATCCGGTCTCCGGGGCAGGGATATAGGGAACGCTTCGTCAGATAAGGGTCGGCGGCGTCAATTGCTCGTTGCCGCAAGACCGTGCGGGGGCAAGAATTGGTACTCGCTCCCCACGCGGTTTCCCGTGGTCCGGCAGGACCGTGCTGCGGCGCGCTCCCCTACGTCCCGATCCCGCCCGCAGTGTGGGCGCGCAGCCGAAGGGAGGATCGTGACCTTCGGATTCGCTCCGTCCTCGGCGTCGAAGAAGACGCCGTCCGCAGCCGCTTCGACCGTCCCGTCGGTCCCGTCCCGTCTCTCCGATTCCGCGGTGGGGACCGGCCGGGTCCTCGAACCGGCCCAGTGGACCGCCGCGGGGATACCGCTGCTGCGCGATCCGCGTGAGGTCGTCAGTGGTCTCTACTCCCGTCACCTTCCGACGCCGTCCACCGCGGTGATCGCGGTCCTCGATCCGGACGAGCGGCTCAGGGCGAGCGCGTCCTTCGTCCGCCGTCCCGCCCCGGCGGACGGGTGGCTGCTCCGCAACGCGCTGCTCGCGCAGTTGCGCCGTGTCATCCCGCACGACCTGCGGCTGCGGACGCCGGTGCGCACGGCGGTGCTTCTGTACTGCCGTGCGGGCGAGGGCCGGTGGACGGAGGAGGACGGCGCCTGGATGTGGGGGCTGCGCGACGCGTGCACCCTGCACGGACTGCGCTGCGGGGCGTACATCACGCTGACGGAGACGGGCTGGCAGGTGGTGGGCGAGGGGCGCGGGGGCCGTCGCCCGCACGTCGGTTCGCCGCCCGGGGTCATCGGGGAGGCGGTTTCCGAGGGACTCCGCTCAGCGGTGGGCGCACCGGAGGCCCTGCGGCGCAGCGCGGCTCGCTGAGCCCTGGCGGCCTCGGACCGAACCCGCCGAGGCAACGGGCGAGGGCCCGTCCCCCGTAGCGCCGACCCGCGTCGACGACAGGCGCGGGTACAGAGGCGGACTTCAGCACGCGCCCAGGCGGTACGAGCGGCGGCGGGACAACGCGGGCACGCACGTGGATCACGTGCGTCACGTGCATCACGTAAATACGGACTACGGGCGGGACGCAGGGCGCGCCTCGCGCCACGTGAAGCGCGCGGTGGCGGTGGGGCGCGGGTCCCGAAGGGAAGGGCATCCGCTCCGCCCGGCCGTGACCGGCCGGGCGGGGGCGGCTGTCCTCGGTCAGACGCCCGCGCCCAGCGCCGTGTTGGCGAGCTGGGGATCGCCGCAGACGATCATCAGCACGCCGGCCCTGGCGCGGGTCACCGGGAGCGTCTGGGTGATGACGGCGTCACTGCCGCCGTTGACGGCGACCACGACGACCGGACGCGCCGAGACGCGGGCGGCGCGGGTGGCGTCGGTGTAGAAGACGTCGTCGCCCGCATCGTGCTGGGCCCAGTAGGCGTCCTCGCCGAAGGACAGCTCGTGCGCTGCCCAGGGGTGGAGGTCGCCGGTGGTGACCAGCAGGATCTCGCCGGGCGCACGGCCCGAGTCGAGCAGGAGGTCGACGGCCTCCTCCGCGGCGTCCAGCGCACCCTTCGCCGGGGCGGGGATGATCTGGAGCTGCGGGGCGGACGCCGGGGCGTCGGAGGCCTTGGGCAGGGGCTTGGCCTGCTCACGCTGCGTGCGCTGGGCGGGAGCCGGTCGAGCGGGCCCCGGGCGACCGGGGCGTGGCGGCGCCGCGGGACGCGGGCCGGGTACGGGACGGGGGGTCTGCGCGCTGCGGCTGGGGGCCGGAGTCGTGCGGGGACCCTGGGCACTCTCGTGAATCTGAGGCTCCTCGGGACTGAGAGGCATGACGGGTTGTTTTGTCACCGCCGGGGCACAGCGCCCCGGCGTGTGCACCTGCGTGCGGCCGGAAGTGTCAGAAGTCGAAACCTAGTTGTCCTTCGATCTCCGTCGGGCTTCCGTCCGTCCGGGTGCGGACCTTCTTGAGATGCCGCCACTGGGGCAGCGCATCGAGGTACGACCAGGAAAGCCGGTGGTACGGGGTCGGACCCCGTTCCGCCAGGGCCGCCTTGTGCACCGGCGAGGGATATCCGGCGTTGGCGGCGAAGGCGAAGTCTGCGTGGTCGGAGCCGAGTTCGGCCATCATCCGGTCGCGGGTGACCTTGGCGATCACGGACGCGGCGGCGACCGGTACGCAGGACTGGTCGCCCTTGATGACGGTGCGGACCTTCCACGGCGAGCCGAGGTAGTCGTGGTTGCCGTCCAGGATCACGGCGTCGGGACGGACGGGCAGGGCTTCGAGCGCGCGGACGGCGGCGAGCCGCAGCGCCGCGGTCATGCCCAGCTCGTCGATCTCCTCCGGCGAGGCGTGTCCGAGCGCGTGCGCGCTCACCCAGCTCTCCAGCACCACGGCGAGAGTGTCGCGCCGCTTCGGGCTGAGGAGCTTGGAGTCGGTGAGCCCCTCGGGAGGGCGTCGGAGTCCGGTGACGGCCGCGCAGACCGAGACGGGTCCGGCCCAGGCGCCGCGGCCCACCTCGTCGACTCCGGCGACGACCTTGGCTCCGGTCGTGGCGCGCAGAGATCGCTCGACGCTGTGGGTGGGTGCTTCGTACGGCATAGCGGGTGACAGCGTACGCGCCCCGGTTCCGGTGCGACACCCCGGCTCCCCTCCCGCGCGGGAATGAGACCTACCGGAGACCTCGCGGTACTCGCGGCCGTCCCGGGCCGGGCGACTTCGGGGTGTTCGGGGCCCTTGCGGCAGCGGTCGCCGTGCCCGTGCGGGCGTTCAGGCCGGCTCTGTCGGTGTCCAGTCGGGCAGGGGCTCGGTGTGCTCCAGCCAGGTGGCGGGCGGGGCCCCTCGGGGTCCGCCGGCGGCGACCACGCCGCCGGCGATGGCGCAGGTGGTGTCGATGTCCCCGCCGACCTGTGCGGTGGTCCAGAAGGCGGCCTCGAAGTCGTCCAGGTTGCGGGCCGCCGACCAGAGCGCGAAGGGCACGGTGTCGTGCGCGGAGGTGCGTCGGCCACGGCCCAGGACGGCGGCGACGGTGCCGGGGTCGTCGTAGTCGAGCATGCCGCTCGCCCGGCGCAGTCCGGCCTGCACGGCGCTGCGCGGCAGCAGGTCGACGACGGCGTCCAGCAGCCGCTCCGGGTCGGGCGGCCGCGGGGCGCCGGCCACGAGGGCGGCGGCAGCGGCCACGGCCATCGCCCCGGCCACGGCCTCGCGGTGCTGATGGGTGGGGTAGGCGGAGATCTCGGCCTGGTGGGTGGCCTGCTCGGGGTCCTGCGCGTACCAGGCGCCGAGCGGCGCGACGCGCATCGCGGCTCCGTTGCCCCAGGAGCCCTGTCCGTTGAAGAGGCCGCGGGACAGTTCGCGCCAGTCGCCGCCCTCCCGGACGAGCCGCAGGAGGCGGCTCGTACCCGCGCCGTACCCCCGGTCGACGTCGTGGTGCGCGGCGAGGGAGGCGGCCAGCGCGTCCTGGTCGACGCGCCGGTGACGGGCGAGTACGGCGACGACCGAACAGGCCGTCTCGGTGTCGTCGGTCCACTGCCACACACCGGGCGGAAGCTCACGTCGACGCAGCAGCGGGAGGTTGGCCGGGGCGAAGAAGCGCGAACCGAGGGCGTCCCCGACGCGGAGCCCGGCCAGACTCGCGAGCGCGTGTTCCAGCCGTGGGGCGAGGGTGTTCTGTGCGGTCATGGCGGTAGCACTCTATCCGGTGACTCCGTACGGCTCGGGTTTGCGCCACTGGACGAAGGGCCGGTCGAGGCGGTAGCGGCCGTCGGCGCCGAGTTCGAGGCAGCGGGTCTCCCCGTTGCCCGGGTTCGACAGCGACTCGAACTCGGCGACCGTCCAGTGGAACCAGCGCATGCAGAAGAGCCGCATCGTGAGCCCGTGGGTGACCAGCAGGACGTTCGCGGGGTGATCGGGGTCCTCGAAGCTGCGGAACAGGCTCTCCAGGAAGGCCCCGACCCGGTCGTACACGTCGGCGCCCGACTCGCCCTGCGCGAAGCGGTAGAAGAAGTGCCCGTAGGCGTCGCGGTACGCCTTCTGGAGCCGTACGTCGTCGCGGTCCTGCCAGTTCCCCCAGTCCTGCTCGCGCAGCCGGGGCTCCTCGCGCACCCGCACCAGCGCGGGGTCGAGACCGAAGGCGCGGAAGGTCTCGTGGGTCCTGCGGTACGGGGAGACGTAGACGCTGACCCGTTCCTCCCGGAACAGGGAGCGCAGCCGCCGCCCGGTCGCGGCGGCCTGCTCACGGCCTGCCGGGGTGAGGGGCAGCGCGTGGTCCGGTTCGCGCTCGTACACGCTGTCGTCAGCGTTTCCCTCGGACTCCCCGTGCCGGACTAGGACGATGCGCCGCGGACGTGCCATGCCCAAACCCTAGGCCGCCGTCGCGCGGCCCCGACAACCGGCCGGACTCCATCCGGAGCAGTCCCCCGCGCGGGAGGCGGGGCACCGGGGTGAGGGGCGCGTTCACACCGTCCAGGACGGCTCGAGTTCCACGATGGCGCCCGAGAGGTCGAGGAGGTCCTCGTCGGTGCGCGCGCGGGCCGACAGACGGGTCAGCCCCTCGGGGCGGTACTTGCCGCGTTCGGCCGCCGCGCGCCACATCGAGAGCACCAGGAACTCGTGGCCCGGTGCCTCACCGAAGAACCCGCGCACCATGCCCGGGGAGCCGGCCATCGCGGGGTTCCAGATGTGCCGCTGCATGAGCGTGAAGTGCTCGACGCGTTCCTCGTGGACGCTCAGGTGGGCGACGCGGACGAGGTCCACATCGTGGAAGTACGGCTCGAAGCCGGTCTTCACGTCGAAGCGGTGGTCGAAGAGAAGGACCTCGGTGTCCTTGAAGGTGCCGCTCTGCGCGGCGGCGAGCCGTTCGTGGGAGCGCGCCATGAACGAGTCGTAGAAGGCCCGGCTCTCCCAGAAGCCGAAGACGTGCGCCTGCCCCGGCCGCTCCCGGCTCCACCCCCCTGCCTGAGCCCGGAACCCCGGCTCCCCCACGAGCCCCGCCCATTTCCGCTGCCCCTGGTCGAACCTCTGACGGTCCGTCACTTCGCAGCGAATCCACTTGACCAGCACCGCGCCATCGTACGGCGCCGCGGCCCTGCCGGGTCGGGCCGTCCAGGAGCCCGGCAGATGTCAGCCAGGCGTGACACTATGGACAATCACCCTGTGCGCACGGCGACTTGCCGTCAGCACGGGCCCGTCGCCGGTTGCCGGGAAGGAAGGGGAGACCGTGGACAGCCTCAACAAAGGTCTGCGCAAGGTCGAGGCGGCTCTCAAGTGGGACCCGAGCCCGATCGGTTCGCCGCCCATGGACCTGGACCTCGTCGCCGCGGTGTACGCGACGGACGATCCGCACCAGCACCCGGTCTACGTGGTGCACTTCGACCAGCGCGCCCCGGACGGGACGATCACGTTGAACCGGGACAGCCGCACCGGTCAGGGCTTCGGCTGGGACGAGGTGCTGACGCTGGAACTCGACCGGCTCTCGTCGGCGTACGGGCGCGTGGTCGTCGGGGTCGCCGTCCAGCAGCGCGAGGGCGCGCGCGCCTTCCGTGACGTGACCCAGCCGGAGGCCCGCATCCGGGAGGGCTACGAGGAGCTGGGGACGACGGACTTCGCGGCCGTGCCCGACGCCGCGGCGGCCACCGTGGCCGAGTTCCTGCGCGCGCCGGACGGGGAGTGGACGTACCGCCCGCTGGTCCAGGGTTTCGACACGGATCTCACGGCGTTCACCGCCGCCATGGGGAACAAACCGGCCTGATCCGCCCTTGCTCCGGCCCGCCCGCGGCAACGTCCCGGCCCCGCTCACCCCTTCGGTGGATGATCATGCGCAGAACCGTTTCGGGCACGAGCCGGACTGCCAGGATTGATCACGCGAAGCCCCCTGCGCCGTAGCGGATGTTGCCATTCTCGCAACGGACACGGGGCTTCGCGTCATGCCCGCGCTCAGGGACGGACGCCCCTCGGCGCCCCTGATCGACGCCCCCTCGCGCGCCCCGCACGCCCGACGCCGCCTCGCGTACGGCGACGCCCGGCCGGAAGAACCCGGCCGGGCGTCACCGTACGCGGATCACGCGGTCCGCTTCACCCGGGGCGACGCCTCAGCAGCGCCGCCCCGGCCTCCGCGGTACTGGTGGAGAGCACTTATCCCTGACGTGCGCTATTCCCCAGCTTCCGACCCATCGCTCTGGAAGGCCCTCAGCCCGAGTCCGGAGCCACGGAATCGGCCAGCAGCATGCAAGCGCGCCGTCGGTCAGCGACGCGGCAACAAGGAGTTGAGCCGAGTGAACAGCTGGTCGGCGCGGGCGATGGTGGTGGTGCTGATCTGAGGAACGAGCGACACCTGCTCGCCGAGGAGAACCGCGGCCGGCTTGTAGTGGTTAAAGCGTGTGGCGATCTTTCGCTTCTTGAACACCGCCTCGATCTGCCGGACGACGCGAGGGTCCTTGGCGTTGAGTTCGGAGGCGCTGATCGGCTTGGTGAGCTCGGAGGCGTAGGCACGGTTGACGAGTTCGAGGTAGAAGTCCCTGTCGAAGAGGTCCTCGACGTCTGCGTCGGCCGTGCCGGTGAACTCACTGATCTCGACGAGCCCGTTCCTGGCGAGCTGGTTGTTGTCCCGGAGGCGCTGGACGGCCCCGACGTCCTTGGTGCTGGAGTCGACGAGGACAGCGACGTTCAGCTTGTTCGCGCCCAGGAGGGTCACGAAGGTGGACAGCTTCCCGGAGCCGCCGATGGGCGTCTTGACCCAGCGCGGGTCGAGTCCGATGGAGCCGTTCGTCTCGGCGATGTCCGTGAGGACGTCGAGGTAGATCAGGTCGCTGGGGCCTTCGAGGAGCAAGGTGTGCTCGCCCACGAACAGGGTCTGGGTCATCTCGACGCCCATCGCGGTCAGCAGCGGGAAGGCGGTGTCTTCGTCGGCTTTGAAGATCTCCGAGGAGACCTTAGCGCCGCCGCGCTCCATATCGACGACTGTCCGGACCCTCTGGAGGTGGTCGGGGTCGACCATGAACGGCGAGTGGGTGGTGTAGAGGACCTGATGCTTGGGAGCCAAGCGGTCGTCGATCAGCCGGAGCAGGTCTTCCTGGGCCCTGCCGTGGAGGGACAGGCCCGGCTCGTCCAGGAGGAGGATCAGGTTCGTGGTGCCCGCCGCCTCCACCTCGTTGAAGTACGCAAGGAAGCTGAAGAACCAGACGAACCCGCGGGACCGGTCGTCGAAGGGCACCGACGCGCGGTGCCGACGGTTGAAGACCCGGATCTGAAGGATCGGTCCCTCGTTGAGGGGCGGCTGGGCCTCCGGCTCGGGAAACAAAACCTCCAGGCGTACTTCCAGCTCGGTGTTCTGGGACCAGTACTCGAAGACCTCGTCCGAGATGACGTTGCCCGAGTTCTCCAGCTCACGGATCAGCCGTTCGTGCTGGTCGGAGTCCTGGAACTCCTCCGGTGAGACCCCGGCGATGTTCAGCAGGCTCAGCAGCGCCCGCTCGCCGCGGGTGATCTCTCCCGACGCTCGGCGCCGGATCAGGTCGGGCAGCGCGACCTTGCCCGGCATCGTGTCGTAGTCCGCGAAGTAGACGAACTTCGGCATGAACGGCTTGGCGTGCTGGTCGATCAGGTAACACCCGAGGCTGCTGTTGCGCCAGGCGCGGATGCGATCGGCCAGCTCGGTCGCACCGGACGGCGGCTCTTCCAGCCCGTCGAGGGCGTCGAGGAGGTCCGTGATGGTCTTTGCGCCGCCGATGGACCTCCCGGCCGCGGCCGGGAGGTCCAGGGCGGAGCGCAGGTGGTCAACGACCGCGGCCTCGTTGTAGGAGAAGTTGAAGGTCTTGGAGTTGTCCCGGTAGCCGATGACGACCTCGAACTCGGGGCTCCTCATGGCCTTCGAGCCGAGCTCCTCCTCGATGGCCTTCATCTCGGTGTCGTCGAAGCGGAAGGTCGCCCGGACCACGGGGATCTTCTTGCCGGCCGGGAGCCGCTTACGGTCGCGGGTCTTGCGGGCTGGGAAGTCGACCACCTCGTCGAAGGAGGCGGACTCCACGGGGTTGACCCGGAAGAGCGCCTGGAAAAGGGTCGTCTTGCCCGACTCGTTCTTGCCGACAAGGCAGGTGACGTCCTTCTCGACATCAAATATGTCGGAGTCCTCGACGGACCGGTAGTCGGTGATGTGAGCTCTGACGAGTTGCACTTTGCCTGGGGGTCCTTCCTCGGTTTCCTGGGAGGAGTCCCGGCGTGCCGTGTCGAGAGGCGATGATCACAACAGCGTGACACTGGGTGCCTTCGGTGTTGTGTTCGAGGTATGTTCCAGACGCCAATCAGGAGTGACCCCGGTGTGCCCGTCGACCTCGACGCCGCCGGGGTCCTCATTTGAGCTAGATCTGAGGGTAACGCCCTCCACTGACAGTCCCTCATCTATTTGTCTCCCGGTGCCCTCACCTTGCTGGTGGCCTCTGCTGCCTTGGCAGGACGTGGAGGTTGTTCGGCCACGCGGTTTCGATGAAGCCGGCGCCGGCGGTTCTCCAGGACGACCTGTTGCAGTGGGCCGACCAGTGCCTCGTGGTCGGCCTTGAGCTGCTCGGGCTCCTCAAGAGCATGGCCACGGAACTCCTGTGTCTTCACAAGCTGCCGTCGCAGCGGTTTCTCGCTGTCGAGCGTCTCACCGGAGGCCCGGGCCTTCTCGTGGAGCTCGCTCCTGATCTTGAACCGGAGGCCGTCCAGCGTGGAAGTGCCACGGGCTCTCCGAATCCTCTGCACGAGCCGCCAGGTACCCGCCCCAGTCACGCTTTGCGAAGCGAACCCACCGAACGGCCATGTTGATATGCATGCCGAAGAGTTCGGCAATCACAGGTGCTGGCAGGTCAGTCGCGAGAGACATGCGAGCAGCATTCCGAGCGCCCGGGGGCATGATTCCGAATCTCCTCAGCCTCTGGGCAAGGGTTCCGGCAGCAAGATGCATGCCGGCCCTTCTTCCCGGGAACAGCCAATGCGACGCCCCCGCTGCCGCCCCAATGACCGACAAACTCCGGGGAGAGTCAGCGAGTTCCTTAGCAAGGCAGGCAAGCTTTGGAGGTAGGAGCAGTGGCTTTCTACCGAGAGAAACGTAACTCTCCCCATCCTCATGAACTAGATCATCGACAGTCAAGCAAACAATCCGAGCGAGAGTGGCTCCGAAGACAAGAACCAGCGCTCCGGCAACCCGAACATCCAGCGGAATTTCACCATCATTTACACATCGGTGAATCTGCCGGATATGGTCATCATCGTCGAGGACAACTTCAGGATTCGCTTGCGTGCGACATGGCACCAATACCGGATCAATCAAATGCCGACTCACAGCCCAACCAAGAAAATATCGAACCCCTGGTATCGCATAGTCGAGCCTTCTGCGAGCCACTGGTCGACGTCTTCCTGACTGATCTCCTCAAAGAGACGACCTCGCCGATCCAGCCAATCCAAGAACTGAATGGCAATGCTAATCCGTCGCCGAGTCGATTGAGCCGCACCATAACTGAGTTGGTGACGCTGAACCTTACGCCGAACTCGGAGGATGATATGCCATTGGATGAACGGACGTACCAAGCGCACATGATGAGCAGGCTTGCCCACTAGTAGGTTCTTTGACCAAGTCTCAAGGCGTCCGAAGTGTTCCACCCGCTCAGGCAGTACACGAGTATGAACTAGTGCACTTCGAGCATAATCTGCGGCAGGCCCTAGCGGCATCTCATCCAATAGTTCATGGCTTACTTTCCTATCCTCCCGGGCGACTCGGACTAGTAACTGTGCAGCACACCCCTTAGCTAGCCATTGAAGTGTGCGGTATGGGCGCGGAACGCTTCCGAGCACCTCGATCAGCGGCTGAATTTCCGGCTTGATCAAGCCGCCTTGATCTGAGAAGAGGTCACGCAACCTCACTTTGAGGACGCAACGATCACAATTCCCGTCCTGATACGGGAATCCGGCTTCTCCGCAAGTGCGGCAAAGGTAGTCCACCCTACTGCCGCCACAGGGGCCGCACACACGCCTTCCAAATGAATTAGTGGCAATTAGCGCTCGCCGCTTGCCGCATCCACCGCAATCCCCTGGTTCGGACAGAGTGCGGTTATAGCAAGTATCACAAACTGGTCCGCCAGGCCATCGCGCGTGGATCTGACGGTCTCGACCGCACCACGAGCAGATTCGAGTGGGTCGCCTATAGCACTGCTCACAGGTGTATTCATCTGTGACGCGACTGCGTCGGCACTGCCGAAGGAGTCCACAGGTAGTGCAGGTATTTTCCGGTCCGTAATAGCAATGGGCGCATAGATCAACCCTGCCCGAAAATCCTTTGATTTTCGTAGGGCGATTCTTGCCACACTGACCACACGCTCTTTGCGGGGCACGGTAACAATGCTTGCATACTGCCTTCCCCTCAACACGTGAGTGAGCTGGCGCTCGGTCACCGCATACGCTGCACAAGTGGACCGGCTTGGGAGCGCAGTTGGAGCAAAGTACCGCGCCACCAGGAGAACGGTACCTAGGAGCTCGAAGGCGGCCACACGAGGAGCATTCGACCGTAATTCTTGGGTCGTTGCTGTAGCAGCGATAGCAGACTGGCTCTCCTTCCCAACGAGCGGCGATACGTTCCAGACGACCACATCGTGCACAGAGCAGCCGCTTCAAGCGATTGTTGCAAGGAGTACAGACACGTCCTCCTATCCCCTTTCTCGAAAGATCTACACCCACCGCACCACACTGAGAACAACCAGGTCTCACGACTCCTTCAATCCCAGCGTTGACGAGAAGCTCAACCAGCCTGATCAGAACCAAGGGACAGTCTGATGCCCCGGAGCCGAGCGCGTCTGGTACTTCGAGGAAGTGCCGATCTAGCTGTCGCAGCGAGATGCCCTGATCCGCCTTAGCATTCCGAAGAATCTCCGCCGCACGCTCTTCATTGAGGCTAGGCAGCGTTGACGACATATGCTGTAGCACTCGCTGCCAACGCTTCTCGGACATCTGACGATCGCGGCTGCTCATCGTTGGCCTGGGCGACGGATTGTGGTGCGCCGCAACGCCGGAACAGGATTGGCGTCAGCCCCAGAAACCTTTCGCACCTCCGAATGAACAACCTCAACGCCAATGAGGTCGTTGGGAGTGCATCCAAGGATGTCACAGAGAGCAGCTAAAGTGTCCATAGACAATCGCTGCGGTGGTTGAGTCACTAGGCGAAATACCTGCTCGCGAGAGAGGTGGATTCCCCTCTCCGCAAGTAAGGGAACCAAGTCCGTGGTTTGAAACATCTCGCGAGCTGCCATAAGTTGGCGCAGGTTCCATCGGATCCCCATCTTCTTGATCACGACGAGGTCCCCCACAGGTCGGAGTACCTGGATTTCAGGGATCTCTGAACTAGCCGATTCCGATATTCGTCAGATACGCCTGAGTAGATGGCTGTAGTGGAAGCATTCATGACCCACCTGATCCTGCACGAATCGCTCCGGATAATCGAATTCGATGAGATGCGTGACATAGCGATGCCGAAGGCAGTGAAGATTTAGCTCTCCAGGCAGCCCTGCCATGGTTCGAGCCGTTTCGAATGCCTCGTCCAGTCGGCGCATAGAGATACGGCTTAGACGCTCGGTAATCCACAGGGCGGGGTGCTTACCTGGCGACGCAAGCGGCCGAATCTCTTCAATGTAGTGATCCAGCAATTCAACCACCCAGCCGAACTCGGGAACCGTGAACACGGTTCGCCGCTTCGGCGGACCGCCCTTTGAGGATTTACCGTAGCGAATAAAAATCGCCCCGAAACGCCCATACGATGGAGCCTTGGGATTCCTCCTCAGATCATGTAGATCTAGGCGCACAGCCTCCTGCCGACGCAGCCCGTATGCGTATACCGTTTTGAGTAATACGGCATCCCTCATGGCTGCCAAAGTGCCCTTGCGGCGACGGGCTCTGATGTCCTCGACCCGTCCATCCGCTGCATCGAATAGGGCTTGCACCTCGTCATAAGTGAGGGGGCGCCGTTCCGAATCACCTTCATATTCACTAGAGTGGCCGATGGTGTTCCACTCGTGCAGAATCTGCACTGGCGCTTGACCAAAGGAATCAAAGCACTTTACCGGCCAGCCATAACGAGCATCCGTGACGTAACCGCAGAACATTCGCAGCGCGTTCTGATAGCTCCGCCCAGTTGACGCCGCGAAGGTTGGTCGCCTATCCCGAAGGGAATTCATAAATGCGTCAACTTCGGCAGGCTGCCATTGCCATGGGTACTCATTGGTGAAGTCGGCAAATCGCCTGATAAGGGCGAGGCGCGGTTTGATCGTTCCATCCCAGTCCAAAAACCTGGCCCGCTGCTGCCGGGCCCACCCCTCCAGCATCGCCTCGCAGACGGCTGTCTCGGGGTCCAGATGCACGACCCCGTCAGCAAGCATCAGGTGCGCAGCACCTGGCAGGCCCACCCCACTGCTCATGTTGCGTCTAACGCATCATCGTTGAGTTGGTTACGCTGGGCCTGCCATGGGTGCCCTTGAGAATTGGGGTGCCCAGGGCGCAGGCCCCGGGCACCTTCAGGTGTTACTTCTTCTTGGACGGCGTCTGCGACAGCGCGCTTGCCGCCGCAGACTTCTCGGCCTTGGTCGACTTCGGGTTGGCCAGGACCTTGGCTGCGGCCGACGCGGCCTTCTTACCTGTCTGACGTGGGTTCTTGGACATGATCACAGTTCCTTTCGTGCCACTTTGCGTTGCAGCTCAGAACGTGATGTCATGCATGCCTGGATGCGGTACAGGACGTTTCGTTCTGGCTGCGGTGATCGGCTGACCCCTCCGAAGGGTCAGCCGATCACCATCCGGCGGCTTCTCCGCCGGAATTCTCAGGTATGAGATTCGAGTTACCCAGCATCACGCTGAGCACCGCCCTCTCGGCTCTCTCGAATCACATCAGCAATCTCGCTGGCGATCTCCTCGACCGTGAACTGAGCGGTGCTTCTCGCCAACTTGTCGGCCAGGGACGGGCTTTGCGCCATAACCTCGTCCTTGGTGACGTTGTGCCAGATGGGCAGCAGGTTCTGTTGCCCCGTCACGTACCTCGTCACCAAGCCGTCAAGTTCATACTGGGGCCACCCCTTCTCGAAGAAGTGGCGCGAGAGAATTACGATGCCGAACTGGCTGTTAGCCAACCCGTGGTCGATCTTGCGGCGGAGGCTGTCGCCGATCCTCAGTTCGAGAACGTCGAGCCACACAGAGATGCCGGCTTCTTGCAGATACTGCGCCAGCGGTCGGGCCACGGCTTCTTTGTCTTCACTGGCATGGGAGATGAAGACATCTCGTACGGGCTCACCACGACCTGCGGAGTAAGGCGGCGGCTCATGCCTGATATCGGCCAGGGAACCAGCATTGCTCGGGCGGAGCACGGGCAGCGGGGGCGGTTCGACGGAGGCCGAAGACCTCACCTTGCCCTTGAGGCCCATCAGATCAACGGTCACGTACCAGTGGCCGCTACTCGGAATCGCAAGACGTACCGGAGAGGTCCTTGCCAGCCCACCGATACACCTGTGGTCTCGCCCGGTTTTGTATTTCTGATAGTTGCTGCTGTCCATCAGACGCACATTGGCTGCGCTTCCGGACAGATTGATGACTGCGGTCGCGCCCTTGGACTGACGACCGAGATCGTGGACTACGTAGTCCATGACTTTTCCTCTGTATCACCTTCACCGGGGACCTGTAGGGCGGTTGCGCTGGATGCAACATTGTTGCGTGCGCTTCAGCGGCGGGTGTATCCCCAGGCCAGCCGCTACGCGGGAGGGGCGTCAGCGCGAGGCTGACGCCCCTCTCATCAGGGATTACTTGTCAGGTGAGCGTTTGCCGAGTGTTGCACTCGATGCAATTCCGCCCAGTTTCAGCTGCACCCGCTGGTCGAGCCGCAGCCCTCGCAGATGTAGCAGGAACCGGCACGCTGCATCTTCGTCCCGCACGAGAAGCAGAGGGGGGCGTCGGCGCTGATACCGAGCTGCATCTCGACCAGTTCGGCGGAGGTGTGGGCCTCCCGCGGAGCGGGCTTCGCGGCCTCGTCGCTGCCCCCGATCACCGTCACCGGTGCGGGCGCGCTCTCCTGGACCGGGGCGGACTGCGCCAGCGAGTCGGTGTCCAGCTGCTCCTCGGGCTCGTAGGAGCCCGTCTCCAGGTGGCGCTGGCGCTCCTCGGCGGAGTGGATGCCGAGCGCCGAGCGGGTCTCGAAGGGCAGGAAGTCCAGCGCCAGGCGACGGAAGATGTAGTCGACGATGGACTGGGCCAGCCGCACGTCCGGGTCGTCGGTCATCCCGGCCGGCTCGAAGCGCATGTTGGTGAACTTCGAGACGTAGGTCTCCAGCGGCACGCCGTACTGGAGGCCGACGGAGACCGCGATCGAGAAGGCGTCCATCATGCCCGCGAGGGTCGAGCCCTGCTTGGACATCTTGAGGAAGACCTCGCCCAGACCGTCGTCCGGGTAGGAGTTGGCGGTCATGTACCCCTCGGCGCCGCCCACCGTGAAGGAGGTGGTGATGCCGGGGCGGCCCTTGGGCAGACGCTTGCGGACCGGGCGGTACTCGACGACCTTCTCGACCGCGGTACGGATCGTGTCCTCGGTCTTCTCGGTGATCTCGGCCTTCTCCTCCTCCTTCTTCTTGGCGGAGAGGGGCTGGCCGACCTTGCAGTTGTCGCGGTAGATGGCGAGCGCCTTGACGCCCATCTTCCACGCCTCGAAGTAGACCTCCTCGACGTCCTCGACGGTCGCCGTCTCGGGGAGGTTGACCGTCTTGGACAGCGCGCCGGAGATCCAGGGCTGGATCGCGGCCATCATGCGGACGTGGCCCATCGCGGAGATGGAACGCTCGCCCATGGCGCAGTCGAAGACCTCGTAGTGCCCCTCCTTGAGGCCGGGCGCGCCCACCACGTTGCCGTGCTCGGCGATGTGGGCGACGATCGCCTCGATCTGCTCCTCCTGGTAGCCGAGGCGGCGCAGGGCCTGCGGGACGGTGCCGTTGACGATCTGCATCGAGCCGCCGCCGACCAGCTTCTTGAACTTGACCAGGGCGAGGTCGGGCTCCAGGCCGGTGGTGTCGCAGGACATCGCGAGACCGATGGTGCCGGTCGGGGCGATGACGGAGGCCTGCGCGTTGCGGAAGCCGTTCTTCTCGCCCAGGCGCAGCACGTCCTGCCATGCCTCGGTGGCGGCGGCCCAGATCGGGCTGTCCAGGTCGTCGACCCGCACGGCCACGCTGTTGGCGTCGGCGTGCTGCTTCATGACGCGCTGGTGCGGGGTGGCGTTGCGGGCGTAGCCCTCGTACGGGCCGACCACGCCGGCCAGCTCGGCGGAGCGCCGGTAGGAGGCACCGGTCATCAGCGAGGTGATGGCACCGGCCAGCGCACGGCCGCCGTCCGAGTCGTAGGCGTGACCGGTGGCCATCAGCAGGGCGCCGAGGTTGGCGTAGCCGATGCCCAGCTGACGGAAGGCGCGGGTGTTCTCGCCGATCTTCTGGGTCGGGAAGTCCGCGAAGCAGATCGAGATGTCCATCGCGGTGATGACCAGCTCGACGACCTTGGCGAAACGTTCGATCTCGAAGGACTGGTGGCCGAGGCCGTCGTCCTTGAGGAACTTCATGAGGTTGAGCGAGGCCAGGTTGCACGAGGTGTTGTCCAGGTGCATGTACTCGCTGCACGGGTTCGAGCCGTTGATCCGGCCGGACTCCGGGCACGTGTGCCAGGCGTTGATGGTGTCGTCGTACTGGATGCCGGGGTCGGCACAGGCCCAGGCGGCCTCGGCCATGGTGCGGAAGAGGCTCTTGGCCTCGACCTCCTCGATGACCTCGCCGGTCATCCGCGCCCGCAGCCCGAACTTGCCGCCGGTCTCGACGGCCTTCATGAACTCGTCGTTGACACGGACGGAGTTGTTGGCGTTCTGGTACTGGACGGAGGTGATGTCCTCGCCGCCGAGGTCCATGTCGAAGCCCGCGTCCCGCAGGGCGCGGATCTTCTCCTCCTCGGTGACCTTGGTCTTGATGAAGTCCTCGATGTCGGGGTGGTCGACGTCGAGGATGACCATCTTCGCCGCCCGCCGGGTCGCCCCGCCGGACTTGATCGTCCCGGCGGAGGCGTCGGCGCCGCGCATGAAGGAGACCGGGCCGGAGGCGTTGCCGCCGGAGGAGAGCAGTTCCTTCGAGGAACGGATGCGCGACAGGTTCAGGCCCGCCCCGGAGCCGCCCTTGAAGATCATGCCCTCTTCCTTGTACCAGTCGAGGATCGACTCCATGGAGTCGTCGACGGACAGGATGAAGCACGCGGAGACCTGCTGCGGCTGGGTCGTGCCGACGTTGAACCACACCGGGGAGTTGAAGCTGAAGATCTGGTGCAGGAGGGCGTACGCCAGCTCGTGCTCGAAGATCTCGGCGTCGGCCGGGGAGGCGAAGTACCCGTTCCCCTCGCCCGCCTTGCGGTACGTCTTCACGATGCGGTCGATGAGCTGCTTGAGCCCCGTCTCGCGCTGCGGGGTGCCCAGGGCACCCCTGAAGTACTTGCTGGTAACGATATTGACCGCGTTCACCGACCAGAAGTCCGGGAACTCGACGCCACGCTGCTCGAAGTTGACCGAACCGTCGCGCCAGTTGGTCATGACGACGTCACGGCGCTCCCAGGACACCTCGTCGTAGGGATGCACACCAGGGGTGGTGTGGATGCGCTCGATGTGCAGCCCCTTCGCACCTTTGGATCCCTTGCGGGTCCCTCGTGCCGAACCGCTCGCCGTCTCTGTCATGCCGCCTCCTCGTACCAGGCTAAAACGCCTCGCAGTGCCGCAAACTTCCCCTGCGGCACGATGTGTCCGTGCAGACCGAAGATGCTGCGCGCACCTTCGGCCAGTTCTCGCGTCGGCCCGCCACCCGGCCGACGCGCATGTCGTTCTCCGGCCCCGTCGGGGCCGCCCCCTCAGTCGTTCACCCACGGCCCGCGGGCCGTGCCTCCCGGCCGCGTCACCGGGAGGTGACGTGCTCGGTGCCCGCGTGGCCCGCCCCGTCACCGCCCCGTGCGGGGCGGCGGACGCCGACCGGGTCAGTCGGCCACGGCGGTGGACACGGCCGCTTGCGCGCCCTCGTCCACCCGGCCGCACGCGCACGGCGCGGGCCCGGCCGCGTCCACCGCGTCACCGGTCTGCTCGCGCAGTTCGGCGATGGCGGCGTCGAAGTCCTCCAGCGAGTCGAACGCCCGGTACACGGACGCGAACCGCAGGTAGGCGACGAGATCCAGCTCCTGCAGGGGCCCGAGTATGGCGAGCCCGACATCGTGCGTGGTCAGCTCGGCACTGCCCGTAGCGCGCAGGGCCTCCTCGACGCGCTGGCCGAGCTTCGCCAAGGCGTCCTCGGTCACCGGCCGGCCCTGGCACGCCTTGCGCACCCCGTTGATGACCTTGGTGCGGCTGAAGGGCTCGGTGACCCCGCTCCGCTTGATCACCATGAGTGAACAGGTCTCGACGGTGGTGAACCGCCGGGAGCAGTCCGGGCACTGCCGGCGCCGCCTGATCGCGGCCCCGTCATCGGTCGTACGACTGTCGACGACCCGGCTGTCGGGATGCCTGCAGAAGGGACAGTGCATGGAACCCAACCCTCCTTCACGGCACGACGCGGTGGGCTCACCGGGCACTCCCTCAACAGGAGCCCCTCGAAGCAGCCCCCAGCATAGGTGATGGCTCCGACCCCCACGGACCCGGACCACAACTTGTGGGTAGCTTTGCCAATCCAACCACTAGATCTTGGGCCAGGACGCGGATTTCGAGGACCGCGTGTCGCGCGGCGAAAGCTGCCGGGCGCGGGCCGGGGGCCGGGCGGAGGCCCCAGCAAGTCACGGAGTGCGGCTTTCCGGCTCCCACCGGAAGCGCGGGGCGGTCGCACGCAGGGCCAGTCGTGCGCGCCGGGCGCCCACGGAGGGGAGCGCGCACACTCCCGCGCGGGGCGGCCCACTTCCGCTCGGCGTGCACGACGACCGCTCACGCCCGCCTGCGCGTGGACGATCGCACGCCCGCCTGAGCGTGGACGACCGCACGCCCGCCTGAGCGTGGACGACCGCTCACGCTCGCGTACACGCGACGGCTGTCGACCCTACGAGATCGACGGACGCGGCACACCGGGGGGTCCCCGCCTCCCGCGCCGCCGACGGTGAAAGACTGCCGTGGTCCGCCCGTGCGCACCGGGACCGGCGACCCGAGGAGCGTCACGACCTCGAAAACCGGCCCCGGCGGGCCTGCCGGCGCCGACTCGCCCAGCGGGCACCGGCCTTTCGGGGAGTCCGGCCGAAGTCCGGCAGCGCGCTGCGCGGGTCGAACACGCGGGCCCCGGCACGTGCGCACCACTTAGGCAACACCGGGCCGAATGGCGCCCATTGCCCTCATAAGAGCCATCGCCCATACACCCACACAGGCGATCTGAACAGGTAAGTGCCGGTTTTTCACTCGAACGTGTGTTTGGCGCAACCTTTCGAAAGCAACTACCGTTGACCGGCCAGGGAGACCATTCGAGAGGGGCCCAATGTGACCACCACCGCAGACAGCGCCACCATCACTGGCCAGGACCGCTCCCAGGGCCGATTCCAGCCGGCACGCGCCATCAGTGAAACAGCCACGCACCACGAGGGGGGTAAGCCCGCCCGCTCGTTGCCCGGACGTCCTCCAGGAATCCGTGCCGACAGTTCGGGGCTCACCGACCGGCAGCGGCGCGTCATCGAGGTCATCAGGGACTCCGTCCAGCGCCGCGGCTATCCGCCGTCGATGCGGGAGATCGGCCAGGCCGTCGGCCTGTCCAGCACCTCCTCGGTCGCCCACCAGCTCATGGCACTCGAACGCAAGGGCTTCCTGCGCAGGGACCCGCACCGTCCCCGCGCCTACGAGGTGCGGGGCTCCGACCAGCCCAGCACCCAGCCCACGGACACCGCGGGCAAACCGGCCGCCTCCTACGTCCCCCTGGTCGGCCGCATCGCGGCCGGTGGACCGATCCTGGCCGAGGAGTCCGTCGAGGACGTCTTCCCCCTCCCCCGGCAACTCGTGGGTGACGGCGAGCTGTTCGTTCTCAAGGTGGTGGGCGACTCCATGATCGAGGCGGCCATCTGCGACGGGGACTGGGTCACCGTGCGCCGTCAGCCGGTCGCGGAGAACGGTGACATCGTGGCCGCGATGCTCGACGGAGAGGCGACCGTCAAGCGCTTCAAGCGGGAGGACGGTCACGTATGGCTGCTCCCGCACAACTCCGCGTACCAGCCGATTCCCGGCGACGAGGCGACGATCCTCGGCAAGGTCGTCGCCGTCCTCCGGCGGATCTGAGACCGCCGTCCCCAGCAGGGCCCTGAGACCCACTGCGCCGGGTTTCGGGGCCCGCAGTGCACTTGGGACCCGGCGGGCACCGGGCCGGGTCGGGTGAGGTGGGGCCTGCCCCGGTCAGTGCGGGGCGAGGCGGGTCGCAGGCCGGACTCGGAAGGAGAACGCCTCCCTCAGGGGCCTGTGCCGGGTCTTCCGGACCGACGACGGCCCCTCGGGCCCTCGCTCGCGCGGACCAGGGTGTATGTAGGTGGCGGGGTCGGGCCGGCCCCCACGGGCGGTGGGCTTGCGGACGGTGCCGCCGGTGGCGGCGACCGCGGTGTCCCGTCCGTGGCAACGCGGTTCGACGAGGTCGATGGCGAGGCGGGCGCCCTAGAGGAAGCTCTCGAAGCGCGCCCGGTGGGGCCAGTACGGGCTGCTTGGTCCGCAGGGTGCGAGGACTACTCCACGGGCCCTGCCGACGCACGCCGCCCCCGGGCGCGAGAGTGCGACCTGCCGGCGATACCTGAGCGCTGTGCCGCTGCACGGCCGGGCCGGCGTCGAGGCGTGCGGACTCGGGGAGACCGTCCTGTAGGCGCTGGACGGCCTGGAACCCGGCGGCCCCAGGCCCCCGGGCGGACGGGGCACCCGCACCGGTCTGACCGCAGGCCCCACCACTTGTCTCGTCGACCGGCTGGAGGCGACCGGCTGGAGGCGGCGGCCTCCGTACGCCGCGTTCCTGCGCCCGACGACGGGCGGAAGGTGATCGCCGAGCCCGTCGGCAAAGCTGCCGGCCGCGATCAGCCATGGAGCCGGCCCGGCAGCGGCTCGCGGACCTGATCGGCGACTACACCCCCGATACACCCCCGAGCGGCCGATACACCCCCGAGCGGCGGCAGAGGCTCCTCGACTACTTCGCCCGCGCCTCCGAGACGTACCAGGCCGCCTTGGAGGACTTGCGGGACCTCCCCGCCGCGTGGGACCGCCGCCGCGGGCAGGCCGCGGCCGACCGGGCTCGGACGGGAGACATCGGCCGGGCGGTAGGACGTGACAGCGCCGTGGGCCGTGAGGGGTCGCGGGCGCCGCGTCCCTCAGGCCGGCGGTCCGCCCCGGCTCGGCTACTTCTTCCCAGCCGGTACGGCGGCGCCCTGCTCCGTCGCCCTGGCGCTCTCGTCGATCGCGGCGAGGGACCTGCGTACCTGATTGCGGTCGGTCGTGTACCAGAAGTCGGGCAGGGAAGCACGCAGGTAGCTGCCGTACCTGGCGGTGGCCAGGCGCGGGTCCAGGACGGCGACCACGCCCCGGTCCCCGGAGGCCCGCACCAGACGGCCCGCGCCCTGGGCCATGAGCAGGGCGGCGTGTGTGGCGGCCACCGCCATGAAGCCGTTGCCGCCGGCCTGCTCCACGGCCTTCTGCCGGGCGCTCATGAGGGGGTCGTCGGGGCGGGGGAAGGGGATGCGGTCCATGACGACCAGTTGGCAGCTGGGACCCGGCACGTCGACGCCCTGCCACAGGGACAGTGTGCCGAACAGGCAGGTACGGGGGTCCTCGGCGAAGGTCCTGATCAGCTCGCCGAGGGTCTCCTCACCCTGGAGCAGCACGGGCACGTCGAGACGTCCGCGCAGTTCCTCCGCCGCCGCCTGGGCGCCGCGCATCGAGGAGAACAGGCCGAGCGTCCGCCCGCCCGCCGCTTCGACGAGCTCGGCCAGCTCGTCGAACATGTCGGTCCGGGTCCCCTCGCGACCGGGCGGCGACAGGTGGCGCGCGACGTAGAGGATGCCCTGTTTGCGGTAGTCGAAGGGGGAGCCGACGTCGATGCCCTTCCACACCGGCAGTTCGTCCGTCTCGGGTGCGCCGGAGCCCGCGGTGCCCTCCGGGGCCAGGCCCAGCGAGGCGCCCACCCCGTTGAAGTCCCCGCCCAGTTTGAGCGTCGCCGAGGTCAGGGTGACCGACCGGTCCGTGAAGAGCTTCTCGCGCAGCAGGCCGGAGACCGACAGCGGCGCCACTCGCAGGGAGGCCCCGAAACGGTCGTGCCGCTCGCACCACAGCACGTCGTACTCGGAGGACTCGCAGATCCGCTCGGCGACCCCGTGCACCGTCTCGACGGAGGCCAGGGCCTGCTTGCGGACCGCGTCCTCGTCGGGGACCGAGCGGTCGCGGGTGTTGCCGATCGCGGTGATGACCTGCCGAGCCGCGTCCCGCAGGGCGGCGAGGGTGTGGCCGAGGTCCTCGGGCAGCTCTTCGAGGCGGCCGGGCAGGGCCAGTTCCATGACGCGCTCGAAGCCCTCGGCCGCCGTCTGGAGCAGGTCGGCGGTCTTCTCGTCGGCGAGCTTCGCGGCCCGCCGCACCGCCCGGTTGACCTGCCCGGGGCTCAGCTCCCCGGTGGCCACACCGGTGACCCGGGAGACCAGTTCGTGCGCCTCGTCGACGATCAGCACCTCGTGCGGGGGCAGTACGGGGGCCCCTTCGATCGCGTCGATCGCGAGCAGGGCGTGGTTGGTCACCACGACGTCGGCGAGCTTCGCGCGCTCCCTGGCCATCTCCGCGAAGCAGTCCGCCCCGTAGGCGCAGCGGCTCGCGCCGAGGCACTCCCGCGAGGACACCGACACCTGGGCCCAGGCCCGGTCGGAGACGCCGGGGGTCAGTCCGTCCCTGTCGCCGGTCTCCGTCTCGTCGGACCAGTCGCGCAGCCGCAGCAGGTCCTGGCCGAGTCTGCTGCTGGGCGCGGCGGCCTCGAACTGGTCGAAGAGCGCCTCCTCCTCGTCCTTCGGCATGCCCTCGTGCAACCGGTGCAGGCACAGGTAGTTGGAGCGGCCCTTGAGCATCGCGTACTCGGGGCGGCGGCGCAGGAGGGGATGCAGGGCGTCGACCGTACGGGGGAGGTCACGTTCGACGAGCTGACGCTGGAGGGCCAGGGTCGCGGTCGCCACGACGACGCGCTCCCCGTGGGCCAGCGCGGGCACTAGGTAGCCGAGGGACTTCCCGGTGCCGGTGCCGGCCTGCACCAGCAGGTGGGAGCCGTCGTCGATGGCGTCGCCGACCGCTTGGGCCATGGTCACCTGTCCGGGCCGCTCCGAGCCGCCCACGGCGGTGACGGCGGCGTGCAGGAGGTCGGGGAGTGAGGGCTTCGTCATAGCCCGACCACCCTACGACGCGGCACGGACATCGCCGGTCCTTCCCTGTCCGGGCGGCTCCGTCCCGCGCGGGTGGACGGGGCGGAGCCGGCTTGGGGCGCGGGCGCGCTCGTCGCGTCCGCCGCTGGTCAGAGCGCGTCCGCCGGTGGTCAGAGCGGTCCGCCGGTGGCCAGGGCGCGGGCGGCGATGGTGGTCAGGGCGAGTGCAGCGGATTGGGCACGGTCCCGTGCACGGCGGCGTGCGGGCGCTCGGGACGGTCGCGGTAACCGTCCAGGTGCAGTCTGTTGCGGTTGAGGCACAGCCGGTCGATGCGCGGCGTCAGCAGGTCGAACAGCTCGTAGCGCTCCTTGAGCTCGGGAAAGCGGGCCTGGTGGGCCAGGACCTCGGAGCGCACCAGCGACCAGAACACGGCGTCGTCCACGCCGAGCTGTGCGCGGAAGAGCGGCGCCAGATAACGGAACACTCCGACGAACAGGCCGGAGTGGATGAACTGGGGCAGGAAGTCCGGCGATTCGGTGAGCAGTACCCGCCGTACGTCCTCGGGCATGCCCTCGTGCTCGGGCAGCGGACGCGCGCTCAGGTTCACGTCGTCCACGAAGTCCTTCACGGCGAGCCGTACGGGGACGTCCTGTTCGTCGAAGACGACGATGGCGTTCTCGCCGTGCGGGGAGAAGACGGTCCCGTACCGGTAGAGGAAACGCAGCAGGGGAGGGAGCAGGGCGGAGAACAGGCGGCGCAGCCAGACCTCCGGGGCCAGTCCGGAGCGCCGGACCAGTTCGGCGACGAAGGCGCGGCCCGCCGGGTCGACGTGGATGAGGGAGGCGAGGGTTCTGGCCCGCTCCCCCGCGTCCAGCCGCGATCCGAGGGGTTCGCGCCAGATCGCGCCCAGCAGTTCCTTGTACTGGTAGGGGACTTCTTCGAGACCGTCGTAGAGCGGATGCTCCACGGCCACCGAGGCGACCTCGCCGAGCAGGACGACGCGGCACTCCTCGCTCAGGAACGGATCGCCGTCCCGCAGGGCGTGCACCCACGCGGTGACCGCCGGAGCGGCGACGGTGCGGCGTGTGGGCAGCCCGCGCCACACCAGGGTGTTGAGGATCGACAGAGGCAGTTTGACGGTGTGCCGCTCGGGGCGGGAGATGTTGAGGAAGGTGCGGATGGACTGCTGGGGCAGCCGGTCGTCCCCGTCGGTGGGCAGCGGCACGATGTCCTGGGCGGCGACCGAGGCGGCGAACAGGGGCAGGACCGTGCCGTCCCACTGCCAGGGGTGCACCGGCAGGTACAGGTAGGCGGAGGGCTCCAGCCCACGGGCTTCTAAAGCGGCGTCGAAGGACGCCCGTACCGGCGCGTCGAGTTCGCGGGCGTAGAGGTGCTCGGCGGTGTCGAGTCCGGGGACGCCGCGGTAGGTGGCGAGCGTGGAGCGTACGGCGATCCACGGGAGCCGGGTCTCGGTGCGGGCCTCGGGGGCCCAGCGGGCGGCGTCGGCCGCGGAGAAGCCCATGCGGCCCTTGTTGAGCACGATCCAGGGGTGACCGGTCTGGTGCCCCTCAAGGTGTGCGTAGTCGAGTTCGGCGAGGGCGGCGCCGGAGAGCCCCGTGTGTTCGAGCCGCGCGTCGGCGGCGAGGGTCGCGCTCAGTTCGCGCACGAGGTGTCCCAGGGTGGCCCCCTCAAGACCGAGCACGGCGCGGGCCCGGGTCAGGAAGCGCAACGGGTCGGTGAACGGGGCGGGAGCGGCGCCGTCCTCGACGAGCAGGAGACTGTCGGGCTCGACCTCCCAGTGGCCGTACGCGCTGCGGCGCGCCCGGAAGCGGAGGTGCGGCCGTGCGCACGCGGGAGCGGCCGGGGCCGCCCCGTCCCCGGCCGGGAGGGCCCCGTCCGCCGCGGAGCGGGGCGCACCGGCGCGCGGGGCGGACGAGCCCTCGGCGGACGGCCGTCCGCCCCGGCCGGGCGTGCCGGGCTCGGACGGCGCGCCCGGCCCCTCCAGCGCGTCGAGCGCCAAGGTGTACTCGGCGTACGGATCGGACGGGCTCCCGTGGACGGCGCCGGGGTCTACGGGCCCGTCGGTGACGGGCGAGGGGGCCGCGGGCCTGCGTACGGGGGTGAGGATCTCCTCGTACGCGAACTCGGCGATGGTCTTCGCCAGCAGCCGCCGGCCTGCCCGCTGCCAGGCCCCGGGGTTCAGCTCCGGAGGGTCGTACAGCGCCGGGGCCGGTTCGGGGAGGTGTGCCCGGGGCGGGGCGGTGTGGGGGGTGGTCTCTTGCGCGCTGTGGTTCGCGGCGGAGTGCGGCACGGGGAGGCTCCTTCGGTGAGTGCCGGTGGGGCTGCTGATCCGGTGCTGAGCGGTACGTGCGTGGCGGTGGTGCCGGGCGGTGCCGACCTGTTGCCGGCCAGGGGCGGGCCGGGGGCGGGCCGGGGGCGCGGTACGGCCGGCCGGGTCCGGGGACGGGGCGGATGCGGTGGAGCGTGAGCAGCGAACCGCCGACGCCGCCCCGCCGTCCGGAGGGTGGGCGGGCCGCGGAGGCACGGGCGGGCCGCGGCGCGCCCGTGGGAGCAAGGCGAGGGCGGGGCGACGTGGGGCATGGGCGTCCGGGAGGCAGTTCCCGCGCCGCCGGGCGCGCACGGGGCGGGGCCGCGCAGGCGGTACGGGGCGCGGCCCCTCGCTTCGCGGGGAGCCGCGACCTGGCCCGTGCGGGCCCCGACCGGCGACGCTGAGACGGCCCCGTGCCGGTTCGCCGGCTCCGTGCCGGAACCGGTCCGCGCGCGTCCGGGCCGAACCCTCCGCACGACCACCCGCCTCGTCGCGAGAGCCGGGGTCACGACGGAGAGCAGCGCTGACCGGCGTGGACCACGCCGGATCACGGCCACTCGGCGGATCACCGGACCGACGAAACGGCGGAACACCGGATACCGGGACACCGACGGCACGGTGCCGTCCTGTCGCACCCGTCACGCGTGCCCGCCTCGCCTCGCGTCCCTGTCGCCCGACAAGCGCCCCGCGCGGTACCCGGGCCGTCAGTGAGGTGGCGGGTGCGGCTGCCTGTCGCGGATCATCAAGGCCGCACGTTTGCTGGGGAGGTTCAGCTCCGCCGTGCGCCGGAATCCCGCACGGGCGAAGGCGGCGACGGAGCGCGTGTTGCGCACGTCGGGCTCGGCGACGACGCGCGTGCAGGAGGGGCGGTGTTCGAAGATCAGGTCCGCGACGGCGCGCAGCAGTACGGGGCCGAGCCCCCGCCCCCGGTGGACGGCGCCGCCCAGCAGGAGGTGCACTCCGGTGTCCTCGGGACGCGCCGCGTAATACGGGGTGAGCACGTCGAGGTCGGCGCGGTAGATCTCCCAGTAGCTCATCGGGGAGCCGTCGAGCGTGCCGACGCAGGGCACACTGCGGCCGTCGCCCTGGAGTTGCGGGCGCACATGGGCCTCGGTCACGGAGGGCGGGCCGGCCAGCTCCCAGAAGGCGGCCACCTCGGGCTCGTTCATCCAGCCGGTCACCAGCCGCAGATCGCGGGGCAGTTCGACGGGCACGAGACGCAGGAAGCCGTGCTTCGTGTCGACCCCGCCCCAGGAAGCGACCGAGTCGAGGAGGTCCGTGCCAGGGAGGAGGTCCGGGGAGGGGGCCTCGGCGGCCACGGGGACAGGGCCGGGGACGGGGGCGGTCACCGTGCCCGCGTGCGACGGCTCCTCCCGCGCCGTTCCGTCCCGCGAGGGTCTGTCCCGCGACGGGGCGCCCGCGCCGTTCCCGCAGCCCCGGCCGGTTATGTCCTCGTCGGGGCGCGGGGACGCGTGGGGCGCGGTGGAATCGGTACCTGGGGTGCGTGAGGAGGCTTCTGCTGAGGGCACGGACGTTCCTCTCGGTCGAGCGAGCGGCGGGCCGGTCGACGGGGTGTGGCCGGTGGGGCGGGGCCGGGGACGGCCTGGGGTCGGCCCCGGCCTCTTCCGTTCATCAAGGGGCGGGAAGGGGCGGGCTCGCCGGGTGCGGGCTTCCCGGGCGAAAGCCGCCCCGTGATCAGGGCGCGTGGAACGGGTTGGTGATCGAGACGTAGACGGACTGGGTGTCGACGGGGCCTACGAGTTCGTCGAGACCGTGCAGCCGGGTCATGAGGTTGGCCTTGCACCGCAGCACCGGGGTGTCCAGCAGCAGCGCGGGCAGCGGGGAGCCGAGCCGGCCCGGTCCCGTGGCCGCGTCGCTCAGGAACCCGCGGAACGCGGCGAGCAGGAGACGCTCGTCGGCCAGGCCCTGCGAGCCGAAGGCCCCGACGAGCCCCAGTACGTTGTTGATGGCCAGGTAGTACGCGAAGCGTTCGTCGGTCACCGCGTCCGGGACGAAGGTGTCGGAGGTGGCCCCGATCCCGGGCAGCCGCGCCTCCAGCCGCTCACGGTGCGAGGTACGGAAGTAGTACCCCTGGTTGTCGCGGTAGCGGCCGCCGACGGGCCAGCCGTGCCGGTCCAGCAGTACGACGGTGTTCTGCTGGTGGGCCTCCAGGGCCACGCCCGCGTGTCCGTCGAGCCAGAGGACGGGGCGCACGACCTGTTCGAGGTAGCGCAGGAACCACTCGGCCGCCACCGTGCCCCGGGGCCTGCCGGTGAGTCCGGCGAGCCGCGTCACGATCTCGGCCAGCCGCGAGCGCATGGGATGGTGCTCCGCGACCGACGGGGCGCCGGACACGGGGCGCGCGGAGACCAGCCCGGCCACGCACGCGGCGTCGCTGTCCGGGCCGAAGGGGTTGTGCCGGATCATCACGTCGAGGCCCTGCACCGGCCGGCCGTGGGTGTCGTCGACGGCGAGCCACGCTGGATCGCGCACGATGTCGAAGCCGGGGTGGGCGGCGCGCCACTGCGTCGCGAGGCCGGTCCGCAGCAGCCGGTGCACCTCGACGCCCCGGTGCAGTTCCTTGCGGAGGTTCTCGCGACGGGAGTTGGTGATCCGCAGTCCGAGCGAGAGTTTGAGCATGGCGGCGGCCTCGGGGCGGTGGACGGTACGCACCGAGGAGGTCGGCCACCAGGCGTCCCCGTAGGGGCCGAGCGGTGTGAGCAGTCCCGCGTCCATGAGCGCGACGACCTCGGGCCTGTGGGCGAGGTCGCGGGCCTGCCAGGGGTGCAGGGGCAGGGCGCCGGTGCCCGGGGGGAGGGTGAGGCCAGAGCCCGCGAACCGGGCCGTGAGCCGCTCGGCGCTCACCGTACGGCCCCGCTCGGTCCACGCCGAGTCGGTGGCGAGCAGTTCGCGGTCGACGGCGAGCCAGTGCAGCGGGAAGGCACCGCGCAACTCGGGTGAGTAGAGCCGGGTCTCCGCCTCGGACAGCCCTTCGCGGCTCTTGGGCGTCGGGTGCAGGGGGTGGCCGAGGAGGAGGGACTGTTCCGCCGCGAGGAAGGGCGCCGAGTGGTCGGCGGTGTGCCGCCTGCGGTCGGTGAGGAAGACGGCGGTCCTGCGGACCGAGTCCCGTACCCGGCCGACGAGGTCGTCGTCGCAGGGCGCGGCAGAGGTCGGGGCGTCCTGCGCCGGGGCGCCCTCGCTGGCGGCCGATACCGGGTCCCGCCCGGAGCCGGGCGCCGGAGCGGTACCGGTCGCGCCCCGCGCCGGGGCGTTCGCCGGGGACGCTCCGCCGGGCAGCGCGTCCGCCGTCCGGCCCGTGCCGCGACCGTCGAGTCCGCCCCCCGCGTCTGCGCTCTCCCGGGGACGCACCACCTCGCCCTGGGCCGTCGCGCCGGCCGCCGCCTCGCGGCTCAGCAGGGCGGCGAGCGTGACCGCGTCGAGGGGCGTGCCGCCCTGGGCGGCACGAGCGGAGGCCGCTTCCTCGCGAGACGTCGCGCCGCGCGCGAGCTCCTCGTGACGGCGCCGCCCCTCGTACTCCAGCCGCGGCAGTCCGAAGCGGTGCCAGCCCGCGGCCGACCAGTACCGCACCGGCACCACCAGAGCGCCGCCCTGGGTGCGGAGGGGGATGCGCAGCGTGCCGCGCTCCGGTGCGCGGAGACCCGTCTCGCGCACCCAGCAACGCAGCAGGTTCTCCACGGCCGCCGCCTGGGCGGCGGTCCGGGTGTCGGGGTGTTCCAGCAGGTCGGCCGCGGTGCCCCCGAGCTGCTCCCCCTCGGGCGCACCGGAGTGCTGCCGGGGTACGGCCCTGGCCTCTCCGGTGTGCGCGGAGCGCGCGCCGTGCGCCTCGCGGGGGTGGAGCCGGGACCGGCCGTCGGGTGCGGTGTCGGGGTTCACGGGCGCTTCCTTGCGAAATGGCTGATGTGGGGCGGGTGCTGCCGCGAGCGGGGGCGGCGGGAGCGGCGACTCATGCGGGCAGGTCACGGTGGACGGCGGCCAGGGCTTCGGCGAACCGGTCCAGTACGGCGGACACCTGTTCGTCGGTGATCGTGAGCGGGGGCAGCAGGCGGACCACGGCGGAGTGCCGGCCGCCCAGTTCCACGATGAGCCCGCGCCGCAGGCATTCACGGCGTACGGCGGCCGCGCGCAGGGGGGCGGCGGGCGGCGGCGCGGAGGGTTCGGGGCGCGCCCCGTCGGGATCGACCAGTTCCACGCCGAGCATCAGCCCCCGGCCCCGTACGTCGCCCACCCACGGATAGGCGACGGCCAGGGCGCGCAGGTGGCCGAGCATGCGGGCGCCCAGATCGGCGGCGCGCCGTGCCAGGCCGTGCTCGCGGACGTAGGCGAGGGTCGCGGTGCCGGCCGCCATGGCGAGCTGGTTGCCCCGGAAGGTGCCCGCGTGCGCTCCGGGCTCCCACACGTCGAGGTCCTCGTGGTAAACGATCACGGCGAGCGGGAGGCTGCCGCCGATGGCCTTGGAGAGGACCATGACGTCGGGGACCACGCCGCTGTGCTCGACGGCCCAGAAGGCGCCGGTGCGGCCGACCCCGGTCTGCACCTCGTCGGCGATCAGGGGGATGCCGTGTTCCCGGGTCAGCTCCCGCATCCTGCGCAGCCAGTTGTCGGGGGCCGGGTGCACGCCCCCCTCGCCCTGGACGGGTTCGAGGATCATGCCGGCCGGGTCGGGGATGCCGGACTTCGGGTCGGTGAGGTAGCTCTCGGTCAGCCGGGACGCGAGGGCCGCGCCGGACTCCCCGCCGATGCCGAAGGGGCACCGGTAGTCCTGCGGGTAGGGCAGCCGCGCGGCGCGGGTCTCGGTGGCGCCGCCCGAGACCTCCAGGGCCCCGGCGCTCATCCCGTGGTAGGCGCCGGTGAAGGTCAGGACGGTCTGCCTGCCGGTCGCGCGACGGACCAGTTTGAGCGCCGCCTCGACCGCGTCGGTACCGGCCGGTCCGCAGAACTGGACCCGGGCCCGGGAGGCGAGATCGCCCGGCAGGGAGCGGAACAGCTCGGTGACGAAGGCGTCCTTGACGGGGGTGGCCAGGTCCAGGACGTGCAGGGGCGCTTCGGAGTCCAGCACGGTGCGGATGGCGTCGAGGACCACCGGATGGTTGTGCCCGAGGGCGAGCGTGCCGGCGCCGGAGAGACAGTCCAGGTAGCGCCGCCCGTCGGCCCCCTCGATCGTCAGGCCCCGCGCGCGTACGGGGACGATGGGCAGCGAGCGGGCGTAGGTCCTGGCCGCCGACTCGCGCGCCGACTGGCGGCGCAGCACCCCTTCGTGGGTGGTGGTCGGTGCGACGGGAGCGGACTCGGTCACGGCCAAGGCGGTTGGTCCTCCGGCGGTACGAGGGCAGGGTGACGGGGGCCTGCCCCGGACATGCCGATGGCCCCCGTACGTACCAACGACGCGGACGGCCGCGGATAACGGGTGACCCGAAGATCCTTGCCGTGACCGAACTGTTGCCGTTCCGGGGTTCGTCGTGGAAGACGCGGCAATAGTGTGGGTGGCCGTCACGGCCGCCCCACCCGAGCCGTGCCGGCCGGCCCGACCGGCCTCCCACCTGGGCGGGGCGGCACGCTCCACGAGGTATCAGGGGGAACAGCCATGCGACCATTCCGTCCGCGAAACGGCGTCAGGTCCACCGGCACGGGACGCGTCGGGCGGCGGCCCCGTGCCGCGGCGGCGGTCGCCGTGTGCGGCGTCCTCGCCCTGACCGCGACGGCCTGCGGGCCCGGCGACGACGGCGACGACGCGGGCGGCGGCTCCTCCCCGGTGGCCTCGTCCTCGGCGGACGGCGGGAAGATACATCTGCCCGACGGTCTCAAGGAGCGCCTGCGGGAACACGGCGTCGACCTCGACAAGTGGAAAGGCGGCGCCTGGAAGAACTGGGACAAGGACGAGTGGCTGCGCAAGGCCGAGGACTTCGTCAATCCCGTCATCGACGGGCTCTGGGACCCGGACCGCATGCGCGAGGCGGAGGACCCCGACAAGCCGGTGGACGGCGGCGACCTCCAGGGCGATCGGGGGGTGACCGACCCGGTGCCCGCACCGGTGCCCGCGAAGGCCGTGGCCGCGCCTTACCACGACGCGGTCCCGCAGGCGGGCAAGGTCGTGTTCGACTCCCCCGAGGGCTCGATGGTCTGCTCGGCCACGGTCGTCGAGGACCCCGCGCACCCGGGCAAGTCCAATCTGGTGTGGACGGCCGGGCACTGTGTGCACGCCGGTAAGAACGGCGGCTGGTACCGCAACATCGCCTTCGTGCCGGCCTACAACAACCAGGGTCTGAGCACGGCGGAGTTGCGGGGCGCGAGCAAGGAACAGGTCGCCCCGTACGGCGTGTGGTGGAGCGACTGGGCACAGACCTCGCAGCAGTGGATCGCCGGGGGCGGCCCCACGGGCGGCCAGGGCGCCCCGTACGACTTCGCGGTGCTGCACGTGGCCCCCGAGGACGGCGGCGGCGCATCGCTGGAGGAGACGGTGGGCGGCGCGCTGCCGGTGGACTTCGCGGCCCCGGCCGTGCCGGAGATCCCGGCGCTGACGGCCACCGGCTATCCGGCGGCCCCGCCCTTCGACGGGCAGAAGCTCTACCAGTGCGGGGCGAGGCCGGGCCGGCTGTCGCTCGCCGGGTCGACTCCCACGATGTACCGCCTCGGGTGCACGATGACCGGCGGGGCCTCCGGGGGCGGCTGGGTCGCCCAGGGTTCCGACGGGAAGCCGGCGCTGGTGTCCAACACCTCGATCGGCCCGGTGACGGGCGGCTGGCTGGCGGGGCCGCGCCTCGGCAAGGAGGCGGAGGCCGTCTACCGCGCGGTGAGCGCCAAGGCGGACAGCTCTTCCTGACTCCTGAGAGGGAACCGGGGCGGGGTCCCGCCCCGGCGGGAACGACTGCGGGCCCGTGTCCCAGAAGGGGACACGGGCCCGCGGGCTGTGCCTGTCAGGCGGCCGGGGCCGCCGGGCCGCCTATCGGACGGCCGGGACGAACCGGGCCAGTTCGGCGGCGAGTTCCTCGTGCACCCGGGCCTTGAGCAGGGTGCCCTCCGGCTTGTGCTCCTCGGAGAGGACCTCGCCCTCGGCGTGGGCGCGGGCGATGAACCTGCCCTCGGTGTAGGGCACGAGGACCTCGACGTCCACGGAGGGACGCGGCAGTTCCTCGTCGATCAGTTCCAGCAGCTCCTCGATGCCCTGGCCGGTCCGCGCGGAGACGGCCAGCGCGTGCTTCTCGGTGCGCAGCAGCCGCTGGAGGACCAGCGGGTCGGCGGCGTCCGCCTTGTTGATCACGACGATCTCCGGTACGCCGGTGGCACCGACGTCCCTGATCACCTCGCGCACGGCGGCGAGCTGCTCCTCCGGGGCGGGGTGCGAGCCGTCCACGACGTGCAGGATGAGGTCGGAGTCCCCGACCTCCTCCATCGTGGACCGGAACGCCTCGACCAGATGGTGGGGCAGGTGCCGGACGAAGCCGACGGTGTCCGCGAGCGTGTAGAGCCGGCCGCTCGGGGTCTGCGCGCGGCGCACCGTGGGGTCGAGGGTGGCGAACAGGGCGTTCTCCACCAGGACTCCGGCGCCGGTCAGACGGTTGAGCAGCGAGGACTTTCCCGCGTTGGTGTAGCCGGCGATGGCGACCGAGGGCACCTTGTTGCGGCGGCGCTCCTGACGCTTGATCTCGCGGCCGGTCTTCATGTCCGCGATCTCCCGGCGCATCTTCGCCATCTTCTCGCGGATACGGCGCCGGTCGGTCTCGATCTTGGTCTCACCGGGACCACGGGTGGCCATGCCGCCACCGGAGGAACCGGAGCCACCGCCACCCATCTGCCGGGACAGCGACTGGCCCCAGCCGCGCAGCCTCGGCAGCATGTACTGCATCTGCGCGAGGGAGACCTGGGCCTTGCCCTCCCGCGACTTCGCGTGCTGGGCGAAGATGTCGAGGATCAGCGCCGTACGGTCGACGACCTTGACCTTGACGACGTCTTCGAGGTGGATGAGCTGGCCGGGGCTCAGCTCACCGTCGCACACGACCGTGTCGGCGCCGCTCTCCAGCACGATGTCACGCAGTTCGACGGCCTTGCCCGAACCGATGTACGTGGCCGGGTCCGGTTTGTCCCTGCGCTGGACGACGCCGTCGAGGACGAGGGCTCCCGCCGTCTCCGCGAGGGCGGCCAGCTCCGCGAGGGAGTTCTCCGCGTCGTGCACGGTGCCGGAGGTCCAGACGCCGACGAGGACGACCCGCTCCAGCCGCAGCTGGCGGTACTCGACCTCGGTGACGTCCTCCAGCTCGGTGGACAGGCCCGCGACCCGGCGCAGCGCGGCACGCTCCGAGCGGTCGAGTTGTTCGCCGTCACGCGCTCCGTCGGCCGCGTGGCTCCAGGCGACGTCCTCTTCCATCAGGGCATCGGCCTTGAGGCCGTCCGCGTGCAACGGGGAGGAGTCCCGCGTGTTCTTGGGGTCCGAAGCGGCGTTCGCCGTGCTCGGCGCGTCCTGGGAAAAGGAAGAGGAGTGGGTCATTTGGTCCTTACGTAGAGGATCGGACGGTGACGGTCTCGTACCGTCATCTGTGGCAACGCTCCCGCCCTCCCGAAGATTCCCCCCGGGCCCGGCGGTCCCGGCGGACCGGGCGGGCGCTGCCGACCACAGGATGGTGCCACGGGGCCTCGCGCGGCGTCATCCGAGTTACGCCGACGCGTGTCGCGGCCCTGCCGCCCCGGGGCGCCGCGCGGTCACTTCGCGGTGTCGTGGGCGGGGTGCGGCCCCGGACGGGTAGCGGCCTTGGGCTTCTCGGACGTCTGCTTCCAGTCGGGGTGGCCGGGCATCGGCGGGGTCTTCGAGCCGTAAAGCCACGGGGTGAGGAGGCCGTCGAGGTCGCGTCCGGCGGTTCGGGAGGCGAGACGGACGAAGTCGGCGGTGCTCGCGGTGGAGTCACGGTGCTCACGCACCCAGGCACGCTCCAGCTCCTCGAAGGCCGGGGCCCCGATCTCCTGGCGCAGGGCGTACAGCACGAGGGCGCTGCCGTCGTAGACGACGGGGCGGAAGATGCTGATCTTCCCGCTGCCGGGTTCCTTCGGCGCGGCCGGGGCGCCGCCGGACGCGCGCCAGGCGTCGGACCGGCCGTACGCCGCCCGCATGCGCTTCTCCAGGGACGTGCCGCCCTTCTCGGCGGCGTACAGGGCCTCGTACCAGCTCGCGTGCCCCTCGTTGAGCCAGAGGTCGGACCACGTCCGGGGGCTGACGCTGTCGCCGAACCACTGGTGCGACAGCTCGTGCACCATCACCGAGTCGACGTACCCCTTGGGGTAGCCCTTCTCCGTGAACATGCGGCGTTCGAACAGGGACAGGGTCTGGGTCTCCAGCTCGAAGCCGGTCGTGGCCCCGGCGGCGAGGACGCCGTAGGTCTCGAAGGGGTACCGGCCGACCCTCCGCTCCATCCAGGCGATCTGCCCGGGGGTCTTCGCGAGCCACGGTTCGAGGGCGGTGCGGTCCGCCTCGGGGATCACGTCGCGTACCGGCACGCCGTGCGGGCCACCGCGGCGCAGTACGGCGGAGCGGCCGATGGAGACCTGGGCGAGCTCCGTCGCCATCGGATGCGCCGTGCGGTACGACCAAGTCGTGGCACCGTCCGCGGCGGGCGTGCGCCCCGTGGGCAGGCCGTTGGCCACGGCCGTGAGGCCCTTGGGCACCGTCACGTGGAAGGTGAAGCGGGCCTTGTCCGAGGGGTGGTCGCTGCCCGGGAAGACGCGGTGGGCCGCGTCGGCCTGGTTGGCCATGGCCAGCCCGTCCTCGGTGCGCACCCAGCCGCCCTCCCCCAGGCTCTCGGCCGGGGTCCTCGGGTCGCTCGTGTGCCGGACGGTGATCCGCAGCGGCTCCCCCTCCTCCACGGGCCGGTCCGGGGTGAGGACGAGGTCCTGACCCACCGCGACGTGCCCCGCGGGCGCCCCGTTGACGGTGACGGAACGGACCGTGCCGTGGGCGAAGTCGAGGTTGACCCGGTCCAGCGCCGCGGTGGCGCGCGCGTCGATCGTCGTCACGGCGTCGAGCGGCTTCCGGTTGTCACCGGAGTACGTGAACGCGAGGTCGTAGGCGGTGACGTCGAAGCCGGGATTTCCGAGACCCGGGAAGAGGCGGTCCCCGATGCCCCGTGCTTCGGGGGCCGGAGCGGCGCCGACCAGGAGACTCAGGCACACGGCGGCGAGCGCCCCAGCACGCAGCCGCCGGACGGTGCGGGAGGGCGTACGCCGAGGGACGGCGATCGGGCCGGCCGCCGCGGAACCCGTGGACGGGGCGCAGGCGCCGTTCGCGGCACGGGGCGACGGGGCGGCCGGGGCGGCGTTCGCGGAAGGCGCCGACGGGGCGGTCTGGGAGCGGGGCGAGAGCTGCATGACTCACGGTTACCAGGGCGTGACCGGGCCACGTGGCGGACCGCCGCCAGTCCACCCGAACGTGTCTGGTCGACCGGGTTTCGCGAGCCGTCCGCACAGAAGCGTCACCGTGCCCGAGGGGACGCTCCCCGCGCGCCGTGTCAGGGCGCGGCGGGGCTCGCGTGCCGGCCGGTCTCCGTCACGTCGTAGACGCCGGGCACCGACCGCATCGCGCGTACGAGCGCGGGCAGCCTCGCGAGGTCGGGGAGCTCCAGGGTGTAGGTGTGGCACACCCCGTGCTCGCTGGGCGGTTCGACGGTGGCGGCGACGACGGCGACGCCCTGCCTGGCGATGGCCTCGGTGAGGTCGGCGAGCAGGTGGGGGCGGCCGAAGGACTCGGCGTGCAGCGTGACCCGGTGGTCCCCCGAGTCGCCCCAGCGCGCGCCGACCCTGCGGCGCCCCGTCGCGGCCATGCCGTCCGCGCGCGAACAGCCGGCGCGGTGGACTGTGACGGCGCCGCCCCGCACGGCGAAGCCGGTGATCTCGTCGGGCGGCGCGGGGAGACAGCAACCGGCCAGCCGCACCGTCGCCCCCGCCTCGTCGACCGTGACCGCGGCGACGGGGCGGGCGGCCGGGGCGGGGAGCGCGGGCGAGCCGGCCGCGCCGGTACGGTGCGTGGCGGCCGGGTCGGCGCGGTCACCGCCGGACCCGGTGTCCTTGCCGTCCTCGGGGTGGGCGGCGAGCCAGCGGCGGATGGCGATGCGCGCCGCGGGCGTACGGGCGTGTTCGAGCCAGTCCGGCGACGGCCCGGCCCCCGGGTCCTGGCCCATGAGCAGCTGCACCGTGTCGCCGTCCTCCAGGACGGTGCCGAGGGTGGCGAGGCGGCCGTTGACGGCCGCGCCCATACAGGAGTGGGCGTCCTCCCCGTACTGCGCGTACGCGGCGTCCACGCAGGTGGCTCCGCCCGGCAGGCCCAGGGCCCCGCCGTCCGGCCGGAAGACGGTGATCTCCCGGTCCTGCGCGAGGTCGGCCCGCAGCGTGGACCAGAAGATGTCGGAGTCGGGGGCGGACCGCTGCCATTCGAGGAACCGCGAGAGCCAGCCCGGACGGGTCGGATCGCTGCGCTCGCCCTCGGACCGCTCCCCGGCGGGCTCGGCCGCGGTGGGAGCCGCGGGGGCGTACGGGTTGCCCAGGGCGACGACGCCGGCCTCGGCGACCTTGTGCATCCGGTGGGTCCGGATGAGGACTTCGGCGATCTCCCCGTCGGCCGTGGCGAGCGCGGTGTGCAGCGACTGGTACAGGTTGAACTTGGGGACCGCGATGAAGTCCTTGAACTCCGCGACGACCGGGGTCAGGCAGGTGTGCAGTTCCCCCAGGACGCCGTAGCAGTCGGCGTCCTCCGCGACGAGGACGAGCAGCCGCCCGAAGTCGGTGCCGTGGAGCTGCCCGCGTTTCCTGCGCACCCGGTGGACGGAGACGAAGTGCCGTGGCCTGATGTGCACCTCGGCGGCGATACCGGACTCGCGCAGCACCTCGCGCACCCGGTCGGCCACGGCGGCGAGCGGGTCGGGGACCGCGAAGTGATCGATGATGAGCTGCCGGGTCTCGGCGTACTGCTCGGGATGCAGGATGGCGAAGACGCGGTCCTCCAACTCCGTCTTGAGCGCCTGCACGCCGAGGCGTTCCGCGAGGGGGATGAGGACGTCGCGGGTGACCTTCGCGATGCGTACCTGCTTCTCGGGGCGCATGACGCCGAGCGTGCGGACGTTGTGCAGCCGGTCGGCGAGTTTGATCGACATGACGCGGACGTCGTTGCCGGTGGCGACGAGCATCTTGCGGAAGGTCTCGGGTTCCGCGGCCGCCCCGTACTCGACCTTCTCCAGCTTCGTCACCCCGTCGACGAGGTAGCTCACCTCCTCGCCGAACTCGCGCCGTACCTGATCGAGGGTGACGTCGGTGTCCTCGACGGTGTCGTGCAGCAGTGAGGCGGTCAGCGTGGTGGTCTCGGCGCCGAGTTCGGCGAGGATCAGGGTCACCGCGAGGGGGTGCGTGATGAAGGGCTCGCCGCTCTTGCGCGTCTGGCCCCGGTGGGAGGACTCGGCGAGTACGTAGGCGCGGCGCAGGATCTCCAGGTCCGCCTCGGGATGGTGGGCGCGATGCGCCTCCACGACGTGGCTGATGGCGTCCGGGAGGCGGTCGCGGCTCGTCGAGCCGAGCAGTGCGGCCCGGCCGAGGCGTCGCAGGTCGATGCGGTGCCGTGGGCGCTTGCGGGCGGGCGCGGCGGGCCGGGGCTCCGCCACGGCCCGGACTTGGGGGGGGCTCCCCGGTGTCACAGGGTTCATTGCCTCCGCACTCATGGCACCTCCGGCTGCGTCGACCGGTCGACGGGGCACCCCAGGCCGCTGAAGCGCTGAGGGGGAGAGCGGGCTCCCCGTCCGGGCCGGTGCTTGATGCTACCGAGCCCACCACGCCGCGTCGGCCCGCTCTCGCCGAGCGTGAAACGGATCACCCATTCGAGCGATGCGCGGTGTGTCGCTCCACGGGGTCCGGCGGTCAGTCCGGCAGGGCGGCCGCCCAGTCCGCGTCCAGTTCGCCCTCGGCGACGATGACGGCCTCGCCGGTCATGTCGATCTCCCCGTCCGGATGCTCCGTCACGGTGAGGCTGCCGCCGGGCAGGTCGATCACGTACGTCGCCGGCCTGCCGGTGAGCGCCGGGTCCGCGCCGTCCCTGCGGGCGGCGGCCACGGCCACGGCGCAGGCCCCGGTGCCGCAGGAGCGCGTCTCCCCGGCACCCCGCTCGTGGACGCGCATCGCGAGACGGCCGGGGCCCCGGTCCACGACGAACTCGACGTTGACCCCGTCGGGGTAGGCCGTGGCGGGGTGCACCTGCGGGGCGGTCAGCAGATCCCCCGCCTGCGCGAGGTCGTCCACGAAGGTGACGGCGTGCGGATTGCCCATGTTGACGTGGGTGGCCGGCCGGTGTCCGGTACCGACCAGGACGCTGACGTCCCCCTCGGGGAACAGCGCCCGGCCCATCCCGACCGTGATGGCGCCGCGCCCGGCCGCTCCCCCGCCGGGGCTCGTCTCGTCGTCCTTGGCGATGTGGACGGTCTTGACGCCGCCGCGGGTGGCGATCGCGAGGTCGCCGGCGCCGACGTGGCCGGCGTGCTGGAGGTAGCGGGCGAAGACGCGGACGCCGTTCCCGCACATCTCGGCGATCGAGCCGTCGCCGTTGCGGTAGTCCATGAACCACTCGGCCTCGTCCGCGAGGGCGCGCGCCTCGGGGTGGGCGGCGGAGCGCACGACGTGCAGGACTCCGTCGGCGCCGATCCCGGCCCGCCGGTCGCACAGCGCGGCGACGGCCGCGGGGCTCAGGTCGAGGTCGTTGTCCGGGTCGGGGACGATCACGAAGTCGTTCTGGGTCCCGTGCCCCTTGAGGAAGGCGATCCGCGTGGTCATTCCTCGATCGTACGGGCAGGCGCGGACAGCGCGCCGTGCGGGGACGCGGGCCGGTCAGCGCAGCCGCGCGACGCGCCACACGGCCAGGACGACGGCCCCGAGCACGATCAGCGCGTAGACGGCGAGGACCCGCCAGCGGGGCCCGCGTTCCGCCCCCGTCGTGGACAGCCCCGGCCAGTGGTAGCCCACCCGGCGCGCCGCCATGACGGCGCCGCCCGCCGCCGAGGAGCTGAGCAGCAGCCCGAGCATCGCGACCACGGCCCCGCCGTCGCCGATCTCGAAGGCGAGGGGGAAGGCGAACATGAGCGAGCCGACGGCGGCGAGGAGGACGATCGGGGCGATCTGCCACAGCCGCATCCGGCGTTGCGGACGCAGCTCGACCTCGACCTCGGGGGCTTCGTGGCCGGCCTGGAGGGCGGCCAGGTCCTCGACGCCCGCCCCGTCGGGGACGGTACCGTCGGAGTCCTCGGGGCCGTCCTGGACGAGCTGCTCCCGCTCTCCGTGTCCGGTGTCACGAGGGCCGGCCTCCATCGCCACTGTGCCCTCCCAGTCGGACTACGCCAGGTCGATCGATGGTCGATGATGGCACGGGGCGGAGGGCCCGTACGGCGGCCTGAGCGTCCCGATGCCAGGACGTGATCAGGCTGTGACCGCCCGTTCGACCAACGCGAGCGCCCGCCCGGGAAGTTCCCCCCGTTCGGCGATTCCGCCGGGCAGCCAGGTGATCCTGGGGTCGCGACGGAACCACGTGTCCTGACGTCGGGCGAAGCGTTTGGTGGCCCGCACCGTCTCCGCGCGCGCCTCCTGCTCACCGCACTCGCCGGCGAGTGCGGTGAGCACCTGCTGGTAGCCGAGCGCGCGCGAGGCCGTACGGCCTTCACGCAACCCCTGCGCCTCCAGGGTCCGCACCTCGTCCACGAGGCCCTGGGCCCACATCCGGTCGACGCGGTCGGCGATGCGCGCGTCGAGTTCGGGGCGCGCCACGTCCACGCCGATCTGGATCGTCGCGTAGTGGGACCGGTGACCCGGGAGGTTCGCGGTGAAGGGCTTGCCGGTGATCTCGATGACCTCAAGGGCGCGGACGATGCGGCGCCCGTTGCTCGGCAGGATCGCGCGGGCCGCCTCGGGATCGGCGACGGCCAGCCGCGCGTGCAGCGCCCCCGGGCCGAGCTCCGCCAGTTCACCCTCCAGACGGGCCCGGACGACGGGGTCGGTGCCGGGGAACTCCATCTGGTCCACCACGCCGCGTACGTACAGTCCGGAGCCGCCCACGAGGACCGGGACGCGTCCCTGGTCGAGCAGCCGGTCGATCTCGGCGCGGGCGAGGGCCTGGTACTCGGCGACGCTCGCCGTCCGGGTCACGTCCCAGATGTCCAGCAGATGGTGCGGGACGCCGCCACGCTCCGCCTGCGTCAACTTGGCGGTACCGATGTCCATCCCCCGGTACAGCTGCATGGAATCCGCGTTGACGACCTCCCCGCCCAGGCGCTGGGCGAGGAAGACGCCGAGATCGGACTTGCCGGCCGCGGTGGGACCGACGACGGCGATGACCCGGTGGGTGGGGGGTGCGGTGCTCACCTTCCAAGTCTCCCAAACCGTGGAGCACTGCTCGAACGAGTTACGTGACGAAGCGGCGGTGACCTCGTTTCCAGTTGCGAGGTCCCGGCCGTCGGCTTCGGGTTCCCCAGACCCCGGCGCACCACCGGACACACCGGAACGGGCGGGGTTTCATCCTCATGAGCCAGCTCTTGGAGTAGTTATGGGCGTTTTTTCGCTGTTCCGCAGGAAGCCGAAGACCACGGAGGAGGCGTCCACCGCCGAGGCTCCCGCGACCGCTCCGACGGCGCGGGCCGAGGCCGCCACGGACGAGGCGGCCACCGGCACGCCGTCCTCCTCGGCGGCGGACGACGCGAAGACGACCGCTGACGAGGGCCCCGTGTCCCAGGCCGGCGGGACCGGTGAGGCGGACGTCGCAGGCCCCCCGGCCCCCGATGCCGAGGCCGTGGAGAAGGACGCCGCCGAGGCCGTGGAGATCCCCCAGCAGCAGTCGGCGGGCCGGGCCGTGGACAGCGCGTCCGAGGAGAGCGTCTCGAAGTAGCGACAGCGGGCAGGCGGGGGGGTGCGGCGTGCCCTCCGAGGGGCGCGGCCGGCCATTCCGTAGTAAGCCAGCAGTAGGACAGCGTCAGCAGACGCGCGCGTCCTTTTTTGCGAGGAGGGTGACCCCATGGGCTTCCTGGACAATATGAAAGCGCGGCTCTCCCCCGCCAAGGACAAGGTCGCGGATCTCGCCCAGCAGCACGGGGACAAGGTCGGGCAGGGTCTGGACAAGGCGGCCAGGACGGTGGACGAGCGCACCAAGGGCAAGTACTCGGACCGCATTCAGTCGGGTACCGAGAAGGCCAAGGACGCGGTCGGCAGGATGGCGGCCGACAAGAACAAGGGCGGGGGTGGCGGCACGACGCCGCCCTCGCCGCCGCCCGCCGGCTGACGGTCACCGCGACCGCTGACCGCGGGCGCGGCTCGACGTGCGGGTGGCCCGGTACGCGAGAAGGCGTACCGGGCCATCCGTACGTCCGCCTCGTGGGCGTGCCCGGTCTCCCGTGCCCGGTCTCCGTGGAGGGCGGGGCGAGCGGGTCGTGGTCAGGACCAGGCCGCGACGAAGTAGCCGACGCCGTAGGGCGCCTCCTCGTACAGCGACTCGCCGCGCAGTCCGGCTCCCGACGCCGCGCCGGAGAGCACCTGCCACGGTGCGCGGCCGGTGGCCCGCAGTTCCCGTGCGAGGTCCGCGTCGAGCGCGGCGAGCGCCTCCGTGTCGGCGGTGCGCAGGGCGCGGCCCGCCTCGGCGTCGAAGGGCTCGGCCCGTTCGTCCAGGTAGCCGGGGGCTTTCACGGTGCGCGAGGCGCTGCCGTCCCCCATCACGAGCAGCACCGTCCGCCCGGGGCCGGCCACGGCCTCACGCCCCGTTTCGAGGCAGTCGGCCGACGATCGCGCCGGTCCGACACTGAGACCGTCGACGGGGCAGGTGGTCCAGTCGGCGCTCGTCAGGAGCGCGGCCGCGACGGTGAGCGACGGGGGAAGCGCGGCGTGCGGCCCGGAGCGCTCTCCGCCGCGGCCCAGCCGTACGTCGAGCGGTACCCCGTAGCCCCGGAAGGTGCCCGCGGCTCCCTCGGGATGCCGCGCGGTCCCGGCGGAGACCGTGTCGGCCGAGGCGCCGATCACCAGCAGCCTGGTGGGGCGTGCCGCGGCGAGGATGCCCAGGGCGTCGGCGCAGGCCGCGCGGAGGGTGTCCAGTTCGGGGGCGGCGCCCGCCGCGACCTCGGGGACGAGCAGGGGCGGGCACGGGCACACGACGGCGGCGGCAAGCATGATCCGCAGCGTAACGCGCAGCCGCGGGCACACGGGCCGGGAACGGGCGGCGGCTCACCGCCCGGCGCCCCGTGGGGCGCGGCCCGGCTCTCCCCGGTCAGTCGCAGCCGCAGCCCTGGGCGACCGGCAGCGGGGCGGGGGCGCCCACGCCGGGCAGTCCCAGGAGCACGCCCGCGGGCTTCTTCGCCTCCGGTGCGTTGCGCTTGTCCCACGCGTCGCCGGCCCGGGTACGCCGCACGCCGCGCGGCGTCCCCTCGGCGAGCAGGTGGTGGGGCGCGGCGTAGGTGATGTCCACGGTCACGACGTCGCCGGGGCGTACCGGCTCGTCGGGCTTCGTGAAGTGGACGAGCCGGTTGTCGGGGGCCCGGCCGGAGAGCCGGTGCGTGGCGCCGTCCTTCCGCCCCTCTCCCTCGGCGACCATGACGTCGAGGGTGCGGCCCACCTGCTTCTTGTTCTCCTCCCAGGAGATCTCCTCCTGGAGGGCCACGAGCCGCTCGTAGCGCGCCTGGACGACCTCCTTCGGGATCTGGTCCTCCATGTCCGCGGCGGGGGTGCCGGGCCGCTTGGAGTACTGGAAGGTGAACGCCTGGGCGAAGCGCGCCTGCCGTACGACGTGCATGGTCTGCTCGAAGTCCTCCTCGGTCTCCCCGGGGAAGCCCACGATGATGTCGGTGGTGATCGCGGCGTCCGGGATCGCGGCGCGGACCTTCTCGATGATCCCGAGGTAGCGGTCCTGCCGGTAGGAGCGGCGCATCGCCCTGAGCACCTTGTCGGAGCCGGACTGGAGCGGCATGTGGAGCTGGGGCATGACGTTGGGGGTCTCGGCCATCGCGGCGATCACGTCGTCGGTGAAGTCGCGCGGGTGCGGGGAGGTGAACCGCACCCGCTCCAGGCCCTCGACGGGGCCGCAGGCGCGCAGCAGTTTGCTGAACGCCTCGCGGTCCCCCATGTCGCTGCCGTAGGCGTTGACGTTCTGGCCGAGCAGGGTGATCTCGCTGACGCCTTCGCCGACGAGCGCCTCGACCTCGGCGAGGACGTCGCCCGGCCGCCGGTCCTTCTCCTTGCCGCGCAGGGCGGGCACGATGCAGAAGGTGCAGGTGTTGTTGCAGCCGACGGAGACCGAGACCCACGCGGCGTACGCCGACTCGCGGCGGGTCGGCAGGGTGGAGGGGAACGCCTCCAGCGATTCGGCGATCTCGACCTGCGCCTCCTCCTGGACGCGGGCGCGCTCCAGGAGGACGGGGAGCTTGCCGATGTTGTGCGTCCCGAACACGACGTCGACCCACGGGGCGCGGTTCACGATCGTCTCGCGGTCCTTCTGGGCGAGGCAGCCGCCGACGGCGATCTGCATGCCGGGACGCTTCGTCTTCATCGGGGCGAGCCGGCCGAGGTTGCCGTACAGCCGGTTGTCCGCGTTCTCGCGGACGGCGCAGGTGTTGAAGACGACGACGTCGGCGTCCCCGTCCTCGGCACTCTCGGGCGCACGTACGTAGCCGGCGTCCTCCAGCAGGCCGGAGAGCCGTTCGGAGTCGTGGACGTTCATCTGGCAGCCGTAGGTCTTGACGGCGTACGTGCGGGGAAGCTCGGTCATGATCAACTACGTTCCAGACGAGACGGTGACGGCGTGCGCCCGGCACAACCTGGCAGAGCGGCTGACGAGACAGTCTACGGTTTCGCGCCCCGTACCGGCCTTCCCCGTCCCCTCCCGCCCCCGCGGCCCGGGACCGTCGCCCGCCGGCGCACGCCGGACCCCGGCCGAAGCCCGTCCGCTCTGGTGCCGACCGTGCGCGCGCTGGCAGGATCTGCTGCATGTCAGAGACTCTCGCCCGGTTCGGCCGGCGTCGCGCGCTCCAGGTCCCGGCGGCCCTGGCCGTCGTCCTGGCGCTGCTGCTGTGGTGGCTGCTCCCGCTGGGCGAGGACTCCCCGCACGGCACGGTCGTCTTCAGTACGGGCGTCAAGAAGGGCGTCTACCAGCGGTACGGCCACCTGCTGAAGGCCGCCGCGGACGAGGACCTGCCGCATGTGCGGGTCGAACTGCTCAGCAGTCAGGGCTCCCAGGAGAACGTACGGCGGGTGGCCACGGGCAAGGCCGACTTCACCATCGCGGCGGCCGACGCCGTCGAGAAGTACAAGGAGGAGGGCGGCCCGGGGGCGGCACGGCTGCGCGGCTGCGCCCGCCTGTACGACGACTACCTGCAGCTCGTGGTGGCACGGGACTCGAAGGTACGCAAAGTGGCGGACCTGCGCGGTCAGCGGGTCGCGGTGGGGCAGGTCGGCTCGGGCGTGCGGCTCATAGCGAACCGGCTGCTGACGACGGCGGGCCTGGACCCGCAGCGGGACATCGTTCCGGTCTCGATCGGCATCGACACGATGGACAAGATGCTGGAGAGCGGCGAGATAGACGCGTTCTTCTGGTCGGGCGGCGTACCGACGTCCTCCGTGAAGGGCCTCTCCCAGCGGTTCGGCATACGGCTGGTGCCCCTGGGCGACCTCGTCGACAAGCTCCATCGCGCGGGCGGGGTGGGCCACTACTACCGCACGGCGGTGATGCCGGTCGCCGCGTATCCGGCCGCCGGGCCGGCTCTCCCGGTGACGACCCTCGCGGTGGCGAACCTGCTGGTGACCCGGGACACGGTGGACACCGGGCTGACCGAGGGGCTGACGAGGACCGTGATAGCCAGCAGGGACGGGATAGGGCGCAAGGTGCACGCCGCCCAGCGTGTGGACCTGCGGACGGCGATCTACACCGATCCGCTGGAACTGCACAAGGGGGCGCGGGAGTACTACCGGTCGGTCAAACCGTAGGCCGGTGCGGCGTGGAGCGGGGCGCGCCGTTCACCGCGCGTGGTGGCGTCGTGGTCCGCGTGCGCGGGCTCAGCGGGGGCCGGGGGCGGCGGGTGGTGACTGACGCGGCACGGTGAGGTCCACGCACAGGCCCCGGGGGCTGTGGTGCCGGTAGCCGATGCTGCCGCCGCCCGCGGTGAGCAGCGCGCGGCTGATGGACAGGCCGAGCCCGGAGCCCCGTACGTTCTGGTGCCGGCCGCTGCGCCAGAAGCGGTCGCCGATGCGGGACAGCTCCTCCTCGGTCAGCCCCGGCCCCTCGTCGGCCACGGTGACCGTGACGTGTTCGCCCTGACGGGCGACGCGGACGGTGACGCCCGCTCCCCGGGGCGTGAACTTCAGCGCGTTGTCGATCACGGCGTCCAGGGCGCTGGAGAGGGCCACGGGATCGGCCCACCCGGTGACCGCGGGGCAGTCACCGCTCAGACGCACCCCCTGCTCGTCCGCGGTCGGCCGCCAGGAGGCGACGCGTTCCTCGGCGAGGGCCCCGATGTCGGTCAGGGCCAGGTCCGCTTCGGTGTGCTCGGCGAGCGCGAGGCCGAGGAGGTCGTCGAGCACGCGGGCGAGACGTTTGCCCTCGGTACGGACGGCGGCGATCTCCTCGTTGTCCTCGGGGAGTTCGAGCGCCAGCAGTTCGATGCGCAGGAGCAGCGCGGACAGCGGGTTGCGCAGCTGGTGCGAGGCGTCGGCGACGAAGGCGCGCTGCTGTTCCAGCACGTCCTCCACGTTGTCGGCCATCTCGTTGAAGGAGTCGGCCAGACGCCGCAGTTCGGGGGGCCCGCCGGCCGCCGCCACCCGGGACTTGAGCCGGCCGGTGGCGATGTCGTGGGTCGTCGCGTCCAGGACCCGGACGGGGCGCAGCACCCAGCCGGTCAGCCGCAGGGCCGCGCCCACGGCGAGGAGCATCGCCGCTCCCTCACCGGCCGCCACGAGGAGCCAGCGGTGCAGGATCACGGAGCGCAGCTGCCCCGTGGGGGAGTCGGTGACGACCACGGCGATGACGTCGCCGTCGCGGATGACCGGGGAGGCGACGACGAGGCGGCGCCGCTCCCAGGGCCAGATCTGCCGGGGGTCGGGGCTGCGCCGCCCGTTGAGCGCCTCACCGTAGGCGGCGCGCGCCTCCTCTCCCGCCACCTCCACGGGGGCGGGGGCGCCCTCGCGGCCAAAGGCTCCGGCCCCCTCCGGGCCAGAGGCCCCAAGCACGGTCGGTCCGGTCGTGACCGTGGCGGAGGCGGTGGAGGCGGCGATGGAGGCCCGTGTTCGCGGGCTGGTCGCCCGCGCCGGGCTCGCCGTCCCCGCGAAGCCCGTCCTCCCCCCGGGACGCGCCTCGTCGGCGGCCCGGGGGTCCGGGGGCAGCCGCCAGCCTCCGGGGGCGGCCGCCATGGAGCTTCCGAGGGGGCTGAAGACACCGGCCCGGATGCCGTAGAGGCTGTGGTAGCGGCGCAGTTCGGCCTGGAGGGTGCTCAGGCGCTCGCCACCGTCGTCGGCCCCGGGCCGCCCGTCGTCCTCGGTGATGAACTGGGCGAGGGAGGCGAAGCGCGCGGAGTCGTCGATGCGGTCGACGATGACCTTCTGCTGCTCGGCCGCCGCCTCGCTGACGGCGAGCGGGAAGCCGAGGGCGAGCAGCACCCCGGCGAGCAGGATGATGAGAAGAGGAAGAAGCCGGCTGCGCACCCGTCCTCGCTAGGCGGTCGGGACGACGAGTTTGTAGCCGACGCCGCGGACCGTCTCGATGAGTGCGGGCAGTCCGAGCTTGGCGCGCAGCGAGGCCACATGGACCTCCAGGGTCCGCCCGGTCCCCTCCCAGCTGGTGCGCCAGACCTCGCTGATGATCTGCTCGCGGCGGTAGACCACTCCGGGCCGCTGGGCGAGCAGCGCGAGCAGGTCGAACTCCTTGCGGGTCAGCGGCACGGGCCGCCCCTCCACGCAGACCTCGCGGGTCGCCGGGGCGATGGAGACGGGGCCGAGCGCGGTGCGGGACTCGTCGGCGGTGGGTTCGGCGGGCGGGGTGCGGCGGGCGACGGCGTGGATGCGGGCGAGGAGTTCCCCGGTGTCGTAGGGCTTCACGACGTAGTCGTCCGCGCCGAGGTTGAGCCCGTGGATGCGCGAGCGTACGTCGGCCCGCGCCGTCACCATGATGACGGGGACGGAGGAACGCTTGCGTATCTTCCCGCACACCTCGTAGCCGTCCTGGTCGGGCAGTCCCAGGTCGAGGAGGACGACGGCGAAGGGCTCGGCCTCCACATGGTCGGGGAGCAGGGCCCGCAGGGCCTCCTCGCCGCTGCGCGCGTGCACGACCCGCAGGCCGTGCCGGCCGAGCACGGCGGAGAGCGCCGCGGCCACGTGCTGATCGTCCTCCACGAGCAACAGCCGCATCCCCGCCACCTCCTTCGCTTACCGGTCATGTGCGCCCGCGCTTCATGACGCGGGCCCGTCGGCCCCGTACGGCCGCCTGTCGAGTGCCGCCCTGAGGGGAGGCAGCGGACCTCGCGCGGGAACAGCGCGAGAAGCCGCCCTCGCATGAACGCCGATGGCCGGGCGACAGTCAAGGCCGTTCGTGTCACGTCCAGGTTCCGTTACCCACCCGGTACGCGGTCCGGACGTCCCGTTCACGCGGTGTGTCCGGTTGAGGCCGGATCGTTATGCTCAATTTCCGCTCAGATGTAATGACGTTGATCGCAACGCGTCACTACTGTCCTCCACAACCGAGGAGGACGGAGCAACAAGCAGATGACCGATGTGTCGGTGTCCAAGGACGCCGTATCCGCGGCCGAGGATCTGGTCGTGCTGAAGAACGTCAACAAGCACTTCGGCGCGCTGCATGTGCTTCAGGACATCGACCTGACCATCACCCGCGGCGAGGTGGTCGTGGTGATCGGCCCCTCCGGGTCGGGCAAGTCGACGCTCTGCCGCACCATCAACCGCCTGGAGACGATCGATTCCGGCGACATCACGATCGACGGGAAGCCGCTGCCCCAGGAGGGCAAGGAACTGGCCCGGCTGCGCGCCGACGTCGGCATGGTCTTCCAGTCGTTCAATCTCTTCGCGCACAAGACGGTGCTGCAGAACGTGATGCTCGGCCAGATCAAGGTCCGCAAGGCGGACAAGCAGGCGGCCGAGGAGAAGGCGCGCTCCCTGCTGGACCGCGTCGGGGTCGGTTCGCAGGCCGACAAGTACCCGGCGCAGTTGTCCGGCGGACAGCAACAGCGCGTGGCGATCGCCCGCGCCCTCGCGATGGACCCGAAGGTCATGCTCTTCGACGAGCCGACCTCCGCGCTGGACCCCGAGATGATCAACGAGGTGCTGGAAGTCATGCAGCAGCTCGCCCGCGACGGCATGACCATGATCGTCGTGACGCACGAGATGGGCTTCGCCCGCTCGGCGGCCAACCGGGTCGTCTTCATGGCGGACGGCCGGATCGTCGAAGAGGCCGTGCCGGACAAGTTCTTCAGCAACCCGCGCAGCGACCGGGCCAAGGACTTCCTGTCGAAGATCCTGCACCACTGAGGGCTCCGGTCCTCACTAGTCCCGGCACCCGCGCCGTCCCGCCCTTTTCCGTCACCGTTCTCTCCTGATCCCGAAGGACGTTCATCATGAAGCTCCGCAAGGTCTCCGCGGCCGCCGCCGCCGTACTGGCACTCTCGCTGGCCGCCACCGCCTGTGGCTCGGACGACGACAGCAATGACAAGGGCGGCTCCGGCAGCGGGGGCGGCAAGAAGATCGCCATCGGCATCAAGATCGATCAGCCGGGTCTGGGCCAGAAGCTGCCGAGCGGCAAGTACGCCGGTTTCGACGTCGACGTCGCCACCTACGTCGCCAAGGCCCTCGGTTACGAGCCCGGCCAGATCCAGTGGAAGGAAGCGAAGAGCGCCGACCGCGAGACGATGCTGGCGCGTGGCGACGTCCAGTTCATCGCCGCCTCGTACTCCATCACCGACGAGCGTGAGCAGAAGGTCGACTTCGCGGGCCCGTACCTGCTCGCCCACCAGGACATCCTGGTCCGCGCGGACGAGTCCGGGATCAAGGACCCGAAGGACCTCAACAGCAAGAAGCTGTGTTCGGTGACGGGTTCGACCTCGGCGCAGAACATCCACGACAAGCTCGCCCCCAAGGCGCAGCTGCTGGAGTACGGCGGCTACTCGGAGTGCCTCACCGGCCTGGAGAACAAGGCCGTCGACGCGCTGACCACGGATGACTCCATCCTCGCCGGCTACGCCGCGCAGAAGGACTTCCAGGGCAAGTTCAAGCTGGCCGGCTTCAAGATGACCAACGAGAACTACGGCATCGGCGTCAAGAAGGGCAGCGACCTGAAGGCGAAGATCAACGACGCCCTCAAGAAGATGGTCGACGACGGTTCCTGGGACAAGGCCGTGAAGGACAACTTCGGCCCGGCCAACTACAAGAACGAGAAGGCCCCCAAGATCGGCGACGTCGTCAAGTAGTCGCTCACGGCGCACTCGGGCAGGTTCGCGCCGCGCTCCGCACAGGCGGGGGGACGGCACCAGAGGCAAGGCAGGGTCTGACCGGCACGCCGCCCCCCGCGGCGGCGTGCCGCACCCTCCCCACACGCGGAAGCACGGGAGATCGTGTTCGACTTTCTTGAAGGTTACGACCTGCTCGCGGCGTTCTGGGTGACGGTGAAACTCGCCGCACTCTCCGCCGTGGGCTCCCTGATATGGGGGACCGTGCTGGCCGGCATGCGCGTCGGTCCGGTGCCCCTGCTGCGCGGTTTCGGTACCGCGTACGTCAACGTGGTGCGCAACATCCCGCTCACCGTCATCATCATCTTCACCTCGCTGGGCCTCTACCAGACGCTGGGTTTCGCTCTGGGCTCGGACCAGATCGTGACCACCAACTTCCGTCTCTCGGTCCTCGGGCTGACCCTGTACACGGCCTCGTTCGTGTGCGAGGCGGTCCGCTCCGGGATCAACACCGTGCCGATGGGGCAGGCGGAGGCGGCTCGCGCTCTCGGCCTGAACTTCGGCCAGGTACTCACCCTCATCGTTCTCCCGCAGGCCTTCCGCGCCGTGGTCGGCCCGCTGGCGAACGTCCTCATCGCCCTCACCAAGAACACGACCGTCGCGGCCGCCATCGGTGTCGCGGAGGCCGCCGCTCTGATGAAGACGATGATCGAGAACGAGGCTGAGACCTTCCTGATCGGGCTCGTGTTCGCGTTCGGCTTCGTGTGCCTGACGCTCCCCATGGGCCTCATCCTCGGCTGGGTCGGCAAGAAGGTGGCGGTGAAGCGATGACCTCGGTCCTCTACGACGCCCCGGGCCCCCGGGCCAAGCGGCGCAACATCCTCTACTCCGTCGCCTTCCTCGTGGTGCTCGCGGCGGCCGTGTGGTGGGTGATCAGCAAGCTGAACGAGAAGAGCCAGCTCGACTGGGTCAAGTGGAAGCCGTTCGTCACGGACTCCCAGTCCTGGACGACGTATCTTCTGCCGGGTCTGCAGAACACGCTGATCGCGGCGGCCATCTCCATGGTGATCGCGCTGCCGCTCGGCGCGGTGTTCGGCATCGCGAGGCTCTCGGACCACCGTTGGGTGCGCGTCCCGTCCGCGGTCGTCGTGGAGTTCTTCCGCTCGATTCCCGTGCTGATCCTGATGCTCATCGCGAACGAGCTGTACTCGAAGTCCACGGCGATCTCCACGGACGACCGGCCGCTGTACGCCGTGATCACGGGACTCGTGCTCTACAACGCCTCGGTCCTCGCCGAGGTGGTACGGGCCGGCATCCTCTCGCTGCCCAAGGGCCAGACCGAGGCCGCGCAGGCCATCGGTCTGCGCAAGGGGCAGACGATGCGGTCGATCCTGCTGCCGCAGTCCGTCACCGCGATGCTCCCGGCGATCGTCAGCCAGCTCGTCGTCATCGTGAAGGACACCGCGCTCGGCGGCGCCCTGCTGAACTTCTCCGAACTCCTCGCCTCCGTCCGCCCGCTCAGCGCGGCGTACGGGGCCAACACCATCGCGAGCTTCACGGTGGTCGCGCTCCTGTTCGTCGCGGTCAACTTCTCGCTGACGAGCTTCGCCTCGTGGCTCGAACGCCGCCTGCGCCGGGGCAAGAAGTCGACCGGCGCGACCGTGAACCTCGAAGACGTGAACGCCGGAGGCGTCGCGGGCGCTCCCGCCGCTTAGGCGCTGCACTCCTGTTGACCGCTCGACCCGTGGCCCCGGTGCCCCGTGCTTACCCGCACGGGGCACCGGGGCCGCGGCGTGGGGCGGGGCACCGGGGCAGCGTGCGCGGGAGCAGTGGGCCGCTCGCCGCCGGGCCGGAAGCTCCAAGGGGGAGGTACGGTCCCGGCGGGGGTGTGCGCGGGAGCACGTGCCGCGCGCGGGAGCGTCCTCGCGCGTGGGCGGCGCCTCCCGTGCTTCCGTCTCCCCCCGGGTCTACGTCCCGCGCCGGCCTCCCCGGCCCACCACTGGACCAGGAACCGCACGTGAGGCCCGGTGTCGCTTGACGCGGGCACCAGCAGTGGGTTGCATACGTTCTGTGATCACGTACCGGGTATGTTTCGCACGCTCTGCCGAGTCCGGCCGGACCGTCGGCACGAGGGGAGCTGTGCCGTGGACCCGGTGATCGTCGTCGGTGCCGGCCCGGTGGGGCTCACTCTGGCACTGGCACTGGCCCGGCACGGGGTGCCCTGCCTGGTCCTCGACGAGGGACCGGGCCCCGAGGCACAGCGTCTGGCCCGCACCGTCGTCCTGCGGTCCGACACGGCCGCGCTGGTGGAACGTCTGACCGGTACGTCCCTCTCCCGCGCCCCGTCACGGCCGGAGGAGGACGACGCCCACGCCTTCCGCGACCCCGTCGAGGCCGGCGCGACCCGCGACGTGAGCGGCCCCACGGGGCAGGACCCCCCCGGCGTCCGTCTGCGCGGGTGGCGTCATCTGCGACGTAAGCAGACCCAGCGCCACACTGTGTTCGCGCCCTCCGGGCCTCTCGGCTCCGACGCTTCTCCGGACCTGGGCGACACACCGTACGGCGACGAGGCGGAACGTGGGGTTCCGCTGGCTGCGGCGGGGGCACCGGCGGCCCCGTTGCACCTGCCGCAGCACGGTCTGGACGAGGCGCTGAGGCGCGCACTGTCACAGGAGCGCCTCGTCAAGATCGTCCCGAACAGCCGGCTGGACGAACTGGAGCAGGACGACACCGGGATCAGGGCGCACACTCAAGGACGCACGATCTGGTGGCGCGGCAGCTATCTGGTGGGCTGCGACGGCCCGCGGTCCACCGTGCGCAAACTCCTCGACCTCCGCTTCCCCGGGCGTTCCGGCGTGGAGCGGCACGCCGTCGCCGCTCTGCGCACCGAAATGCCGTGGCCCGGGGAGGCCGTACTGCACCGGGCGCCGCCATGGCACGGTGCGGGCGCCGAGATCGTCGCCCGCCCCCTTCCGCACGACGTCTGGCGACTGGACTGGCTCGTGCCCGCCCAGACCGAACTGGTCACCCCGGACGCCCTGGTGACCCGGGTACGCGACACCCTGGCCGGCTGGTGCGAGGGCGCCACGCCCCCCTACGAACTCCTCGACACGGGCGTGTACACGGTGCATCACAGGGTGGCCCGCCGCTGGCGCGCGGGACGGGCGTTCCTCGCGGGCGACGCCGCCCACCTGCTCGGCGCCCTCGGTACCCAGGGGGTCGACGAGGGGCTGCGGGACGCCGACAACCTGGCCTGGAAACTCGCCACGGCCTGGCACCACGGTGCGTCCGAGACGCTGCTCGACAGCTACCAGGCGGAACGGCGGGCGGCGGTCACCGGGCGGCTGCGCGCCGCCGACCAGTCGCTGCCGATACTGCGCGGAGGCGGCGGCCTGCGCTCGCTCGTTCCCGGCACCTCACGCGGCCACGACGTCCTGCTGAGCGACGCCCACCTCGGTACGGGACCGCTGGGCGCCGCGCCGTCCTACCACCGGTCGCCCCTCTCCCCGCAGGCCGACGACGGAGCGATCGACATCGGCACCCCTCCGGGACGACTGGTGGCGGACGTTCCGGTCACAGCCGAGGACGGGGCGTCCGTCCACCTGCACGAGCGTCTCGGCCGCACCGCCTTCCTCGTCGTGCTCGTCGCCCCGGGCACCGGCGTGTGGGAGCGGCGGCACTGGATGACCGCGGGCGTGATGCCCCGTCTGGCGGCAGCGGTGAGAGCTCTGCCCTGCCCCGCCGAACTCCTCGTGGCCGAGAGCTATCCCGGCGCGCCCGCCCACACCGTCCTGCTGATCCGTCCCGACGGCCACCTCGTGACAGCCCTCGGAGGGGTACGCCCCGCCGAGTTGTACGGTGCGGCCGACGCGGCGCGCGGCAAGGCCCCCGGGACACCGCCCCGCCCCCCGCGCCCCACCGTCCCGGGCACGCCGGCACCGGCCGCGGGTACCGCTCGCACCCCGCAGCAGGCGTCCGGCCCCCCGAGGCGGGCGCTGCCCCCCGTGGAGCACGCCACGACCGGCACCGCCGGACGAACCGCCACCCCACCCGGAGGGGGCTCGGGCCCGGGGGGCGACGGCTAGTCGGCGGTCGGGGGCTCGGCTTCTCCTCACGGGTCTTCACGAGCCGGCCGGGCCGGTAAGGAGGTCGTCGAGGTGCGCCCCCGCCTCTCTCCCCGCCCCCGCCTGCCCGCCGCCGGCCGGCCGCGCCACCGCCGACGACCGGGCCGAGCACGTGAGTGCGCGCACGCCCCGGCGGCGCCGTCAGGTGCTCACCGGACGTCACGCTCCCCTCCCGCCGTCCGTTGACGGAGCACCTGTTGACGCCTCCGGGCTCGCGTGGTGTACTCCGGATCATGACCGACACCGATGTGCGCCTGTGGCGACGGGTCCATATGGACCTGCTCCGCTACGCGGGCTGCGTGTGTCGCCGTTCTCGCTGACCCCTCTCCCCTCCGGCGCTCGTCCGCCGGTTTCCCCGCGTGTGTGTGGGCCTGTCGTGGCTCCCCGCGCGACTCAGCGACGTTCAGGACGGTTCCATGTCTGTCTCCCTGCCCTCCACGCCCGCCGACGCCCCGGCCTCCCCCTCCGCCACCTCCCAGCGGCCTCCGACAGCCGCAGAGCTGCTCGACTTCGTCCGTACCAGCGCGGCGGACACCGCGCTGATCGCCTCCCTGCCCCGCGATCCCGAGGGCCGGACCTGGGTACGTCTGGAGGGGCCCGGCGGAAGCGAGGCGTGGCTCATCGGCTGGCCGCCCGGAGCCGGCACCGGCTGGCACGACCACGGAGGCTCGCAGGGCGCCTTCGCGACGGCCGCGGGCACGCTGCGAGAGGACTCCCTCGCCGTCCGGCTGCCCACCGAGGGATGGCGGACCCTGGAGCTGAACGGCGACGTCGACCGGCGACGCGACCTGACCGACGGTCAGGGCCGGGCCTTCGGGCCCCACCACGTCCACCAAGTGATCAACGAGTCCGCCACGGAGCACGCGGTTTCCGTCCACGCCTACTACCCGCCGCTCCCCCTCATGCGCCGCTACAGCCGCAGCGGCGCCGTGCTGCGGCTGGAGCAGGTCGAGCGCCCCGAGGACTGGCAGTGAGCACGGACTCCCCCGCCGCACCGACCGGCATCGACGAACTCCTGGACCGCGTACGCGCCGGCCTGGACCGGGTCACTCCGGAGCAGGCGTACGCCGCCGCGGGTGAGGGCGCGCTCCTCGTGGACATCCGGTACGCCGCGCTGCGGGACCGGGACGGGCTGATACCGGGCGCCCTCGTGGTCGAACGCAACGAACTGGAGTGGCGCCTCGACCCACAGGGCAGCCACCGGGCGCCCCAGGCCACCGGGCATGAACTGCGGGTCGTGGTCATCTGCAACGAGGGCTACGCGTCCAGCCTCGCGGCGGAGTCCCTTCAGCGCCTGGGCCTGCGCGAGGCCACCGATCTCGTAGGCGGCTTCCAGGCGTGGCGAGCGGCCGGACTCCCTGTCACAGAGCACGGGGTGCCCCGTACCGATACCGACGACGCGTCGACAGCAGCCGAGTGACGAGTCCCCGGCGCTGACCAGGCGGGCAGGCAGCCACCGGGGTCCAGGCCCTGAGGAAGCGGGCGGCGAGGGGAGGTGAGGCAGCCGGGGCCGGCGCTGCGAGCAGAGCGGCCAAGGCCGGGCCGACTGCCCGGGGCCGCCGCGCTTTCGTCAACAGGGAGGCAGCGGATAAGAATACGGGGTCCTCGGTGACCTCCGTCGTGCGGCCGTTTCGGCCGTTTCCCGCTTCTGTGCGCCGCCTCCGCCGTGCGGCTGCTTTCCGGTTCTGTCCGCAGCAGCTTTCCGGTTCTGTCCGCGGCAGCTTCCCGCCACCGCACCGCTTCTGTCCGCGGCTGCTTTCCGCCACCGCACCGCGAGCCGCTGTCCGGCTTCACTCGCGGCCTGTCCCCTGGGCCCCGCGTTCGGTTACCTCGCCTGGTTCCGGCGGCTTCCGGCGTCCTGTTCTTGGCGTCTGTCCTCGTCTGGCCCGGCGACTTCGGACGTCCTGTTCTTGGCCGTCCTGTTCTTGGCGCCTTCCCTCGCCTGCCCCGGCGTCTCCCGTTGCCCTGTTCGGCGTCCCGCGGTCCCGCGTTCTTCACCGTCGGTCGTTACTGTCGGTCGTTACTGTCAGCCGGTGCTGTCGGTCGGTCTCCGGCCGCCGGTGCTAGTCGAAGTCCTCCTCCAGGATTTCCCCCTCCTCCTCCAGCGCCTGCCTGACCACCTTGAGCGCCATGCCCTGGGGGTAGCCCTTGCGTGCGAGCATCCCGGCGAGGCGGCGTAGCCGTTTGTCCCGGTCGAGGCCGCGAGTGCTACGGAGCTTGCGGTCGACCAACTCCCGGGCGGTCGCCTCCTCCTGCTCCGGGTCCAGTTGCCCCGTCGCCTCGTCGATCAACTCGGCGCCGACTCCCTTGGTCCTGAGTTCCTGCACCAGAGCGCGACGGGCCAGCCCCTTGCTGTGGTGCCGTGACTCCACCCAGGCTTCGGCGAAAGCGCCGTCGTTGATCAGTCCGACCTCCTCGAACCGGGACAGCACCTCCTCCGCGGCCTCATCCGGGACCTCCCGCTTCCGCAGCGCGTCGGCGAGTTGCTTGCGGGTGCGCGGGGTCCCGGTGAGAAGACGGAGGCAGATCGCCCTCGCCCGCTCCACCGGATCCTGCGGCTCACTGTCCTTGCCCCGCCTTCGCCGGGGAGAGGGGTCGGGAACTCCTCCCCCCGGCATCTGCTCGGACGCCGGTACGGCGGGAGCAGCGGGCGGTGTCTCATGCCAGTCCGTTCGCCGGGTCACGGGCTAGCTCTTGGCCGCCGCGGCCTTGGCTCCCCGGGGCGCCTTGGTCGCCGCGGGAGCGGGAACGGTCTTCGTGGCCGGCCCGGTCTCCGCGGTCGCGGCTGCCCCTTCGCCCGCCGCCTCCGGTGTGGTCTCCGCGGTCACCTCGGGCTTCACTCCGACGCCGAGCTTCTCCTTGATCTTCCGCTCGATCTCGTCGGCGAGGTCGGGGTTGTCCTTGAGGAAGTTGCGCGCGTTCTCCTTGCCCTGGCCGAGCTGGTCGCCCTCGTACGTGTACCAGGCGCCCGCCTTGCGCACGAACCCGTGCTCGACACCCATGTCGATCAGACCGCCCTCACGGCTGATGCCCTGGCCGTAGAGGATGTCGAACTCGGCCTGCTTGAACGGCGGCGCGACCTTGTTCTTCACCACCTTGCAGCGGGTGCGGTTGCCGACCGCGTCCGTGCCGTCCTTCAGGGTCTCGATACGACGGATGTCGATACGCACCGAGGCGTAGAACTTCAGCGCCCGGCCACCGGTCGTGGTCTCCGGCGAACCGAACATCACGCCGATCTTCTCGCGGAGCTGGTTGATGAAGATGGCCGTCGTCTTGGACTGGTTGAGCGCGCTGGTGATCTTCCGCAGCGCCTGGCTCATCAGACGGGCCTGGAGACCCACGTGCGAGTCGCCCATCTCGCCCTCGATCTCCGCGCGGGGCACGAGGGCGGCCACGGAGTCGATGACGATCAGGTCGAGCGCACCGGAGCGGACCAGCATGTCCACGATCTCCAGCGCCTGCTCGCCGTTGTCCGGCTGGGACAGGATGAGGTTGTCGATGTCGACGCCGAGCTTTTTGGCGTACTCGGGGTCGAGCGCGTGCTCCGCGTCGATGAACGCGACCGAACCGCCGGCCTTCTGCGCGTTGGCCACGGCGTGCAGGGTCAGGGTCGTCTTGCCCGAGGACTCCGGTCCGTAGACCTCCACCACACGGCCACGTGGCAGGCCGCCGACACCGAGCGCGATGTCGAGGGCGGTCGACCCGGTCGGGATGACCTCGATGGGTTCGTTCGGCCGCTCGCCCATGCGCATGACCGCGCCTTTGCCGAACTGCCGTTCAATCTGTGCGAGTGCGGCGTCCAACGCCTTCTCGCGGTCGGTACCTGCTGCCATGGGTTCCACCCGGTTTGCTTGAGTCGATCGCTTCACGTCAAAGACGCTAACGCCTGCCACTGACAATGCGCCCCGACGCCCTCCCGACCTGTGGATAACTCCTTGTCCACCAGAAGGAACGCGCGCACCGGATACCCCATAAGAATAGATGTTCGATTTTGGTGTCAAGCGCGACACACCACCCTCACCGGCCACCGCGGCGGCCGCCGGTCCGGCGGCGACCAGCCACCGCCACGACCGGACCACCGCACCGCCGGGCCGGACCACCGTACGACCGGTCCGGACTCGGCCCACCACGCGACAGCGGCGAACTCCGTGCCCGTACAAGGCGGCGCCGCGGCCCGTCAGGAGGCCGGAACACGGTTCTGCGGGCAACGTCCGGTCCACGGACGCGCCCGGCCTTCAGTCGCCCGGCTGATTCCCCCGCTCCCCCGCCCCGTCCTCGCCAGAGTCCCCGTCCTCACCAGAGCCCTCATCCCTCTCGGCGGCTCCTCCCGCCGCGTCGTCCTGCCGCGCCGGAGGACGCATCCCTCCCTCGACGGGTGCCGCGGTGGCTCCGGGTGCATCGGCGGACGGGGCGGTACGGGGTTCGTTGGGGCCGTGCAGCGCACCGCGCATCCGGGCGAGCGCCGGCACGCCCTCGTGGGATCTGCGGCCCATGACCCGCGGATCGTCCGTGACGTCGTAACGCTTCACGTAGGCGGAGAGGAAAGCCTGCAGCGTGGCCACCGCCGGGATTGCGATCAGGGCTCCCACCGCACCCAGCAGCGCCGTACCCGCGATGACCGAGCCGAAGGCGACGGCGGGATGGATGTCCACGGTGCGCGCGGTCAGTTTCGGCTGCAGCAGGTAGTTCTCGAACTGCTGGTAGACGACCACGAAGATCAGCACCCAGACCGCGTACCAGGGGTCGACGGTGAAGGCGATCAGCATGGGCAGTGCCCCGGCCAGGTACGTCCCGATGGTGGGGATGAACTGCGACACCAGCCCGACCCACACGCCGAGAGCCGGAGCGTAGGGCACCCCGAGGGCCTGGAGCAGGATGTAGTGCGCGACGCCCGAGATGAGCGCCATCAGCCCGCGCGAGTAGAGGTAGCCACCCGTCTTGTCCACCGCGATCTCCCAGGCGCGCAGCACCTCGGCCTGCCGCGTCGGGGGAAGCACGGAGCACAGTGCCCGCCTCAGCCGGGGGCCGTCCGCGGCGAAGTAGAACGAGAACAGCAGCAGCGTCAGCAACTGGAAAAGGCCCCCCAGGACCTGGGCCGAGATGCTCAGGACGCCGGTCGCGCTGTTCTGCACGTAACGCTGGAGCCAGTCGGAGTGCACCAGGCTGTCCTGGATCTCCAGCCGGGACAGGTCCGTGTGGAAGGTGCCGTTGACCCAGTTGATCACCGAGTCGAGGTACTTCGGGAAGTCCTCGACCATCGTCTGGATCTGCCCCGCGAGCATCGAGCCGAGCAAGGTGATGAACCCGGCCGCGGCGACGATCACCCCCAGGAAGACGACCCCGGTCGCCGCGCCCCGGCGCAGACCATGGGCGGACATCCAGCTCACCGCCGGCTCGATGGCGAGAGCGAGGAAGAAGGCGATCAGGACGTTGATCAGAAGACCGGTCAGCTGGTGAAAGGCCCAGGTCGCCAACTGGAAGGCGGCGATCAGCAGCAGAGCGGACACCATGGCGCGCGGCAACCAGCGGGGCATACGGCTGTTCCGCCCGCCCCCGGTTCCGGACCCGGCCGGTCGCGGGGTGTCCGCCCCCGGCGGAACGGCGTCTTGCGCGGTCTCGTCTGTCGCTGCCACGGAGACAGTCTCACCCACGCCACCGACATCCGGACAACCGCTCCGCACCTGCGGGAAGTCCTCCCCGGTCGGTCCCTCGGGTCTGCGGCGGGCCCGCGGTCGACGGGGGCACGGGGCCACGCCCCCTACGGGGCGACGGGTGAGAGAGCGGGGCTGTCAGGGCGCCCCGCCGTGACACGTCAGCGCCGGGACGCCGGTACGTCCATGGCCTCGCAGACCGCCCGCCACACGTCCTTGGCCTCCCAGCCCGCGTCCAGCGCCTGTTCCACCGTCATACCGTCCAGTTGGGACATCACGTGGTCGTGGGCGAAGGAGCCGGCGTAACCGGGACCGAAATGATCTGCCATCTTCTGCCAGAAGACTGTCAACCGCATGCCTCCAGTATCGCGCGCTCGTGTGAGCGCCGGCGCGCGAGCACCGACGGACGAAGGCGCACGTGCGCGGGCGCGTCAGCCGAAGCCACGAAGCCGGGGCGACGGCCGAAGCGAGCGCACCCATACGGGGGGCGACGAAACAAAGCGAGCACACCTGTGGCTCTCACCCCCTGCGGGGCCCAGGGACGGCGGCGTTCACGGCGGGCGAGGCCGCTGCGTCGCCCGCCCCGTCAGGCACCGCGCCGCCCCGTACGCAGCCGCCGAGCAGCGACGCCCCGTCCTCAGCCGAACACCGCCCGCAGTCCTGCGGTGACCACGACCGCGGCCGCGATCACCACCAGGAACGGGGCACGGAGCAGCAGCGCCACGGCTGCGGCGGCCACGCCCGCCGCCCTGGCGTCCACGACCAGGGCGGACCCGTCCGCGAAGGTCTGCTGCGCGGTGAGCGCGGCGAGCAGGGCCACGGGCAACAGGGCCGCCAGACGGCGCACGACGGGCCGTTCCAGCGCAGCGGCGGGTACGAGCAGCCCGAGCAACTTGGCGGCGTAGCACCCGACAGCGGTCACCCCGACCGCGATCCAGACGTTCATCGTTCCTCTCCGTCCCGCTGCGCCGTTCCGGGGCCTTCTCCGTCCGTCCGCGACGTCGGGGCATCCCTTCCGTCCCTCCGCGGCGTCCTGCGGCCTTCGTCGTCCGTCCCCGACGTCGGGGCATCCCTTCCGTCCTTCCGCGGCGTCCCGGGGCCCTCGCCGTCCTCCTGTGACACCGCGGGGCGCCGGCGCGACGTCGCCCGCACCTCCCGCGTCCGCTGCTCCAGGCGTGTCCTTCGGCTGTCGCGCACGCCGTCGGCGCCGCGGCGCCCGCCCTCCTCGGGCACGACCTCGTCAGCGACGTCCGTGTCCCTGGCACGCTCGGCGGCCTCGGCGGCCATGGCCGCCCGCGCGTCATCGCCCGCGCCGTCCGGGGCGTCGCCCGGTGCACGATCGCGGGCCCTGCCCCGTGCCCACAGCACCGCCGGTGCGGCGAATGCCGCGACGAGTACGGGCACCCCGGCCGGCAGGACGGGCAGCAGCCCCAGTCCCAGGAGCACCGCCAGTCCCGCCACGGCGCGTTCCGTCGTGCTCTTCAGCATCGGTGCGAGCAGGGCCAGGAAGACCGCCGGGCCGGCGGCGTCCAGCCCCCAGGCGTCCGTGTCCCCGAGCGCCTCCGCTCCCAGGGCCCCGACGAGCGTGGTGAGGTTCCACAGGACGTAGAGCGTGGCCCCGGTGACGGTGAAACCGATGCGCACACCGCGTCTCGTCGACTGCGCGAAGGCCACCGCCGAGGTCTCGTCGATGACCCAGTGCGCCGCGAACGGGCGTATCGCACGCGGCAGGTCGAGCGACTGCGACAGCCGCAGCCCGTAGAAGGCGTTGCGCACCCCCAGGAAAAACGCTCCGGCCGCGGCGGTGTACGGGTTCCCGCCGCCCGCCAGCGCGCCGACGAGCGCGAACTGCGAGGCGCCGGTGAACACCAGAAGGCTGAGCGCGCAGGTTTGCAGGATGCTCAGCCCCGCCCCCGCCGAGGTGACCCCGAAGGCGAAACCGGAAAGCCCTACGGCCACCCCTACGCCCAGGGCGTCCCGCACGACAGCGACGTCGGCGACCCGGCTCGTCTCCGTCGCGGGCGGCACCGCCGCATCCGTCGCGGGCCGCACCGCCGCTTCCGTCGCCGCGTTCGCCAAGGGGTGCGTCGTCGCACCCCGCGTACGCCGCCCCGTTCCGCCCCGTGCGCGGTCGGCCGGGTCCGGCGACGTCCACGGCCCCGTCGTCATGCCCGTCGCCCGGGAGGACGGAGCGGCCGTGCCTGCCCCGTCTCCGGCTCCCGGCACGGGCGGTGGCTTCGCCCGTGCCGCCTGATTCCTTGTCGGTTCTCCCACGTCTCCCACGCGGACGACGTTAGACAGGCCGGCAGCGTGCCGTCTTGTACGTTCTTGCGCGCCCGGCGGGACTCCTCACCCGCCCCGTGTCCGCCCCGTCCGCGACAGCGACGGGGTGCGCTCGCGCTGGTAGGCGCCGGGCGGGACGCCCACGATCCGGGTGAAGTGCCGGTTCAGGTGCGGCTGATCGGTGAAGCCGACGGACAGCGCGGCCTCCGCCGGAGCGACGCCGGAGTCCAGGAGCCTTCGCGCCTCGCGTACCCGGGCGTCCGTGAGCCAGGCGTGCGGCGGCATGCCGTACGCCTCCCGGAAGGCCCGCAGCAGAGCGTAGGGGCCCGTCCGCAGCTCTCGGGCGAGCTGCTCCAGAGAGGGCGGTGCGACGAGCCGCCCCTGCAGGACGGTGCGGGCACGCGCCGCGACGTCGCGGCCCGCGCTGCGCACCGTTCGCGGGGCGAGCGGCCCGCCGTTGCGCCGGAGCAGGCGGGTGACGGTGGCCCGCAGCAGGGTGTCCGCCGCGAGCGCGTTGCCCTCCTCCGTGGCGCGCAGCACGTGGTGGACGAGGCGGGTGGCGTAGGCGTCGTCGAGTACGGGAGTCGCGAAGCCGGGCGTTCCCCGGACGGTGGTGGTCTCGCGCGCTATCTCCTCGACGAGGTCGGGCGCCGGGTAGACCGCCCCGTATCGCCAGCCCTCGGGCCCGAGCGCCCGCCCCGTGTGGGGTGTGTCGGGGTTCACAAGGGCGAGAGAGCCCGGTCCCGCGTACCGGTCGGCTCCACCGTGCCGGAAGACCTCCACGCCGTCCGTGACCGCGGCGATGACGTAGTGCTCGTGGGTGTGCCGGGCGAAGTTCTGCCGTACGTAGTGGGCTCTGAGCAGGTCGACCCCCGGCAGTTCCGCGTAGCGCCAGTGCCGCGCTCGCTCGCCCTTCGGTCCTCCCATGCCGCCATTGTGGGACATCACGCGCTCCGCACGACACGGCCTACCGGAGCCGAGCCCTGCACCGGACGCCCCCGTATCAGCGGCCTGCACCGTCGCCCCGCCCGACGCCCCCTCGCGGCCCGTCGTGCCCGCCCGCCCGTCGTGCTCGTCCGCCGCCCGGCCTGTATGCCCCGGCCCGGCACACCGCCGGTGCGGCCCCTCTCCCGGCAGCCCGGCCTCTCCGCTCGCGACCCAGTGCCCATCGCCCCTCCTCCTGCCCCGTCCTGCCCCGTCCGGCCGCTCCAGGCCGTGGAAACCGGCCGTTGTCAGTGCCGGGGTGCACGATGGGAGGCATGGTCAGCAGCTCTGCCCTGGACGGCTTCTCCTCCGCGACCCGAGGTTGGTTCACGGGGGCCTTCTCCGCGCCCACCGCGGCGCAGGAGGGCGCCTGGCGCGCCATCCAGGAGGAGTCGGACGTCCTGGTCGTGGCGCCGACCGGTTCGGGCAAGACGCTGGCCGCCTTCCTCGCCGCGCTCGACGGTCTGGCCTCCTCGCCGCCTCCCGCCGATGCCAAGAAGCGCTGCCGGGTGCTGTACGTGTCGCCCCTCAAGGCGCTCGCGGTCGATGTGGAGCGCAACCTGCGCAGTCCGCTCACCGGCATTCGCCAGGAGTCGGTGCGACGCGGACTGCCGGAACCGGAGATCAAGGTCGGCATCCGCTCCGGGGACACCCCTGCCGCGGAGCGGCGCTCACTGGTCGCCCGGCCCCCGGACATTCTCATCACGACCCCCGAGTCGCTGTTCCTGATGCTGACCTCGGCCGCCCGGGAGGCGCTGGCCGGGGTGGAGACGGTGATTCTGGACGAGGTGCACGCGGTCGCCGGCACCAAGCGCGGAGCGCACCTCGCCCTGTCCTTGGAGCGGCTGGACGAACTGCTGCCCCGTCCGGCCCGCCGTATCGGCCTGTCGGCCACGGTGCGACCCGTGGACGAGGTCGCGCGCTTCCTGTCGCCGCGCGCCAAGGCGCAGGTCGTGCAGCCCGAGTCGGGCAAGGAGTTCGACCTGTCGGTCGTCGTCCCGGTGCCCGACCTCGGTGAACTGGGAGGTTCCCCCGTGACCGACGGGGACGGGGCGGCCCAGGAGAGGCCCTCCGTGTGGCCGCAGGTCGAGGAGCGGATCACGGACCTCGTCCAGTCCCACCGCTCGACGATCGTCTTCGCGAACTCGCGGCGGCTGGCCGAGCGGCTGTGCAACCGGCTCAACGAGATCGCGTACGAGCGGGCGACCGGCGAGGAGCTTCCCGAGGACCACGCCGCCGCAGAACTGATGGGCGGGGCGGGGCCCGCCAAGGGCGCGCCGCCGGTGCTGGCCCGTGCCCACCACGGTTCGGTGTCGAAGGAGCAGCGCGCGCAGGTCGAGGAGGACCTGAAGGCGGGCCGGCTGCCCGCCGTCGTGGCGACGTCCAGCCTGGAGCTGGGTATCGACATGGGCGCCGTCGACCTCGTCATCCAGGTCGAGTCCCCGCCGTCCGTCGCCTCCGGTCTCCAGCGGGTCGGCCGGGCCGGCCATCAGGTCGGCGCGGTGTCCACCGGCGTGGTCTTCCCGAAGTACCGGGGCGATCTGGTCCAGGCCGCCGTGGTCACGGAGCGCATGCGTTCGGGCCGGATCGAGGCCCTGCGCGTGCCGGCGAACCCGCTCGACGTCCTCGCCCAGCAGCTGGTCGCCATGACGTCCATGGACACGTGGCAGTTCGACGACCTGCTGACCCTCGTGCGCCGTGCCGCCCCGTTCGCCTCGTTGCCCGAGTCGGCGTTCACCGCGGTACTGGACATGCTGGCGGGCCGCTATCCCTCGGACGCCTTCGCGGAGCTGCGCCCCCGGGTGGTGTGGGACCGCGTGGCGGGGACGGTCACGGGGCGTCCCGGGGCGCAGCGTCTGGCCGTCACGTCGGGTGGCACGATCCCGGACCGCGGCCTGTTCGGGGTGTTCCTCGCGGGCGCCGACCCCAAGAAGGGCGGTGGCCGGGTCGGTGAGCTGGACGAGGAGATGGTCTACGAGTCGCGGGTGGGCGACGTCTTCACTCTGGGCACGAGTTCCTGGCGCATCGAGGACATCACCCGGGACCGGGTGCTCGTCTCCCCCGCCCCCGGGGTGCCGGGGCGGCTGCCTTTCTGGAAGGGCGACCAGTTGGGCCGGCCCCTGGAGCTGGGGCGGGCACTCGGCGCGTTCCTGCGGGAGGTGGGCTCCCTGCCGGAGGAGGACGCGCGGCTGCGGCTCGTCTCCGCCGGCCTGGACGCCTGGGCCACCGACAACCTTCTGACGTACCTGGACGAGCAGCGCCGTGCCTGCGGCCACGTCCCCGACGACCGGACCATCGTCGTGGAGCGCTTCCGCGACGAGCTGGGCGACTGGCGCGTCGTGATCCACTCACCGTTCGGGGCGCAGGTGCACGCCCCGTGGGCCCTGGCGCTCGGCGCGCGGCTGACGGAGCGGTACGGCATGGACGCACAGGTCATGCACGCGGACGACGGGATCGTGCTGCGGCTGCCCGACGCGGACCTCATGGGCCTCGATCTCCTCGACATGGACGCGCCGCCGAAGGACCGGGGCACCGAGTACGACAGTGAGCAGGCCCCGGTCGGGGCGGCCGACACGGTCTTCGACGCGGGCGAGGTCGAGCGCGTCGTCACCGACGAGGTCGGCGGCTCCGCGCTCTTCGCCTCGCGCTTCCGGGAGTGCGCGGCCCGCGCCCTGCTGCTCCCGCGCCGCAGTCCGGGGAAGCGGACGCCGCTGTGGCAGCAGCGACAGCGCGCGGCGCAGTTGCTCCAGGTGGCGAGCGAGTTCGGTTCCTTCCCGATCGTCCTCGAAGCGGTCCGCGAGTGCCTGCAGGACGTGTTCGACGTCCCCGGCCTCCAGGAGCTGATGGGGGACATCGGGTCACGCAAGGTGCGGCTCGTGGAGGTCACCACACCGGAGGCGTCCCCCTTCGCGCGCTCCCTGCTGTTCGGCTACGTCGCGCAGTTCCTGTACGAGGGCGACTCACCGCTGGCGGAGCGACGAGCCGCCGCCCTCTCGCTCGACTCACACCTCCTGGCGGAGTTGCTGGGCCGCGCGGAGCTGCGGGAGCTCCTCGATCCCGAGGTCCTCGCCGAGCTGGAGCGGGAGGTGCGATGGCTCACCGAGGACCGCCGGATCAAGGACGTCGAGGGCGTGGCGGACCGGTTGCGGCTCCTCGGCCCCCTGACCGACCCCGAACTCGTGGAACGGGGAGCCCGGCCCGAGTGGGCGCGGGAACTGGAGTCCGCGCGACGTGCCGTGCGGGTACGTATCGCCGGGGTCGAGCACTGGGCGGCCGTGGAGGACTCCGGGCGGCTGCGGGACGCTCTGGGCACCGCTCTGCCGGTGGGTGTCCCCGAGGCGTTCACCGAGCCGGTCAAGGACCCCCTGGGCGACCTCCTGGCGCGTTACGCCCGCACCCACGGCCCGTTCACGACGCAGGCGGCGGCGGCCCGGTTCGGACTGGGTACGGCGGTGACGGAAGGCGCGCTGCAGCGACTCGGTGCGAGCGGCCGCGTCGTACAGGGGGAGTTCCATCCGGCGGGCCGGGGCCAGGAGTGGTGCGACGCCACGGTGCTGCGCAGACTGCGGCGTCGTTCGCTGGCCGCACTGCGCCAGGAACTGGAACCAGTCCCTCCGGCGGCGTTCGCCGCCTTTCTGCCGCAGTGGCAGCACCTGGACGGACACGGCCTGCGCGGCGTCGACGGGTTGCTGCGCGCCGTCGAACAGCTCCAGGGGGCCTCGGTGCCCGCCTCCGCGCTGGAGCGCCTGGTCCTGCCGTCCCGGATGACGGGATACTCCCCGGCGATGCTGGACGAGCTGACGTCGGCCGGCGAGGTCCTGTGGGCGGGTGCGGGGGCCCTGCCCGGCAAGGACGGCTGGATCAGCCTCTACCCGGCCGACTCCGCCCCGCTGCTGCTCCCGCCGCCGCATCCGCTGGAGCTTTCGCCGTTGCACCAGTCCGTCCTGACGGTTCTGTCCGGCGGCTACGGCCTGTTCTTCCGGCAGATCGCCGAGCAGGTACGCGCCACGACGCATCCGGAGGCCGCCGACCCGCAACTCGCCGACGTCCTGTGGGACCTCGCCTGGTCGGGGCGGCTCACCAACGACACGCTGGCGCCGCTGCGGGCGCTGCTCGGGTCCGGCCGCACGGCGGGCTCCACGGCGCACCGTGCCCGGCGCACGGTGCCACGGGGCAGGTACGGCTCGCTGACGGCGGCGGCGCGCACCCCTTCCCGGTCCGGGCCTCCGACGGTCGCGGGCCGCTGGTCCCTGCTGCCCCGCCAGGAGCCGGACCAGACCGTGCGGGCACACGCCCTGGCCCGCAGCCTCCTCGACCGGTACGGGGTGGTCACCCGCGGCGCGGTGGCGGCCGAGGGGGTGGAGGGAGGATTCTCCGCCGTGTACCGCGTCCTGTCGGCCTTCGAGGACAACGGCCAGGCTCGCAGGGGCTACGTCGTCGAGGGGCTCGGCGCGGCCCAGTTCGCCATGGACGGGGCGGTGGACCGGCTCCGCTCGACGGCGAACGCGGCGGAGCGCGCCGAGGGCGAGTCGGCGCACCGGGCGGTGGTCCTCGCGGCGGCGGACCCGGCCAACGCGTACGGCGCGGCGCTCCCGTGGCCGGAGCCGCCCGCCGGCTCGCAGCACAAGGCGGGGCGCAAGGCCGGCTCGCTGGTCGTCCTCGTGGAGGGGACGCTGGTGCTCTACATGGAGCGCGGCGGCAAGACACTCCTGGTGTGGCCGTCCCGGCCGGAAGAGGAGCTGAGCCCGGACGACGAGCGCGTCGCCGCCGCCACCGAAGCCCTGGCGAGGGCGGCGACGGCCGGGGCCCTGGGCACCGTCACCGTCGAGCGCGTCAACGGCGGCTCCGCGCTGACATCCCCGCTGGGGCCGCTCCTGGAGACCGCGGGCTTCCACGCCACACCGAAGGGGCTCCGGCTGCGCCCCTGACCTGGGCCGGTCGGGTGGTACGCCTTCGTCCGCACCGCCCACGCCCTCATCGCGCCCACCAACCACCCCGTCGCGGCCATCATGTTCACCGCGACCAGCGCGGCCGTCACCCACCAGACCCGCCCCCGGGAGTGCTGACACAGCCACCGCCCGGCCACGGCACCACAAGGAGGTCCCTGTGCCTGAAGGCGACACGGTCTACCACGCCGCGCACCGCCTCGACGACGTACTGGCCGGGCATCGGCTCACCGCGGCCGACCTGCGGGTGCCGAGGTTCGCGACGGCCGACCTCACGGGCCGCGAGGTCCTGGACGTCACTCCACGCGGCAAGCACCTGATGATGCGGATCTCGGGCGGTCTGACCCTCCACTCGCATCTGCGGATGGACGGGGCCTGGCGGGTGTACCGCGCGGGGGAACGCTGGCGCGGTGGACCCGGCCACCAGATCCGCGCCGTACTCGGTACGACGGAGCACACCGCGGTCGGCTACCGGCTCCCGGTTTTGGAACTGCTGCGGTCCAGTGACGAGGACCGCGCCGTGGGCCACTTGGGACCCGATCTCCTGGGTCCCGACTGGGACGACGCCGTCGCCCTGCGGCGTCTGCTCGCGGAACCCGCCCGCCCCATCGGCGAGGCGCTCCTCGACCAGCGCGTTCTGGCGGGCGTCGGCAACGTCTACAAGAGCGAGATCTGCTTCCTGCTGCGCGTCACGCCCTGGACGGCCGTCGGTGAGACGCCGAACCCTGGGCGGATCACCCTGCTCGCACACCGTCTGCTGAACGCCAACCGTGACCGCTTCCGCCGTAACACGACGGGCCGCCGGGACCACGATCTGTACGTCTACGGCCGTGCTCCCCGCCCCTGCCTACGGTGCGGTACGTCTGTCCGGGTGGCCGAGCAGGGCGACGGCACCAGGGCCCGTCCCACCTACTGGTGCCCCCGATGCCAGACCGGCCCCGCACCGTCCTGACGCGCGGACGAGGCGGCAGCCGGTCGCGGCAACCGCAACCGCGTGGTTGTCCCGGCCACCCCGTGTCGTCACGCCCGGAGGGGTGCCCGCCCGAACACAACGGTGCCCCCATGCCTTTCGCGGGCATGAGGGCAGAGTCGTCAGGCGTCGGCCCGAAAGGCCGCGCGGGAGCCGTCACTCGTTGTTCGAGGCCTGGAACATCCAGTGGTGCTTCTCCAGGTCGGCCGTGATGGCGATGAGCAGGTCCTGCGTGACCGGGTCCGGCGTCTCCGTCGCGGAGACCCGTTCACGGAGCCGGCCGATGGCCGCGGCGAGCGCGTCCACCATGGAGCCCACCGCGTCGTTGTCCTTGATCCAGCCGTCGTTGAGCTTGCCGATCCCGCTGGACTGGGCCACCGTCCCGGCGCGGCCGTCCGGCGACACTCCCAGCGTCGAGAGGCGCTCCGCCACCGTGTCCATATGGGTACGGGCGGAATCCACGACCTCGTCCAGCTGGAGGTGCACGGAACGGAACCGCGGGCCGATCACGTTCCAGTGGATCTGCTTGGCCACCAGGGAAAGGTCGACCAAGTCCACCAGAGTGCCCTGCAGAGCGTCAGAAACGATCTTGAGGTCAGCTTCGGCCAAGGGGCTCTTCACCACGTACATCCGAATTCCTCCATCTCACTCATGACTCAGGTGCCCCCGATCCACTCTTCCAACCATGACATATTCGAGTGAATCGGGTCACACAAGACTTCTGTCGCACCGGCTCCCGCACCCGTGGGCTCGGGCAACCACTCCCCCAAGCGCCGCTCCCGCGTGCGCCACCCCCGGACAAGCCGCCTGCGCCCCCTTTGGGCCGCGGCGAACCCCGTCGCCCGTATCCGCCCCGAAATGTGGGCGGCGTACGGGCACGGAAACGCCTGAGCCCCCTCCGGGTACCCGGAGGGGGCTCAGGCATACGTACTGGTCAGGCAGCGACGACGTCGACTGCCTCGGCCGGTGCCTTGATGGTGACCCGTTCGGGCGGGACACCGGTGACGGACACCGCGTTGAGCACGGGGCGCCGGACCGGTGCGGGCACCGGGTCCGCGGCCGCCGACTCCGCCAGTTCCGCAAGGGCCAGTTCGTCACTGACCTCGTGCATCAGCTCGGACATCCGTACGTCTAGCGCGTCGCAGATAGCGGAGAGCAGCTCGGATGATGCCTCCTTCTGCCCCCGCTCCACCTCGGAGAGATAGCCGAGCGAGACCCGGGCGGACGAGGAGACTTCGCGCAGAGTACGGCCCTGGCGCTGGCGCTGCCGACGCAGCACGTCACCCAGCAGGCGACGGAGCAGAATCATCGGTGGCTCCCTCCTCGGACCGCGTAGCCGCATCCTTCTCGCCCCACCGTACCGCTTGGGGCCGTGGCCGTGCGGGGAGCGAAGACGTGTTCACTCAGGGCTGCAAACATCAAGTCCCCCCGTTCTGTTCCGTATCCTGTGCGCGCGCGTTTCTGACCAGTTCTTCTCGGAGCAGAGCGAGGACGCTCCGCACGCTCTCTGTACGGATTTCCGCACGGTCACCGTTCAACCTCAGTGCGAGGGTTCTCTCCGTCACCGGCCCGGACAAACCCTCGTCGGGCAGATCGGCCGAATCGGGAGGTCCGGGACGCCTCGCCGCCACAGACCCGGCCACGGCGACGAAGACCGTACCGACGGCCTTGCCGTCCTGGGGCTCGGGGCCGGCCACTCCTGTCGTGGCGAGTCCCCAGTCCGCCCCGAGGAGGCGGCGCACCCCCTCGGCCATCTGCGCGGCGACCCGCGCGTCCACCGCCCCGTTGCGGTCCAGGAGCGTCGCGTCGACTCCCAGAATCCGGTGCTTGAGTTCTGTGGCGTATGCCGTGACCGAGCCGCGGAAGGCACGCGAGGCACCCGAGACGGCGGTGATCTCGGCGGCGACGAGTCCACCGGTCAGCGATTCGGCGACAGCCACCGTCTGACCGGCGGCACGCAGCAGCCGCAGCGCCTCTTCCGTCTCGGCCCGGACGGGGCCGCTGTGCCGTTGGGTGTCGGCCGTCACGTTCCGCGCTCCTGCTCGGACACGGGGCGCCCGGCCCCGCCCCGTCCGCCGGTCCGCGCCGCGGAGGAACGTTTCGCACGCGCCGCGTCCGCGCCGGAACCCGTCGCACCGCCCGCCCCGTCGGCGTACGCTCCCACCGCCCCGTCGCCGCCGGAACCCGCCGCGTCGGGGGCCTCACCGGAGTCCTGCGACGTCGGCGCCCCGTCGCCGTCGCCGTCGCCGTCGCCGTCGGCGGATTCCTCCCGTACGGACCGTACGGAGACCGGCTGTGCGGCGGCGGCCGGCTTCTCCGCTTCCGTCCGCGCCCTGTCGGTGTCGGCGGACTGCGGCACGGCGCCCCGTACGGCGGCCTGGACCCGGTCGCCGGGCTCCAGGTGCTCCGCCTCGTCCAGGACGACGGCGCGGCGCGCGGCGACGCCCTGGCGCCGCAGGACGACGGCCTGCTTGACGTAGTCGAGCCCGGTCACGACGGTGAGCGCCACCGCCGCCGCCATGACCCAGAACCGCAGCGACGCGAGCGGTCCGGTCAGCGCCAGGACGTACATGCCGACGGCGACGCCCTGGGTGAGGGTCTTGAGTTTGCCGCCGCGGCTCGCCGGGATCACGCCATAGCGGATCACCACGAAGCGCAGCAGCGTGATGCCCAGCTCCCGGCCGAGGATGACGCCCGTGACCCACCAGGGAAGATCACCGAGGGCCGAGAGACAGACGAGGGCCGCGCCCATGATCGCCTTGTCGGCGATCGGGTCGGCGATCTTCCCGAAGTCGGTCACCAGATCGTAGGCGCGCGCGAGATGACCGTCGAAGAGGTCGGTGATCATCGCGATGGCGAAGGCCGCCCAGGCGAAGGAGCGCCAGGCGGGGTCGTACCCCCCGTCCGCGAGCATGAGGGCGACGAAGCCCGGCACCAGGACGAGACGGATCATCGTGAGGATGTTCGCGATGTTCCAGATACGGGGCTTCTCGGGGGCCGTTCCCTGCTCTCCCGCACGGGGCGGACGCGGGCCGGGGGCGCCGGTGCCGCTCGCCGCGGGTGCCGGGGCTCCCGTCATCTGCCTGCCTCCTCAAGACACTCCGCCACCAGATCGACACCTTCGGTACCGACCACCTTGGCCACGACCATACGGCCGACGGCGAGCGCCGCACCGTCCGGGAGCGAGGCGTCGCGGGTGAAGATGATGTGGCCGTCGGTCTCGGGAGCCTGGTGGGCGGCGCGGCCGGTGGCCGGTTCGCCGTCGGTGCCGGCCGATTCGACCAGCACCTCCAGGGTCTCGCCGATCCGCTCCTCCGCACGTTGGGCGGTCAGTTCCTCGGCGAGCCGGGAGATCCGGGCGAGGCGTTCGGCGACGACCTCCTCGTCCACCTTGGTGTCGTACGTCGCGGCCTCGGTGCCGTCCTCGTCCGAGTAGCCGAAGACGCCGATGGCGTCGAGCCGGGCATGCGTGAGGAAGCGCTCCAGCTCCGCGACGTCCTCCTCGGTCTCACCGGGGAAGCCGACGATGAAGTTCGAGCGCACACCCGCCTGCGGTGCCTTGGCGCGGATCTGCTCCAGCAGCCCGAGGAACCGGTCCGTGTCGCCGAAGCGGCGCATGGCCCGCAGGACGGCCGGCGCGGAGTGCTGGAAGGACAGGTCGAAGTACGGGGCGACGTTCGGGGTCGAGGTCAGGACGTCGATCAGTCCGGGGCGCATCTCCGCGGGCTGTAGATAGCTCACCCGTACGCGGCGGATGCCGTCGAGCGCCGCGATCTCGGGGAGCAGTGTCTCCAGCAACCGGATGTCGCCGAGGTCCTTGCCGTACGAGGTGTTGTTCTCCGAGACCAGCATGACCTCGCTGACGCCCTGGTCGGCGAGCCAGCGCGCCTCGCCCAGCACGTCGGAGGGGCGGCGCGAGATGAAGGAGCCGCGGAAGGAGGGGATGGCGCAGAAGGAGCAGCGACGGTCGCAGCCGGAGGCGAGCTTGACGGAGGCGACGGGGCTGCTGCCCAGTCTGCGGCGCAGCGGGGCACGCGGCCCTGAGGCGGGCGCGAGACCCTCAGGAAGATCGGCGGGGGCGCTCTCGGCGGCCTCTACGTCGTCTGCCGGGGCCGGCGGCGCGGCCGCCTGCGCGTGGCCCGGCAGCGCGACGTCGGCGGCCTGGCGCTGCGCCGGACTGACCGGGAGCAGCTTGCGCCGGTCCCGCGGCGTGTGCGAGGCGTGGATACCGCCGCTGAGGATGGTCTGGAGCCGGTCGGAGATGTCGGCGTAGTCGTCGAAGCCGAGGACCCCGTCCGCCTCGGGCAGCGCCTCGGCGAGTTCCTTGCCGTACCGCTCGGCCATGCAGCCGACGGCGACCACCGCCTGGGTCCGGCCGTGGTCCTTCAGGTCGTTGGCCTCAAGGAGGGCGTCGACGGAGTCCTTCTTGGCGGCTTCGACGAATCCACAGGTGTTGACCACGGCGACGTCCGCGTTCTCGGCGTTCTCGACGAGTTGCCAGCCGTCCGCCTCCAAGCGGCCTGCGAGCTCCTCCGAGTCCACCTCGTTACGGGCGCAGCCAAGGGTGACAAGGGCGACGGTGCGGCGTTCGGGCATGGGCTCAAGACTACTTCGTCCCCGCCCGCCGCCTTCCGCCCAGGTGCGCGGGACCCGTCTCAGCCCGCCTCGGGATCGCCCTTGGTGTAAGAGAGCCGCTCGACCTGGCCGGCCCTGAAGCGGTCCTCGATCTCCTTGCCGTTGACGAAGAGCTGGACGGCCCCCGCGTCGCCGAGGACGAGGTCGACCTGCTTCTTGTCGGTGAACGTCTTGTCCTGGCCGCGCTCCAGCACGCCGTCGAAGAGGCTGCGCCCGCTGTGGTCCTTGACCGAGATCCAGGACCGGCCCTGCGGGGCGCTGATCTTCACGGTGACCTTGTCGGCGGGCGCCGCGGCGACGGCGCTCTCGGAGGACTCGGTCTTCCCCGACGGAGTCGGCTTGCCGGTGCTGGGACCCGGGCTCGGCGTGCGCTCACCCGGCGCGCCCTCGGCGAGGTGCTTTCCGCTCGCCTCCGGTTCCCCGCCGGTGAACAGCGTGAAGCCGACGAAGCCGGCCACGGCGACGATGGCCGCGACCATGGCCGCGGTCCAGTTCGGACGGCGCCGCTCGGGCCGGATGCGTTCGGCCTCGAACAGCGGGGCGGCCGGCGTGGGCGCGGGCGCACCGCCGTGCTCCGCGTCGAACTGTTCGAGCAGAGGAGAGGGATCGACTCCGGCCGCCCGCGCCAGGGCGCGAATGTGGCCCCGCGCGTAGACGGTGCCGCCGCAGCGCGAGAAGTCGTCCTGTTCGATCGCCTGGACGATCGGACTGCGCACCCGGGTCGAGGTACTGACGTCGTCGATGCTCAGCCCGGCCCGCGTACGGGCCTGCTGGAGAGTCCGGCCGATGGAGGGGCTTTCGTCTTCAGGGGAGTTGCCGATGGACACGAGGGTGCCTTTCGAGCGTGTAGCCACCTGCTGGAGGTTCAGTCTAGGGGGGCTGCGAAAGGGTCGGGCAACCCGACGGCCGAGGATTTACGCCATCGGAATGGCCTCTCGCCCGCCTGGCGGCGACGCCGCGCACAGCGGAGTACGTACGGGGCCCGCGAGCGCCGCGGCGCCTCGCACGTGACCCGTGCGTCCCCTTCTACCCCCCTTGACGTACGGGAAAGAAAAAGGGTTGCTCGACTTCGGGGGCCTGCCTGGCACCCGGAGGCGCTCAGGACTGGTCCGGCTCGCCGCCCCGGATGATGTCCAGCACCCCGTCCAGCTCGTCCGGCTTCACGAGGACGTCGCGGGCCTTGGACCCCTCGCTGGGACCGACGATGCTGCGCGACTCCATCAGGTCCATGAGCCGGCCGGCCTTGGCGAAGCCGACGCGCAGTTTGCGCTGGAGCATGGACGTGGAGCCGAACTGCGTCGAGACGACCAGTTCGACGGCCTGGCACAGCAGGTCGAGGTCGTCGCCGATCTCCTCGTCGATCTCCTTCTTCTGCTTCGTGCCCACCACGACGTCGTCGCGGAAGACCGGCGTCATCTGCTCCTTGCAGTGGCGTACGACGGCGGAGATCTCCGCCTCGGTGACGAAGGCCCCCTGTATACGCGTGGGCTTGTTGTCGCCCATCGGCAGGAACAGGCCGTCGCCCTTGCCGATCAGCTTCTCCGCCCCGGCCTGGTCGAGGATGACGCGGCTGTCGGCGAGCGAGGAGGTGGCGAAGGCGAGCCGGGAGGGCACGTTCGCCTTGATCAGCCCGGTCACGACGTCCACCGAGGGCCGCTGGGTGGCGAGCACGAGGTGGATGCCGGCGGCCCGCGCGAGCTGCGTGATGCGCACGATGGCGTCCTCGACGTCGCGCGGGGCGACCATCATCAGGTCGGCCAGCTCGTCGACGATGACCAGGAGGTACGGGTAGGGCTGGATGTCCCGTTCGCTGCCCTCCGGGGCGGTGACCTCGCCGGCGCGCACCGCCTTGTTGAAGTCGTCGATGTGCCGGTAGCCGTACGCGGCCAGGTCGTCGTAGCGCAGGTCCATCTCGCGGACCACCCACTGGAGCGCCTCCGCGGCCTTCTTCGGGTTGGTGATGATGGGCGTGATGAGGTGCGGGATGCCCTCGTAGGCGGTCAGCTCGACCCGCTTGGGGTCGACCAGCACGAGCCGCACGTCCTCCGGCGTCGCCCGCATCATGATCGAGGTGATGAGGCAGTTGATGCACGAGGACTTGCCGGAACCGGTGGCTCCGGCGACCAGGACGTGCGGCATCTTGGCGAGGCTGTGCATGACGTAGCCGCCCTCGACGTCCTTGCCGAAGGCGACCAGCATCGGGTCGTCGTCCTCGGCGGCCTCCGCGAGGCGCAGGACGTCGCCGAGGTTGACCATCTCGCGGTCGGTGTTGGGGATCTCGATGCCCACGGCCGACTTGCCCGGGATGGGGCTGATGATGCGCACGTCGGGGCTGGCGACCGCGTAGGCGATGTTCTTGGTGAGCGCGGTGATGCGCTCGACCTTCACGGCGGGGCCGAGCTCCACCTCGTAGCGCGTGACCGTGGGCCCGCGCGTGAACCCGGTGACCCGCGCGTCCACCTTGAACTCGCTGAACACCGTCGTGAGCGAGGCGACCACCGCGTCGTTGGCCGCGCTGCGCGCCTTGCCGGGGCCGCCGCGCTCCAGGAGGTCCAGGCGCGGCAAGGAGTAGGTGATGTCTCCGGCGAGCTGGAGCTGTTCGGCACGGGGCGGTAGTTCGCGCGGCTTCTCGGGCGCCTTCTTCGTCAGGTCGGGCACCCCGCCGGTCGTCGTGTCGCGCCGCACCCCGGGCGGCGGCCCCGTCCGCGGGGCGACCGTCTCGTCCTGCGTCCCGTCGCCGTCCGCTTCGGCCCCGTTCTCCGGTCGCGGCGTCGGTACCGGCGTCGTCGACTCGGCGCCCTGCCGCTTCGGGCCGACGCCCTGGGTGAGGTCCGCGACGAGGGAGGAGGGCGGCAGTCCGTGCAGCACGGCACCGTCCAGGGCGGCGGCCGCGGCGGCGGCCACGTCCACCGGGTCGAGATCGCGGTCCTCGAAGGCGCGTGGGCCCTCACGCCGCCGGGCGAGCGCCGCCTCCTCCGCGTCCACGTCGTACGGTGCCTGCCCGCGTCGCCGTGCGCCGGGGCTCCGGCGCACGGGCCGGGCGGGCGCCTCGTCCTCGTCCAGGCCGCCGGGCAGGGGCGCGGCGAACTCCTCCGCCTCGTGCGGACGGAAGACACCCAGCCGTACGCCGAGTTGCCGCAGCCGCTCCGGGACCGCGTTGACCGGTGTCGCCGTGACCACGAGCAGGCCGAAGACGGTGAGCAGGAGCAGCAGGGGTACGGCGAGCACCTCGCCCATGGTGAAGATCAGCGGGCTCGCGGCACTCCAGCCGATGAGGCCGCCCGCGTCCTGCAACGGCTCCATTCCGGCGCTGCGCCGCGGGGCGCCGCACGCGATGTGCACCTGCCCCAGCACCCCGACGACGAGGGCGGACAGCCCGATCACGATGCGTCCGTTGGCCTCGGGCTGCTCGGGATGCCGGATGAGCCGTACGGCGACGACGGCGAGCAGTATCGGCACCAGCAGGTCGAGCCTGCCGAAGGCGCCCGTCACGAGCATCTCGACGAGGTCGCCGACCGGGCCCTTCAGGTTCGACCAAGTGCCGGCCGCCACGACGAGCGCGACCCCGAGCAGGAGCAGCGCGAGACCGTCCTTGCGATGGGCCGGGTCGAGCCCTCTGGCCCCGCGCCCCACGCCGCGGAGTATGGCGCCGACACTGTGCGCCACACCGAGCCACACGGCGCGCACGATCCGGTAGACGCCGGCCGTGGGGCTGGGAGCGGTCCTGGGCGGCGCCTTCCTCGCGGCCGCCTTCTTGGCGGGGGCCTTGGCGGCGGCCTTCTTCGGTGCCGGGCCCCTCTTGGCGGGCGGCCTCGCGGCGGCCTTCCTGGCGGGAGCCTTCTTGGCCTGGCCCCCGGCGCGCGGTCGCGCGGGACCCGGTGTGCTCGGGGAACCCTTGCCGGACGTACGAGAGGCCATGGGCTTGAGGTTACCGGGGTTGGCCACAGTAGACACGCGTGACATCGCTTCACCCGTTCGTGTCGGGCCTGCGGTCAAGCAGAATTGACGCGTCCTCATCGGGGGCCGGGCGAAACACCCGCGCCGGCCAATCCCCCGTCAGCGCGGAACCCGAACAGACATGACGACGGTCCGCGAGGACGAGCCTGGTGGTCCCTGTCGCCCGGCCCCGGCCCGGCCACCGCCGAAAGCCCCTCCACGGGCACCACGTACCCCACGGAAGCCGTGGAGGCCACGAGGGCTGGGGAGGCCGCTAATGCCATCCAGGCCACGAAAGCCACCCGCGCCATGAAAGCCGTCGAGACCGCGGAAACCGCACGCGAGCGGGAAGGACGCGGCCGAATCCGCCCCCCGTTCCCCTCGGACGGCGCACCGTCAGGCGTTCCACGGGGCCGAACGGCGTCCACCGTCCGGCCCCTTCGTCCAGCAAATCCGGTGGCCGAGCGCCCCGCGCGGCGGCCGGGCGGCGTCGGCGGTTCAGCCCTGGGCGGGAAGGCTGCTCGTCGCGGCGCCCGTGCCGGGCTCCAGAGCGTCCAGCGCCCGGCGCAGTCCGGTGAGTTTCCGCTCCAGGTGGGCCGCGGTCGCCACGGCGGCGGCGTCGGCGGCCTCGTCGTCGAGCTGCTTGGACAGCGCCTCGGCCTGTTCCTCGACGGCCGCGAGCCGTGCGGACAGCTCCGCCACCACACCCGTGGACTCCGAGCCCTTCTGGCCGTCCGGTCCGCCGTCGCCCTCCAGCTGGAGCCGCAGCAGCGCCGCCTGCTCCTTCAGCTGGCAGTTCTTCATGTACAGCTCGACGAACACGGACACCTTCGCCCGCAGCACCCACGGGTCGAAGGGCTTCGAGATGTAGTCCACCGCGCCCGCCGCGTATCCGCGGAAGGTGTGGTGCGGCCCGTGGTTGATCGCGGTCAGGAAGATGATCGGGATGTCGCGGGTCCGTTCACGCCGCTTGATGTGCGCGGCGGTCTCGAACCCGTCCATCCCCGGCATCTGCACGTCCAGCAGGATGACCGCGAAATCGTCTGTCAACAGCGCTTTGAGCGCTTCCTCCCCTGACGATGCCCTGACCAGCGTCTGATCGAGCGCAGAGAGGATGGCCTCCAGCGCCAGCAGATTCTCCGGCCGGTCATCGACCAGGAGGATCTTGGCCTTCTGCACCATGGCCCGCCCTCCTCGCCCCGGCATTGCACGGGGCGCCGCCCCGGACGACGGCCCTGTCTCGCCGCCCGTCCTTGTGCCGGTCATGGTAGCCGCACCCCACCTGTCGCCACACCCAGTCACCGTCATGTCACGGCGCACACAGCGGAAACGGAGGGGCAGACCGGAAAGTTCCCCGAATCCGGCTCCGTACACCCCTGGCGCGCCGCCGGCCGGAACCGCTTTCCCGCCCGGCCCGCACCCGCCGACCAGCGGACCCGGCCTCGTCGCCTCGCGGGCGTCGCCCGGCGTACGACGGGGCGCGTCCCGGGGCGCACCGCAGCACGTCCCACGGCGCACAGCCGCGTGCTCCTCCTGCGCCACCGCAGCACCGCTGGACCTCGCGGCCGCCACCGTCGCCCCGTCGCCGGCCTGCCCCCTCCCCCCCGTCGCCATGCCGCGGAGCCCTGTTCCTGCCGCCGTCGCCGCCCCGTCCGCGCGACGCCGCCGTCCCGCCCCGCCGCACCGTCGAATATGCCGACGCGGCATGCCCGTGCCCCTGGCGCCGGGCCGGAGCACGGCGACAGGGGCACGACGACAAGGACGCGTCAGCGGGCGCCGGGGCAGCGCCGAGGCCCCGGGGGCGTCCGGATCATTTGTCGCCCCGCATCCACTCCTCCATCACCGAGAGCAGGTGGTCCGGGTCGACCGGTTTGGTCACGTAGTCGGAGGCGCCCGACTCGATGGCCTTCTCCCGGTCCCCCTTCATCGCCTTGGCGGTCAGCGCGACGATCGGCAGCCCCGCGAACTGGGGCATCCGCCGGATCGCCGTCGTCGTCGCGTAGCCGTCCATCTCGGGCATCATGATGTCCATCAGCACGACCCGGACGTCGTCGTGCTGTTCGAGCACCTCGATGCCCTCCCGGCCGTTCTCCGCGTAGAGCACCGCGAGGCCGTTCTGCTCCAGCACGCTGGTGAGGGCGAACACGTTGCGCACGTCGTCGTCGACGATCAGCACCTTCTCGTTGCGGAACGAGAAGGTACGCCGCTGCTGGGGCGCCTCCTGCCCCTCCGCGTCCCCGGACTCCGCCCGCTCCGCCGGCTCCGCCCGCTCCGTCTGCGGAGCCGGCACCGTGTCGGTGCGCCGCTGGGCGGCCTGCTGGTCCTTACGGCGGCGGCGGAACAGTTCGGCCGGGCCGTTTTGGGTGTCGCGCAGCGGCGTGGCGGCCGTCTCCAGGGGCGGCAGTTGCAGTTCGGCCAGCGTGTCCCCCGGCTCGATGCTCGGCGCCAGTTCGGCGTACTCCTGCGTCGGCACGTCCTGCGGGCGCACCGGCAGGTACAGCGTGAACGTCGATCCGCGCCCCGGCTCGCTCGCGGCGTAGATCTCCCCGCCGAGCAGCCGGGCGATCTCGCGGCTGATGGACAGGCCCAGCCCCGTACCGCCGTACTTGCGGCTCGTCGTCCCGTCCGCCTGCTTGAACGCCTCGAAGATGACGCGCATCTTCGAGGCAGCGATCCCGATGCCGGTGTCCGTGACGGAGAAGGCGATCATCTCGCCGTCCGCCTCGCGCAGCGAGCCCACTTCGAGAAGCTGCTCGCGGATCGCGTCCGGGACGTCGGCACCGGCCGGCCGGATGACCAGCTCCACGGCGCCGCTGTCGGTGAACTTCACCGCGTTCGACAGGAGGTTGCGCAGCACCTGGAGCAGCCGCTGCTCGTCCGTGTGCAGGGTCGCGGGCAGCTCGGGCGAGACCCGCACCGAGAAGTCCAGGCCCTTCTCCGCCGTCAGCGGGCGGAAGGTCGCCTCCACGTAGTCGACGAGCTGGACCAGCGCGATCCTGGTCGGCGAGACGTCCATCTTGCCCGCCTCGACCTTGGACAGGTCGAGGATGTCGTTGATGAGCTGGAGCAGGTCGGAGCCCGCCCCGTGGATGGTCTCGGCGAACTCGACCTGCTTGGGCGACAGATTGCTCTCGGCGTTGTCCGCGAGTAGCTTCGCGAGGATCAGCAGCGAGTTGAGCGGGGTGCGCAACTCGTGCGACATGTTCGCCAGGAACTCCGACTTGTAGCGCATCGAGACGGCGAGCTGCTCGGCCCTCTCCTCCAGGACCTGCCGCGCCTCCTCGATCTCGGTGTTCTTGACCTCGATGTCGCGGTTCTGCCGGGCCAGCAGGGCCGCCTTGTCCTCCAGTTCGGCGTTGGACTCCTGAAGCGCCTTCTGCCGCTGCTCCAGTTCGGCCGAGCGCTCCCGCAACTGCTCGGTCAGCTCCTGCGACTGGGCCAGCAGCACCTCGGTCTTGGTGTTCACGCTGATCGTGTTGACGCTGGTCGCGATCATCTCCGCGATCTGCCCGAGGAAGTCCTTCTGGATGTGCGTGAACTTCTGGAAGGAGGCCAGCTCGATCACGCCGAGCACCGTGTCCTCGAACAGGAGCGGCAGCACGATCACATGGGCCGGCCGCGCCTCCCCGAGCCCCGAGGAGATCTTGAGATAGCCCTCGGGGACCTGCTCGACGAGGATCGTGCGCTTCTCCTTCGCCGCGGTACCCACCAGGGTCTCCCCGGGCCGGAAGGAGGTCGGCATCGAACCGCGCGTATAGCCGTACCCCCCCGTCATCCGCAGCTCGTACGCGTCCTGCGGCTCCACCCCCTCCTCGGCCCCGTCCTCCAGCGGCTGGGCGAGGAAGAAGGCCCCGTGCTGCGCCGCGACGACCGGGGTCAGCTCGCTCATGATGAGCGAGGCGACGTCGGCGAGGTCGCGACGGCCCTGCATGAGGCCGGAGATCCGGGCGAGGTTGCCCTTGAGCCAGTCCTGCTCCTCGTTGGCGAGCGTGGTGTCGCGCAGGTTGACGATCATCGTGTTGATGTTGTCCTGGAGCGCGAGGATCTCGCCCGCCGCGTCCACGTCGACCTTGACGTTGAGGTCGCCCGCGGTCACCGCGGTGGCCACGGAGGACATCGCGCGTACCTGCCGCGTGAGGTTCTGCCCCATCTCGTTGACGGACTCGGTCAGTTCGCGCCAGGTGCCGTCCACGTCGCGCACCCGCGCAAGACCGCCCAGAATGCCGTCCGTGCCGACCTCGCGCGCGACCCGGGTGACCTGCTCGGCGAAGCTGGAGAGCTGGTCGACCATCGTGTTGATGGTCGTCTTCAGCTCCAGGATCTCGCCTCGCGCGTCGATGTCGATCTTCTTGGTCAGATCGCCCTTGGCGATGGCGGTCGTGACCATCGCGATGTTGCGGACCTGGCCGGTCAGGTTCGAGGCCATCGAGTTCACCGACTCGGTGAGGTCCTTCCAGGTCCCCGAGACGCCCGGCACCCGCGCCTGGCCCCCGAGGATGCCGTCGGTGCCCACCTCACGGGCCACCCGCGTCACCTGCTCCGCGAAGGCGGACAGCGTCGTGACCATCGTGTTGACGGTGTCGGCGAGCTGAGCGACCTCTCCGCGCGCCTCGACGGTGACCTTCTTGGTGAGGTCCCCGTTGGCGACGGCCGCCGAGACCTGCGAGATGTTGCGCACCTGCGAGGTCAGGTTGTTGGCCATCAGGTTGACGTTGTCGCTGAGGTCCTTCCAGATGCCCGTCACGCCCGGCACCCGCGCCTGGCCGCCGAGGTTGCCCTCGGTGCCCACCTCACGCGCCACCCGCGTCACCTCGTCGGCGAACGCGGACAGCTGGTCCACCATCGTGTTGACGGTCGTGACGAGTTCGAGGATCTCGCCCTTCGCGTCCACCGTGATCTTCTTCGACAGGTCGCCGCGCGCGACGGCCGTCGTGACCTCGGCGATGTTGCGGACCTGGAGCGTCAGGTTGTTGGCCATGCCGTTGACGGACTGCGTCAGGTCCTTCCAGGTGCCCGACACCCCCTGGACCTCTGCCTGACCGCCGAGCATCCCGTCGGTGCCGACCTCCTGGGCGACCCGGGTGACCTGCTCCGCGAAGCTGGAGAGCTGGTCGACCATCGTGTTGAGGACGTCCTTCAGCTCCAGGATCTCGCCCCGGGCGTCCACGTCGATCTTCTGCGACAGGTCGCCCCGGGCGACCGCCGTGGCGACCTGCGCGATGTTACGCACCTGCGCCGTCAGGTTCCCGGCCATGCCGTTCACCGAGTCGGTCAGGTCCCGCCACACCCCGGCGACACCGGGGACCTGGGCCTGCCCGCCGAGCCGTCCGTCGGTCCCGACCTCGCGCGCGACCCGCGTCACCTGATCGGCGAAGGCCGAGAGCTGGTCCACCATCGTGTTGATGGTGTTCTTGAGCTCCAGGATCTCGCCGCGCGCGTCCACGTCGATCTTCTGCGACAGGTCACCGCGGGCCACCGCGGTCGTGACCTGGGCGATCTGCCGTACCTGCGAGGTCAGGTTGCCGGCCATGAAGTTGACCGAGTCGGTCAGCTCCCGCCAGGTGCCCGAGACCCCGTCCACCTTCGCCTGACCGCCGAGACGGCCCTCGGTGCCCACGTCGCGCGCCATCCGCGTCACCTGATCGGCGAACGAGGAGAGCTGGTCGACCATGGTGTTCACGGTGTTCTTCAGTTCGAGCATCTCGCCGGAGACGTCGACCGTCACCTTCTGCGACAGGTCGCCGTTGGCGACCGCCGTCGTCACCTGCGCGATGTTGCGCACCTGGCCGGTGAGGTTGCGGAAGGCCGTGTTCACGGAGTCCGTGAGGTCCTTCCACGTCCCGGCCGCCCCGGGCACGGCCGCCTGTCCGCCGAGTTCGCCCTCGACCCCGACCTCGCGGGCCACGCGCGTGACCTCGGAGCCGAAGGCCTGGAGCTGGTCCACCATCGTGTTGACGGTGTTCTTGAGTTCGAGCATCTCGCCCGCGACGTCCACCGTGACCTTCTGCGACAGGTCGCCACTGGCCACCGCCGTCGTCACGGTCGCGATGTCGCGGACCTGCGTCGTCAGGTTGCGGAACACGGTGTTGACCGAGTCCGTCAGGTCCTTCCACGTGCCGGCCGCGCCCGGCACGTTGGCCTGGCCGCCGAGCTGCCCCTCGAACCCGACCTCGCGCGCCACCCGCGTGACCTCGTCCGCGAAGGTCCGCAGCGTCTCGGTCATCTGGTTGATCGTCTCGGCGAGCTGGGCGACCTCGCCGCGCGCGCTCACCTGGACTTTCTGCGACAGGTCACCGTTGGCCACCGCCGTCGTGACCGTGGCGATCCCGCGCACCTGGGCCGTGAGGTTGCCCGCCATGAGGTTCACGGAGTCCGTGAGGTCCTTCCAGACCCCCGCGACACCGGGCACCTGGGCCTGGCCCCCCAGCTCGCCCTCGGTGCCGACCTCCCGGGCGACCCGGGTGACCTCCGAGGAGAACGAGGACAGCTGGTCGACCATGGTGTTGACGGTGTTCTTCAGCTCCGCCATCTCACCGGCGACGTGCACCGTCACCTTGCGCGACAGATCGCCCTTCGCGACCGCCGTCGTCACCAGCGCGATGTCCCTGACTTGCGCGGTCAGCCGGTACGCCATCGTGTTGACGGAGTCCGTGAGGTCCTTCCACGAACCCGACATGCCGCGCACCTTGGCCTGCCCGCCGAGCTTCCCCTCGGTGCCGACCTCGCTGGCCACCCGCGTCACCTCGTCGGTGAACGTCGAGAGCATGTCGACCAGATTGTTGACCGTCCGGCCGACCTTGAGGAACTCCCCGCGCAGCGGATACCAGGCCCCCTCGGGGGTCTGCGACCGCACCTCCATGCGCTGTTCCAGATCCCCGTCGGAGACCGCCGACAGCACCCGCCCGACTTCCGAGACGGGGCGTACGAGATCGTCGACCAGCGCGTTGGAGGCGGTGATGGCCGAGGCCCACGCGCCCTCCAGTACCCCGGTCTCCAGTCGTTCCGTGAGTTTTCCCTCACGTCCCACGACGCGCCGCACCCGGGAGAGCTCGCCGGTGAGGTGCAGGTTGCGGTCGGCGACTTCGTTGAAGACGGCCGCGATCTCCGCCATGACCCCGTCGCCGGAGACCGTGAGCCGTTTGCGGAAGTTGCCGTCCCGCATCGACTCCAGGGCCCCCAGCAGCCGGTTCAGGGCCGCTGTGTCCACTTCGGTCGTACCACCGCCCCGGGACCTGTTCCGAGACGGCTGTCCGCCTTTCGCGCGCGTGCCGGTGCTTCGCGTCGCTGCGCCAGACTCCACCGTGTCCCTCCCGCGGGGATTCGACCTCGTGCCGGACATCACATACGGACACCCGACTGTCTTCTGACAGCCTGCCCAGTGTTTCACCCCGGCTGAACCAGTCAGAACAGTTCGGCGGCTTCGTACACGCTCCGCACCCCTCTCGGGCGCTCCCTGACCCCCGCAAGGGCGGAAACACCCGCAACCGGCCTCCATAGGGTCCCCGAAGGTAAGTAACCTGGCCTACGGCTGTCCCACCGTCCAGGTCCGCCCGACCCGGGCGGTGGCACGAATCGAGCGGGCGGCAAAGGGGCGGCCGACATATGGGACTGCGTTTCGCCGGGGACGTCTCCCCGGAATCCGGGCCCGGGAACCATCAGGACCGGCCGAACCCGCCCGTCGTGCCCCGGGCCGCCGAGACCGTGACAGGGAGTGCTGTGATCACCGCGCGGGCGTCCGCCATCTTCGAGCCCGTCGGGCGTTCCGTCGCGACGGCCCGTTCCTTCGTCCGCGACACCCTCCAGGGCTGGGGCTTCTCGGACATCATCGACGACGCCACCGTACTGACCAGCGAACTCGTCACCAACGCCGTCGTCCACGCCGGCACCGCCGCCGAGGTCCACTGCCTGCGCACCGAGTCCGGGGTCCGCATCGAGGTCGCCGACCAGTACCCGGAGCGCGAGGTGCCGCTCCAGAACGGCGAGCCCTCCTTCGGCAACCTGGACCGGGAGGGCGGTCGCGGCCTCCAGCTGTGCGGGGCGCTCGCCTCCCGCTGGGGCGTCGAGTACACCCCGAGGCAGAAGCGGGTCTGGTTCCAGCTCGACCTGCCCGACCGCGCCGTCGGCACCCGCAGCGCCGGCCCGCTGCTGCCCGACGCGCTGCTGCCGCTGACCGACGGCCGCGTGCGGGTCGCCGTCGTCCAGATCGACGAGGGCGGCACCATCAGCGCGTGGAACGAGGACGCGGAAGCCGTGTTCGGCTACACCGCCTCCCAGGTCACGGGCAAGCTCCTCACCGACCTCGCGGCCTGGCCGCACACACCGGGCACGAGCACGGGCGTCGCCGAGGCGCTGCGGCTGTCGCGCTGGGAGGGCAGCTACGGACTGCGCGCCGCCGACGGCCACGTCGTCCCCGTCTACGCCTCGCACCTGCGCGTACGCGACAGCGACGGGGCGGCGTCCACCGTCTGCCTCCTGGTCCGCGACGAGGAGCGCGCCGTCCTGCAGACGCCGCTGCGCGGCCCCGGCCCCGAACCCGGTGCCCTGGGCGGTGACACGCCTCCCCTCGACGCCTTCGAGACCTTCATCGGCACCCCGGCCCCCGAGGACCTCGACGGGCTCCTGCAGCGCACCGTGGAACGTGCCAGGGACATGCTCGACGGGGACGCCGCCTTCCTCCTGCTGGCCACCGACGACGAGACGGAACTCGAAGTCCGCGCCTCCACCGGGCTCCCCTCGGCGCGGCAGCGTTTCGCCCGCGTCCAGGTCGAGGCCGGTCCGGGGCGCTACGGCTCGGCCCGGATGCCCGCCGTGCACGAGGACCTCACCGACGTGCCGGGCGCCGTCCCGCTCCTCTCGGGGACCGGGATGCGCTCGGTGGTGACGGTGCCGCTGAAGGTCGAGGGCCGGCTGACCGGTTCGCTGGGCGTCGCAGCGGAGGCCCCGGAGCGTTATTCGAACGAGGAGGCCCTGCGCCTCCAGTTCGCCGCGGACCGTATCGCGCTGGCGGTGGAGTCGGCGCGCCTGGGCGAGCTGGAGAAGCTGCGCCGTGGCTCCCTGTCCTTCCTCGTGGAAGCCTCGGACCTGCTGGCCGGGACGCTCGACCGGGACCAGACGCTCGCCCTGATGGCACAGATGACGGTGCCGACCCTCGCGACGTGGTGCGCGGTCTACACGATCGGCGACCAGGCTTCCGACCCCTACCTCTCCTACGTGCTGCACGAGGACGAGGACCGCATCGACGGTCTCAAGGCGCTGCTGTCCCGCCTCGCCCCGCCGGAGCCGGTGACGACGCCGGGCGCACGCGCGTGGACCGCCCCGTCGGAGGCGGCGCACCAGGCGGCGCTGCGCACCTCCATGCGCAATCTGGGCCTCGGCGAGCCGACGCTGGTGGGCTCCGGTATCGGGACGACGCTGGCGACGGCCGCGGCGGTCGGCGGCGACACCGTCGTCCTGCCGCTCGTGGCCCGCAACCGTGTCATCGGCATGCTCGTCCTCGGCAAGCCCTCCGACGAGCACTTCCGCCAGGAGAACCTGGAGCTGGCCGAGGACCTGTCGCGCCGTGCCGCGCTCGCGCTGGACAACGCGCGCCTCTACTCGGAGCGCGTGTCCAACAGCCAGTCCCTCCAGCGCAGCCTGCTGCCTCCGGAGCTGCCGAAGGTCCCCGGCGTCGAGGTGGAGGTCATCTACCGAGCGGCCGGCGAGGGCAACGAGGTGGGAGGCGACTTCTACGATCTCTTCCCCATCCGCGAGGGCGTCTACGGCTTCGCCATCGGCGACGTGTGCGGTACGGGGCCGGAGGCGGCGGCTGTGACGGGGCTGGCCCGGCACGCGCTGCGCCTGCTCGCGAGGGAGGGGTTCACGGGCCCGGCGGTCCTGGAGCGCCTGAACGCGGCCATCCTCGACGAGGGCGCCCGCAGCCGCTTCCTGACGCTCCTGTACGGCGAGATGGTGCCACAGGGCGACGGGAGCGCCGCGCTGAAGGTCGTGTGCGCGGGCCATCCTCTGCCCTTGCGGCTGCGCCAGGACGGCACGGTGGAGCCGGCGGCGGACCCGCAGCCGCTGCTGGGCGTCATGGACGACCTGGAGCTGTACGAGCAGTCGGTGACGCTCGACCCGGGCGACGTCCTGCTGTGCGTGACGGACGGAGTCACGGAGCGCCGTGAGGGCACGCGCATGCTCGGGGACGACGGCCTCGCCGATGTCCTGAAGACGTGCACGGGCCTGACGGCGGGCGCCGTGGCGGCCCGCATCATGCGCGCCGTGGAGCGCTTCGCCGCGGACGCTCCGTCGGACGACATGGCGATCCTGTCGATGCGCCTCCCGGGTCCGCAGACCGACTGAGCCCTGACGGTCCCGGGACCACACAGGGGAAAGGCCCCCGCCGTATCGGCGGGGGCCTTTCCCCTGTGTGGTCCAACTGAATTCGCTGAGCCCCAAAACGGAATCGAACCGTTGACCTTCTCCTTACCATGGAGACGCTCTGCCGACTGAGCTATTGGGGCCTGCCCTTCAACGGGGTTTCCCGCGTTGCGACGAAGGAAATCATACCCCGAACCTGGGGCCGCTTTGCACCATCGGCCGGCCTGTTCCCGTCCCTCAGAGAACGGCGGCGTGCAGGATGCCGCCGAGCGCGTTGCAGGCCGCCACGGTGCGCTGCAATTCGCGCTTGGTCAACCGCTCCCCTATCGGCAGGGAGAGCGTCTCCTCCGCGGCCTGCTCGGTGGCCGGGAGCCGGACGTCCCGGCGAAACCGGGGCAGCCGGTGCACGGGGGTCGGTACCGGCACGCGGCAGTCGATCCCCTTGCCGCGGGCGGCACGCACGAACGCGTCCCTGTCGGGCCGGCCGTTGCCCCGTACGCGGACGACGTACTGCTGGTAGGTGTGCCGCGTCCCCGCGTCCGGCGTGCCCACTCCCTTGAGGCGGCTGTCGAGGTACTGGGCGCACTGGACGCGCCGGCTCTCCGCGGCGGACGGCCCCTCGCTCTCCTGGTGTTCGAGGACGAGCAGCCCTCTGCGCGCACCGAGTTCCGTCAGCGGGGCGAGCTGGGGGGTCCGCCCGAAGCGGTGGACCACGACGACGGCGGCCGAATCGGGGGTCAGGACGGATTCGACGGACGCCGGGTCGAGACAGTACGTGGCGGGGTCGATGTCGGCGAACACGGGCCGGGCCCCGAGTTCCGCGACGGCCTGGGCTACTTCGACGTTTCCGAAGGCGGGGACGACCACCTCGTCGCCGGCACCGATCCCTGCGGCTCGCAGCATGAGTGCTGTCTTCATGCCTGCATGGTGGCCGGGCCGCGTGAACGGAAGATGACGCACAAAAGAAAAAGGCTGGTCCCCGAGCCTAAGCTCGGGGACCAGCCTTTTTGAATAATTGTTCGGCGGCGTCCTACTCTCCCACAGGGTCCCCCCTGCAGTACCATCGGCGCTACGAGGCTTAGCTTCCGGGTTCGGAATGTAACCGGGCGTTTCCCACGCGCTATAACCACCGAAACACTATGAAACACATCAACCGCACCACCCCGTGACCAAACCGGGTGGGGTTGTTCGTGGTTTCAGAACCAACACAGTGGACGCGAGCAACTGAGGACAAGCCCTCGGCCTATTAGTACCGGTCAACTCCACCCCTCACAGGGCTTCCATATCCGGCCTATCAAC
>NZ_JBIAFO010000002.1:0-319876 GCF_042869355.1 Streptomyces sp. NPDC007088
ACCCAGGAGTCGCCCTCGCGTACCGCCCTGGTCCTCATGCCCGCCGCGTCCGAGCCCGCGTCGGGCTCGGACAGGGCGTAGGAGAACATCGCGTCGCCCCGGGCCAGCGGCCGAAGGTACTTCGCCTTCAGCTCCTGGGACCCGGAGAGGATCACGGGCAGGGAGCCGAGTTTGTTGACGGCCGGGATCAGGGAGGAGGAGGCGCACACGCGCGCCACCTCCTCGATCACGATGACGGTGGCCAGGGCGTCGGCGCCCGCGCCGCCGTAGGTCTCGGGCACGTGCACGGCGTGCAGGTCGGCGGCGGTCAGCGCGTCCCGCGCCTCCTGCGGGAAGCGGCCCTGCTCGTCCACCTCGGCCGCGAACGGCGCGATCTTCGCCTCGGCCAGCGCGCGGACCGTCTCCCGGAGCATGTCGTGCTCCTCCGCCGGACGGTACAGATCGAAGTCGGAATCAGACATCAGCATCTCATCAAGGTCGGTGCGAAAAGGTATCGAGTTCCCTTCATGATGGCACCAAGTGCCACAGGGGGAAAGGCCGGTATGTTCGTGGCATGAGTGAGCAGCGCGACAGGCCCGCCGGGGACGCGGCGAAGGCGTCCGGGGAGGGGCCCGCGAAGCCCGGGGACGGGCCGGCGGCGGGGGAGCGGCAGGAGAAGGCGCCGATCCGGGAGCTGCTGGTCGCGGCGGCCTTCGACCTGTTCGCCGAGCACGGTTACGACGGGGCCACCGTGGACGACATCGTGCGCCGCGCCGGGGTCGGCCGGCGCTCCTTCTTCCGGTACTTCCCGACGAAGGAGGAGGTGGTCTTCCCCGACCACGAGCGCGTGCTCGCCGACATGAACGCCTACCTGGAGGAGGGGTTCGCGGCCCCCGACCCGGTCGGCCTGGTCTGCGGGGCGGCGCGACTGGTGACCCGCATGTACGCCCGGGACGCCGAGTTCTCCGTCCGGCGCTACGCCCTCACCCGCAAGGTGCCCGCGCTCAAGTCGTACGAGCTGTCCATGGTGTGGCGCTACGAGCGGGCCATCGCCCGTTACCTGGAGAGCCGGTTCGCGGGCGTGTCCGACGGCGGGGTGCGCGCCCACGTGATCGCCGCGAGTGTCGTCGCCGCGCACAACCACGGTCTGCGGGCCTGGCTGCGCTCGGGCGGCCGGGGGGACGCCGTCACCGGGGTCGACCAGGCCCTCGACCTCGTCCGCCGTACCTGGAGCGGCAGCGAGGAGAGCGTGGTCCTCGTCGCCCGCCGCGACGCCCCGATGTGGCAGGTCGTCCAGCGCCTGGAGCAGGCGTGGCGGGAGACCGGCCCGGGAGAGTGAGGCGGGCGCGCGAGGGGGAACCCGGTACCCCTGGGCGCGGGGGCAAGGGGTACCGGGTTCCCCGCCCGGCGGTACGGCCGGGCGGGCCGGGCCGGCCGGGATGCGGCTCAGCCGCGCACGCCGTCCGTGGCGGGGCCGCTCACTCCGTGCGCAGACCGTCCGCGCGCATCATCCGCCACAGCACCGGCAGGCTCAGCAGCGTCATGAGCAGGATCAGCGCCGCGCCCACGCCCACCATCGGCAGGAAGACGAACCAGCCGGTCACCTCCTTGCCGACCAGCCGGACCAGCACCGCGCCCAGCCCCAGGCCGCCGGCCGTGGCGAGCGCGAGCCCCAGCGTCATCGGGATCGCCGTCTGCCACAGCAGCGACCAGGCCAGCGAGGAGCGCCTGGTGCCGAAGGCCGTCAGGGCCGCCAGCAGCCGCCTGCGCTCCCGCAGTTGCTCGATCATCGTCACCAGCAGGGAGGCCGCGATCATGAGCATCGTGAGCACGGCGCCCACCTGGAGACCGTGCCGGACGCTCGTGTAGACGGAGTCCCGCTCGGTCGTGCCGTACGTCCAGATCCGCATCGTGGGATCGATCCGCAGGGCCGCGTTGCGCGCGAGATCCGCCGCGTCGGGCACCGAGTCGTCGAGCTTGACCGTGGTGGTCGTACCGGAGCCCGCGTCCAGCACCTTGGTGGCGATCGCCGAGGGCGTCAGGTACAGGCCGCCCGTCAGGTCGCCGCCCGGGTCCTCGCGGGCCACCACGTCGCGCAGGTGCCCCGGCACGGTCCACAGCCGCGGGTGGTCGCCGCTGGGGTCGAGGTCGATCCGCCGCCCGGGGCGCGCCAGGGCCCGGGTGTCCTTGTCGTACTCCTTGTCGTCCGGCATGAACACGCGGAAGGCGTCGCCCTCCGCGCAGTGCCCGATCCGTGCCATCTCCTGGAGCGTCGCGCAGTCGCCGATGGTCAGGAACACGGTCCGGACCCGGTCCGCGTTCATGTCGGCGCCCGGTTCGTGGGCGTAGCCGGTCACCGCGCTCATGACCTTCTCCACGGAGGGGACCCGGGACAGGTCCGCGCTGAGCCTGCGGGAGAGGTCCACGTCGGGGACCGGGGAGTACACCCCCATACCGGCCCGGTCCACGTCCTCGCCGGTCACCTTCCGGAAGTCCGCGCTCGTCGCGAGCAGCATCATCTGGAGCGCCACCGCCCCCGCCACCGCGACGGTGATCCCGCTCACCGCGCGGGCCGCCGTGCCGCTGCTCAACTGGAGCCTGCGGACAGCGAGCTGCCACGGCACCGGACCCCCGCGCGCCTCGCGCACCACGTACTCGACGAGCCACGGCAGCAGCAGGGTCAGCCCGAGCAGGGTGAGCGTCGCGCCGCCGCCCAGCCGGTACGGGTCGATCGCCTGCCCGGCCCGCTCGCCGGGCGTGGACCGCAGCCGCTGGTCGGACAGCAGGACGGCGATCCCGGCCAGGGCGACCACCAGCCGCCACCACAGCCGGCGCCCGCGCGGGGCCGCGTCCCGCACCACGCCCAGCGGCTCGATCGCCACCGCGCGCAGCGAGAACAGCGTCACGACGACCGCCGACACCGGCACCGCGAGGCACACCAGGACGGCGATCCAGGCCACCGGCGTCAGGTCCTCCGGATAGGCGCTCGCCCCGCTGACGGAGAAGTGCGGGGCCAGCCGGCGCGCCACCAGGAACAGCCCGCCGCCCAGGGCCAGGCCCAGCAGCGAACCGAACAGGGCCTCCCCGGCGGCCGTCCGCCGGGTCGTCGCGACGTCCGCGCCGATCAGCCGCAGCGCGGCGAGCCTGCGGTCGCGCCGCTCCCCGCCGAAGCGCACCGCCGTACCGATGAAGATCAGGACGGGCGTCAGCAGCACCACGCAGACCACGACGATCAGGGCCAGTAGCACCGGGTCGAGCCGGTCCGGCTCCTGGCCCTTGTTCTTCGCCCAGTCGTGCGCGTAAGCGAGCTCGGCGCGGTGCCGGGTGTCCACCCGCCCTCCGGGATCGAGGTACACGAACAGCTCACCCGGCTGCTCCAGCCCCGAACGGCCGATCGTCCCGGCCTCCTTGTACGGCGCGAACCGCTCCCGCAGCGTCCGGTTCGCGCCGTCCGCGAGCAGATCGTGCAGGGCCGGGGAGACGAACATCTCGCCGGGCGCGGGGAAGCGGTCCGTGCCCCGGGGCGCGGGCGCGTTGCGGCCCGTCTTCCGGACGACGTAGCCGCCGATCGTGCGGTCCCGGTACTCGCTGCTCGCGTCCCCGACCCGGAAGGCGCGGGGGTCGTGCGCGGCGGCGGCCGCCTCCGTGTACTGAGGGGTGCGGCTCTGCCAGCGCTCGCTCTGGCGCGCGTTCAGCGTCGGTACGCAGGACGCGGTGAGCAGCAGCAGGACACCGAGGCCCACGCCGAACGCCGTCAGCGCCGCCCTGATCCAGCCCTCTCGGCCACCCGCCACGGCCAGCCGTACGCCCCTCGCCAGGTCCCTGGCCCACGCGGCCGCCCCCCGCGCCGGGCGGCCCGGCGGCGGGGACGCGGGGGCGGTCGCCGGCCGCTCGTCGAGCGCGCTCATACGTACTGCTCCATGTCGCGGGACTTCCCGTCGCGTACGACGACCTCGCGGTCGGAGTACGCCGCGACCCGCGCCTCGTGGGTCACCAGGACCACGGCCGCCCCGGTCGAGCGCGCGGCCTCCGTCAGCAGCTCCATGACGCGCTCCCCGTTCAGGGAGTCGAGGGCGCCGGTCGGCTCGTCGGCGAACAGCACCCGGGGGCTGGTGACGAGGGCCCTGGCCACCGCGACCCGCTGTCCCTGACCGCCCGAGACCTCCCCGGGACGGCTGCCGCGCAGGTCCGCCACCTCCAGGCGCTCCATCCAGCCCAGCGCGTGCCGCTCGGCCTCCTTGCGCCGTACGCCGTTGAGCCGCAGCGGCAGCGCGACGTTCTCCACGCAGGTCAGCTCGGGCACCAGCCGGCCGAACTGGAAGACGAAGCCGAAGTCGCTGCGGCGCAGCGCGCTGCGCCGGCTCTCCGGCATCGCGCTCAGCTCGGCGCCGTCGTACACGATCAGGCCCTCGTCGGGCTCCACGATCCCGGCGAGGCAGTGCAGCAGCGTGGACTTGCCGGAGCCCGAGGGGCCCATCACGGCGACGACCTCGCCGGGGTGGATCGAGAAGTCCGCGCCGTCCAGCGCCGGGGTGCGGCCAAAGGTCTTGCGAAGGCCCTGCGCGCGGAGCAGCGAGCCGGCGGGGATCATCCGATCACGTCCCGGGTGAGTCTGCCCAGACGGGCGGTGGCCAGCTCCAGCCAGCGCAGATCCGCTTCGAGGTGGAACAGCGCGTGGTCGCAGATCAGCTGGTCCGCGAGATCGCCGGAGCGCTTGCGCTCGGTCAGCGAACGCATCAGCCGCAGATGCTCGGCGCGCTGGACGTCCATGACGTCGCGCGCGTCGCGGCCGGTCAGCAGGGCGAGGACGACCTTGGTGTACAGGGTCGACTGGAGATACGGCTCCGGCTTCTCCGGAGTGGCCAGCCACTGCCGGACATCGGTGACCCCGGCGTCGGTGATCGCGTACCGCTTGCGTTCGGGGCCCTCCCCCGGCTCGATGCCGTCGACCTCGACGAGGCCGTTCCGCAGCAGGCGGGACATCGTCGAATAGACCTGGCCGTAGTGCAGCGGCTTGTCGTGCCCGAATTTTTCGTCGAAGGCGCGCTTCAGGTCGTAACCGTGGCGGGGCCCCGACTCCAGGAGACCGAGAAGTGTGTGACCGATGGACATGGCGAGCACTCTACACACGAGGTATACGCCGTGTGTATACCCCCCGTGTACAGCTGGATGAAGCGACGGCCGGTGACCCGCGTCGCAGCAGGTCACCGGCCGTCGGGTGCGGGGCCGGACGGTCGCCGGCCCGGTCCGTGACCGGGCCTCTGGCCGGCCCGCCCCTCGTCGCCCACCCCTCGCTCAGGGGGCGCCGTCCTCGCCGTCCTCGCCGTCGGCCGCCGCCGGGCGCTCCGGCTCGCCGCCGGCCGCCGCCGAGGGCTCCCGCCGGGGGCGGCCCCGGCGGGCGATCGGGGCCGCGGAACCGGGCAGCCGGCCCGCCTCGGCGAGCGCGCGGCGCAGCAGGAACTCGATCTGCGCGTTGGTGCTGCGCAGTTCACCGGCGGCCCAGCGGGCGAGCGCGTCGTGGACGAGCGGGTCGAGGCGCAGCAGCACCTGCTTGCGCTCCGGCCGGGCCCGCCGGGAGGGCCGCGCCTGTGCGGCCTCCGGCGCGCCCCGCGGCTCCCGCTCCGGCGGGTCCGGCTGTCCGCTCACGGGTCCGGTCACTGGTAGAGCGTGCCCGTGTTCACGACGGGCTGGGCCGCGCGGTCCCCGCACAGCACCACCAGGAGGTTGCTGACCATGGCCGCCTTGCGCTCCTCGTCCAGCTCCACGATGTCCTGCGCGGTGATCCGGGCCAGCGCCTGCTCGACCATGCCGACCGCGCCCTCCACGATGAGCCGGCGGGCCGCGACGACCGCCCCGGCCTGCTGGCGCTGGAGCATCGCGGAGGCGATCTCCGGGGCGTACGCGAGGTGGGTGAAGCGGGACTCGATGATCTCGACGCCCGCCGCCTCGACCCGCGCGTGCAGCTCCACCGCGAGCTTCTCGGTGATCTCCTCGGCGTTCCCGCGCAGCGAGAGCCCGCCCTCCTCGTGCGCGTCGTACGGGTACTCGATCGCGATGTGCCGTACGGCGGCCTCGGTCTGGGTGGAGACGAACTCCAGGAAGTCGTCCACCTCGAAGCTCGCCTGAGCGGTGTCCTGGACCCGCCACACCACGACGGCGGCCAGCTCGATCGGGTTGCCGTACGCGTCGTTGACCTTCAGGACGGCCGTCTCGTGGTTGCGCACCCGGGTCGAGATCTTCTCCCGCGAGGTCAGCGGGTTGACCCAGCGCAGCCCGTCCACCCGGATCGTGCCCCGGTAGCGGCCGAAGAGCTGGACCACCCGGGCCTCGCCGGGGGCGACCATGTTGAGCCCGGACATCGCGAAGCACGAGCCGATCGCGAGCAGGACGCCGACCACGATGAGGACGGCCTTGACCGCTGTCGCGTCGAAGGCGGTGGCGGAGACCGCCAGGCCGAGGCCCACGACGAGGCCGATCAGCCCCAGCAGCAGGGCGAGCCCGCCGCCGATGCTCTGCGCGGTGAACTCGCGCACCCGCGGCTTCGGCATCTCGGGCAGGTCCCCCGGGACGGCGTCCCGCGCGGCGGGGGAGGGGTGAGGGGCGGGCGTGGTGGGCGGAGTCTCGTGCGGCTCGGTCATGGCGTCCCCGTTCTGTGTGTGGCGCGGTGTGCCGGTGTGCGCCGGTATGTGCCTGTGTGTGCCGGGCTCCCGGCGCACGGAGCGGGCCGGGAGCCGCGGCGTCGCGACGGCACCCGGCCGTCCGGAGGACCGGCTCCCGGCTATCTAAGTGATATCACTTTACCCTTCCCGGCAACCGTTCACGCCCTGAGGGAGTCGGAATCAGTGGGAGGTGAGATTGCGGGGCGGACCGGTGAACCGGCGTGACGCGAGGGGCGGGTGCTCATTGTCACGTCCGGAAAAGACCGGATCGACGGGCGTTTGTCCCAGGGTGCGGTGTTAGTTTTCAGAGCTGACTTTTCAGCGCTGACCGAGAGCTGACCAGAGGCAACGGCCGCCACGGCGGCCATGAGGAGCGGGGCCGTCGAGCATGGGGCGAGCAGAGGAGAGGCGAGCGCGACAGCGCTCCGGCCGGGGGGCCGGTGGCGCCCGGCGCGGCGGCATACGCCGCCTGTTCACCTGGAAGAAGATCCTCGGCACCCTCTTCGGGCTGTGCCTGCTCGGGATAGCCGGGCTGGTCGGCGTCTACTTCTACGTGGACGTCCCCGAGGGCAACGCGGACGCCAGCATCCAGAGCAACGTCTACAAGTACAGCGACGGCACGGTCATGGCCAGGACCGGTGAGCGCAACCGGGAGATCGTCGGGCTGGACCGGGTCCCCAAGAAGGTGCAGCACACCTTCGTCGCCGCCGAGAACAAGTCCTTCTACACGGACAAGGGCGTCGACCTGAAGGGCACCGCGCGCGGCGTGCTCAACACCCTCGCCGGCAAGGGCAAGCAGGGCGGGTCGACGATCACCCAGCAGTACGTGAAGAACTACTACCTCACGCAGGACCAGACGGTCAGCCGCAAGCTCAAGGAACTGGTCATCTCCCTGAAGGTGGACCAGCGGTACTCGAAGGACGACATCCTCGCCGGGTACATCAACACGAGCTACTACGGCCGCGGCGCCTACGGCATCCAGGCCGCCGCCCAGGCGTACTACGGGGTCGACGCGGAGGACCTCAAGGTCGGGCAGGGCGCCTACCTCGCGGCGCTGCTCCAGGCCCCGAGTCAGTACGACTGGTCCTCGGCCACCCCGCTGGGCAAGGAACTCGTCACCAAGCGCTGGAACTACGTCCTCGACAACATGGTCGAAAAGCACTGGCTGGACGCGGGCGAGCGCTCCTCGCTGAAGTTCCCGGTGCCGCGCGGCCCGAAGCCCGACCCGGGGCTCAAGGGCCAGGCCGGCTACCTCAAGGAAGCCGCGCAGAACGAGCTGATCCGCCGGCTGGAGACCCAGGGACTCTCCTACGAAGAGGCCAAGGCCAAGGTCGACGCGGGCGGTTACACGATCACGCTCAACATCGACCGCGGGAAGCAGCGGCAGCTGGAGAGATCCGTCAAGCGGCAGCTGACCTCCAAGCTCGACCCGAAGACCCGGAAGGTGGACGCCGACGTGCAGGCGGGCGCCGTCTCGGTGAACCCGAAGAACGGCAAGGTGCTCGCCCTGTACGGAGGCGCGGGCTACCCCGAGCACTACACCTCCAACGCGACCCGCGCCGACTACCAGGCCGCCTCGACCTTCAAGCCCCTCATCCTCGCGGCCGCCCTCCAGAACCAGGCGACCACCCAGGACGGCAAGCCGATCACCGCGTCCACGATCTACGACGGCACGAGCAGGCGGCCGGTCAAGGGCAGCGGCATAGGGTTCGCCCCGCCCAACGAGGACGACGTCGACTACGGTCCCGTCACCGTCCAGAAGGCCATGAACAAGTCCATCAACTCGGTGTTCGCGCAGATGGGCGTGGACGTCGGCATGGACAAGGTGCTCCAGACCGCCGACGCCCTCGGCATGGACGCCAAGGACCTCCAGGCGGTGCCCGCGCAGACCCTCGGCTCGATGGGCGCCAGCCCCCTGCAGATGGCCGGCGTGTACGCGACGCTCGACAACCACGGCCGCAAGGTCAGCCCGCAGATCCTGAAGTCCGTGCAGCACGAGGGCGCCGAGATGGACCTGCCCAGCGCCCTGGGCGAGCAGGTGATAAGCCGCGAGGCCGCCGACTCGGTGACCTCGGTGCTCACCGGGGTGGTGGACGACGGCACGGGCGCCGCCGTGCGCAACTCCCGCCAGGCCGTCGCGGGCAAGACCGGCACCTCCGACGACAACAAGTCGGCCTGGTTCACCGGCTACACCCCCGGCCTCGTGACCTCCGTCGGCATCTTCGGGGAGGCCGACGGGCCCCGCGAGGTCAAGGGCAGGACGCTCAAGAAGGGCAGCCAGGTCTCGGTGAGCGGCGCCGGTGGTGGCGGCCGGGTCAACGGTGGCGGGTTCCCCGCGCAGATCTGGGCCGACTACACCTTCGACGTCCTGGGCGCGCCCAGCAAATTCGACCTCGACACCGACATGGGCGCGGCCGTGGCCCCGCCGCCGGAGCCGAGCCCCTCGGACTCGCCCTCGCCCTCGGACTCGCCCACGCCGAGCCCGACGCCCTCGCCCACGCGGTCCTCGCCCTCCCCGACGCCCTCCTCCCAGACGCCCGAGCCGCCCTCGCCGTCCGTCCCGGACCCGTCCTCGCCGGCTCCGCCCTCGCAGCCGGAGCCGCCCGGCGGCCAGGAGAGCCCCGGCGGGCCCTCGCTGCCGCCCGAGCCCGACTCGCCCGGCCTGTTCGGCGGTGGCGAGGACCAGTAGCGCGACCCGCCTCGGGACGGGGCACGGACGAGGACACGTGAAGGGGCCCCGGCCCGCGCGCCAGGCGCGTGGACCGGGGCCCCTTCCCCACGGCCGGGTACCCGTCAGGGCTGTCCGACCTTCGCGGCGATGCGGTCGCCGATGTTCTTGTCGACGTTGCGCCAGTACTGCACGGCGCGCGCGAGCACCGGCGGGGTCACGCCTTGCAGCAGGTGCCCCGACACGTTGTCCACGAAGCGGTCGCGGGCCGCGTCGTCGAAGACCTTGCGGACCATCGTGCCCGCCTGCCCCCAGTCGTCGTCCTCCCGGCGCAGCGTGTACGCCTCCCGGACCATCTCCCCGGCCGCGTGCCAGCCCGCCGGGTCCCCGAACCGCTCCACGTCGGCCGCCGGGCCGCCGTACGAGTTCGGGGCGTACGGCATCGCCGTGTTCGACGGGACGTACCGCATCGGCCCGTCCTTCGCGTACGAGTTGACGGGGGAGTGCGGACGGTTCGGCGGGAGCTGCGCGTAGTTCGGGCCGATCCGGTACCGGTGCGTGTCCGGGTAGGAGAACAGCCGGCCCAGCAGCATCTTGTCGGGGGACGGGCCGATGCCGGGCACCATGCTGGAGGGCTCGAACGCGGCCTGCTCGATGTGGACGTGGAAGTCCTCGGGGTTGCGGTCGAGCACCATCCGGCCCACGTCGATGAGCGGGTAGTCGGAGTGCGGCCACACCTTCGTCAGGTCGAAGGGGTTGAAGCGGTAGTCCGCCGCGTCCTCGAACGGCATGACCTGGACCTTCAGCGACCAGCTCGGCGCGTTGCCCGACTCGATCGACTCGAACAGGTCCCTGCGGTGCTTGTCCGCGTCGTGGCCGGCCAGCTCGTCCGCCTCGGCCTGGGTCAGGAAGTCCAGGCCCTGGTCGGTGTGGAAGTGGTACTTGACCCAGAACCGCTCCCCGCCGCCGTTCACCCACATGAAGGTGTGCGAGCCGTAGCCGTTCATGTGGCGGTAGGTCTTCGGCACGCCCCGGTCACCCATCAGGTACGTCACCTGATGCGCCGACTCCGGGGACAGGGTCCAGAAGTCCCACTGCATGTCGTTGGAGCGCAGACCGGTGCGCGGGTGCCGCTTCTGCGAGCGGATGAAGTCCTGGAACTTGATCGTGTCCCGGACGAAGAAGACCGGGGTGTTGTTGCCGACCAGATCGTAATTGCCGTGCTCGGTGTAGAACTTCAGCGCGAAACCGCGCGGGTCACGCCACGTGTCGGGCGAGCCCTGCTCCCCGGCGACGGTCGAGAAACGCGCCAGCATCTCGGTGCGTTTGCCCGGCTGGAAGAGGTCGGCCTTCGTGTACTGGCTGACGTCGTTGGTCACCTCGAAGAACCCGTAGGCGCCCGAGCCCTTGGCGTGCACGACGCGCTCGGGGACCCGCTCCCGGTTGAACTGGGCCATCTTCTCGATGGCGTAGTGGTCCTGGAGCAGGATCGGTCCGTCCGGCCCGATGGTCAGCGAGTTCTCGTCGCTCTCCACGGGGATACCGGCGTTGTTCGTGGTGTACGGCGCCTTCGGGTTGCGCACATCCTCGGTCACGAGCGTCCTCCCGGTCAGTGGGGGTGGGGTCGGGTCGCTTCGTCCACCAGGCCAGTCAACTGGGCGGGTGGCCTGTCGGCAACACGGAGTGCCTGTTGGCTACGCGGGGTGGTGGGCGCGTGTACCGTGCCGGGTGCCCTCTGGGGGCGGGGGTAATCGGCCCTTCGGGCCTCGTCCTCAAGCGCCGGACGGGCTGGGTGGGGGCGGGGTGTGGCTGTGCGGCCCTCCGGCCTCGTCCTCAGGCGCCGGACGGGCCGGGTGGGGGCGGGGCGAGGTGCGGGGGCGCTCGTCGGTGGCGGGGTCAGAGGTTCAGTTCGAACCAGACGATCTTTCCGTTGCTCAGGCGGGTGGCGTCCCAGCGGCGGGCCAGGCGGTTGACCAGATAGAGGCCGCGGCCGCCCTCGTCCGTGGAGCGGGCGTTGCGCAGCCTCGGGAGCTGGGGGACGTCGTCGCCCACCTCCACGCGCAGCACGTCCGTACGCAGCAGGCGCAGGGTCACCGGCCGCGAGGCGTACCGCACCGCGTTGGTCACCACCTCACTGACCAGCAGCTCCACCGTGTCGATCTGCTCGGTGAGGTCCCAGCGCTCCAGGGCCTCCCGGGCCAGCCGGCGGGCCCGGCCGACCGCCGCCGGCTCGGCCTCCAGGAACCAGAACGCGACGTCGCTCGGCGCGATCCCGTCGAAGCGGGCGGCGAGCAGCGCGATGTCGTCGTCCCGGTCGCCCGGCCCCAGCATGTCGAGGACCTCGTCGCACAGGGCCTCCAGCGGCGGCGCGTGGTCCACGCCCGTCAGCTGGGCCGTGACCACCAGCTTCTCGCGCAACTGCTCGATCCCGGTCCACACGTCCCGCAGCCGCGACTCGACCAGGCCGTCCGTGTACAGCAGCAGCGTCGCGCCCGCCGGGGCGTCCAGCTCGACCGCCTCGAAGTCGACGCCGCCGACCCCGATCGGCGCGCCCGAGGGCACGTCCAGGACCTCCGCGTGGCCGCCCAGGTGCAGCAGCACGGGCGGCGGATGCCCCGCGTTCGCGATGGTGATGCGGTGCGCGACCGGGTCGTACACGGCGTACACGCAGGTCGCCATGCGGTCCGTGCCCAGCCGCTGCGCCTGCTCGTCCAGATGGTGCAGGACCTCCTGCGGGGGCAGGTCCAGGCCCGCGAGGGTCTGCGCCGTCGTACGCAACTGGCCCATGATCGCCGCCGAGGTCATCGAGTGGCCCATGACGTCGCCCACGACGAGCGCCACCCGGGAGCCGGGCAACGGGATCGCGTCGTACCAGTCGCCGCCCACCCGCGCCGTCTCCGCCGCCGGCAGATAGCGGCTCGCGAGGCGTACGCCGGTCGGGTTGGGCAGTGTTTCCGGCAGCATCATCCGCTGCAACTCGTCCGCGATGTACGCCTCGCGGCCGTACAGCACCGCCTTGTCGATGCCGAGCGCGCTGTGCGTGGCCAGCTGCGCCGTCACCAGCAGGTCGTCCGGCGCGAACGGCACCCGGTCCGGGCCGCGCAGGAACACGGCCGCGCCGATCACCCGGCGCCGGCCGCGCAACGGGGCGAGGATCGCCCGCTGCCCGTCCTCACCGAGCAGCGGCGGCACCGCGTCCTCGCCCAGCAGCTCCGGCAGCGCGGCGAGCGCCGCGGGCGAGCCGCCGAAGACCGGGCGCACCCCGCGCAGCACCTCGGCCAGCGCCCCGCCGCCCCGCACCCGGCACAGCTCCGCGCCGCGCACCCCGCCCTCGGCGGTCGGCGCCGCCGGGAGCAGCGAACCGGACACCGCGCCGGTCTCGCTGTCGGTCTGCCCCTCCGGGATGCGGTCGGTACGCCGCAGCCGCAGCACGAGCGGGCCGCTCGGCCGCTCCTCGCCCACCGGCAGCGGATCGCGCAGGTACACGAGGATCGCGTCGGCGAAGGTCGGCACCGTGGCCCGGCACAGGCCCATCACGATCTCGTCGAGGTCGATGCCGCGGGCGATCCGCCGGGTCGCCGAGCCCACGAAACGCAGCCGCTCGCCCTCGCGGCGCTCCCGCGCCTGCGGGGAGGACAGCGCTTTCTCGTCCTCCGTGAACGCCCGCATGCCCGTCGAGGCGACCCCGAGGCCCAGCCCGGGGACGAGACCCGGGTCGCTCCCCCGCGGCTGCTCCCCGCGTGGGCGCGCTCCCTCCACGGCGGCCACGCCGGGCTCCCCGTCCCTCGTGTGGCCCAGCGGTTCGCCCGGCCCGGTGTCACGCTCCCCGCCCGCGCCGGAGGCGGGGCCGTTGTCCTGGCCGGGCAGCGCGACCGGTCCGGCGGCCTCGGGGGCCTCGGCGCGCAGCAGCGCCCCGCGCGGGTCGGCGGGGGCTTCGGGGCGGCGGCCACTGTGCTGCCGGCCCTCGGGGGAGGTGGGATGCTCGGTCACGCGTTTCGAATCCGTCCGTCCGGGCTGCGCGCCCCGCGCTCAGGCGCGTCGGCAGTTCAGGAAGAGCTGGTACTCGGGTGGGGCGTCGGTGGTGGCGGGGGCGTAGGCGTACGAGTCCTCGCCGAGGATCTCGAAACCGGCCCCGCCCACGACTTCGCGCAGCTCCTCGCGCAGATATCCGGATACCCGGATCTCGTGCCCGAGGAACGGGATGCCCGCGTCGTCCAGGTCGGCCTCGACCATGGACAGCGCCAGCAGCCCGCCGGGCCGCAGCAAGGACCGCAGGGAGGACAGAGCGTAGGGGATCTCGGTACGCGGAAGCATCAGCAGGGTGAAGAAACACGTGATGCCGTCGAAGTGGCCGAGCCCCTCGGGGCCGTCCGCGCGCAGCGCCGCCACGTCCCGCCGCAGGAAGGTCGCGCCCGGCACGTTGGCGCGGGCCAGCTCCACCATCCCCGGCGACAGGTCGACCCCGGTCACCTCGTGCCCGGCCGCCACCAGGGCGCCCGCGGTGGGCAGCCCCGTACCGCAGCCGACGTCGAGTATCCGGGAGCCGGCCGGCAGTTCGCCGGACAGCCAGGCACCCGCCGCGAGCTGCCCCTCCTTGTGCGGGAAGGCCTCGTCGTAGTGCCGTCCGATGGCGTCGAACGCCTCGGCCTGGCCCGTACGGTCCGGTGCCCCGGCCCCGTATCCCTCGTACCCCACGCTCACGTACCGTCCGCCCCTCATTGACATTCTGTCAACCACCGTGCACGTACCGGGTGTTGCCCCAGACCGCGACCGCCGAACCGGGCGGCCTCGCAAGGGACGATCCTACGTTTCGACCTCCGGGGCGGGGCAAGGGTCTCATGCCCTCAGTCGTTCGGGCAGGCGGTCCCAGTCGGCCGGAAGAGCGGGAACCGGCCAGCGCGGATCGGGCCGCCAGTCCTGCCAGGCGTCCTTGAACGGGGAGCCCCACTCCTCGATCACGGCAACCGCCGCCCGCCCCGCCTCCCGCACCCGGGCGGCCTGCCCGGCGTCCATCAGCCCGTCCTCCAGGGCCTGCGCGAACTCGTCCTCGTCGCGCCAGCGCCACGTACGGTCCCGGTAGACATCGATGTCCAGGAAGTGATCCCGCGAATCCACCCCGCCCGACCAGCGCACCCGCGGTTCCTCCAGGTTCACGTACCAGTGCGCGAAGCGCCAGTCCTCCTCCCACCACAGCCACACCGACCAGGGTTGACCCCAACGGGCCACCTTCAGCACACCCATTCCGTACCACTCGTCGCGCGCCAGCGCGCGTGGCCTCGTGTACCGGGTGGCGAGCGGCTCGTGGTGGACGGGGGTGCCGTCCGCCAGCACCGGCTTGACGCACCGCGTGCCGGGCGCGAGCCAGGCCGCGAGCAACTCCTCGGTGTCCTGAACCACCGTCATGGGGCGGCAGATGTGGAAGCGCTCGCCGCCGTTCTCGCGGTAGCGCCACAGGATCTGGGTGCCGGGCGGCCAGGGGCCGGTGGCGTGTGGGCTCATGCGCGGATTTTACGCGGGCACGGGGCCGGCCCGGTCGCGAGGCGGGCCCCGGGCGGGCGGCCCCTCACGGGGCCCCGCCCGGGGGACGGCCGGCTCACGGGTGCGTCATGCCCAGGACGTCCAGGGCCTCGTCCAGCTGCTCGACGGTGAGGTCGCCGCGCTCCACGTAGCCCGAGTCCAGGACGACCTCGCGGATCGTCCGGCGTTCGGCCAGGGACCTCTTCGCGACCTTCGCCGCCTCCTCGTAGCCGATGTACTTGTTGAGCGGGGTCACCACGGAGGGGGAGGACTCGGCGTACTCGCGGGCCCGCTCCACGTTCGCGGTGATGCCGTCGACCGTGCGGTCGGCCAGCAGCCGCGACACGTTCGCGAGCAGCCGCACCGACTCCAGGACGTTCTTCGCGATGACCGGCAGCATCACGTTCAGCTCGAAGTTGCCGGCCGCGCCCGCCGCCCCGACCGTCGCGTCGTTGCCCACGACCTGCACCGCGACCTGGAGCACCGCCTCGGGGATCACCGGGTTGACCTTGCCCGGCATGATCGAGGAGCCCGGCTGGAGGTCCGGCAGCGTGATCTCGGCCAGCCCCGTGCGCGGGCCGGAGGCCATCCAGCGCAGATCGTTGGCGATCTTCGTGAGCCCCCCGGCGATGGTCCGCAACTGCCCGCTGGTCTCGACGATCCCGTCCCGCGCGCCCTGCGCCTCGAAGTGGTCGCGGGCCTCCGTCAGCGGCAGGCCCGTGACCCGCGCGACCTCCGCGATCACCGCGGGCGAGAACCCGGCCGGCGTGTTGATCCCGGTGCCCACCGCCGTACCGCCCAGCGGCAGTTCGGCCAGCCGGGGCAGCGAGGAGCGCAGCCGCTCCACGCCGTGGCGCACCTGCGCCGCGTACCCGCCGAACTCCTGGCCGAGGGTCACCGGCGTCGCGTCCATGAGGTGGGTGCGGCCCGACTTCACGACCTGGGCGAACTCCTCGCGCTTGCGCTCCAGCGCCGCCGCGAGGTGCTCCAGCGCCGGGATCAGGTCCTCGGTCACGGCCGCCGTCGCCGCGATGTGGATCGAGGAGGGGAAGACGTCGTTGGAGGACTGCGAGGCGTTGACGTGGTCGTTGGGGTGGACCGGGGAGCCCAGCCGCTCCGTCGCCAGGGTCGCCAGTACCTCGTTCGTGTTCATGTTGGACGAGGTTCCCGAGCCGGTCTGGAAGACGTCCACCGGGAAGTGCTCGTCCCAGCGGCCCTCCGCGACCTCCTCGGCCGCCTCCTGGACGGCCCGCGCGATGCCGGGGTCCAGTACGCCCAGCTCCGCGTTGACCTTGGCGGCGGCGCCCTTCACCAGGGCCAGCGCCCGGATGTGGGCCCGCTCCAGGTGCTGGCCGGAGACCGGGAAGTTCTCCACCGCCCGCTGCGTCTGCGCCCGCCACTTCGCGTGCGCGGGCACCCGCACCTCTCCCATGGAGTCGTGCTCGACGCGGTACTCGCCCGCCGGTGTGCTCGTCATCTCGTCTGCCTCCTGAAGGCCGTCCCGCCGCTGTCCGTATCGATCAAGGTGTACCCCGTCTGTCACCAGGGTCCCTCTGGACGCAGCGAACCGCCCCGGGACGCTATTCCTCGGCGTCCCGGGGCGGCCGGGGACCACGGGCGGCAAGACGCGCCCGCGGCCCCGGGATCACAGGCCGCGAGGCGGGCGCTCGGCGGTCAGACGAGGCCGGGGCCGCGTACCGGGATGGACGTGAAGGTGGGCGCCGGGGCCGGCTCGGTGAAGAAGTCGTTGCCCTTGTCGTCGACCACGATGAAGGCCGGGAAGTCCTCGACCTCGATCTTCCACACCGCCTCCATGCCCAGCTCCTCGTACTCGACGACCTCGACCTTCTTGATGCAGTCCTGCGCCAGGCGCGCCGCCGGGCCGCCGATCGAGCCGAGGTAGAAACCGCCGTGCGTCGCGCACGCGTCCGTGACCTGCTTCGAGCGGTTGCCCTTGGCGAGCATGACCTTGGAGCCGCCCGCCGCCTGGAACTGCTCGACGTAGGAGTCCATGCGGCCGGCCGTCGTCGGCCCGAAGGAACCGGAGGCGTATCCCTCGGGGGTCTTCGCGGGGCCCGCGTAGTACACCGGGTGGTCCTTCAGGTACTGCGGGATCTCCTCGCCCGCGTCGAGGCGCTCCTTGAGCTTCGCGTGCGCGATGTCGCGGGCCACGACGAGCGGGCCGTTGAGCGAGAGACGCGTCTTGACCGGGTGCTTCGACAGCTCGGCGAGGATGTCGTCCATCGGCTGGTTCAGGTCGATCCGCACGACCTCGCCGTCCTCGGCCAGGTGCTCCTCGGTCGTCTCCGGCAGGAAGCGCGCCGGGTCCGTCTCCAGCTGCTCCAGGAACACGCCCTCGGCGGTGATCTTCGCTACGGCCTGCCGGTCGGCGGAGCAGGACACCGCGATCGCGACCGGGCAGGAGGCGCCGTGCCGGGGCAGCCGCACGACGCGCACGTCGTGGCAGAAGTACTTGCCGCCGAACTGGGCGCCGATCCCGATCTTCTGGGTCAGCTCGAAGACCTTGTCCTCCAGCTCCTTGTCCCGGAAGCCGTGTCCCAGCGGGGAGCCCTCCCCGGGCAGCTCGTCCAGGTAGTGCGCCGAGGCGTACTTCGCGGTCTTCAGCGCGAACTCGGCGCTCGTGCCGCCCACCACGATCGCCAGGTGGTAGGGCGGGCAGGCCGCCGTACCCAGCGAACGGATCTTCTCCTCCAGGAACTTCATCATCGAGCCCTCGTTGAGGACCGCCTTCGTCTCCTGGTAGAGGAAGGACTTGTTGGCCGAGCCGCCGCCCTTGGCCATGAACAGGAACTTGTAGGCCCCGCCGTCCGTCGCGTACAGCTCGATCTGCGCCGGGAGGTTGGAGCCGGTGTTCTTCTCCTCCCACATGGTCAGCGGCGCCATCTGCGAGTAGCGCAGGTTCAGCTTCGTGTAGGCGTCGTAGATGCCGTGCGCGAGGGCCTTCTCGTCCTCGCCGCCGGTCAGCACGTTCTGGCCGCGCTTGCCCATGACGATCGCCGTACCGGTGTCCTGGCACATCGGGAGCACCCCGGCCGCCGCGATGTTGGCGTTCTTCAGCAGGTCGAGCGCCACGAACTTGTCGTTCGAGGAGGCCTCGGGGTCGTCGATGATGCGGCGCAGCTGCGCGAGGTGCGCGGGACGCAGATAGTGCTGGATGTCGTGGACGGCCTCGGCCGCCAGCGTCCGCAGCGCCTCCGGAGCCACCTTGAGGAAGGTCCGCCCGTCCGCCTCGAAGGTCGTCACGCCCTCGGAGGTCACCAGCCGGTACGGCGTCGTGTCCTCTCCCGTGGGCAGCAGATCGGTGTACGCGAACTCCGGCATCGTGGCCATTCCTCGTGTGGTCTGCGGGCCACTCCTCCGGCCCGGCGTGCCTGCCTTGGCAGCGCCTTTCAGCGTAGAACGTACGGCGCGGGGCGCCGCTGTGAGGTAAGGCTCAGTGCGCGGGCCGGCGAGAGGGCGGGGGCCCCTCGTCCGCGAAGAGCCCGGCCACCGCCTCTGGTCGCGATCTATCGCGTTTGGGTACGCTGGGCCGGTGGACCTCGAAAAGCGCCCTCAGCCGCCCGCCACCGCCGCGCCTCCCGCCCAGGCGCCGCCCGCCCTGCGGGCCTCGGACGCCGACCGGGACCGGTTCTCCGACATCCTGCGCGAGGCGCTCGCCGAGGGCCGCCTCACCGCCGAGGAACACGGCGAGCGCGTCGACGCGGTCTACCGCGCCAAGACCCTCGCCGAGCTGGAGCCGCTCGTCCACGACCTCCCGCGCGCCGGGCACCCCGCGGCGGGCCCCGGGGCCGGGCCGGCCCCTGCCGGGTACCCGGGGACCGAGGAGAAGCTCGTCGCCGTCCTCTCCAGCTCCACCCGCAAGGGCCGCTGGCGGGTGCCGGCCCGCGTCAGCGCGTACTCCGTGTTCGGCAACATCGAGATCGACCTGAGCGAGGCCCTGTTCGAGCACCAGCAGGTCGTCGTGTACGCCGTCTCGGTCTTCGGCAACGTCGAGGTCCGCGTCCCGGAGAACGTGACCCTGCGCGGCAGCGGCAGCGGCGTCCTCGGCAACTTCGAGGTGGACACGCTGGAGTCCCGCGACCAGGGAGCGCCCGTCGTCCACGTCCAGGGCTTCGCCGTCCTCGGCAACATCGAGGCGAAGCCGAAGCGCGGCCGCATCGTCCGCGACCTCAGCCGGCAGCTGCGCAAGCACCTGGGGCATTAGGCGAGGGCCGGGGGCGGCGGCCTCCGTACGGGCGGGCCGCGCGGCGGCCGGGACGGGTGCCGCGCGGCGGGGAGCGGGTGCACTCAGTGCATAGGCGTGCGTACAGCGGGTAGAGCTTGCTGCATCGTCTCTCGCTCGCGAAGCCGTCGTCAGGAGTAGACCGTGCTGGATTCGCCGCGTCAGTCCCTGCAGGTAGCCGCAGTTCCCGCACAGCGGGTACCGGTGCCGGAGCGAGATCAGGACTCGCCCTGGCATACGGAGGCCGTCTGCCGGCGCGACGAGGCAGGGCTCTTCTTCGCCCCCTCCAAGGAGCCCACGGCCGCCCGCCTGTCCCGGGAGGACGCCGCGAAGCGGGTCTGCGCGGGCTGTCCGGTCCGCGTCGAGTGCCGCGAACACGCGCTGCTCCAGCCCGAACCGTACGGCGTGTGGGGCGGGCTGACCGCGGCCGAGCGCCGCGTCCTGCTGGCCCGCCGCAGGCGCCGGGACCTGGAGATCGGCAAATCCCCGCGGCATGTCGCGGCGGCGGGCTGAGCCCTGCCCGCTCCCCGCGCGGACGGAGGGGCGTCCCTCCCGGCGCCCCCGCACGAGGTCCGAGGGCGCCGGAGGGGGCCGGTTCAGCTGGCCCGGTCGAAGTCCACGGAGCTGTAGGCGCGCAGCTTGGACAGGCGGTGGGTCGAGTCGATCTGGCGGATCGTGCCCGACTTCGAGCGCATCACCAGGGACTGCGTCGTGGCCGTCTCCGAGCGGTAGCGCACGCCGCGCAGGAGTTCGCCGTCGGTGATGCCCGTCGCCACGAAGAACACGTTGTCGCCGGAGACCAGATCGTCGGTGGACAGGACCCGGTCCAGGTCGTGACCCGCGTCCAGCGCCCGCGCGCGCTCCGCGTCGTCCTTGGGCCAGAGCTTGCCCTGGATGACCCCGCCCAGGCACTTGATCGCGCACGCGCTGATGATGCCCTCGGGGGTGCCGCCGATCCCCATGAGCAGGTCGACGCCGGTGCCCTCGCGCACCGCCATCACCGAGCCGGCCACGTCACCGTCCGAGATGAACCTGATCCTCGCCCCGGTCTCCCTGATCTCCTTGACGATGCCGGCGTGCCGGGGGCGGTCCAGGACCATCACGGTCACGTCGTCGGGCGCGGAGTGCTTCGCCTTCGCCACGCGGCGGATGTTGACCGCGACGGGCGCGTTGATGTCCACGTAGTCGGCGGCCTCGGGACCCGTGACGAGCTTGTCCATGTAGAAGACGGCCGAGGGGTCGAACATCGTCCCCCGGTCGGCCGCGGCCAGGACGGCGATCGCGTTCGGCATGCCCTTCGCGCACAGCGTCGTCCCGTCGATCGGGTCCACCGCGATATCGCACTCGGGGCCGCCGCCGTCGCCGACGTTCTCGCCGTTGAAGAGCATCGGCGCCTCGTCCTTCTCGCCCTCCCCGATGACGACGACGCCGTTCATCGTGACGGTGGAGGTCAGGGCGCGCATCGCCTTGACGGCCGCCCCGTCCGCGCCGTTCTTCTCCCCGCGCCCCACCCAGCGGCCGGCCGCCATCGCGGCGGCCTCCGTGACCCGGACGAGTTCGAGGGCGAGGTTGCGGTCCGGGGCCTCCGGCGAGACCTCCAGCGGGGCCGGGAGATGGTGATCGTGCTGGTGATCGGACATCGGGACGCACCTTCCTGATGCGGGGCGGCCGCGGCCGCCACGTCCTGCCGGGACGGAGCACCCGCCGGAGGCGTTGAACGTGGACGGACGGCCGGACGAGGGTTGCCTCCGACTTTATCCGTAGTACGACAATATGAGCACGGGGGCCCACGGATGAGCGCGGCCTCCGCCTGAGACCATGGGACCGTGGCAGGGAAAAAGGGCAGACAGACGGTACGGGACATGATCCTGTCGCTGGGCGTGATCGTCGCCATCGCGGCCGGTATCTACATCTTCGTCCCCCATGACGAGCACCACGACCCGGTCAAGCGGGTGGACTACCGGGTCGAGCTGCTGACGGCGCAGCGGGCCGCGGCCTACCCGGTGGCGGCGCCCCGGGGCCTCTCGAAGGACTGGAAGCCGACCTCGGTGCGCTACCGGGGAGCGGACGGCGACGCCTGGCACCTCGGCTACCTCGACCCCGAGGGCAAGTACGTGGCCGTCGAGCAGTCGACGCGGGACCCGGCGAAGTTCGTCGACGACGTCACCCAGGGCGCGCGCGAGGCCCCGGGCGCCGCCGAGGTCGGCGGGAAGTCCTGGGCCCGGTACGAGGGCGACACGTACGACGCCCTCGTGCTGCGCGAGGGCGGGTCCACCACGGTCGTCACCGGGTCGGCCTCCTTCCCGCAACTGGAGGAGTTCGCCGCCGCGCTGAGCACGGACAAGGCCCCGGAGCCGAAGGCGGCGTGACGCGGGGAGCCGTGGCGCCCTGACGCCGGGGTGCGCGGCCGGGGACGGCACGGGCCGCGCGCCCCGGCACCCGCGCGGTCACCCCGTCTCCCCCAGGCGGGGGTAGTCGGTGTAGCCGCGGTGGTCGCCGCCGTAGTAGCTGCGCCGGTCGGGCGTGTTGAAGGGGCCGCCGGCCGCGAGGCGCTCGGGCAGGTCGGGGTTGGCCAGGAACAGGGCGCCGAACGCGAGGACGTCCGCGAGGCCCTCCTCGACCAGGGCCAGCGCCTCCGGGCCGGTGTGCGCGGGATGGGTGAACGGGTTGAGGACCAGGACGCCCGGCCAGTCCTTGCGCAGCCGGTGGGTCAGCTCGCGGTCGGCGCTCTCCACCAGATGCAGGTAGGCCAGGTCCAGCCGGGCCAGACCGGCGACCAGGGCCGCGTACGTCGCGTCGAGGTCCGCCGGGTCGGTCTCGGCCACGTCGTTGTACGGGTTGCCGGGCGAGACGCGGAAGCCCGTACGGTCCGCGCCGATCACCGCCGCGACGCGTTCGGCGACCGCGACGCCGAAGCGGGCGCGGGCGGCGGGCGAACCGCCCCACTCGTCGGTGCGCAGGTTCGCGTTGGGCGCGAGGAACTGGTGGACGAGGTAACCGTTGCCCCCGTGGATCTCCACCCCGTCGAAGCCCGCGTCGATCGCGTTGCGGGCCGCCCCGGCGAAGTCCTCGATCGTCGCCTCGACGCCCGGACCGTCGAGTTCCCGGGGCGGGCCGAACTCCTGCGGCCCGTCCTGCGTGTAGACGCTGCCCTTCGCGGCGACCGCCGAGGGGCCCACGGGGACCAGTCCGTCCGGCAGCAGGCTGGGGTGGCCGATCCGGCCGGCGTGCATGAGCTGGGCGTAGATCCGCCCGCCCGCCGCGTGGACCGCCTCGGTGACCTGCCGCCACGCCGCGACCTGGGCCGGCGAGTGCAGGCCCGGGGTGTCCGGGTAGCCCTGGCCGACCGCCGAGGGCTGGATTCCCTCGGTGACGATGAGTCCGGCGCCGGCCCGCTGCGCGTAGTACGTGGCCGTCAGCCCGGTCACCGTGCCCCCCGGCCCGTACGCCCGGCTGCGGGTCATCGGGGCCATGGCGAGGCGGTTGGCCAGCCGGACGCCGCCCAGCTCGATCGGGTCGAAAGCAGTGCTCATGATCAGCTCCCTGGCACGTGGTGCTCCTGGCGCCAGTGTTCCGCCGGGGGGCCCGGCCCGGAAGGGCGTGTCCGTATACAGGGACGGGGTTCGTCGTGCGGGGGGGCGGGGCCCGTCCCGGACGCCGCGGGGGCTGAGGCGCGGGCCGCGGCGTCCGGGTACGACGAGTGGCCCCCGGGGGTCCCGGGGGCCACTCGTGGGGCGTGGTGCCGCGGATCACCCCCCGGCCGGGGGGCGCGGGCGACCGGCTCAGACGGTCTTGACGACGTCCTCGTACGTCAGACGCGGCAGGCGCGGGAACGGCGCGGCGTCCTCGGCGGGCTTGCCGATGTTGATGATCATCAGCGGGGAGTGGTCCTCGTCGAGGAACTCCTTCTGGACGCCCGGGAAGTCGAAGCCCGTCATCGGGCCGGCGGCGAGACCGGCGGCGCGCACGCCGATGATGAAGTAACCGGCCTGGAGGGTCGCGTTGATCGGGGCGACCTGCTCACGCACGGGGCGCTCGGAGAAGAACATGTCCGCGATGCCCGGGGCGTGCGGGACCAGGCGGGGCAGCTCGGCGTGGAACTCGTTGTCCGTCGACAGGATCGCGACGAGCGGGGCCGAGGCGGTCTTCGGCCGGTTGCCCTCGGCCATCAGCGGGACGAGCCGCTCGCGGGCCTCGGCCGAGCGGACCAGGGTGATGCGCAGCGGCGACTGGTTGAACGCGGTCGGGCCGAACTTGACCAGGTCGTATACCGCCTGGATCTGCTCGTCGCTCACCGGCTCGTCGGTGAAGGAGTTGGCCGTCCGGGCTTCACGGAACAGCAGGTCCTGGGCGGCGGGGTCAAGAACGAGAGACATGTGGAGTCGTACCCTTTTTCGTGCGGGGGTGGATCGGGGTCCGCGGGTCTTCCGATCCGCCGACCAAACCGACGGTACGACGATTACGTTTAAACTTCAACAAAGGGCGGGTGTGGAAAGATCCACACCCGGAGTCGCAGGTCCGGGCCCCGCCGGGTCCCGGGAAGCGGGTCCGCGGGGGCTCATGGGGCCCGTCCGACCGGTACCCGCCGGGTCGTCGGGGGCGTTCGTTGCCGGCCGGGTCCGCCGGGCTCTCCGTCCCGGCGGGAGGGGCTGAGGCCGGTTCGCGCCCGCCCGGGTCCGCGCCGGGTCCGCTGGGGCCGGTTCGCGCCCGCCCGCCCGCCCGCGTCTGCGGGGGCGCAGGGGCCTCCGTCCCGGCCGGGCCCCATGGGGCCCTCCTCGCCCGCCCAGGTCCGTGTGGGGGCGTGCCGGGGTCCTCCTCCCGCCCAGGTCCGTGCGGGGGTTCGCCGGGCCCGTCCTCCCGCGGCCAGGTCCGCCGGGGCCGCCCCGGCCCGCCCGAGTCCGCGGCGCTCCGCCGCGCCCCGCGCGGCTGAGGCCCCATTCGTGCGGGGCGCGCCTCAGCCCTCCCCGTCGTCCTCGGCCTCCTCGCCCGCCTCCGCGTCCCGCTCGCCGTTCCCGGACGCGGACGTCCGCTCGCCCTCGGGGGACGCGAGGGCCGCGTCCAGGCGGGCTCGGGCGCCCTCCAGCCAGGTGCGGCACACCCGGGCCAGCTCCTCGCCGCGCTCCCACAGCGCGAGGGACTCCTCCAGCGTCGCGCCGCCGGCCTCCAGGCGGCGGACCACCGCCACCAGCTCGTCCCTGGCCTCCTCGTACCCCAGGGCGGCCCGTCCCTCCCGGCCGGTGTCCTCGCTCATGCCGTCCCTCTCCTCGACCTTCGTCACGCTGTCCATGCCGTCCCCGCTGTCCGTCGCCATCCGCTCCCCGCCTGCTCCACCGCTCCACCGGTCCGTGGCTCAGGCCACCGCCGGGAGCGCGCCCGTGTCGTGCGCCGCCGGACCACTCACCCCTCCGGTACGTGGCGGACGGTGAACTCGCCCTCGGACACCCGGGCCCGCAGCTCCTCGCCGTCGAGCACCTCACCCGGCGAGCGGACCACCGCCCCGTCCGGGCGCTGGAGCACCGCGTACCCCCGGCGCAGGGTCGCGGCGGGGGAGAGGGCGACGACCCGGGCCAGGGTGTGGGCCAGCTCCGACTCCGCGCGGTCCAGGAGGTGGCCCACGGTGCGCCTGGCGCGGCCGATCTCCGCCTCGATCTCCTGGTCCCGGCCGGCGATCATGGTGTGCGGATCGCGGAAGGCGGCGTGCGTGAGCGCCCCGCGCAGCCCGTGCTCCTCGCGTTCCAGCAGCGCCGTGACCGTACGCCTCGCGCGGTCCCGCAACTGCCGCACCCGCTCCAGCTCCTCGCCCACGTCCGGCACCACCCGCTTGGCCGCGTCGGTGGGCGTGGAGGCCCGGACGTCGGCGACCAGATCGAGCAGCGGGGAGTCCGGCTCGTGGCCGATCGCCGAGACCACCGGCGTACGGCAGTCGGCCACCGCCCGCACCAGCCCGGCGTCCGAGAAGGGCAGCAGGTCCTCGACGCTGCCGCCGCCGCGCGCCACGACGACGACGTCGACCTCCGGGTGCGCGTCCAAATCCCGTACCGCGCCCACGACCTGCGGGACGGCGTGCACGCCCTGCACCGCGACGTTGCGGATTTCGAAGCGCACCGCGGGCCAGCGGCGCCGCGCGTTCTCCAGCACGTCCCGCTCGGCCGCCGAGGCCCGCCCCGTGACGAGCCCCACGAGCTGCGGCAGGAACGGCAGCGGCCGCTTGCGGTCGAGCGCGAACAGGCCCTCGGCGGCCAGCTCCCTCTTCAGCCGCTCCAGCCGCACCAGCAGCTCCCCGACCCCCACCGGCCGTATCTCCACGGCCCGCAGCGAGAGCTGACCGCGCGGCCGGTACCACTCCGGTTTCGCGCGGACCACGATCCTGGCGCCCTCGGACACGACGTCGGCGACCGCGTCGAACACCTGCCGGTAGCAGGTCACGCCCAGCGAGATGTCCTGCGCGGGATCGCGCAGCGTCAGGAAGACGACGCCCGCGCCGGGGCGCCGCGAGAGCTGGGTGATCTGCCCCTCGACCCAGATGTCACCGAGCCTCCCGATCCAGTCGCCGATCAGCCGCGAGACCTGACCGACCGGGGCCGGGGTCTCTGCGGACGTGTGGAGAGCCATGCGAGTGAGCGTAACGGGGCGCACCGACAAACCGGGACGGGACGGGGACGGGGCAGGGCGGCGCCCGGCCCGCGGCACGCCGTTCTCCCTCCGCCCCAGCCGCCTTCCCCCTCTCTCTCAGCCTCTCTCAGCCCGCGTCCGCCCCGCCGTCCGTACCGCCGAGCGCCGAGGTGCCCCGGCCCCGCTGGAAGAAGAGGACCAGCAGCCCCACCACCAGCCAGCAGGCGCCCACGATCTGGGCCGTGCCGGTGGCCTCCACGATCACCGCGATCGTGACGGCCGCGCCCAGCAGCGGCAGCAGCCCGTGCCGCCACCAGCTCGGCCGCCCCGAGCGGCGCCGTACCGCGAACCAGCCGACGACGCTCGCGTGCAGCAGGACGAAGGCGGTGAGCGCCCCGATGTTCACGACCGACACCAGATGGTCCATGCCGTCGTCGCGGTCCGCCGCCCACAGCGCCGCCGCGCAGGTCACGACCGCAGAGAGCAGCAGCGCGAACCTCGGTACCCCGCTGAACGTCCGCGCCAGGACCTTCGGCAGCCGCCGGTCCCGGGCCATCGCGAACACCAGGCGGCCGGCCGCGGCCTGACCGGCGAGCGCCGCGAAAGCCGCGCCGATCGCCTTGCTCGCGGCCACGAGGTCGTGCAGCCACTCCCCGACCGAGGCGTCCACCGCGTCGTAGAAGGCCGAACCCTGCTCCTCGGGGTGCGCGGCCAGGTGCGCCGAGGAGGCAGGCTCCAGAAGCGCGACCAGATACGTCTGGAGCACGAACAGCACCCCGACGAGCGCGAGGCAGAACAGCACCGCGCGCGCCACCCGCTCCGAGGCCCCCGTGGTCTCCTCCGCGAAGGAGACGATCGCGTCGAAGCCGAGGTAGGAGAGGACCGCGACCGAGACCGCGCCGAGCACCGCCGACACCTGGAAGCTCCCGTCCCCGGCGAGCGGCGACCACCAGTCCCGGGTGGCCCCGTCCCGTGCGAGCACGACGATCGCCGTGACCGCGAAGACCAGCAGGACCACGACCTCCATGGCCAGCACCGCGAAACCGACCCGCGCCGCCGTCCGCACCCCCCACAGGTTGAGCGCCGTCGTGATGACCACCGCGAGCGCCGTCCACACCCAGCGCGACACGTCGGGCAGCAGCGAGTTCATCGCGATACCGGAGAACAGGTACGCGACCGCCGGGATCAGCAGGTAGTCCAGCATCGCCATCCAGCCCGCGATGAACCCCGGCGCCTGCCCCAGACCCGCTCGGGCGTACGCGAACACCGAACCCGCGTGCGGGACGACCCGCACCATCTGCGCGTAACTGAAGGCCGTGAAGCCCATCGCGACCGTCGCCACGAGGTAGACGAGGGCCACCGCGCCGTGCGACTTCGCGTCCAGCGTGCCGAAGATCCCGACCGGGGCCATCGGGGCGATGAACAGCAGTCCGTACACGACGAGATCGCGGAAGCCCAGCGTGCGCCGCAGCCGGCCCGCCTCCGGCGCGGCACCGGGGCCTCCCACGGGCGGCGGCGCGGGCGACGCCCCACCGCCGTTCCCACCCCCACCACCGGGCCCGCTTCCGCCCCCGGCCCCGCCTCCGTGGTCCGCGCCGTGTCCCTTCCCGTACCGGTCCGCGCCGGACCCGCTCCCGCTCGCGGTCATCACGCCTCCGTCGGTCCTCGCTCGCGTCCTTCGGTCCCGCCGCTCGTACCCGGCGGGACCGTCCTCCACTGCCGCCGTCCCGTCCGCGCGGACGGCTGTTCCCCAGTCTCGGCGAGGACGCGATCTTCGACCTGTCAAGCGCGGCCTTACGATGGGCTGCATGACTGCTACGTCCAGCCCGACGCCCGACCGGTCCCCCGCGGGGGACACCACGGGTCGCGCGGCCAAGCGCGTCCTGCTCGCCGCGCCCCGCGGCTACTGCGCGGGTGTGGACCGCGCCGTGATCGCCGTGGAGAAGGCCCTGGAGCAGTACGGGTCTCCCGTCTACGTCCGGCACGAGATCGTCCACAACAAGTACGTCGTCCAGACCCTGGAGCGGAAGGGGGCGATCTTCGTCGACCGGACCGACGAGGTCCCCGAGGGCTCCATCGTCATGTTCTCCGCCCACGGCGTCGCGCCCACCGTCCACGAGGAGGCGGCGCAGCGCCGGCTCGCCACGATCGACGCGACCTGCCCGCTGGTCACCAAGGTGCACCGCGAGGCCGTCCGCTACGCCAGTGAGGACTACGACATCCTCCTCATCGGCCACGACGGCCACGAGGAGGTCATCGGCACCTCCGGAGAGGCCCCCGACCACATCACGCTGGTCGACGGCCCCGAGGACGTCGAGAACGTCACCGTGCGCGACGAGTCGAAGGTCGTGTGGCTGTCCCAGACCACCCTGTCCGTCGACGAGACGATGGAGACCGTCGACAAGCTCAAGGACAAGTTCCCGCAGCTCCTGTCGCCGCCCAGCGACGACATCTGCTACGCCACGCAGAACCGGCAGACCGCCGTCAAGCAGATGGGCGCCGAGGCCGACCTCGTCATCGTCGTCGGCTCCAAGAACTCCTCCAACTCGGTGCGCCTGGTCGAGGTCGCCAAGGGCGCCGGGGCGGGCGACGCCCACCTCGTCGACTTCGCCGAGGAGATCGACGACAGCTGGTTCGAGGGCGTCGCCACGATCGGCGTGACCTCCGGGGCCTCGGTGCCCGAGGTCCTCGTCGAGGGCGTACTCGAACACGTCGCCCGGCTCGGCTACGAGGACGTCGAGATCGTCAAGGCCGCCGAGGAGTCCATCACCTTCTCGCTGCCGAAGGAACTCCGCCGCGACCTGCGCGCCGAGGCGTCGGCCCTCGCCGGGGGCGCCCCGGCCACCGGGAACTGACCGGCCCGCGCACCCCCCACCCGCCGCGCGCCACCGGGCTCCGGTGACGCGCGGCGCGTGTGCGTCCACGGGGCCCGGTGAGCGCGGCGCGCGTCCGTCCCCGGGCCCCAGTCGTGCCCGGCGCACGTCCGTCTCCGGGCCCCGGTCGTGCCCGGCGCACGCGGGCGGGGGCGCGGCGGGCACGATCAGACGGGCCGTTCCGGAAGTGACGGCCCGCCACGCGTCGTACCGTGAGTCCATGCAGATCTTCGGCGTGGACATCGGCGGCTCCGGAATCAAGGGCGCGCCCGTGGACCTGGACCGCGGCGACCTGGCGCAGGACCGGCACAAAGTGCTCACCCCGCACCCGGCCACCCCGGACGGGGTCGCGGACAAGGTCAAAGAGGTCATCGACCACTTCGGGTGGAGTGGGCCGGTGGGCGTCACCTTCCCCGGGGTGATCACCGACGGGACGGTGCGTACGGCGGCCAACGTCGACAAGAGCTGGGTCGGCGTCCACATCGAGGACCTGTTGCGCGAACGCCTGGGCGCGGACTGCCCGGTCACCGCGCTCAACGACGCGGACGCGGCGGGCGTCGCCGAGATGAGCTTCGGCGCGGGCAAGGGCCGCACCGGCACCGTCATCCTGCTGACCTTCGGCACCGGCGTCGGCAGCGGCCTGTTCACCGACGGGCGTCTCGTCGCCAACACCGAACTCGGCCACCTGGAGCTGGACGGGCACGACGCGGAGAAGCGCGCCTCCTCCAAGGCCAAGGAGGACCACGACCTGAGCTGGTCGCACTGGGCGCGCCGCGTGCAGAAGTACCTCGCCCACGTCGAGATGCTGTTCTCGCCCGAGCTGTTCGTCATCGGCGGCGGCGTGAGCCGCAAGTCCGAGAAGTTCCTGCCGCTGATCGAGGGCATCCGGGCCGAGATCGTCCCCGCCCAGCTCCAGAACAACGCCGGAATCGTCGGCGCCGCGATGCGCGCGGGGGAGCGGGACGGGCAGGTCTGACCGCGACGCGGGACCCCATGACCCGGACGCGGGCGCGCGGGCCGGGGGGCCTCCGGGGACTCTCAGCCCCGCCCGCGCCCGCCCCGGGCGGAACGGGAGGAGACGGACCCCGCCGCGCGTCCGTACCCGGCCCCGCGTCCGGCGGCCGTGGGGGACGCCGCGCGCCCCGGCCGCCGGCCCGCCGGCCGGGGGGCCGCCCGGCCGGTACGCCGGCGCCGCATGAGCCGCACCTTGCGTACCGCGACGATCAGCGCCGCGAGCAGCGTCCCGGCGTACAGCCACCCGGCGTGCAGGGCGAGGGCGGTCAGCAGCCCCATGAGATGACCGCCGATCCCGCCGGTGCCGCCCGACAGCGGCACCATGCCGAGCGCGAAGGCGATGGGCGCCGCGACGGGCGGGGTGACGAGGTCGGCGGGCCGCACCCACACCCCGGCGAGGCCGCTCACGACCACGAAGAGCAGGCCATAACACAGGGGAGAGCCGTCGAACAGCAGCCAGGAGATCCCGGCGACGAGGAACATCGCCGCGATCGCGAAGAGCCCGGCCCCCAGCCCCGTCAGCCGCGGCCCCGGCAGCCGGACCGCCGGCCGCGCGGACCCGGACGCGCGGTACGCCGCGTCCGACGGGCCCTCATCGGGCCGCCGGGCCCGCCCGCCCCGCTCCCGCACACCGCGCGAGCCGCGCGCCGCCTGGCCCGCCGACGGGGACGAGGCCCGGGACGAGCGACCGCCCTGCGGGGGCAGTGGCGCCGAAGAGGACGAGGACAGGGGGGACAGGGGGGATCGGGGGCGCGGCTCGGGACGCGTACTGGGTTGCTCCACCGCACCAACGTAGGCGCCGGGCCCGTACGATCCCTGGCCGGGACACGCACTTTGCCCGAGGTGTGCCCGGGGTGTGGTAATGGCGACCGCGCCAGAACGGTGCCGGGGACGGGTTCGGTCCGGTGCCGGGACGGGTTCGGAACGGTGTGCCGGGACGCGTCCGGAACGGTGCCGGAGAGCCGTACCCCCGTCGTCCCGCGCCGCCCGACCGCGCCGGCCCGGTCCCCGGCCCCCGCTCGGGTGGCTACCACCCCGTCCGCTCCCTGTACCGTGATACGCGCACCGGCACGGAGACGAGGGCGCACTTGGGCCACCGGGGAGTGGACGAGCCGGAGAGCCCCGCAGTCACGGCCGTACCCAGCCTTTGCCCACCCTTTGGATTCGCGAGCGGACGTTTGTGTCATGAGTACAAGTATCGGAATTGTCGGACTGCCCAATGTCGGTAAGTCGACCCTGTTCAACGCCCTGACGAAGAACGACGTGCTGGCGGCCAACTACCCGTTCGCCACCATCGAGCCGAACGTGGGCGTGGTGGGCGTACCGGACCCCCGGCTGGCGAAGCTCGCGGAGGTGTTCGGCTCGGCGAAGATCCTCCCGGCGACCGTCGACTTCGTCGACATCGCGGGCATCGTCCGGGGCGCGAGCGAGGGCGAGGGCCTGGGCAACAAGTTCCTGGCCAACATCCGCGAGACCGACGCGATCTGCCAGGTCATCCGCGCCTTCAAGGACGACAACGTCGTGCACGTCGACGGCAAGGTCTCCCCGAAGTCCGACATCGAGACGATCAACACCGAGCTGATCCTCGCCGACCTCCAGACCATCGAGAAGGTCCTGCCGCGCCTGGCCAAGGAGGCGCGCATCAAGAAGGACGTGCAGCCGAAGGTCGCGCTCCTCGAAGAGGCCAAGGCCGTCCTGGACGCGGGCGACACCCTCTTCGCGAAGGGCTTCGCCCAGGGCACCGAGAAGGCCGCCCCCCTGCACGACCTGCACCTGCTCACGACGAAGCCCTTCCTCTACGTCTTCAACGTGGACGAGGACGAGCTGACCGACGACACCTTCAAGGCCGAGCAGCGCGCCCTCGTCGCTCCCGCCGAGGCGATCTTCCTGAACGCGAAGCTGGAGGCGGACCTCGCCGAGCTGGACGACGAGGAGGCCCTCGAACTCCTTCAGTCCGTCGGCCAGGACGAGCCGGGCCTCGCCACCCTCGCCCGCGTGGGCTTCGAGACCCTGGGCCTCCAGACCTACCTGACGGCCGGCCCCAAGGAAACCCGCGCCTGGACCATCAAGAAGGGCGCCACCGCCCCCGAGGCCGCCGGAGTCATCCACACCGACTTCGAGCGCGGCTTCATCAAGGCCGAGATCATCTCCTACGAGGACCTCCTCACCGCCGGCTCCGTCGCCGACGCCCGCGCCGCCGGCAAGGCCCGCATGGAGGGCAAGGACTACGTGATGCGGGACGGGGACGTGGTGGAGTTCCGCTTCAACGTGTGAGCGGATGAAATAACACCACGTCGTTGACGTGGCAAACAGGCAGGTCAGATGGGGTCCACTTCTCCGGAGGTGGGCCCCTGGCCTTTCCCCGTGCTGGATGGGTGCTGGATCAGCTGAGGCGCCATCAGTCGGTTCCTCTCTCAGATGACACCAACAGTGGTACGTTATTGAGTACCACTTGATGGGAGGGTTGAAGTCATGTCCATCACTGCGAGTGAAGCGCGCAAGGAACTGTTTCCGTTGATCAAAAAGGTCAACGAGAATCATGAGGCCATCGAGATCGTCTCCAAGCACGGTAACGCGGTGCTTGTCTCGGCCGAGGACTACATGGCGCTGCGCGAGGGCTCCTACCTGCTGCGCTCGCCAGCGAACGCCCGGCGGTTGCTCAAGGCGTACGAGAACGCCCTGTCGCACATCAAGGTGTCGGAGCGTGAGCTGATCGATCCCGAGTCACCGGACGCAGGTGCGGGTGCCGCGTGAGGCTCGTCTTCGAGGATCAGGGCTGGGAGGACTACACGTCCTGGCTCAAGAACGACCGTAAGATGCTCGCCCGGATCAACAAGCTCATCGAAGATGTCAGGCGTGACCCCTTCGTGGGCATCGGTAAGCCGGAGCCGCTGAAGTATCACCTGCCTGGGGCCTGGTCGCGACGGATCGACGAAGAGCACCGACTCGTCTATCTGGTGACGGACAATGAGATCGTCATCCTCGCTGCCCGGTATCACTACTGATCGGTGAGTGTCCTGTGTGTGCTGGGACGATGACCTACTTCAAACCTCGGTTTTCGCAGGTGGGATCTCTGTGTTCGGCGTTCAGCTCCGCCGTAGCTGATTTCCGGTTCAACCTTTCGTGTGGCGAAATGGGGAGTCGCTGAATGGCTGATGTTACCTTCCTTAGTCAGGCCGAACCAGTTGATGAGTACGGTCGTGCTCTTTATGCGGTATCGCGATCAATTCTGAGGGCCCATTTTGATGAATTGTCGCAAGCGGACCTTGAAGACCTCAATTGCGATCGAGTTGAGGTCACATTTCGACAGCTCGCTAAACTCGCTCGCCTGCACCGCGACAAGGGATCGCGTGGGGATGGGTTTGAGTGGGCCGTTCACGAGGCGATTGTCGGCGGCGAACCACGCGTTACCGATCTGGTCAGCGAAGCGCTCAAGAAGGTGAGCCCTAGGTCCTTCGCCGACTTGGACAGGCCTACGTCTCTGATGTTCGGGCACGAGCGTGCGCGCCATCTCGGATTCACTGAGGCCGTCGTCAACAACGCGAGTGGTGATGCGGTGTTGTTGCCTGACGGGTCAGGTCGGCCGTTCGCATTTGGATCCTGGGTGCCGATCGCTGCTCGCGGTGTCGCCGCCGAACCTGATCTGCGGGAACGGATCAAGAAGGTATGGAAGACCGACCTGTTCCTGAGTAGTACGGAGAAGGCGCGGTTTGCCGCCGCGACTATCAAAAGTAATTGGCATCAACTCGAAGATGGCAATGGACTCCGAGTGGCCATTGTTCCACAGGCCCTAGACCTTCCGGCGGGATATCAGAGGTGGAACAGTCTGCATCTAATTGCCCTGCCAGACCCCGACGGCTTCATGGGCTTGTTTAACGATGCGTATGAAGCAGTTGCTGAAGCGATTCTGACGGTTGGCAGGCATGATCGCGCACCCTATTATTACAAGCCGAGCGCGAAGGCCCAGAAAATCCAGGCGCAACTGGAGAAGTATGGGAAGGTGAAGGTGGTTGATATACTTGATGCCCTAAACGAAGCGGCGCAGCAGAATCTGATTACTGTCGACCGCAAGCTCATGTCGGTGGAAGCTCCGACATGGCTCAATATCAATGAAAAGCGCACGCTCGTCATCGCTCCAAGGCCGGCGTTCGAGAAGCTCGACTGACCTCGGAGGCGGCAAGGGTATTTCCGGTCGATGGTCTCGAAGTTGATTCTGACCCCATCCAGTGGCGCGCCGGGCGGGCCTTTGTTCGCAGCAAAGCTGAACCTCCCGCGTCGCGAGGGATCTCCGCCAGCCGGGGGTGTACTTACGCTCGGAAGACGGTCCGGGGGACTCACTCACCGGCTACCAGCGTCTCCCTCAGGGTGCCCTCGATCGGGTGGCGGCGGGCAGATTCCGTGTCGCGGTCGCGGGTGCTGGATGTGCTGGTTGACGTTGCACCGTGCTGGATCGGTGCTGGATGAGCCCTGCGGGAACCGTGTTTCCGCAGGTCGAAGCTCTGTATTGGAGGTTCCGGTTCAACGTGTAGCCGTGTCATTACCGCACGTTAGGAATTGAGTCAAGCGTACACGTCAGAAGGGGTCGGGCTCCGTCGAGCTCGACCCCTTCGTCTTCCCCGTGCTAGATGGGTGCTGGATATTCTGACGTGTGGTCAGCGGTGGTCAGGTGTCGTAAACGGTGGACCGGTGCCCCACGTGAACGACCCAGCCACCAGCTCCCCGTTGTCGATCGTGTAGACGACGCGGTAGTCGCCAACCCGTAGGCGCCGGCGATCTGGCTGGGACACGAATGCGGTGGTGTTGAAGCCGAGCGGATCGCTTTCCAGCTCGGTCAGCTTGGCCAGGATGAGCAGCGCCATCTCGCGCGGGATCTTCCGAAGCTCGGCCTGCGCCTCGGGGCGGAAGACGGTCCGGTACTCACTCACCGCGCGCCAGCGTCTCCCTCATGATGTCCTCGATCGGGATGCCGGGTGCGGGGTTGGCCATGCGCTCGTCGATGATCCGATTGATCTCGCGCTCTTCCCACTCCTGGTACTTGCGCAGTACCTCAATGGAAACGACGGCGGCGACTTCCTTGCCGCGGCGCGTGATCACGGTGGGTACGTCATCGCGGTCGGCGCGTTCCACGACCTCCGCCAGATGTTTCAGCTCCACGTGCTGGATGAGTTCCTACGGTGCTGGATTGGTGCTGGATGCGACCCCGCGGAACCCTGTTTCCGCAGGTCGCAGCCCTGTACTACATGTTCCGCTTCAACGTCTGACCGGTGGCCCGACGCCGTTTCGCCCGGCCGGCGCGCGCAGCGCGGTGCTGGACGGACCGGCGTCGCGCAGTAGTCGCGCATCCCTCCGGCAGTCCTCCTCCTCACGCCCCGCCGGAGGGTCCCGGCACGCAGCTCACCCCCTCGCCGCCAAGGCCCGTGCGAGGTGTACCGCGCCCGCGACCGGTTCTCCCGTGTAGACGGTGAGGGGCAGGTTCAGGCGGGTGCGCAGGCCCGAGGCCAGCCGGTGGGCGAGGTGGGGGCGGGAGGCCAGTACGCTGCCGCCGCCGATGACGCGGTGGAAGGCGGCTCCGCGTGCGCGCAGGTCCGACACGAGGCTCACGAGGTCGTCGGCGCCACGGGTGATCGCGGCGCGGGCGGCGGGGGAGCCGGCGTCGGCCGCGTCGAAGACGGCGGGGGCCCAGGCGGCCCACTCGCGCGGGGGGAGGCGTTGCAGGGCGTCCACGACGTCGCGCAGTCCTCCGCCGCCCGCCAGTCGTACGAGCGGGGGGAGCAGCGGGTCCTCGGTCCGGCCCGTCCGGTCGTGTGCGTGGGTGAGCAGGCGGACGGCCTCTCTCACGGTGCCCCAGCCCGAGCCGGGGTCGCCCAGGAGCCAGCCCCAGCCCCCCGCGTACAGCGAGGTGCCGTCGGCGTGCCGGCCGACCGCGATGGAGCCGGTGCCGACGACGAGGCCGGCGGCGGGGCCCTCGTCCGGTACGGCCGCTTCCAGCAGGAAGGCGTCGTTGACGACGGCCACCGCCACGCCGGTGCGGTCCGCGACCGCCTCGCGCAGCGCGTCGCACTCCTCCTCCGAGTCGCAGCCGTGCGCGCCCACGGCCACCGCGAGCGGCGGACGTTCCGTCACCGCGCGCAGCGCTGCGGCCAGCCGCCCCGCTTTCCCGGCGGCGTCCAGCGCCGTCCAGTCGCCCGCGGGGTGCCGGTGGTCGGCGAGCGTACGGCCCTGTGGCGTGGCCAGGCGCAGGCGGGTCCTCGTGCCGCCCGCGTCCACGCCCACGATGTAGTCAGTGTTCACGTCTCCCCGGTGCCTGTTGGCGCTGTGGTGGTCCTGGGCTCCGTCCGCCGGACGCCCGGCGGGCACCCCTCAGCCCCGGGCGTCGGCGTAGAAGGCGAGGCACGTGGCGAGGGTCTGCCGGGCGGTGCGGACGCCGGAGCGGGGCGGTACCCCGTCGTTGACGGCGGCGAGGAGGACGTCGAGCGTGTCGAAGGTGTCCTCCGGCAGCCGGGAGAAGGACCACTCGCCGCCCTCCTCCGCGAGGCCGAACGTGCCGGTCGCGGTGGAGTGGTGCACCGCTCCCTTCGAACCCACCAGATGCGCCCGGGTCGAGGAGGTGCCCGGCGGGGCGATCCACGTGTCCTCGACCGTGACGACGGCGCCGCTCTCCAGCGTCAGCACGGCGTGCCCGTAGTCCTCGACCGGGAGCCCGGGGTGCGCGATGTTCGCGACGGTTCCCGTGATGTGCGCGACGGGGGAGCCGAACAGCGCCTGGACACGGTCGATCTGGTAGACGGCGTGATCGATCCAGGCCCCGCCCGCGGTGCGCTCCGGGTCCGCCCACCAGCCGGGGCCGTCCGTCGCGCCCGGCCAGGAGAGGGGCAGACCGCTGTCCATCGCGAAGGTGCCGGAGCGCAGTTCGCCGAGCCGTCCGGAGTCGACCAGGCCGGTGAGCCGCCGGGCGAGCGGAGAGGTGTGCCGCGACTCGCTGGGCACGAAGACGACTTGGGCCCGCTCGACCTCGGTGACGACCCGGTCCGCGTCGGCGAGCGTCAGGGCCAGGGGCTTGACCGAGACGATGTGCTTTCCCGCGCGGGCCGCCGCGACGCACAACGCGGGGCTCCGGTCGACGCTCGTGAAGCAGGCGACCGCGTCCACCTCCGGGTCCTCCAGGACCGAGGCGGGGTCCGTGGACGTGCGCGCGCACCCCGTCAGCTCGGCGACGTGCGCGGTGCGCGCGGGGTCGCGGTCCACGAGGGCGACGAGGCGTACGGCGGGGTCGGCGGCCGCGCGCCGGGCGAAGGGGATCGCCGCGTACCAGTGGTCGAAGCCGATGACGGCGACGCGCAGGGGGGCGGGGGGCGTGGGCATACGTGCTGCTCCTCGGTTCGGTGAGGGCGGGGGAGACGGAGGGCGAGGGGAGGGCCGAGACCGGTCAAGGGTGCCGGCGCGGCGGTACGGCGCGGACGGGCCGCGGAGGGGCGGGGGCCCGCGCGGCGCCGGCGTACCCGTGCGGCGCGGACGGCCCCGGAGGGCAGGTCCCGCGCCGGTCGCGCGAGGCGTGCGGCCGGGGTCAGAGGCCGGGGTCAGAAGGTGGTCGTCAGGTCGACGAAGCGCTGTTCCCGCGCCGAGGTCGTCACGGCGATCATGATCTCCAGCGCGTGCCGGGCGTGCTCGGCCGTCAGTACGGGGGGCGCTCCGTCGAGGACGATGTCGGCGAGGTGGCCGACGAGGAGCGCGCGCCCGTAGCGGGCCCGGCGGGTGTTGGTGGCGAGCGGCTGGGGCGGCTCGACCCAGCCGTCGACGCCCTCCGCGATGTCGGTGCGGTACAGCTCCAGGTCCGGGCCGTCCGGGCGGAAGAGGCTCACCACTCCGCGACGGCCGAAGACCTCCACCTTCGGCGCGCGGGAGGCGTGGACGTTGAAGGTGCCGTCCACTACGGCGTACGTGGAGTCGCCGAAGTCGAGCATGAACAGGCAGTTGTCGGGGGCGGTGACCGGCATCTCCAGGCCCCGGAAGGGGCCCCCGCGCACGGTCCTGACCGGCTCGGTGATCCCGGCGAAGGCGACCACCCGGCGCGCGGGGCCCAGGAGCCCGGTGATCTCGTGGATGCCGTACACCCCCATGTCGAGCAGCGGGCCCGAGCCCTCGCGGTAGAACCAGCTCGGGTCGGAGGTCCAGCCGAGCGGGCCTCCGCCCGGACCCGCGTGCGAGCTGCGTACCCGGGCGAAGGCCACCTTGCCGATCGTGCCCGCGCGCAGCAGTTCGCCGGCCCGTTCGTAGGGCTCGTACAGGAGGTCCGGCGGGGCGCAGACGATGCTGAGGCCGCGTGCGGCGGCCAGGGCGATGAGGGCGTCCGCCTCCTCGACCGTGGCCGCGAGGGGCTTCTCGACGGCGAGGTGCTTGCCGTGTTCGAGGATCGTGCGCGAGGTCGCCGCGTGCAGCGGGATCGGCGTGAGGTTGACGACCGCGTCGAACTCCGCGCCCTCCAGCATCGCCTCCAGGGAGCCGAAGGCGGCCGGTATCCCGAACCGGTCCGCGGTCACGCGCGCCCGTTCGGCGTCCACGTCCGCGAGGGCGGTCACCCGTATCCGGTCCCCGTACTCGCGCAGGTTGGGCAGGACGCCGTAGGGCGCGGTCGCGATGCCGCCGCTGCCCAGGACGCCCACGCGCAGCACGTCGGTCATGAGGCCACCTCCATTACTCGAAACTTTCTTGCGAGATGTTAGGGCGCTCGGGGCGGGAAGCGCCAGGGGTGAGGGTCAGTCAGGTAGATACCTGGCGAATAAAGGCTTCTGTCCGTCCGTTGGTAACGGAAGGAGTACGTCCTGCCGAGGGGGTTTCTCTTAAGAAAGTTTCTGGTACGTTCCTCGCACCGGAACCCCCTGGGAAGGAAACTGGCCATGGCCGTCAGAGGAACACCGTCGTGGCTGGGCGACCAGAACGCCGTCACCGCCCTTCGGCTGCTGCTCGACCACGGCCCCCTCAGCCGCAACGGGGTCGGCGAGCGCAGCGGCCTGTCCAGGCCGACCGCGACGCAGATGATCGCGCGGCTGGAGGACAAGGGGCTCATCGAGGTCGTCGGCGAGGAGTCGGTCGGCCGCGGGCCGCGCGCCGCGCTGTACGGCGTCCGCAACGACCTCGCCTACGGCGTCGCGATCAACGTCGACCAGGAAGGCGTACGGTCCACCGTCGTCGACCTCGCCGGCACGCCCCACCCCGTCGCCCACAAGGCGGCGTCCGGGATGCCGGCCCGCCGCAGCGCGGCCCGGGACGTGGCGCAGGCCGTGCTAGACGCCTGCGAGGCCGCGGGCGTCGAACTCACCGCGATCCGGCACATCCGGGTCGGCGTGCCCAGCAGCGTCGACCCCCGCCACGACGAACTCAGTTCGGTGGCGGCGCTGCCCGGCTGGTCCCGCAAGAGCATCCGCAGGCAACTGGAGGGCGCGCTCGGCTGCGAGGTGGGCGTCGACAACGACGTGAACCTCGCCGCGGTCGCCGAGCGCGCGAGCGGCCCGTACTCACCGGCGGGCACCTTCGCCCTCCTGTGGGCCGGTTACGGTATCGGGCTCGCCGTGGACGTCGCGGGCACCGCGCTGCGCGGTGCCTCGGGCGGCGCGGGCGAGATCGGCAACCTTCCAGTGCCGGGCGCGCTCGCGGGCGTGGACACCGAGGCCGAGGACCTCGAAGGCTTCCTCGGCGCGCGCGCCCTCGACCGCATCGGACGGGAGACGGGCTGGGCCGAGGACGGCTTCGCCCGCGTGCTCGCGGGGGAGCGGCTGCCCGAACGGGTCTCGCGGGTCTACGCGCCCCGGCTCGCGCAGAGCGTGATCCCCGTCCTCGGCGTCATCGACCCGGACGTCGTCGTCCTCGGCGGCCCCGTGGGCCGCGCCGGGGGCGGGACGCTCGTCGACCTCACCACGCGGTACCTGCGCGAGCACACCCGCTGGGACCCCGACCTCAGGCTCAGCGCCGTCGAGGGAGACGCCGTCCTCGACGGCGCGCGCATCGCTCTCGGCGCCCGCCTGCGGGAGGCGCTCCTCGCCCGCGCGGCGGGCTCGCCCTCCGGCGAGGACAGCGCCCGGGTCCTCGCCGAACGTCTCCGCGACATCGACTGACCCCTTTCCGGCTGACCCACCCCCGACGCACCCACCTACCGCCCGGCTGACCCACGTTCGACGCACGCAGCACCACCGTGCGGCTGACCCACCCCCGACGTACGCACCACCACCACCGTCCGGCTGACCCCTCGCCGGTTCACGCACCACCCGGCCGCCCCCCTCCGGTGCACGCCCCCCGACGCACACACCACCACCACCACCCCCACCCCCACCGCCTCCCCTCCCAGGAGTACGCCCGGCGACACCTCGTACACGCTCAGCAGGAAGGCACCGCTATGTACCCAGCCTTTCGTTTTCCGCGCCCACGGCGCCGCCGGACAAGTGCCGGCCTGCTCGCCGCGGCGCTGCTGCTCACCGGCTGCGCGGCGGGCACCGACGGTCCCGTGCCCGCGCGGGCCCCCTCCCGCCCCTCCGGGTCCGTCCAGCTCTGGCACCACTACTCGGGCCGTGAGGCGGCCGTCATCCAGTCGGTCGTGGACGACTTCGAGAAGCGCCACCCGGAGATCCACGTCACCGTCCACAGCGCCCAGCAGGACACGAAGATCACCCAGGTCGTCTCCTCCGGCGGCGACGTGGACGCCATGATCACCAACGTCAACACCACGCTCGGCACCGCCTGCAAGACCATGGAGGACCTGGCGCCGTGGATGCGCAGGGACGGGATCTCCACCCACGACTTCCAGGGCATCTTCGCCGAGGCCACCGCCTTCGGCGGACGCCGCTGCTCCCTGCCCACCACCTCCGACGTCTACGGCCTCTACTACAACAAGACGCTGCTGTCCCGGGCCGGTTACCGCACCCCGCCCCGTACGCTCCGGCAACTGGAGAAGATGGCGCTCAAGCTGACCACGTACCACGCGGACGGCTCCCTCAAGACGCTCGGCTTCAACCCCCTCGTCGGCTTCCAGCAGAACACCGCCGGCACCCTCGGCCACGCCGCCGGGGTCCGCTGGATGCGCGACGGCGAGGCCTCCGTCGGCTCCACCCCGCAGTGGCGGGCGCTGATGTCCTGGCAGCAGAGGTTCGTCAAGAAGATCGGCTACGACAAGCTCAAGACCTTCACCGCCGGACTCGGGGACGAATGGTCGGCGGACAACGCCTTCCAGCGGGGCCGGATAGCCATGACCCTCGACGGCGAATGGCGCGTCGCCTTCATCGAGGAGCAGGCGAAGGAACTGCGGTACGGCACCGCTCCCTTCCCGGTCCTCCAGGGCAGCGGCCAGCGCTACGGCGGTGGTTTCGTCTCGGCGGCGGACATCGGCGTCAACAAGCGCTCCTCGCACAAGGAGGCCGCCTGGACGCTGGTCAAGTACCTGACCACGAACACCGCCGCCGCCGTGAGACTCGCCAACGGCATCAAGAACATCCCCACGCTCAAGAGCGCGGCCGCCTCCCCGGCCCTGGACGCGCCCGCCCCCTACCGCACCTTCATCGACGCCTCGGCGCATCCGGCGAGCGACACGAGCCCGGTCACGGAGATCGGCTCCACCCTCACCGCGACCGTCGACGACTTCTGGACCGCCTACCAGCAGAGTTCGGGGGCCGGGCTGGCCCCGGGCCTGCGGAAGGTCGACAAGGACATCGACAACGCACTCGGCCTGCGACGAGCGAAGTGACCTCATGAGTGATTCCCCGATACCCCTGCACCGGCCGCCCTCCCGTGCCGCCCGCCCCGGCGCGAGCGGAGTCCCCGCCGCGCCGGCCCACGACGCCCACCGCCGCTCCCGTGCCCGGCGCACCCTGCGCGCACGGCTCACCTTCTGGTCGATGACCGGCCCCGCCCTCATCGGGCTGGTGGTGTTCTTCGTCTACCCGCTGTGCGCCAACGTCTTCTACTCCTTCACCAACTACGACCTCGCGAGCACGCCGAAGTGGATCGGCCTGCGCAACTACACGTACCTGTTCACCCAGGACCCCCGCGTCGGCAAAGCGGCGCTCAACACCCTGTGGTTCGTGGTGATCCTCGTCCCCGTGCGGATGGCCTGCTCGCTCGGCATCGCGCTCCTGCTCACCCGGCGCAAGCGCGCCGCGGGCCTGTGGCGCACGCTGTTCTACATCCCGGCGCTGGTGCCGCCCGTCGCCTCCGTCGTCGGCTTCGTCTTCCTCTTCAACCCCGGCGCCGGGCCCGTGAACGCCCTGCTGCGCGCCTTCGGCGTCAAGGGGCCGCTCTGGTTCAACGACCCCTCGCTCTCCAAGCCCTCCCTGCTCCTGCTCGGCGTCTGGATGATGGGCGACATCATGGTGATCTTCCTCGCCGCGCTCCTGGACGTACCGAAGGACCAGTACGAGGCCGCCGAACTGGACGGCGCGGGGGCCGCGGGCAAGTTCCGCTACGTCACCCTGCCGAACATCTCGCCCGTCGTGCTCTTCTCGGCCGTCACCGGGGTCATCGCCGCCCTCCAGTACTTCACCGAGGCCGCCGTCGCCTCCAGCGTCGCCAACGGCAAGACCGGGATCGACGCCGGCGCCGACCAGCTGCTCGGCTATCCCAACGACTCGCTGCTGACCTTCACCCAGTGGATGTACGTCCAGGGCTTCAGCAGCTTCCAGCTCGGCTACGCCGCCGCCATGGCCGTCGTCCTGTTCGCCGTGGCCGCCGCCGTCATGGCGGTCCTGCTCCGCCGGGCCGGGCTCTTCCGGCAGAAGGGTGCCTGAGGACCACATGACCACCACCCAGCCCCTGACGACCCGGCCCGCGCCCGCCCCGCCCGCACCCGCCCCGCCCCGGCCGGGGAGCAGGCGGGCGCTCGCCTGGATCGCCGAGCACGCGCTGCTCCTCGCGCTCGCCCTCGTCTTCCTCGTCCCCGTCGTCTTCGTCGTCCTGACCTCCTTCATGGGCGGCCACCAGACCCTCACCGGCGCGCTGTGGCCCCACCCCTTCAAGTGGTCGAACTACCTCACCGCGTTCCGCAGCGCCCCGCTCGGCCGCTGGTTCGCCAACTCGCTGCTGTACGCGGGTGCTTCCACGATCCTCATGCTGCTGTCCTCGGTGCCCATGGCCTACGTCCTGGCCAAGGTGCGCTTCCGCGGCTCCAGCCTGCTGTTCTTCGCGATCATCGTCGCGATGCTGCTGCCGCCGCAGGTCACCCAGGTGCCGGTGTACGTCATGTGGGCCCAGTTGCGCGTGGTGGGCACCTTCTGGCCGCTCATCCTGCCGCACCTGTTCGGCAACGCCTTCTCGATCTTCCTGCTGCGGCAGTTCTTCCTCTCCATCCCCACCGAGTACCTCGACGCGGCCCGCATGGACGGCAACGGGGAATGGGGCGTCCTCACCCGCGTCCTGGTGCCGATGGCCAAACCGGGCATCGCCGCGGCCTCGATCTTCATGTTCTTCCAGTGCTGGAACGACTACTACGGCCCGCTCCTCTACACCTCCGAGAACCCGGCGCACTGGACCGTCGCCTACGGCCTGGCCTCCTTCCACGGGGCGCACAGCACCGACTGGGGCGTGATCATGGCCGTCACCACCCTCGCCACCCTCCCCGTGGTCCTCGTCTTCTTCTTCGCCCAGCGCACCTTCGTCGAGGGCATCACCCTCACCGGCGTCAAGGGCTGAACCCGCGCGCACGGCCCGAGCGAAGGGCGCGCGCACCCCGACCAGAACAAGGACACACCCCGTGAAAGCACGACAGGAACCCCCGCTCGGCATCGGCATCATCGGGAGCGGCTTCATCGCCCACTTCCACGTCCGCTCCTGGCAGTCCATCCGCGGCTCCGACATCGTCGCCACCCAGTCCCGCTCCCTCGACCGCGCCCAGGAACTCGCCTCGTACGCCGAGGAGTTGGGCGTGGGCGTCGAAGTCACCCCGTACGAGGACATCGCCGCCCTGGTACGCGACGAGCGGGTCGACGCCGTCTGGGTGCTCACCCCGAACCACACGCGTGTGGAAGTGGTCCGCGCGGTGTGCGAGGAGGTGCGCGCGGGCCGGGCCCGCCTGCGCGGCATCGCGGTCGAGAAGCCGCTCGGCCGCAACCTCGCCGAGGCCAGGGAGGTCGCCCAACTCGTCCGGGAGGCGGGTCTGCGCCACGCCTACCTGGAGAATCAGGTCTACGCGCCCCGCCTCACCCGTACCCGCGAACTCATGTGGGCGCGCGGAGCGAGCCGTTCGGGGACGCCCTACCTCGCCCGCTGCACCGAGGAGCACTCCGGTCCGCACTCGGCGTGGTTCTGGGACAGCGAGGCCCAGGGCGGCGGGGTCCTCAACGACCTCATGTGCCACTCCCTCGAAGCGGGACGCTTCCTGCTCACCCCGCCCGGCCGCGACCCCTCCGAGTGGCTGCGCCCCGTCTCGGTGACCGCCACCATCGCCTCGCTGCGCTGGGGCCGCGAACGGTACGCCCGCCGGCTGGAGGAGACCCACCCCGGAATCCAGGACTACCGCACCACCCCCTCCGAGGACTACGCGAACGCCACGTACACCTTCGTCAACGGGGACGGCGAACCGGTCATCGTCGAGGCGATGACCTCCTGGGGGTACGTCGGCGCCGGGATGCGGCTCTCCTTCGAACTGCTCGGCCCCGAGTACTCGATGAGCGCCAACTCGCTCTCGGGGGACGCGACGGTCTTCTTCTCCCGCGACCTGGAGCAGAACGAGGGGGAGGACCTGCTGGAGAAGCAGAACGCGGAGCAGGGCCTCATGCCCGTGATCGCGGACGAACCGGCCGCCTACGGGTACGTCGCCGAGAACACCCACATCACCCGGGTGTTCGCGCGGGGCGGCCAGCCCGCCGAATCCCTCGACAGCGGGGTCGCGGTCACCGAACTCCTCATGGCCGCCTACTACGCCGCCGAGACCGGTACGGTCGTCCACTTCCCCGTGGACCTCTCCGACTACGTACCGGCCGTCGCCCGGCGGGCCTGGCACCCGCGGGCCGGCGCCCCGGACAGCGAGGTGGGCGCGTGAGCGGCGCACCGGTCTACGCCTACAGCTTCGCCGAGGGGCGCGCGGCCCAACTGCCCGCCCTGCGCGAGGTCGTCGCACGAATGCCCGGAATCCTTGAGGAGTGGCGCCCCGCGGGGAGCCGCGTCCTGCTCGCCGGGATCGGCGCGAGTGGTGCCGCCCTCGCCTCCCCGCTGCACGCCCTGCGCGCGGCGGGCGTCGACGCGGAGCGCACCGACTGCTCCGACCAGCCCCGCCCGGCCGGCGGCCCCGACGTGGTGCTCGCGCTCTCGCAGAGCGGCCGGAGCAGGGAGACCACGGACGTCGTGACGCGCTTCCGTGCGGCGGGGGTCCCCACCGCGGCCCTCACCAACGCCGCCTCCAGCCCCCTGCGGGACGCGGCGGACACCACCGTCTCGGTCGGCGACTACCCGGACAGCCGGGTCTCGACGGTCGGCTTCGTCGTCACGTACGCCGCGCTCGGCATGCTCACCGACCTGATCACGACCGGTGACGTGCACGGCGGCTGGGCGCACGTCGCGGAGGCGGTCGAGGAGACCCTCGACGCGGAGGCGGAGCGGCTCGCGAGCTTCGCCGCCGGACCGCTCGCGCGGGGCGTGGTGGACGTCGTCGCCTCGGCACCCCAGCTCACCACCGCGGAGGCCGTCGCGCTGCTCTTCCGGGAGGGACCGCTCGTCCCGGCGTCGGCCTACGGGACGCGCACGTATCTGCACGGGCCGATGGACGTGGCCTCCCCGGGGACGAGCCACCTCGTGATCGGCGGCGCGCGCGAGGCGGCGCTCGCGGCCCAGCTCACCCAGAAACCGACCGCCGTGCTCACCGTCATGGAGCGCACCGTCACCCCGCCCCCCGGAGTGGTGGCCGTACGCGTGCCGGAGGGCCTCACCCCGCCGCAGCGCGCCCTCGTGGAGGTGTGCGTGCTCCAGGACCTCGTGGCGCGCGTCGCGGACGCCCGCCGGGAGCCGGTCGACGAGGTCGCCTTCGCCCGCGAGGACACGAAGATCGCGGCGCTCGCCGAACTGTGAGAACGGCGGCGCGCGGGGGAGGCGGAAGGACACATCCGCCTCCCCCACGCCCCCGCCCGGCCGTCAGCCGTGCGCCGCCGTCACCAGTCCCGCCCGATCGAGGACACCCGGATCTTCCGCAACTCCTCGACCAAGTGGTCCGGGGAGAAGGCGTGCTGGAGATCCTGCACGAGGTGCGCCAGGGTACGGAGCAGGTACTCCATGGTCACGAACCGGGCCTGGGTGCCCTGCTCCTCCAGCACCTTGCGCGCGCCGGTGTCCGCGCCGCGCACGATGACCCGGGCGGGCCGCCCCGCCACGGCCTTCGCCCCCTCGGCCGTGAGCGAGAACTGCTTGGGCACCATGACCTCGACGGTGGCCCCCGTGCCGGGAGCGGTCCACACCGACACCGCGAACGCGCCTTCCAGCACCGTGTCCGTGGCGAGGACCCCCATGTCCCGCACGGTCTCGCAGAGCCGGTCCAGGTACTCCTTGGCCGTCTCCGCGTTGTCGAGGTCCTCCGAGAGTTCCGTGAACGTCTCGCCCTCGGTGCCCGGAATGGTCTCCCCGGCCACCTCGACGCCGACCCGTTCGAGCTGTTTGCGCTCGTCCTCCATCCGGCTCTCGATGGTCTTCCGGACCAGCTCGCGCTCCTGCTCGTCCAGCGCCGCCTTGATGACGTCGTCGTTCACCAGATCGGACAACGGGCTCAGCTCCTCCTGGCCGGCCAGCTTGGCGAGACGTTCGCGGTGCAGCGAGGGGATGCGCATCTTCGAGACGCGCGCGAGCCAGGTCGGCAGCCCCGACTCGACGCGCTGCGCGAGCGCGTGCATGCGGAAGGAGTGGTCGGAACCGTCCTCGCCCACGCACAGTTCGGCCGCGGCCCGCAGGTACCCCGCGACCTGTTCGCACAACTGCTCGACGTCCGCGTAGTACAGCTTGACCGAGGGCGCCCTGCGCTTGCCGCGGTCGGGCTGCTCGGAGGACTGGACCACGCCCCCGATCCGCTTGGCCATCTCCTCGTACGGGACCCCGTTGAGCCACTCCCACGCGACGACCGCCCGCAGGAGCGCGTTGGCGTCCTCCGTCGTCAGCGCGTCCTCGTCGACGGTCAGAAGCCGGCGCAGCTCCTCGGAGATCCGCTGGTTGTTCTCACTGAGCAGCCGGTCCGGTACGGCCGGGCCCCGGGTGGCGATGTAGCGGAGGGAGTAGTGCCGCCTCGTCGGTTTCTCGGCCGTGTCGTCCGGCAGGCAGTGCGCGCACAGGAGGGTGAGCACGGCGCCCTTGAGCGAGGGCATGTGGTTGCTCTCGGGCTGCCCCGGCAGGGCGACCCAGGCGGTGACCCGCTCCACGGACCGCGCCTTGAACGCGTGCCACAGCAGGTCGAGGTGGCCCATGTTCTCGATCGCGAGCCGCGCGAGGTGCTGGAGCTCCGCCGCGTCGTCCAGTTCGAGCCCCGACTGGCCGAGGGCCTGCCCGAGGGGGGAGAGGGACAGCACCTCCTCGCCGCCCCGGTAGCCCTCGCCCTCGCTGAACACGAGCAGGTCGCGCATCTCCAGCTCCCGCAGCACGTCCTCGGCGCGGGGGATGTCCGGGGCGTCGGGTTCGTAGGAGATGAGCAGCCCGGCGATGATCTCCGACACCCGGTCGAGCCACTGCCGCCGGGTGAGCCCGCTGCGTCCCTGGCAGAGCACCTGGAGGACCAGGCCGCTGATCTGGAGCGTGTCGCGGAACTGCGAGCGGACCCGGAGCGAGCGTTCGGAGCTCGCGACGAAGGACCGGAACACGCCCTCCTCGGTCGACAGCGCCTTGACCTGCTCCGGGCTCAGGCCCTCGATCACCTGGAGGTCCTTGGGGGACGGGACGAGGATGTAGAACTTGCCGAGCTGGTCCGTCACCGTCCGGTCGAGCCGCCGCCCCGCCCGTCCGCCCTTGTTGTCCAGGTCGGCGGCCGGCAGGAGACGCCGCATCCGGTTGGCACCCTCACCGCCCCAGCCGGACACGCTCGTCGCGATGACGACGTCGGCGGGCAGGTTGAGGCCCACGGCCAGGGTGTCCGTGGCCACGATCACCCGCAGCAGCCCGTCGGGCTCCCGGAACTCGTCCTCCACCTGGCGTCGCAGGGTGGGCGCCAGGGCCGCCGTGTGGAAGGCGACACCGTGCCGCAGCCCCCGCATGACCAGATCGTACAGCGGCAGGTCCGAGTTCTTGAGCTTCTCGTACAGATGCCCGGCGTCGTCCCTGGCCCGCGACTGGGGCCCGTGGTACCGGCCGACGTGCCAGGGCGAGCCGCGCCTGCCCACCGGCTTCTGACCGCTCGTGGCCTGCAACAGGTCCTGGATGGCCAGCGCGAGGTTCTGCGCGATGGTGCGGCCGGGGACGAAGACGATGATCCGCTTGTCCGGGTCCTTGATCAGGGTCTGGACGACCAGGGCGGCCGCGAGCGGGGCGGTGGAGAGCCGGCTGCCGGGGAGCCCCTCGAAACGCAGGGACAGGGCCTTGGCGTGCTGGTCGCGGATGTCGTCGAGCCGGTGCGCCTGCTCGTAGGGAGGCGGCGGCGGCTGGTGTTCGCCGGGCATGCTCAGCAGGTGGGCCTTCTCCTGCACCAGCCAGCGCCGCGGGCCCACCACATAGGTGTCGAGCGGCACCGGCCGCACGTTGGTGAAGTGCTTCCGCAGCAGGCGGTCGTGCCCGAGCCAGCGCTCCAGCGTCTCCCCCGCCGCCGGCGAGAGCGCGGCCGACAGACCCAGGAGCGCGGGCTGCTGGTCCCGGGGGAGCATCTTCACCAGCGTGAGCAGGGCCTCCAGCTTGGCGGCCCGCTCGCTGCGCTCCGCCAGCATCTGGAGTTCGTCCACCACGAGCAGGGCGCTGCGGCGCAGCGGCGACAGCCGGTGCACCAGATAGACCCCGAGCTTCTCGTAGATGGCCAGCGCCACGTCGTACGAGCCCGCCCCGACCGGCCGGTCGTTCTCCGGGTAGTCCCGCGAGGCCGGGTAGACGCGCAGGCCCTCCATGTCCGGTCCACTGCCCTGGAGCAACTGCCACTCGGAACGCTCCTGGGTCACCAGGGCCTTGATCGGCAGCAGCATCATCGACGTCTTCCCCGAGTTCACCGCCATGGTCATGCCGAACCGGGCCAGGGTGGTCTTGCCGCTGTTGGTGACGGCGTAGATGAGCCCCACGCCTCGCTGGTCGACGATCTCCCGGCACAGGATGAGCAACTGCTTCTGGAAGTCCGACAGTTCCTCCCAGGAGCCGAGTCGCTCCTCCCAGCTCCCCAGCAGCGCGTTCCGCAGGTCCGGGCGGTTTCCGACGGGGAGCAGTTCGCCGTAGCCGCGGATGGTGGGCGCCATGGTGCCGATCACCGGAGCGGCCGGCTCCTGGGAGGGCTCCACGAGCGGCGGCGCGTCGGGGGCGGCGGGCGCGGCCCCGCCCAGCCGGGCGAAGACCGGCTGGTGGACGGCCGTCTGGTCGAGATGTGCCCGCGCGGCGAAGTCCTGCCAGCCCAGTGACACGGCCCCCGACTCGCACCGCTCCCGTACGTGTTCCCAGAAGTCGGCCTGGCTCGACACGGACGGAGGGAGTTCCTTGGCCGGGAAGCTGAGGTCGCGCAGGAACCTCGTCCTGGTCACGGAATCCTGATACGCGACGCTCAGCCCCGCGCGCAACGCCTCCCAGTCCTCCGGTGGCAGGTCCCAGAAGCGGGCCGGACCCGTCACCACCTCGTCGGGCAGGACCTCGGACGACGGCGGCTCGGGCGAGTCACTGATGGGCATGACGACTCCTGTGCGAGACGTGGATCAGTGGTGCGGGCGGGTCACGCCGTGCCGGGCAGAACGATGAGCTGGGTTTGGACACCGCGGCACGGGGCGGCCTGGTTGACGGTGTCCTGGGCCGCGAAGTGGGCGGCGGCCCCGATGGCCCGCGCGTCGGGCGCCTCGTCGGAGGCCGCGAGTTCGCGGTAGAAGGCGGCGGCGAAGAGGACGGAGCACTCGGCGTCCAGCCTGCCGCGGTGGGCGATGACGACGTCCGCGTACGGCAGGAAACGCTCCGCCACCTCCTGCCCCTCGCAGGAACGCAGGAGAAGCGCCCGCAGACGGTGACCGCGGTGCTCGGCGACGAGCCCGAGGGTGCTGACGAGATCGTCCGCCGCCAGGTGGTGCGCCTCGCCGGAGGCGTCCTCAAGGACCAGCTCCTCGCGCGTGCCGTGACAGGCGAGGTGCAGCACATGGGGCAGGAACGAGCGGATCTCCCCCAGATCGGCGCCGCCGGCGGCCGGGAAGAGCCGCACGTCCAGGCGCCCCCGCTCCTCCCTGACGGCCGCCCGCAGTTCGGCGCTCGCCCGGGTGGCGCCGTACCGGGCGGGCTCGGCGCCCAGCAGCATGACGCGCAGACGCTCGTCCGTCCCCGCCCCCGCCCCCGTCCTCCCCGTCCTCGCCCCCGTCGCCGGTGCGCCGCCCCCCGGCTGTGGCCGGCCCTGTACCGCGGCGGCGAACACGGGATGGAAGGGATGCTCGGCGTGCGCCCTGGCCAGGACGCTGATCCGTCCCGCCGGCATCACCCCGGCCTCCAGCTCCGAGGAGACCTGGCTCCAGAACTCGCCCATGGTGCCGGCTCCGGCCGGAACCGCCCAGGCCGGGAACCCGGCGGAGCGCAGCATCAGCCGGGCCCGGCCCGCCGAGTGGTAGACCTCCGCGAGCGCCCGCACCTCCTGCTGTTCCAGCGGGGCGCCGTCCGTCTCGGCGGGCCTCACAGGAACGCCTTCAGCCGCAGCGGATCGGGCAGTTCGCGGCTGAACCGGCGCAACAGCGGCTTCTCGACCCCGGCCGTCACCGTGACGGTCACCTCGGTGTCGGCGCCCGCCCCGCTGCGCACCACGAGACTGAGCGGATAGGTGCCGGTCAGCTCGGTCGCCGCGGTCGGCCTGAAGTCCCAGGACGGGGTCGAACCGCCCAGGTCGAGCGCCTGCACGACGGGCTGGTTGGTCGTGTAGCCGACCGTCCGCTCCAGCTCGCCGAGGGAGGCGTCCGCGCCGAGCAGCGAGAGCTGCGGCCCCAGCCGGCGTACCCGGGTGACCTGCACGGGATCCGTCAGCCGGATCGGGTCCATGGAGTGGGCGACGGGCTTCGGCCCCCAGCCGGAGGTGAGGTTGAGCGCCACATTGGCGAACTTGAGCCGAGGACCGCCCTCTTGCGGTACGAAGGTGAGCGAGAGCCGTACCAGATGGTGCTCGTACAGGGCGGACTGTTCCTCGGCGTACCGGGCGAGTTCCGGGTCGGCGGCGAGTTCCCCGGGGGTCAGCCGGACGGCGTGCGGCCCGCCGAGCCGCAGACGCCCCGCGAGCGCGACCGGCTCCTCCGCGGGCCCCTGCCCCGGCCCCCGCGTGGGGTCGTCGGCGCTCAGGACCAAGTCGTACGTCGTCAACCGAGGATCAGCGAACTCGATCATCAGCCACCCTTTCAGGGATGGAGGAGGGCCAGGACGGACCACGGAGCCGTGGCCCCGGCCGGTGCACTGACGTCGACGGCCTTTCCGAGTTGTCCCCGCGTGTCCCCCTGGTGCGCAAAAGGGTACCCACAATGGGGCGTTGGAGTAGGCCCTTGTCACGCATAGATCTCCGGGGGGCCGGGGAAAGGGGCGGTCGACCTTCAGCGGAGGCCTCCGGCCGGGCGGTCGCGTGCCCTTGAGGCCCCTTTTGCCTTGCGACCGGTGGAGGGAGCGTCATGCCCGCGCTCACCCCCGCCCGTAAGCCCGCCGTGACGCAACGGGTGAAACCCCACTGCCCTGGTCCGGCGCGTGTGCGTGACAGGGAGGCATGCTTCCTTCCGGAGCTCACGCGCCAGCAAGGCCGGGCCACGGTGCAGGGAAGGACGCTCCCGCCTCGGCGTGCGGTGAGGGGGACGCCGAGAACCGGTCGCCTACCGGATCGGCTCCTCGTCCTCGTCGTCCTCGTCGTCCTCGTCCCGTGCGTGGGATGAGGCGGGCCGGTGGGGGCTGTGCGAGGTGTCCCAGAAGTACGGAGGTGCCGTCTCGTCCCCGCTCGTCCTCCACCAGTCCTGGTCCCGCTCGCCTGTGTCACTCTCAGCGGTGCCCGGGGTGAACGTACCCTCGGACGTGCCGGCGAACGGTGGCTCCTCAGAGGACGGGAAGCCCGGAGACCGGGGCTCCGACGGGTCCCCCTCGTCCCGAGGCGAACCTTCCGACCCCTCGCCCCAGCCGTTGGCGGGCACCGGCAGAAGGGTCCGCCTGATCTCCTCGGCCGCCTCGTTCAGCCCGGCCGCTTCCAGGCTCCGTACCACGCGGTGCACGAATACCGTGTGCTCGTCCGTGTCCGGCTTCAGGCCCAGTGCCTCAAGCAGCAGAAGCAGCCGATCAGAAACCCCGACTTCCTCCTCTCGGTAGAACGTCCCTTCTCCCCGCCCGTCACCGTCCCACAGCGGACCTCCGACGCCCGCCTCGTTCCGGGCGCCCACGGGCGGCACGAGCAGGTGGCGGAAGAGCTCGGGCACCTCCTCGTCGTTGGCCGCCGCCGCCACTTGGGCGAGCGGGCCGATCATCTCGACCGCCTTCTCGATCTCGTCCTCGTGCCGGGCCAGCCACCACACCACCGCGCTGCCCGCGCTTTTGAGTACGTCGTCACCGAGATAGCGCCGCTTGTTGCGCTCGTGCTGACGCTCGTACTCCCAGATCTCCTCGTCCTTGCGAAGGTCGCTCAACTTCCGCAGGCGCTCGCGGTCAGCGGGGGCGAGAGCGAGCGTCACATCGGCCGCCAGGGCTTCCACTCGTCCGCTCCGGTCCGGAAGCGGGACGCCCAGATCCCCCTCCAAGAGGTATCGCGCGAAGTTCGCACGGCCGGGTTCCTCACAGCGGACGACATTCAGGGCCCGACTGACGATCGACGACGCGGCAAGGACCGGGGAAGCAGCGTCGGACCGGTCGGCATGGTGGGGAGCGGGTCTCCACCACACGGTGGCGGAGAAGAGGAAGTCGTAGCCGTCCGTAGCGCTCGGCAGTGCCGCGTCGATCACCCGCGTCTCCTGGTACGGCTGCTCCATCGGCGCCGCGGGCGGCTCTGGTTCCCTGGGCTCGTCCGGGGAAGCCGACTCGCGGCCACCACTGAGGAAGGTCATCACGAGTAGCAGGGAGCCCGAGGCTGTAAGCATGGACATGAAGCCCCACAGCCATACGGACCAGTGCAGGAGGCTTCCGAGCGCAACTGGTGCGAGGCCGCAGAGAGCGACGAACGGCAGGTTGGGAAAGCGGGGTCTCATCAGGCGTCCTCCGTGGTCCGTGGTCCGGCGCCCGCACGCTGCGTACTCTCCGCACGGCCGTACTGCGCGTTGTCGATGTGCTGCCAGAAGCGGGCGGCGACGGCTGACCGGGACGGGTGGCGCTCGGTTTCCGCCCAGTCGCAGGCGATGGTGTAGAGGCGATCGAGAGCGGCCCGGCGACCGCGCGTCGCCCTGACCATGAGACCCAGCGCCATCTCCCGCGTACTGTCCACCGCCACGGCGCTGAGCCAGCCACTCACCAGCGCATTCCAGAGCTCCACCGGCGGCTGGCAGAAAACCGTCTCCCAGCCCAAAAACAGCTCCGGCCACGGCGGCGGATCCGGCACCCGGTCTCTCCCCAACAGCTCGATGAGCAAGCGGAGATGAGGTTCCGCCCCGCGAGGCTCCCGTCGCGTGCGCTCGCGCAGTCGGCCGATCAGCAGCCGGTAGTGCGGACGGTCCCGTCCGGCCAGGCCGAGAAGTGCCTCCCGGGCCCCGCACGCAGCCTCCCCCTTCCGTACGGCGAGGTAATGGAGCCGCACCACCGCCTGGTCAGGGTGGGACGCGCCGAGGGAGTGAAGGCAGGTGTAGGTCAGGACACGGACGAGTCCGTCCGACAGGGCGCCGGACCTCACGCACTCGTACATCCGCCTGCGGAACCACCCCGCGAATCTCTGGTGACTGAGACCGAGTTCGAGGGCGGCCACGGCTCGCGGATCGCAGGACGTCCCGGTCGCGCTGTCCGCCCAGCGGACGACGAGGTCGAAGAGGTGATCGGGCCGCTCGACGGCCAGCGACCGTTCGCCGAAGCGGACGACCACATTCACCCGGTCGTCGGTGGTCAGACCGCGGAGCCCGGCGGCAGCGCCGATCCAGTCCCTGAGGTCGTCGCGCACTCCGGGGAAGTTCGCCCAGAAGTACGTCCTCACCGCGTCGGCGTAAGCCAGCTGATTGAAGCGGAGCCGCCCGTCCACATCCCGCTCGATCCCGAGCGCCGCCAGTCGCTCCCCGAAATCCGTCCGGGCGAGCTCGGTCGTCGCCTCCTCCTCGTGCCTCACCGTTCTCATCAGGCCGTGCCACGCCTCGTAGACGGTGTCGGCGCGAGCCTCCTCGAACACCGCCATCGCGAGGAGCAGGGCCCGGTCGGGCGCGGTGCGGACCGCGACGACCTGTCGGCCCACCTCACGGGCACGGTCAGCCACCGCGTGCATCGCCTGATCAAGCCATCCCGCGAAGTCGGCACCGAACCGGCCGCTGTCGCGAGCGGTCCTCACCAGCCCCGCGAGTCGTGCCAGTTCCCGCATCGGGGAGCGGTCACACAGGCGCTGGAGGTCTGTGCTCCCCAGGTCCGCGGAGCGAAAGACCATCCGGTTCATGCGGAGATGCCGGGTGACCACGGCGACTCCCCGAGGACGGCCCAGCCTCACCGTGTACGTCTCGAGATCCGGTGCGTGAGCGTGTTCCAGGCCCGACGGCAGGACGACGACCATGTGCGCCCCCGCCTCCTGGACCTGTGACCGGCGCAGGGCAAGGCGCTGCTGCGCCTTGCCGTACGCCTCCTCGTCAGTGATCTCGGAGAGGTCGAGGAGGAAACGGTCTCCCTTACGGGGGGTGAGAGAGATCTCGTCCTTGTCCGTGGTGGGGAGCCCCTCGAACCGGACGTCTTCCGCGTCGGCGTCCCCGTCCTCACCGATCCTGTGCAGCAGCATGATCGCCGCGGCTCGGCGGCCGCTGCCGGGCGAAGCCTCCAGCAACACCACGGATCCGGGCTCCTCCAGGCGGTCGGCGGCGACGCGGTAGCCCATGGGCGCAACGAACCGGTGGGCCAGACGCACCCTGTCCTCGCGGACGATGCGGAGGGACTCGACTCCTTTGCGGATCATCCAATCCGTGCCGACGCCGTAGAAGATGTACTGCGGTCCCACGCCGTTGTTCACCGGGCCACGCGGATCGTTGACGGTGACGCGGTCCTGGTCGGTCATCGTCCGTCGTCCGGGCGTCGGCGCTCGCGCTCGAAGCGCTGGTGGACCGTACCGCTGTTGTCACCCGCGGTGAACTGGACGCCGGTGTTGTCGCCCTCGAAGTGGGGAGCGTTGTACTGGTGGCCCCGCCCGGTGTTCACCGGCCCCTGCGGCTCGTTGACGAAGGTGCCGGACAGGTCTCCGTTGAGGTTTCCGATGCCGCCGCGCACGCGCTGCTCGACGTCGCGTGTCCGCATCCGGGTGTGTCCGGCATCCGGAACGGACTTCTTGCGGGCCTTCGCGTCCGCCCGTTCTCGCGCCGCGCGGGCGTCGCGGTCCGCCTCGCCCAGCTCGGGCAGCAGCCGGGCGAGGGAGTCACCGAGTCCTGCCAGGTCAGACCCGGCGTTGCGGTGGTCGAACCGCCTGTACTGGTAGTCCGCCAGCTCTCGCAGATCGTCCGGGAGGACGGTGTGGTCGATTCTTGTGGCTTTTCCGACGAGCACAGGGATCACCAGGATCCCGCGGTCGATCGCGGTCTGGATCTCACGGCGGGTCCAGTCCTGCTCGGCTTCGAGGGCGGGTCGGCCGTCGGCCCCCCGCACTTCCGCCCAGCGCGGGCCGATCACGGCGAGGAGTGCTTCGCACTCCTCCACCGCACTGACCAGTTTCTCCGGAAAGCGGTGTCCGAGCTTGATCGAGTCGCTGGCAAAGAAGATCCGCTCGCCTCCGAAGCGCCGGATGAGTTCCCGAGCGATCATGGTCGCTGCGGATTCCTCGTCGCCTGTGCGGTAGTTGACGAAGACGTCGGGCATGAGGGTTCCCTTCGTGGGAGATGGACGGAAGAAAGGGGCGAACGGGCGCGCCGGGTGAGGGGCTGTGGCCTGGGCCTCCGAATCCCCGTTCGGCACGACGCTTGAGGTCTGACCGGGGTGACGGCATGGCGCGCCCACGGGAGACCTTCAGATGGCGGTGTGCCGCACGGCGCGTCACTGGCCGGCGCAGCCGAAGAAGCCGGGCGGAGAGCCCCGCGTCGGGCGGGGTCCAGAGTCCCGCCGAGGGGCGTGGGATCCGGAGACCGCGGGGACCGGGAAGTCCGGTGAACCGGGCGGCGCGAGCCGGCGTCAGCCGTGGACGGGTATCAGTCCTGTGCGGGGGCGAGGACCCGTGCCAGCGCCGGCTGCAGATCGCGCACGGCCCGGCTGCTTCTGAACCGGGAGAGCTCCCGCGCGAGACGCCGGACGTCGCTGTTCACCGTCGCCGACGGTACCGCCGGCATCATCCCCAGCAGCTCCCCGGCGATCGTGCACGCGTGCTCGATCTCGCCGGAGGCGGCATGCGCCAACGACCTGCGGAAGCCGTACCGCGCGCGGGTGCGCAAGGCGTGCGACGGGAGGCGACGGCACTCCCGGTCGAGGACCTCGGCGGCGGCCTTGGGACGACCGAGGTCGTGCAGGCACCAGCCGGTCGTCATCGCCGCCGGATCGCTCACGTGGGTGGTGCCGATCACGGGTCCGGCGCCACTGCGGGCGTCGTCGGCGGCGAGCAGGTCCCGCGCCCTGTCGAGACTGCGGAGGCAGTCGCGTTCGTCACCGACCAGGGCGTGTCCCTGTGCCTCCCGCTGTGCGGCCAGGCCTCGGATCCGGGGCGGGAGTTCGTCGCTCTGGGCTCGGCGGGCAAGAGCGACGGTGCCTGCCGCGTCCCCGTCGTAGAGCGTAACCAGGGCGCGGCGCACGAGCGCGTAGGAACCGAGGTGCGCGTCGCCCCCGGCGCGCGCCAGTTCGGTGGCCTCACCGGTCCAGGCGAGCGCCGCGCGGCTGTCCCCGGCCCCCTGGGCCATCCAGCCCGTGAACTCCGCGAACCTTGAAGCGAGTAGGAGAGCGGGAGCCCGAGTGGCGGGCGGGGCGTCGGCCGCCAGTCCGGCGACCATGCGCGTCTGCGTCTCCAGCAGGGGGAGCAGCGCCCTGGGAGCGGTGGACTGGCCGAGCTTTCGTAGCTGGTCGAACTGCGCCAGGAAGGAAGGGAGCAGGGCGCCGGCGGCAGAAGACGTCTGACCGCCGAGAGTCAGGCTGACATCGATCAGTGCCCCTGTACCCGCGGCGAGGACCGCCCGGCGCCCGATGTGCCAGAGGCTTGGATTGTCGTTGCTGCCCGCGTCGGCCCCGGGGCGGACGATCAGGCGCTGCAGATCGCCGTCCGCGCCGAGGAAGGCGTCACAACGCCGGGCCAGTTCAGAGGAGGCGGCACGCTCCCCTCGCTCGACCTTGCTGAGGTGCCCCTTGTCATAGTTGAGCGCCACGGAGAACTCCGTCAGACTCAGCCCCGCTTCCTGTCGTAATCGGCGAAGTTCCGGGCCGAAAAGTGAACTTGTACTCACCATTGACCTCCCCCTGAACAGCGACCATGAGAGCCGTGCGCCCCCCGGGTACGTTCGTTCGGTGTTACCGGCCGATTCGAAGGCCGCCTGCACACACCCTTCGTGACGGAAGTGCTGCTTTCCGTACCCGAGAGTGAGTTTGGCACGAGCGCGGCCTCAAGAATCGGGGTTCGCCGGGGTTGCCCGTTGCCTCTTCGGTGCCGTGACCGAAGTCGATCGTGATCGGGGCAAGGTGATCGAGAATGACAGCGGATGAAGGCGGTGGAGGCCGACGGTGAGCTGGCCGGTCGTTCCCGGGCTGGCGGCCTCCGGATGCTGAACTCCGCCAGGGACGCCGACCCGCCGGGCCCGCCCCGCCCGCGTCGCCCCAGCCCGGTGGGGCCGCCTCCGTCACCTGCCCGGCGTGGTGGAGCGGGCGCGACGGTTCCCCGGTCGCGGCTACTTCCTCTCCGCCGGGCTGTACGGCCGCCACGCCCCTCCCGTCTCGTCGGGGCCCCAGTACTCGGCGTACGTCTTGTTCGCGACCAGGCCGGACAGGCGGAACACGGGGGGTACGGAGTCCGGGTCGTTCACCTTCAGGGAGCGTTTGACGCCCTTGCTGTCGATGTAGTCCACCCTCAGGTAGTACTCGACGTACTCCTTGCCCCGCAGTCTCGACTCCACGGCCATGACGAAGCCGTCGCCGGCCTTGAGGGTCTGCGACTTCCGGGAGAAGTAGGGCTTTCCGTGCTGGGTGAACTTGGGATACCGGTTGTCCAGGGCGAGTTCGGCCTGGACGGTGTCCGATTCCAGCCCTCCCAGCGGCTCGATCAGCGTGGTGTCGAACGCCCCGGTGCGCCGTGTGACCACAGGGACGACGTCCACCACTCTGAGGGGCTCCGAGGACGCGTTGGTGACCGTCAGCTTGTAGGCGGTCCTGCCGACGGAGACCGCGCCGATCCGGCGGAGCAGACGCTTCCAGGACTCCGGAGTCCTCTCGCCCGTGAGGAGCGCCCTGTCCTCGGAGCCGGTGACCTTCCGGTCCGCGACCAGGAACGAGCCGCCCTCCTCCGGTACGACCGCCACCTTGAGGGGGGTTGACGTTCTCGCGGCAGCCGGGGCCGAGGCGGCCGGCTTGTCGTCGCCGGACAGGGCGTCGGTGACGAATCCCTGGAGCGAGGACCCCAGGCCGGTGATGAGACTGACGACGACGGCGGACAGGCCGGTGACGACAGCGGCCACCAGCGCCGTACGGGCCGTGGTTCCGGCGGACTCGGGTGCCGTTCCGGTGCGGCGCCGTTCGGACACGCGCCGAAGGTGTTCACGCTGACCGGTCCGTCGCGCCATGCCGCCGCCCCCGTATCCCTGTCCCGCCTGCCGCCGGGGCGGGCCGGAAGCCGGTCCGTCGACCCCCGCTCCGCTCGTGCCCGTACCGGGCGGTCGTGAGCGGCCCCTGCGGCGAAAGTGCTTGATCCTAGAACGGGAGGGGTGCGGCAGGCCAGCGGATTGCCCGACTGTGGGGGTGGGGTGACAAGTCGTCAAGAGTTCGCGGAGGGGGCCGCTCACGCCGCTCACGCCGCTCCCGGCGGCTAGGAGGTGCGCGCCGGCCGAGGCGAGGGACTTCACGAGGGCGGAGTTCGTCGCGCGGGTGTCCGGCGGGTATCCCGAACTGAGGCCGCGCGCCGTGGACTTCGGCCGCCGACGCCGGACGTCGTCCAGGCGGGGGCCTGACCGTGTCCGGTTCGCACCGTGTCCGGTTCGCACCGTGTCCGGCGGATCGTCTGCCACAAGACGCCGAGCGGTCAGCGGCCGGGCGGCGTCTCGGGGCGCGTGCCGTCCGTCGCGGGTCAGGCGACCCCGTTGGTGCCTGCTGTGTCTGCTGTGCCCGCCGGGCCGCCCGCGTGTGTGGTCATCCGCTGGACGAGCAGGACCAGGGCTTCACGGTCCGAGGCCGGACGCGGGTCCGGGGTGGAGGCCAGGAGCAGGCGGGCGACCTGGGGCAGCATGAACCAGGCGTTGACGAGGGCGATGACGGCGTACATCAGGCGGGCGGGGTCGGTGTCCCGGGTCAGGGCCCCCGCGTCCTGGGCCGCGGCGACCGCTTGGACCTTGTCGGCGTAGTGGGCGGTCCGTTCGGCCTCCCCGGCCAGGGGGCCGTTCGCCTCTCCTGTGCCCTGTCGCAGCCCTTCCCAGGTCAGCAGGCGGGCGAAGCGCGGGTGGGCGCGGTGGTAGTCGTGGACGCGGCCCGCGTAGTCGCCGAGGTCTTCGGCCTGCTCGGCGGAGAGCGGGACGGCCGCGGCGAGACTGGCCAGTTCGGAGGCGAGGACCGCGCCGAAGAGCTGGTCCTTGTTGCCGAAGTACTGGTAGATCCGCTCCTTGTTCACTCCCGCCCGCGTCGCGACGCGGGCGACGCGGGCCCCCTGGGGGCCGTGTTCGGCGAACTCCTCGACGGCGGCGTCGAGGAGGAGCTGCTTGGTGCGTGCGGTGTCCCAGGCCATGGCCCCAGAGTAACCGACTCCAACCGGATGGTTGGACATTCGGGTGCGGCCCTGCCAGACTCCAACCAGTCGGTTGGAGATGCCGGTCTCCGTCGCGCACGAGTACGCCCCGAAAGGACATGCCATGACCACGTCCACCGCCACCATCGCCTCCGCCACGCCTGCCGCGGCAACGGTGGCCGAGGCAGCGCCGCACCCGGTGCCGTCCGTACACCGCCGTGCTCTGCTCACCTGGCTGGCCGTCTATCCCACGATCACCGCCGCCTTCCTGCTCCTGGGCCCGCGCACCGCCCACCTGCCGCTGGCGCTGCGCACCCTGGTCATGACGGCGATCGTCGTCCCGGTCGCCGTCTACGTCCTGGTTCCAGCCCTGCTCAAGGCCGATCGCAAGGTCACCACCGCGCTCGGCGCCGGCCGCGGGAGCGCCACGTGAGCCCGTACCGCCTCGCGAGGGCGGCGCGCGGTGCCCTCAGTGGCCCCGCCCCAGCTGAGGTCCGGGCCGCCGGTGGCCGGCCGGCCCCATGACGCGGACGAACAGGCCCAGCAGCGTCGCGTTCACCAGGGCCGCCGGGACCAGGCCGATCACGAGGGCCCAGCCGGGGAGGCCGGACCAGATCAGCAGCAGGAGGCTGGTCGGCAGGGTGAGGAACATCGGCCAGACCCCGGCGAAGGACGCGTCGGGGTGGTACACGAAGAGGGTGTCCACGCCGAACCACGTCAGGGCCGCCGCGAAGACCAGCAGATAGCCGCGCGAGAACCAGTTGTCGGTGGCCGCTGTCATGATGCGGTGCAGGGGGCGGCGGGTGTTCCCGCTCGTGCTCGTGCTCGTACTCGGCATGATGATGCGGTCTCCTTCGGGAGGCGGGGTCACTTCCCATGCTGCGGCGGCCGGGCGCGCCCCGCATGAGTAGGGACACTCAGCGTTCCGGCCGACGTGCTCACCCCGTCCCTGGGCGGGAGCGCGGGGCCGGACGGGGACGGGGAGAGGGGCGGGTATGGGACGGGCGGAGCGGGAGGCGGTCGCCTCCGGGGCGCGGCTGTACGCGGCGGCCCGCTCGGTGGCCGCCGACCACGAGCGGGCCCTCGGCGCCGTACGGGAGGCGCTGACGCCGATCCTCGACGCCGAGGTGGGGCGCGCTCTCGACGCGATGCCGGTGTCCCGTCTCCAGCAGGTCACCGGGGGCCGGGGGAGGGCCGAACCGCTGGAGCGCGGCGGACTGCGCACCGTACGACAGGTGCTCGACGCCGGGCCGTACCGGCTGCGGCAGATCCCCGGCATCGGCAAGGTGACCGCCGACCAGCTCACGGCGGCGGCCCAGCGGCTCGCCGGGGCGGTACGGGACGGCGTCGCCGTCTTTCTCGACGTCGACCACCCCACCCCGCGCACCACCGCGCTGGTCCGGGCCCTGCACGTCCTGGTGGAGGCCGGGCCGCGGGCGCGGCGGACCGTGCGCACGGCCGAGGGGCTCGTGGCACGGCTGGGGCCGCTGCTGGAGGAGGCGAAACCGGTCTCGGGGCGGCTGCGGCTGCTGCTGGCCGGGGGCGAGCGCCGGGCCAGGGCCCTGGAGGCGGTCGCCGCGATCCGCGCCCTGACCGAGGAGGCGGAACGCTCGAAGACCGCCGCGTCCCTCGCGCAGACCTCGGTGGACCTGCTGCGGGGCCCGGCGCCAGAGCTTGCGGCCTGGGTGGACTTCGGCACGCGCGCCGCCGAGTACTACGCGCTGCTCGCCGAGGTCTCCGACACCGGACCCGAGCCGGTCTCCGCCGAGGGCTTCCTGCCCGAGGACCTGGCCGACCGGGTGCGCCGGCAGCCGCTCGACGACACGCACCGCCGGGTGTCCCTGCGCGGGTACCAGGCGTTCGGGGCCCGCTTCGCGCTCGCGCGGCGCAAGGTGATCCTCGGGGACGAAATGGGACTCGGCAAGACCGTGCAGGCCATCGCCGCGATGGCGCACCTGGCCGCCGAGGGGGAGAAGCACTTCCTGGTGGTCTGCCCGGCGAGCGTCCTGCTGAACTGGATGCGCGAGATCGAGACCCGCGCCACGCTGCCCGGCCGACTGCTGCACGGTCCCGAGCGCCCGGCGGCCTTTTGGGACTGGTGCGAGCGGGGCGGGATCGGGGTCACGACCTTCGAGGCGCTGCGCGGCTTCCCCGAACCCGCCCCGGAATCCTCCTGGGCAAGACCGGCCATGCTGGTCGTGGACGAGGCGCACTTCGTGAAGAACCCGCGCGCCAAACGCTCCCAGGCGGTCCAGCGCTGGTCCGCGCGCTGCGCACGCACCCTGTTCCTGACGGGCACCCCGATGGAGAACCGGGTCGAGGAGTTCCGCAGTCTGGTCCGGATTCTGGAACCGGACCTGGCCGACGGGCTGGCCGAGGGAGACGTACCGCTCGGGTCCGCCCGGTTCCGCGAGAAGGTCGCCCCGGTCTACCTGCGCCGCAACCAGGCGGACGTCCTGACCGAACTGCCCCGCCTCCTGCACACCGACGAGTGGGAACAGCCGAGCCGGGACGACGAGCGGGCGTACCGCGCGGCGGTCGCCACCGGCAACTTCATGGCGATGCGCCGGGCGGCCTACGCGCACCCGGAGGGCTCGGCGAAGCTGGGGCGGCTGGTCGACCTGATCACGGAGGCCGGGGAGAACGGCTTGAAGACCGTCGTGTTCTCCAACTTCCGGGACGTCCTGGAAGCGGTGGGCGCCGCCCTCGGCGCGGCGCCCACCGTCACCGGCCCGGTCCTCGGCCCCCTCGACGGCGACGTACCGCCGCTGAGCCGTCAGCGCGTCGTCGACGAGTTCTCCGCCGTCCCCGGCCCCGCCGTGCTGACGGCCCAGATCCAGACGGCCGGACTCGGCCTCAACATTCAGGCCGCCTCCGTCGTGATCCTGTGCGAGCCGCAGATCAAACCGACCCTCGAACAGCAGGCCGTCGCCCGCGCCCATCGCATGGGGCAGGTCCGTCCGGTCCGCGTCCACCGGCTGCTCACCCCGGGCGGGGTGGACGAGCGGCTCGTACGGATGCTGGAGCGCAAGTCCCGCCAGTTCGACGCGTACGCCCGGCGCAGCGCGCTCGCCGAACAGCACCCGGAGGCCGTCGACGTCTCGGACGCCGAACTGGCCCGCCGGATCGTCGAGGAGGAACAGGAGCGGCTCGGAGTGGCGGGGGACGACGCCGGGACCGGCACGGAGGCGGTGGTGCCGGCGGCGCCGCCGGCCCGAGCGGTGGCGGTCGGCGAACAGCGCGCGCACGACGACGGGCAGGAGGAGCCCGCCGGGTCACGGGACGGGAGCGGGAACAGCTGAAGTACCGCCTCGGGCACCCTCAGCCGTTCCACGGGAGCCGTTCCACGGGGCCGCGACGGGACCACGGACGCACACCCGTGGCGACACCCCTCTCCTCAGCCGGGCCGCTGCCCCCCGCCGGGCAGGGCGGTCCGCACGAAGACGGCCCGCGAGCCACGCACGGGAACTCGTGCCCGCTGATCACGAGGCCGGGGGCCGTACGGCTCGCTGTGGTCGCGTCCCGGCCCGGACAGCACGCCCGGCCGGCCGCCCTCACCGCCCCGCGGGCTGGGCCTGCGACGGCCGGAAGCAGGCGGTGACCTCCTTGCCCCGGGGGCAGGGGTAGGCGGCCCAGGTCTCGGCCAGGGCGTCCACCAGGAACATCCCGCGACCGCCGAGCGCGTCCTCGGACGCCTCCCGGGGCTCGGGCAGCGCGGGGGACTCGTCGTGCACGGTGACGTGCAGACACTCGCTGTCCCAGGTCAGTACGAGCTGCGCGGTGCTGCCGGCGTGCCGGTGCGCGTTGGTGACCAGCTCCGACACGGCCAGCAGGACGGAGTCCGCCGTGTCCGGGTCCGTCCGCGACCAGCCGAGCGTCTCCAGGTGCTCCCTGGTCCAGTCCCGCGCCGCCTTGACACCACTGCTGACCGGCAGGGAGCGCGCCCAGCCCACAGCCTTCAACGACGAGTCGTCCGTCACTGCACTTCTCCCTCGGCCCGCCGACAGGTTCTTTCAGCCCGCGTACCCCGGGACGGCCGGGCCAAGAGGGCGATCACGCGTGCGGACGCCGGCGCGCCCCCGGCCGGGTGGGGCCGGCGCGCGTCCCGGCCGGCGCGTGTCAGACCGACGTCTCCCCGCGGATCAGCTGCCGGTGCAGCTCCTGCATACCCTCCGGAAGGGCGTCGGCCGCGAACCAGCGGGCCTCCAGGATCTCGAAGGGGTCGATCCGCAGCTCCCCGCCCACGTACCGCGCCTCGTACGCGACCTCGACGCGCAGCCGGTACCCGCTCCTGAGGCGTACGAGGCGACCGGGCCGCACGTCGAGCCCGGTCTCCTCCTTCACCTCCCGCACCACGGTGTCGGGGAACTCCTCCCCGGCGACCGCGAAACCGGTCGGCAGCCCCCACGGCCGCTCGGGGGACCACAAACGGTGCTTGAGGAGCAGCACCTGGCCCGCGTCGTTCCGCACGACCCCGGTGACGCCCACGGTGAACTTGGCGTGCGCCAGCCACAGCAGCCGCCACTGGAAGGGCCCCCGCAGGAGCCGCCAGATCCGGGCCACGAGCCGGAATCGCTTCACGAACTGCCTCTCGGAAGGAGCGAGGAAAAGGAAAGGGCGGAGGAGGGGAAGGTACGGCGGAGGCCGGGGGCGGCGCGCCGGATCGGAGCAGGCGGCTTGGCGCCGGTGACGAGGGTGCGGAGGGCTGCGCGGGCGCCGGTGAGGTGGTGGTCCTCGTGGCCGCCGACCGCGACGCGGGCACGGCCCCTGTCGTCGCTGCCGAGGCGGAGGCGGTCGTCGCCCTCGCCGCGGAACGGGGTTTGCGCAGAGATGCCGGACACGGTTCTCCTCACAGGTGTCGTGCGATCGAGTGAAGCAGGTTTCCGGAGCGAGTCTTGCCCAGGAACCGCTCACCCCTCCACGCCGGATGAGCCCGGTACGTGACGAGCCGCTGGTCGGCGCGGACGAACTCCCCGCCGTGGGCGGTGTCCAACTCGGGCGCGCCGGAGGGAACTACGCCTTCAGCTCGTCCCGGCCGCCGTGTGCCCGAGCGCCGGCCCACCGCGTCGGGGCGCGGCAGTGCGACGGGGCAGGCCGGGGCGGCCACTCCGGCCGTGCGGACGGCCACCCCGATCCGGGCGAACGCCGGCGCCCCGGCGCGGTGCGCCACTCGGCGGTGCCTGTGCGGCGGCCCGGCAGCGCTGGGGAGAGGGGGCCCGCCGAGGGCTACCCGGGAGCCCCCCGGCGCTTCCGGGCGTCGCCCGCCGCCGGGGGACCCGCTTCCCGCCCGGTGGTCCCCCACATCAGGGCCGCCCCCACCGCCATCAGTACCGCGCCCGCCGCGAACGGTGCCCGCAGGCCCGCGTGGGCCGCCAGGAGTCCGGCCGCCGCCGTGCCCACCGCGCCCGCCGCGCCCGTCAACGTCGCGTGCGCCACCCCGACCCGGCCCAGCAGCTCCGTCGGCGTACGGGACTGGCGCAGGGTGGCCGCGTGTACGCCCCAGGCGCCGAAGGCCGCGCCGTACACCGTGAGGCAGCCTCCCGCGAGCAGGCCGGAGTGGGCGAGGGCCGCGCCCGCCGCCGCCAGGGCCGTCACACCGGGGCAGGCGCGCACAACGCCGCGGACCGGCAGGCGCGGGGCCACGGCCGCCCCGGTCACGCCGCCCGCCGCGAACGCCGCCACCAGCAGCGCGTAGCCCAGGTCGTCCAGGTGCAGCGTGCGCCGCGCCCACAGCACCAGGACCGCCGCCAGGCCGTCCGTCACCAGGGCGGCCAGCGCCCCGCACGCGCTCAGCCCGCGCAGCAGCCCGTCCTGCCACAACAAGACCGTCCCGGAGAGGAGTTCCGCGCGGAACGGACGTCCGGGGCGGGACGGACGCGATCCGCCGGCCGGTACCGCCGCCGTCCCGCTCCGTCCCGCGCCGCTCAGGAGTACCAGCCCGGACGCCATCGCGAAGGACACCGCGTCCACCGAGACCGGGAGGGCCGTCGCCGCGCCGAACAGCACCGCGCCCAACGGCGGGCCGAGCAGGGTGTCCGTCAGGATGCCGGTGGACTGGAGGCGGGCGTTCGCCGGGGCCAGACGGGCGCGGCCGACAAGGGACGGGATCAGTCCCGACCAGGCCGCGAGGTACAGCGTCTGGCCGCAGCCGAGCAGGAATCCCGTCGTGATCAGTACGGCGACCGTCACCCCGCCCGCCGCGATCCCCGCCGCCAGGGCTCCCACCACCACCGCCCGGACCAGATCCACCGCCCACAGCAGGCGCCGGCGGTCCGCCCGGTCCGCCAGCGCCCCCGCCAATACGCTGAGCAGCCAGGGGAGTTGCTCGGCAAGGGCGACCGCCGCCAACTGCCTCGGGTCGTCCGTCAGGCGTGCGGCCAACAGCGGCAGGGCCACGAAGCGGACGCCGTCGCCGAGGCCCGAGGCCGCCACCGAGGCCCACACCAGGGAGAAGTCCCTGCCCATGCCGGCCGGCGCACGGGACCCGCTCCCGGCCCCGGTCCCGTCGCCCTCGCCCCTGGCGGCCCCCTCCGGAAACATGAACGTGACTCTGGTTCATGTTTTGGGTCCCTGTCAAGGCGCGTTCTCGGAGTCCGCCCCGTGCCCGTACGCCGAGCCCGTATGCCAAGGTGGAACGCATGGTCGCAGCGGGAGACGGTGAGCAGGGTCCGGGGCCGGGGCTGCGTGAGCGTCCCCGGCAGCAGCGCAGTCGCGAGAAGGTCGACCGCGTCCTGCGCGCCACCGCCGAACTCCTCGACGCCCAGCCGTACGAAGAGATCGGGACCAAGGGCATCGCCGAGCGCGCCGGGGTCTCCGTCGGGGTGCTCTACCGGTACTTCCCCGACAAGGACGCCATCGCCGCGACCCTCGTACGCGCCTGGCAGGAGCGGAACGTCGAGGTCGTCGCCCAGATCTGCGCGAGCCCGCCCGGCGGCGGAACGGCGGCGCTCTTCGAGCGGCTCCTCGACGGGTTCGCCCAGCGGTTCCGTACCGAGCCCGGCTACCGGCGGCTGTGGGTGTACGGGCTGCCGCGCCTGCCCGAACTGGCGGGCCTCGGCAGCGCCACCAACGCCCGGGTCTCCGCGCTGATCCACCGTGCCGTGGTCGACGCCTACGGACTCCCCGACACGGACACGACCCGGCGACAGGTCGCCCTCGTCGTGGAGGTCGGCGACTTCCTGCTCGGCCGGGCCTTCTGGGAGAAGCCGGAAGGAGACGCGGTGATGCTGCGGGACGCCGTGGAGCTGATCGACCGGTACCTCGCGCCCCTGACCACCACGGCCCCGGCTCCCTGAACGCCGACGCGCCACCGTGTCCGCCACGCCGTCCCCCCAGGAGGAGCGCCGCATGACCCAGGGCCCCGCACCCGCCGTCCGCTGGACGTACGCCTTCGTCGACTCCCCGCGCGCGCACGAGGAGGCCGCCCGCTCCTTCTGGGCGGCCGTCACCGGTTCCGAACTCTCCGCCGCACGAGGGGAGTCGGGTGAGTTCGTCACCTTCCTGCCGGCCGGCGGCGCCGATCCCGCCGTCAAGCAGCAGTCGGTCGCCGAGGGGCCCGGCGGGGCGCACGTGGACCTGTGCGTCGCCGAGGTCCCCGCCTTCGTACGCCACGCCCAGGAGCAGGGCGCCGCCGTGCTGTCCGAGGAGCCGGGGCTGAGCGTGCTGCGCTCGCCCGCCGGGCTCGGGTTCTGCGTCGTCCCCTGGCGCGGGGAGCGGACCGCGCCGCCCGTCGTGGCGGACGAACGGCTCGATCAGGTGTGTCTGGACGTCGGGCCGGCCGCGTACGAGCGGGAACTCGCCTTCTGGGCCGCCCTCACCGGCTGGCGCCCCGCCCCCACGAGCCAGCCCGAGTTCCAGCGGCTGCGACCGCCGCTCGGGCTGCCCATGCGGTTCCTGGTGCAGCGGCTCGACGAGGAGCGGCCCTCCCGCGCCCACCTCGATCTCGCCGCGCTGGACCCCGAGTCGGCGCGGGCCCGGCACGAGGCGCTCGGGGCGCGGCTCGCGCACCACGGCAAGGAGTGGATCGTCATGCGCGACCCGGCGGGCGGGATCTACTGCCTGACCGACCGGGACCCGCACGACCCGACCGGCGGCGCGGACCGGGCGGGCGGCACCCGCCGCGCCTCAGGCCGCTGATCCGCCCCCGTCCTCGCCCCGCAGGCGCCGGGCCGCCGCCCCCTCGCCCCGTACCCGCACCCGGCCCTCCTTGACGGCCTCGGCGAGGGTCGCCGTGCCCTCGCCGAGGGCGCGGCAGGTGTCCGCGTCCATCACCAGCCGGGCGTCCGGCGCCGTGTCCGCCGCCCCGTCGCCGTACGAGGGGCGGCCGGGCGCCAGGCCCGTACGGATGTGGAACAGGCCCTCGGGGAGTTCGACCTCCACGAGCACCCGGTCCCCGCCGCACGCCGCCCCGAGCGGGCCCAGCAGGGGGATCGCGAACCAGTGCGCGCGCACCGCGTCGGTCGGCCGGCGCTCCGCGAGATCCGGGGCGCCCCACGTCGCGAGCGCCCTCAGTACCGGCAGCAAGCCGGCCCCGCGCTCCGTCAGTTCGTAGACCGAGGCGTTGGCCGGGGCGGGCAGGCGGCGGCGTACGGCCAGACCGTCGCGCTCCATGTCGCGCAGCCGCGTCGCGAGCATGTCGGTGCTCACCCCCGGCAGGTCCGCGAGCAGATCCGTGTACCGGCGCGGCCCGCCCAGCAACTCGCGGACGATCAGCAGGGCCCAGCGGTCGCCCACGGCGTCCAGGGCCCGGGAGGTGGCGCAGTACTGGTCGTAGCTTCGGCGGCGGGGCGGCGTCTGACGTGGCATGTATCGCAGTCTAGACACATGGTTGGACTTTCCAAGCTCTTGCTTGGTAAAACCAAGTCACACAGTTCCCGGGGAGGCACGGCATGGAGTTCCGGCAGTCGAGCAAGCTGAGCGAGGTCTGCTACGAGATCCGGGGCCCGGTGATCGCACACGCCAACGCCCTTGAGGAGGCCGGGCACAGCGTGCTGCGGCTCAACACCGGCAACCCCGCGCTCTTCGGCTTCGAGGCGCCCGAGGAGATCGTCCAGGACATGATCCGGATGCTCCCGCGGGCCCACGGGTACACCGACTCGCGCGGCATCCTCTCCGCCCGCCGCGCCGTCGCCCAGCGCTACGAGGCGCTCGGGGTCGAAGGTGTCGGCGTGGACGACGTCTTCCTGGGCAACGGCGTCTCCGAACTCATCACCATGGCGATGCAGGCGCTGCTGGAGAACGGCGACGAAGTCCTCGTCCCCGCACCCGACTTCCCCCTGTGGACGGCCGTCACCACGCTGTCCGGCGGCAAGGCCGTGCACTACCTGTGCGACGAGGAGTCCGACTGGTACCCGGACCTCGACGACATGGCCGCGAAGATCACCGACCGCACCCGCGCCGTCGTCATCATCAACCCCAACAACCCGACGGGCGCGGTCTACCCGAAGGAGATCGTCGAGGGCATCCTCGATCTCGCCCGCCGCCATCAGCTCATGGTCTTCGCGGACGAGATCTACGACCAGATCCTGTACGACGACGCCGTCCACCACACGGCGGCGGCGCTCGCCCCCGACCTCGTCGTCCTGTCGTTCAGCGGGCTGTCCAAGACGTACCGGGTCGCCGGGTTCCGCTCGGGCTGGCTCGTCGTGAGCGGGCCCAGGCAGCACGCCAAGGACTACCTGGAGGGGCTCACGATGCTCGCCTCCATGCGGCTGTGTGCCAACGCCCCGGCCCAGTACGCGATCCAGGCGGCGCTCGGCGGACGGCAGTCCATCAAGGAGCTGACCGCCCCGGGCGGCCGGCTGCGCGAACAGCGCGACCGGGCCTGGGAGAAGCTCAACGAGATCCCCGGCGTCTCCTGCGTCAAACCCAAGGGGGCGCTCTACGCCTTCCCGCGCATCGACCCTCAGGTGCACCCCCTCGTCGACGACGAACGCTTCGTGCTCGACCTGCTGCTGCGCGAGAAGATCCAGGTCGTCCAGGGCACCGGCTTCAACTGGCCGCGCCCCGACCACTTCCGCATCCTCACCCTGCCGTACGCCGACGACCTGGAGTCCGCGATCGGGCGGATCGGGCGCTTCCTCGCCGGGTACCGGCAGGAGTGAGAACGGGCGTGCCCCCGGGGGCCGTCACCCCGCCGTCCCCGTCTTGAGACCGGCCCCGCACAGCGGCACCACCGTCTCGACGTCCCCGAGCGCCCCCTCGCGCACCGCCGCCCAGCACGCGACCCCCGTCGTCTCGACGTACAAACCCCTTCGGGCCAGGTCGAGTTGGGCGGGGGCGAGGTGCTCCTCGGGGACAGTCAGGAAGGAGCCGCCGCTCGCGCGGACGGCGGCGAGGATCTGCCGGGCGCGCGGCGGCCGGGGGATCGCGATGCCCTCGGCGAGCGTGGGCCCTGCCCCGGTCCCGCCGGGCGGCAGATCCCCGGCGCCCGCCCGCCAGGCGGCGGCCAGCGGGGAGACCGCCCGCGCCTGGACCGCGTGCAGGCGCGGGCGCCGGTCGAGCAGCCCGGCTCCGTACAACTCCTCGATCGCGAGGGCGGCTCCCAGCAGCAGCGTGCCGTTGCCCACCGGCACGACGACCGCCTCCGGCAGCCGGCCGCCGAGGTCCTCCCACAGCTCGTAGACGTAGGTCTTCGTTCCGTGCGTGAAGTACGGGTTGAAGACATGGCTCGCGTAGAAGACCCCCGGCTCGTCCGCCGCCGCGCGGGCCGCGCGGGCCGTCGCCTCCCGGTCGCCCGGTACGAGTTCCAGGCGCGCGCCGTGCGCCGCGATCTGCTCCAGTTTCTTCGGGGACGTCCCCTCGGGCACGTACACCGTGCAGTCCAGGCCCGCCCGCGCGCAGTACGCCGCGAGCGCCGTGCCCGCGTTGCCACTGCTGTCCGCGATCACCCGCTCCGGGCCCAGCCGGCGCGCGAGTTCGGCGAGCAGGACGGCGCCCCGGTCCTTGAAGGACAGCGTCGGCATCAGGAAGTCGAGCTTCGCGAGGACCGGGCCCGCCAGCGTGACCAGAGGGGTCCGGCCCTCGCCCAGCGACACCGAGGGCGCGGACAGCGGCAGGGCCTCGGCGTACCGCCACAGCGAGTTCACCCGGCCGGTCAGCGCGGTGAGCGGCGGGGGCGCGGCCGTGAAGTCCAGGTCGAGCGGGCCCCGGCAGCGCGGACAGCACCACGCGAGCGAATCGGCGCTCACCCGCGTGCCGTCCACCGGGCACACCGAGGACGGCGGCGGGGGCTCGGCGGCGGGCCGGCTCCGTGGCTCTTGAGCGGCCCCCCGGTCAGGGAGGGCGGAGGCGCGTGGCCGCGGGCCGGGCTCACCGGCCGGGGCGTCGATGTCGTCCATGCGAGGAGCGTACGCAGCGGTCCGCGCGGGCCTCGATCACGCAGGGCGGAACTGGACTCCTACCGTCTGTGACACGTGTCCGCCCGCCCATGTTTCCTTGATCGGCGTACAGGGCAGGAAGTGCCTGCACAAAGACGCGTCATCACTTCGAGTGAATCTTTGGCCCTCGCTTGCGGGGAGCAACCGTCGGTTGCCAGGCTGTTGCTGTCTGTCAACCTGATGGGAGTGGCTTGTGACATTCGGTGAGCAGCCGGCGTATCTCCGCGTGGCGGGTGATCTCCGTAAGAAGATCGTCGACGGTTCGCTCCCCCCGCACACCCGCCTCCCCTCACAGGCGCGTATCCGCAGGGAGTACGGCGTGTCGGACACCGTGGCCCTGGAGGCCCGCAAGGTCCTCATGGCCGAGGGGCTGGTCGAGGGGCGTTCCGGTTCGGGGACGTACGTGCGCGAGCGACTCCAGCCGCGGCGCATCGCGCGCTCCGGCTACCGCGTTCCTCCCGGCACCTCCACCCCCTTCCGGCAGGAACAGGCGGAGGAGGGGGCGCGCGGGACCTGGGAGTCCAGCAGCGTGCAGGAGGAGGCGGACGAGGAGACCGCCGCCCGGCTGGGCGTCGAGACGGGTGCCCGCGTCATGTGCACCCGCTACGTCTTCAGGGACGCGGGCCGCCCCATGATGCTCTCGACCTCCTGGGAGCCGCTCGAACTCACCGGCCGTACCCCCGTCATGCTGCCCGAGGAGGGACCGCTCGGCGGTACCGGAGTCGTGGACCGCATGGCCGCGATCGACACCGTCGTGGACAACGTGGTCGAGGAGGTCGGCGCCCGCCCCGGTCTCGCCGAGGAACTGCTCCTGCTCGGCGGGGTGCCCGGACACGTCGTGATCGTCGTGGCCCGCACCTACTACGCCTCGCAGCGCGCCGTGGAGACGGCCGATCTCGTCGTGCCCGCCGACCGCTACCGGCTGACCTACCACCTGCCCGTGAGGTGACGGGGGAGGGGCGGGGAGGCCCTGGGGCGAGGTGACTTCGGGGTCGCGGCCGCCGCGTGAGGGCTCCGGCGGCTTGTGGAAGTCCCCCTCCCACGGCTCCCCGAGGTCCCGAGGTCCTCGTGATGGCACCCTCCGCTCTCCCCGGAGGTTCCCGTAGTTCCCCGGAGGGTGGGGTGTGGGGGGCGTGTTTCCCGGAACGCGCCCCCCACATCCCACCCTTTTTCGCTGTCCGTGATGGCGCGAACCCGTACCCCTTCGTGCTAATTCGTATCCGCTCAGTTAAGGCGGGGGGTAGGGTCGGGCATATGCGAACTGGGGTTTCCTCGGCGGTCGTTGTCACGGTCGGAGGAGAGAGGCGGAGGGGTTCGATGACGGACAGCGGTGCCACGCTTCCCTGGCACCTCATAAGGCGGGACGACGGAAAGGCCGACAGCTACCGGGTCGGTCAGTACGCGACGCGGGCCGAGGCCGAGCGGCGCGCCAGCACGCTCGACAAGGACCGCATCGCCGAGCGCAGACTGTACGCGGTGGAGCACGCCAACAGCGTGCCGGGCGCGGGTTCCTGACGCCGCGCGCCCCGTGCGCCCCTGCCGGGCTCCGGCGCCGGTCCCTCCGGGGCACAGTGCCACCTCCGGCCCCTCGGTCACCACGGCGCCGTCAGCTCTCGGACGCCTCAGCGACCCCCTAAGGGCTGTCCCGTAACCCCTGGCGGGCGCGCGACGGCAGCTGCGGCACCTCGCCGCGCTGCCGAAACGCCCGAATCGCTCCGCGATGAGGGCGCTCCGGCGCCTTGCGACGCACCACATCTGACGCCGCGCGCTGATCCACCAGGGGTTACGGGACAGCCCTTAGGCTCCGTGTCATGACTCAGGAGATCGTGGTGGTCGGGGCCGCCCTGTACGACGGTGGGCGGCTGCTCGCCGCGCGCCGTACCGCCCCGCCGGAGCTGGCCGGGCGCTGGGAGCTGCCCGGCGGCAAGGTCGAACCCGGCGAACTGCCCGAGCAGGCGCTCGTACGGGAACTGCGGGAGGAACTCGGCATCGAGACCGAGGCGCTCGAACCGCTGCCGGGGCGGTGGCCGCTCAAGCCGGGGTACGTGCTCGACGTCTGGGCCGCCCGCCCGCTGCCCGGACAGCCCGCCCCCGAGCCGCTGGAGGACCACGACGAGCTGCGCTGGCTCGCCGCCGGGGAGGTCTGGACCGTGGACTGGCTCGACCAGGACCGCCCCGCCGTCACCGAGGCGGCCCGCCGCCTGCCCGCTCCGGAGGCGCGGGTCCGGACGGGCGAGGAGTGGTCCTTCGAGGGGTGAGTGGGGCGAGTGCGCGGGGTCCCGCGCTTGGTGGGTGGGCGGAGGGTGACGGAGGCTCCCCGGCTCCCGTGTGATCCGCCGGGGCGCCTCGGTCCCGGCGTGCCCCGGGTGCGCTCGGGTGGGGGGAAGGGCCGGGACCGGCGCGCGGAGGCCCCGGGCCCCGGCGCGGACGCACGAGCGTTCCCAGCCTGGACCCGCGCCGCCCCCGCCGCCCTCCGGAAGCCCGCGAACTGCGCCATTCGAGCCATCCGTCCGCCAAGCGGGGGGTAATTCGTCTGAAATGACGGGTATGGGGCTATTGATGGCCCTGAAAGGTTCTCCGCTGAGGGTCTTCTGGGGAAGTGATCGGCTTGATCGACACCGAGGGCGTCTGCGCCGCATGGACCTTTCCGGCTGATCCGGGGGTGGTGAGAGCGGCCCGGGGCGTCGTACGGACCCAGCTCGCCGACTGGGACCTCTCCCCGATGGCCGACGTCACCGTGCTGATCGTCAGCGAACTCGTCACCAACTCCCTGCGTCACGCCCACGGTCCCATCGGGGTCCGGCTCAGCCGACGGAGTACGTGCCTGTTCGTGGAGGTCTCCGACCCGGTCCCCGACGCGCCCCGCGAACGGACGGCCCACCCGGACGACGAGCACGGCCGGGGCATCCGTCTGCTGAGCAGGCAGTCCCGCAGCTGGGGCACCAACGCGGCCCCGGAGGGCCGGGGCAAGACCGTGTGGTGCGAACTGCCCGTCCCGGCCTGAGCGCCGCCGTCTGCCGTCTGCCGTCTGCCGTCTGCCGTCTGCCGTCTGACGTCTGACGTCTGCCCTCTGCCCTCTGCCCTCCGACGTCTGACGTCTGCCGTGTCTGTCGCCGGTCGTGTCTGCGGTCTGCGGTCTGCGGTCTGCGGTCTGCGCCGCCTGCCGTGGCTGCCGTCCCGACCCGTGCCCGCCCGTGCCCGCCCGTGCTCGTCCGGCTGGGGAGGGGCGACGACGGTCCTGCCCGGTGGCCGATGGCCGGCGGCGCGGCGCGGCGCGGCGGGGCTCGTGAGCCGTGCCCGTGCGCGCCGGTGACCGGTGGCGCGGGAGCGGCGTCGGGTGCCGGTGGCGGCGAACCGGTCCGTCTCTCGTGATCCGTGTGCTTCCCGTGCCCCTTGTGCCTCCTCGTGCGCCGTACCGCGCCCCCGCGCGCTCCTCGTGCGTGCCGCGGCCGGTTTCCGCGTCCCGTCCCGCTTCTTGGAGCGGTCGTGACACAGGCCGCGCCGGTGTCCCGCCGGCCTTCGGGTTAGGAGGCGTTGCCGCTGGTTAGAAGACAGGGAGCGTCGATCTCCAGGAGGGATTCCGGGGCGGGCCGGAAACCGTCGAGATCGTGCTGTGATCGTGAACGCCGTTTTGTGCGGGCCCGTGGTGCTGGATACTGCGGGAAGCCGCCGCCGGTACTGGTTCCGGACGCGGCGAGCTGGAGGGGACGGTTCGCGTGAGCGATATACCAGCGAAGGCGACGGCCTCCGGGCGGGCGCCGGGTGACATCGTGTGGCAGAGCAGCCCACCGGGTTCGATCTACGACCACATCAAGGTCGCCTCCTTCTCGATCGGCCCCGACGGGACGGTCGACCAGTGGAGCGAGCGGGCCGCGCGCCTGTTCGGCGTGGACGCGGAGGAGGTCGTGGGCCGCGACCCCGTCGAGGCGTTCGTCCCCCCGGAACTCCGGGTGCGGGGCCACCGGAAGATGGCCGAGATCCTGGACGGCAGGGAGTGGACCGGCGTCGTCCCCTTCCGGATGCGCGCGGACCCCCAGGCCCCCGCCCCCCACGGGCACCGCGCCGACCCGGCCGGCTCCGTCGACGGGCTCGCGGAGATCTACGTCATGCCCACCCGCACGGAGCGTGACGACCCCGCCGCCGTCTGCATCGCCGTGGACGTCCGGGTGCTGCGCCGCATCGAGACCGACCTCGCCGCCTCGCAGGCGATTTTCGGCCAATCTCCCTTCGGTTTCGTGCTCTTCGGAACCGACCTCCGGGTACTGCGCGTGAACGACCGGTTCACCTCCGTGTTCGGCGAGCGGCCCGAGGGGCACCGGGGCCGCACCGCCCGCGACTACCTCTCCGGCGGCGAGGCGGACCGGCTGGAAGCCGCGCTGCGGCACGTCCTGGAACGCGGCGGCGCGCTCAACGATCTGACACTCGCCGGATACGTCCCGGGCGGCGAGGACCGGCGCGACTGGTCGATCGACCTCTACCGCGTGCACAGCGGCTCGGGACGGCCCCTCGGGGTGGCCGCGCTCGCCACCGACGTGACCCGCAGGCAGGCCGCCGCCCGGGAGGCCGCGAGCGCCCGCCGCAACCTGGCCCTGCTCAACGAGGCCGGCTCCCGCATCGGCAACTCCCTCGACCTGGAGACCACCGCGCGCGAGCTGCTCGACGTGGCCGTCCCCGGTTTCTGCGACCTCGCCTCCGTGGACCTCTACCAGGGGCTCCTGACCGGCGACGACCGCGCCCCCGGCCTCACCGACGGCAGCGGCGAACTGCGCCGCGTCGCCTTCGCGAGCGCCGTGTCCGACCTGCTGCCGTTCCTGCGCGACCGCACCGCCCCCGCGGACGAGGACCCGGCCGCCCTTCCCGGGCGCCCGCGCCTCCCCGGGGCCCGTGGCGCGCGGGACGACACCGGGGACGGGAACGCGCCGCACAGCGACGGCGGCGCGAGTGACCGTGCTGGCGTGGGCGGCGGCGACAGTGACATCGGCGGTGACCGCACGGACGGCACCGGTGGCGGTGACCGAACGGACGCGGTCGGCGGCGGTGACCGCCGTGACCGCACGGACGTGACCGGTGGCGGCCCCGGGCCGGGCGGCGGGCGGGAACCGGGCGACGAGCCTCAGCAGGAACCTTCTTCCGCCCCCGGGTCCGCCGCTCCGCACCCCGCGTCCGCCCCCGACGCCCGCAGCGACCAGGAGCGTCTTCAGGACTGGAGCGCGTCCCCGGCGGGACCGTTCACCGTCGGACGGCGTACCGAAGGGGCGCAGCGGCCCGCGGACCCGTACGCCAGGGCCAGGGCCGGGCGGCAGGGGCGTGATCCGCACGAACCCGGCGGGGCCGGACGGCAGGGTTCCGGCCACGGCGGGGCCGCCTCCGTGAGCGTCGGCGCCGTGCACCGCTACCCTCCCGGCTCACCGCGCGCCGAGGTCCTGCGCACGGCCGCGCCCGGACTGCTGCCGGGCAGGGACGGCGACCTCGTCCAGTCCACTCTGGCCGTGCCGATGGTCGCGCACGACAAGGTCGTCGGTCTCGCGCAGTTCGCCCGGACCAAGGGCAGCGAACCCTTCGGCGAACGCGACCGGGCGCTGGCCGTGGAACTGGCCGCGCGCGCCGCCGTGTTCATCGACAACGCGCGCCTGTACCGCCGCGAGCACGAACGCGCCCTCATCCTCCAGCGCAGCCTGCTGCCCCCGGGCGACCCCGAGGCGGCCGGGCTCGACATCGCCTGCCGCTACCTGCCGGGCACCACCGCCACCGAGGTCGGCGGCGACTGGTTCGACGTCATCGAACTGCCCGGCCACCGCACCGCCCTCGTGGTCGGCGACGTCATGGGGCGCGGACTGCGGGCCGCCGTCGCCATGGGTGAACTGCGCACCGCCGTAAGGACCCTGGCCCTGCTCGACCTCGAACCGGCCGACGTCCTCTCGCACCTCGACGAGATCGCGCAGGGGCTCGGCTCCCCGCAGCAGACCACCCGCGCCGCCCTCCAGGACCAGGACACCGACCTCGCCGAGGTCTACCTCGCGACCTGCGTCTACGCCGTCTACGACTCGGTGACCCGGCGCTGCACCTTCGCCAACGCCGGTCATCTGCCGCCGGTCGTCCTGGAGCCCGGCGGCGCCGACCGGCCCGCGCAGCTCCTGGACGTCCCCCCGGGCATGCCGCTCGGCGTCGGCGGGGAGCCCTTCGAGGAGGTCACCGTCGAACTGCCGGAGGGCGCGCTGCTCGCCCTCTACACGGACGGGCTCGTCGAGTCCCGCCACCAGCCGCTCGACGAGGGGCTGGAAGCCTTCCGCAACGCGCTCACCGATCCCGCGCTGCCGCTGGAGGACGCCTGCGACCACGTCCTGACCAGCCTCGACACCCACCACGGGGAGGACGACATCGCCCTCCTCATGGCCCGCGTCAAGGGACTGCCGGCCAACGCGGTCGGCGACTGGTCGCTGCCGAGGGAGCCGCGTTCGGTCGGCCGGGCCCGCGAGTACGCCCGCGCGCAACTCGCCGACTGGGACCTCGAAGCCCTCGCCGACACCACCGAGTTGCTGGTCAGCGAACTGGTGACCAACGCCCTGCGCTACGGGGAGGGCGAGATAAGGCTGCGGCTCCTGCTGGACCGCACCCTGGTGTGCGAGGTGTGGGACGCGGGCCTCGTCCAGCCGCGCAGGCGCCGCGCCCGCGACACCGACGAGGGCGGCAGGGGCCTCCAGCTCGTCGGCCTGCTCTCCGCGTCCTGGGGTTCACGCCGCACCCCGCACGGAAAGACCGTGTGGTTCGAACTCGCCCTGCCCGACGGGGACGAGAAGATCGCCGACCCCACCGAGGCGCTGCTGAGCCTGTTCTGACCCCACGCCGCCCGCCCTCCGGCGAGCGGTGATCCGCCCGGCCGGGCCCGCGCCGCCCGCTGGTCTACTCTGAGCGCCTTGCCGGGGGCGTACGTGCGCCCGGCCACGGCGTGCCCCTCCCGCCGGGCGCGGGGACAGGGGCGAGGGGGCGCGGAATGGGCCTGGGGACAGCACCACCACAGGGCGGCCGGGAGGACGAGGAGGACCCGGCGAGCGGGGAAGGCCGTGGCGACGGGCGCCGCGACGACCGGTTCCCGCGCCGGTGGCGCCACCGGCGGCTGCGCACCGCCAGGTGGATCGCGCTCGGCCTCGCCGCCCTCCTCCTCGTACCGGTTCTGAGCGCCGCCGTCTACCTGCGCTTCTCCTTCGCGGGTGACCCCGGCGAGTACACCCGCACCCGGGGCCGCGACGCGATCTGGATCGGGCACGCGTGGGTGGACGGCCGCAAGACCGACGCCGACCTGGACGCCTTCGCGGCACAGATCGAGGACACCGGCCTGCGCGACGTGTACGTGCACACCGGGCCTCTCGAACACGACGGGACGCTCCCGGCCTCGCTGTACCCGAAGGCCGGGTGGCTCGTCGCGGGGATGCGTGAACGGCTGCCCCGCGTACGGGTGCAGGCGTGGCTCGGCGACGTCCTCGCCACCGAGACGCCCGAGGGCATGCGGCTGTCCGAGGCGTCCACCCGTACGGCCTTCCTGGCGAGCGCCCGCCAGGTCCTCGACGCGGGCTTCGGCGGCCTCCACTACGACCTCGAACCCCTGCACTCCGGGGACGAGGACTATCTCGCACTGCTCGACGGCCTCAGGGCACTCACCGCCGAGCGGCACGTACCGCTGTCGGTCGCCGCGCACCAGATCGACCCGCTGCCCGCGCTGCACTCCGTGATGGGCGCGGTCAGCGGCCACCCCAAGTACTGGACGCAGGAGTTCTTCGGCCAGGTAGCCCGGCGCGTCGACCAGATCGCCGTCATGTCGTACGACACGGCGATGCCGCTGGAGAGCCTGTACGGCGGATACGTCGCCGAACAGACCGAACTCGCCCTCGAAGCGACCCCGCCCGGCACGGACCTGCTGATGGGCCTGCCGTTCTACCACGAGGACAAGTGGGGGCACCGGGAGGCCGCCGAGACGGCGCGGGCCGCGGTGCGCGGCGCCCGGCTCGGCCTCGGCAGGACCGACCGCGACCGCCGGCACTTCGGTCTCGCGCTCTACGTGGACTTCGCCGCCGAGCCGGGGGACTGGCGCGCCTACCGCGAGGGCTGGGGCGGTGGGGCCCGAGCCTCCGGGCCCGCGGCGCGGGGGAGCGGGAGCGGGAGCGGGCCGAAGTGGCCCGCTCCCGCCGGCCCTTGACGCGTCAGCCCTGGGGCGCCTCGCCCAGCGTCAGGTAGAGGCGGTTCCCTCGCGGCCGGAAGCCGAGCCGTTCGTACACCCGCCGGGAGCCGTCACCGGAGTACTCCAGCCACACCGATTCCGCTCCCCGCCCGAACACGGTCCGGGTGAGGGCGGCGGTCACGGCCGAGGCGATTCCCCGGCCCCGGAAGCCGGGACGCGTGCCCACGCCCCACAGTTCGCAGGTGCCGACGGCGGGCGCCGACACCCCGGCGCCTCCGGCGACCCCGCCGTCCGGGGCGCGTACGAAGCGCACGGCCCCGCCCTCCTCCTCGGTGCGGCGCAGCCGGGCCGCGCCCTCGGCCGAGGCGGGGAAGACGTTCCCGAAGGCGGCGCAGAGGGCGGCGTCGATCGCCACGAACTCCGCGTCAGTGCGGGGGACTTCCACCACCGGACCGGCCTGGTTCGAAGAGGCGGTCAGGGTCCCGGGCGTGCACACGAGATAGACGTGTTCCTCCTCGGTCGTGAACCCCGCCGCACGCAGGGCGGGTTCGGCGGCGGGCGCGGTGCCGGGCGCGAATTCGAGCCGGGGCAGCAGTCCGCGCTCGCGGAAGGCGGCGATCAGAGCGGCCACGTCGGCCGGGCCGGGCCGGGAACCGGGCAGCACGGTCGCGTAGTTGACGGCGGGGCTGGTGGTGGCCGGGTCGAACCCGGCGACGAAACCACCCGTCTCGACGGTCACCGGGCGGCGACGGAGATGGGCTACGGCATAGTTCTGGACGGAGATGTCCACGGTGAAGACCTCACGGTGCTGCGGAAGGTGGCGGGCGCGCCGCGCGGGCGCGCCGGGAGGGTCCGGCCGCCGTCCGGGAGGGACGGGCCGGCCGTCGCCGGGAAACGGGCACACCGCTTCCGGGCCGCATGGGGCCGCCGTGAGGAAGGCACAACCGGGACGACGACTGCCGTACGGGCAGAGGTCGTTCAGTGCCGACGGCGGCCGCTGGAGGACGCCGGGTTCATGGGCTTCATTCCCTGAGAGTGAGGAGGTCTCCCGGACGGGGCGGATGCGTCCCCCGGTGACACGACACCGGGGACCCTGCCCGAGGCCGGTACTTTCGCACAGCGCCGACAGCCGCGCAAGCGCCCAGGAGCGGCCGGTGCCGGGCCGCTCCGCCTCGCCGCCCCGCCCGGACCACTTCGCCCGGTCGCCTCACCCGGACCACCTTGCCTAAGACCACCGTGTCCCATGTGGTGAGTCGCGCGAGTCGTTTGCGGCAGCGGAGCGCGGCGGCGAGTCCGAGGAAGGCCAGGTAGTTGCGGGCTGGCGTCCGAGCGGTGGTGGAGTCCGCGGTAGCCGGTGAGCCAGGACACGGTCCGCGAAGGCGACACTTCTCGAGGGACTGAGTCCGCGTACTCAGGCGGAGCCCGAGACCGCGATCAGAGACTGTTCCCATGACACCCATCCGCGTCGGGACCGGCGCTTTCAGGCACGTCAGCCGGGCTCTCGCTGCCGGCGCCTGCGCCACTCTGACCCTTGTCGGCTGCGGGACCGATCAGCCCGGTGGCGGTCGCGCACAGGGGGGGGCACCTCCGTGGTGGCAGCCCCGTCATCGTCCGAGCAGGCCGCTTTCTCGCCCGTTCCCGTGCCGGGGGTGGACCGTCAGGCGCGTCCTCGAATGAACGTTCCCGGGGGCTTCTCCGTCGAATAGGTCGGACAGGAGGAAGGGGTGCGGATGCTCGGACGACAGCGCGGCGCACGAGCGGATGGGCGGACGGCGACGGCTGCGCAACAGGCGGACGCCGGCCTCATCCGTGCCGTGCTGGCGCTGGGCGGGGTGCCGTGGGAGGAGATCGACGACGGGGTGCAGCAGGTCAGGCTGAAGCTACTGGAATCGGGAGGCAGAACGGCCACTGGGACGATCCGGTCCCTGGAGGCGTGGGTGTCGGTGGTGGCGTCGCGGGTGGCGGTCGACTGGCACCGGGCGCGGTCCAAGGACACGGGACTGACGGCGAAACTGACCCAGCGCTGGACCGAGCGCTCTTCGCCCGGGTCGGAGGACGAGCGGGTGCTCGCGATCACCGTCACCCAGGGACTCGACGAACTGCCCCCAGCTCAGCGGCAGCTGCTCACCTTGCGCTACTACGCCGACCTGACCGTCCAGGACATCGCCGCAGAACTCGGCGTGCCGGAGGGAACCGTCAAGAGCCGTCTCCACACAGCCGTCGCCGCGCTCGAGGAGCGGCTGCGCGCACGAGAGGTGATCTGAGTGAACCCGTCCAAGGACTCCCGCGACGAGCGGCTGCGCACAGCGTTCGCACTGATCGGGAGTGAGGCCGCCCGGCCCGACCCACCCTCCGCGGCGGCCGCCGGTCCGGATCCGAAAGTGCTCCGTCTGCGACGCCGGGCGCGCCTCGGAGCCGGTGCTCTGATGGCCGTGGCGGCCCTGGTCATCGGTGTGCTGACGCTTGGCCCGAACCCCGAGGGCGGTCCGGAGGGCAGCGGGTCGGCCAACTCCGCTGACCTGAAAGGGCCGTCGACGGAGGAGTGGATCGCCTGCACAGAGTTGATCGCCGTGGGAGACGTCGAGGCTGTCCGTCCGGGGTCCGCAAAGGGACGGCTCGCCGTCGATTTCACCGTGCAGGAGTGGATCAAACCCGCGACGGGCAAGAAGCGCATCGAACTCGACGCCGTCGACCCGCGCATCGACGGCGCGCAGGATCCGTGGAGGGCCGGGCAGCACCTCCTCATCATGGTGCCCCGGAGGACCGACCTCGCCGTCGAGACCTTCGAGAACCGACGCCTGAAGTACTTCCGGCCGCTGATCGCCGAGGCGCTCGAAGGGGCCAAGAGCGCTTCCTGCCCCCCGGGCTGGTGGGCCCCGCAGTCAGGGGGGCGGTGAGGCGCCCCAATCGGAGTGGGTGACGTACGCGGACCACGTCGTGGCGGTCACCCCCGTGTCCGAGCGGGAGATCGCCCCCATCGCGTCGGAGATCGAACGAGGTGAGGGCCTGATCCAGCGGGAGGTGACGCTCAAGGTCACCGGCGTGCTGTGGTCCCGCCCCGGCAGCACGGCGCCCAAGAGCTTCCCGTGGGTCGCCTCCGGCTGGCAGTTCACCGACGGCAGCACCGCGGACAGGACGGAGACGGCCGCGAGGGAGGACTCCCGCATCGAGTCGGGCCACACGTACTAGGGTCTGTTGCGACAGCGCCGGTCAAAGCCACTCGTTGATGGCTGCGAGCAGCACCGTCGCCTCGTAACCTACGCCCAACGTGTCGTACCGCGTGGCCATCGAGCGGTGCCGTGGCAGCCGGTTGATCCACACTCCACCGCGTGACGCCCCTTGGACGTCGTTTCAGTTGGCGATTATGCGGTAGGTGGCGTCTGCACCGCCGCCAAAGCGCAGGCCGGAACTCTTCCTGGCTCTCACGGCGATCGCGACCAGCCTCATCCGCAACCTGCGAGCCAGGACATGGTGCGTTCGACGACCCGGTGGTGACGATCGCCAGCCCCGCGCCGGCCGCAGCCCTGCGGTCGTGAGCCGGAGCGCGGAAGGTGTCACCGGCGGAGCCCGTTGAGCTGGCGGGTGAAGCTGGACGAGGCAGCCTGGTCGTCGCCCACGAGCATTCGGCTTGTCACCCGTACTCGTTCGGCAGCCCTTCTGTCACGGAGAGGAGATGGTCGTCGCCCAACCGGTGGCGGCCACTACCTTCCGTGCGATGTCGACGATGAGCCGCCCGTCCGTCGCCACCCGCACGGTGTCTTCAGGGGCCCGCTGATCCAGGAGCCGTGCCTTGCGGACACTTCCCTCCAGCTCCTGTTCCAGCTCTGAGCCGCGTTCCCGACCCACCAGCCGCTCGCGGGCAGTGGCGTCCGAGGCGGTGAGCAGGACTCGTGTGATCCGTACTCCACCCCCCATGGCACGTTCGAACATGCCCGCCGCCTCCGGCAGCACGCTCAAGGTGTTCGTGTAGACGAGACGCCGGTATCCACGCTGGGTGAAGTTCGCCCACACGGCCGTCAGATTGCTCTCGGTGAGCTCCGCGCGGTGCGGGTCTCCCTCTGGTGCGGGATGCGCCTGCCCCATGAAGTCACCGTCGATGATCGCGTGAGCGACGGCCACGGAGCGCAGCAGCGCCGAGACCTCCCACCCCACCGTTGTTTTGCCGACACCGGCGCGTCCTCCGATAAGCAGTGCTTCCGCGTGGTCCACGCGGGCAGCCTGCCAGCGGGCGACCATCTCAGGCGACGCAATATCGGGCCGGGGGTGACAACAAGCCTGCCTATGTGAAGGCTCGTCGTGCTCAGGCCAACGAGTGATCAAGCCAAAGGAAGCGACGCCTTAATCACCTCGACAAGACGGGCCGGGGCGCGCAGAGTGGCGCCTCATGACCGACACCGGGACAGACCTCCCCACCCAGCCCGCCGCCCGCCCCCGTACCGACCTGCCGCCGAGCTGGAGCGAACGCGACTCGCTCGCCACCTTCCTGGACTACGTCCGCGACACCGCCCGCGCGAAGTGCGCCGGGGTGTCCGCCGAGGACGCCCGCGCCGCGCCCCTGCCCGGTTCGCCGCTCATGACGATGTGCGGACTGATCAGCCACCTCTACTGGGTCGAGTACTCCTGGTTCGAGGTCGTGTTCCTCGGCAAGGAGGACGAGGGACCGTGGACCGACGAGGACCCCGACCGCGAGATGCGGATCGCCCTGGACGTCCCGCTCGCCGACCTGCTGCGCCAGTACGAGGAGCAGAGCGCGCGCCACCGGGAGTTCGTGGCCGCCCGGGACCTCGACGAGAAGGCCGTGCGGCCGGTGCGCGACGGACAGCACGTGACGCTGCGGTGGATCGTCCTGCACCTCATCGAGGAGACGGCGAGGCACAACGGCCACCTCGACCTGCTGCGGGAGACGGTGGACGGAGTCACCGGAACCTGACGCGCGGTCGCCCCCGTGAGCCGGAGGGGAGACGGGAGACCACAGGGGGAGGCGCGCCGTTCGCCGGCTCCGTCACCCGGTCGACCGGGCAGACCCGCGGACCCGGCATATCGGGACGTACGACACCGTGTTGACCGTCTGCCTTGGGCGGGCGGCCGGCAACGCCCCGGTGACGCAGGGGAGTCGGGCGGACGCCGCTCGCGACCGGGAGCACAGGCCCCACCGGTCACCTCCAGAACATCTCCACACTGGTCAGCGCTGTTACGTGGCTGCGACAGACCCGGCTTGACAGTGGTTCTCGTCACGCAAGTAGGTTCGGTGTAAACCTAGTTTCCGTTACGTACCGGCGTTTCCCGCCGGAAGGAGGGACGCCTATGGGTGCCCATGCCCGCCCCCACCGGATCCACCGCGCAGGAGTCCGTTTCGCCACCGTCGCCCTGGTCGGGGCCGCGCTGCCGTTCAGCGCCGTCGGGCTCGCGGAGGCGGCCACCCCGGGGGCCTCCACCCCGGGGGCCTCCACCTCCGCCGACGACAACGGCGGACCGGACGCCCGCACCACCGCGCCCGCCGCCCCGGCCCAGGGCGCGTCGCAGCAGGCCCAGGACCCGAAGGACCAGGCCGCGCCGCAGATCAACGCCGACCACGCCTTCCTGCTGGACGCCCGCGACGGCAGTCAGGAGCGCGACCTGTGGGGCGGGGCCAAGGCCGACGAGAGCGTGCCGATGGCCAGCACCACCAAGATCATGACGGCCATGGTGGTGCTCAACCACCCGGAGTGGCTGGACCGGTCGATCACGGTGAAGCAGGAGTACCGGGACTACGTGCAGAAGGAGGGCGCCAGCACCGCCGACCTCCAGACCGGCGACACGCTGACCGCCAGGCAACTGCTGCACGCCATGCTGCTCCCCTCCGGCGCGGACGCCGCGATGGCCCTGGCCGACAGCTTCGGCTCCGGGGACACCCTGGACGCGCGGATCGCCGACTTCATCGGCCAGATGAACGCCCAGGCGCAGCAACTCAACCTGAAGGGAACGCACTTCGACTCCTTCGACGGCATCTCGAAGGGCGACAACCGCAGCACCGCCCGCGATCTGGCCAAGCTCGGCCAGCGCGCGATGCTGAAGCCGGTGTTCGCCGACGTCGTGAAGGACACGCAGTACAAGGCCGAGGCCCCGGCGGCCAACGGCCGCACCCGGTACTACACCTGGACCAACACCAACGAGCTGCTGGGCAGCTACGACGGCGCCCTGGGTATCAAGACCGGCAGCGGCCCGGAGGACGGGTACTGCGTCGTCTTCGCCGCGAAGCGGGACAACCGCACCCTGGTGGGCGCGATCCTCGGGGACGACACGGGCCGCTTCGACGACGCCACCAAGATGCTGGACTGGGGCTTCGCCCACTGAGACGCCCACCGACGCGCCCCGGCACCGGGCGGCCCTCGCGCCGACCGGCCGCCCCGGCACCCTGAGCGCACTCGCGAACCGCACGAAGGGCCCCGGCCCCCGACCCCCGCCACGTCCTCACCCCACAGGGACGAGCGGGGGTCTTCGCTTGCCCGCTCGCCGGCCTGTTCGCCGGTCCGCCGGCCGCTTCCGAGGGGCGGGCCCGACCCTCCGTCCTCCGCCCGTCACCCACGGCGAGTTTGCAAGGCAACCTGTCGACCCGTACCGTCAGATACATGCCCGATACATCCGATGCCCCCGTCGGGGCCGCCTCCACGGCCGGTGCCACGGCCGGTGCCACGGTCTCCGAGAAGGAGCTGGCCGCCGAGCTGACGGCCGTCGTGGGGCGTCTGATGCGGCGCCTGCGCACCTCCTCGTCCGGCCTGCTGCTGAGCCCCACGCAGCGCTCCGCCCTGTCCCGCCTGGACCGGAGCGGCCCCATGACCACCGCCGCCCTGGCCCGTGCCGAGTACGTACGACCCCAGTCCATGCGCGGGACCGTCGGGTACCTGGAGGAACAGGGGCTCGTCGGGCGGGCGCCCGATCCCGGTGACGGCAGGCAGCTCGTCGTCTCCGTGACGGCGCGGGGCCGCGCCGTGCTCGCCGAGGTGCGCGCCTCCAAGCGCAGCTGGCTCACCCAGGCGCTCACCGACCACCTCACGGAGGCCGAACAGCGCACCCTCGCCGAGTCCGTCGCCCTCATGGAGCGGCTGGTGGAGGAGAGTTGAGCCGCCGCGAGAGCGGGAACGCCGGGGGCGCCGGTAATGCCGGGGGCGCCAGCGGCACCCGCCAGGAGGAGGACATACCCGTCCCGGACGCGCGGGCCGGCGCCTCGGCCGCCCGGACCTCGGCCCCGGGCGGCCCCGGACCGGCCGGGTTCGGCGCCCGGCTGACCACCCCGCTGCTGCTCGGCTCGTTGCTCAACCCCCTCAACACCACGATGATCTCCACCGCCCTGGTGGCGATCGGACGCGACTTCGGGATCGGCGCGGCCGACACGGCCTGGCTCATCTCCGTGCTCTACCTCGCGAGCGCCGTGGGACAGCCCGTGCTCGGCAAGCTCGCCGACGTGATCGGCCCGCGCCGGGTCTTCCTCGCCGGGCTGCTGGTGGTCCTCGCCTCCGGCCTCGTCGGCACCCTCGCCCCGGACTTCGGCTGGCTCGTCGTGTCCCGGCTGCTGCTCGGCATCGGTACGTCGGCGGCCTACCCCGCCGCCATGTCCGTCCTGCGCGACGAGTCCCGCCGGCTCGGGCGCCCCACCCCCCGTACCGTCCTCGCGCGGCTCTCCTTCGCCGGGATCGGCTCGACGGCGGTGGGGCCCACCCTCGGCGGGGTCCTGGTCGGGGCCTTCGGCTGGCGGGCGATCTTCGCCGTCAACATCCCGATGGCCCTGCTCGCCCTCGCCTTCGCGCTCGTCTGGATTCCCGCCGACCCGCCGCGTGCCGCCGGTGCGGCCGGAGCGCCCCCGAAGCTCGCGATCGACCCGCTCGGCATCGGGCTGTTCGCGACCGCCCTCACCTTCCTGTGCTTCTTCCTCCTCGACCTCTCCGACCCGGTGTGGTGGCTGCTCGCCCCGTTCGCGGCGGCCACCGCGGCCCTCGTGACCTGGCAACTGCGCACCCCCGCCCCCTTCATCGACCTGCGGATGATCGCCCGTAACGGCCCGCTCGCCCGCACCTACCTGCGGCACGGGCTGAGCTACCTCCAGATCTACTGCGTGATGTACGGCTACACCCAGTGGCTGGAGGAGGCGCGCGGTTTCTCCTCGGGGGCCACCGGGCTGGTCATGCTGCCGATGTCGCTGTCGGCGCTGGTCTGCTCACTGGCCGGGGCCCGCACCCGCGGCATCCGCGCCCCGCTCCTGGCCGGCGCGGTGCTGCTCACGGCGGGCGCGGGCGTGCTCGCGCTCGTCTCGGGGGACACCCCGCTCGCCGTCCTCCTGCTCGTCGGCGCCTGCTTCGGCATCCCGCAGGGCTTCATCGGCACGAGCAACCAGGCCGCCGTCCAGCAGCACGCCCCCGCCGAGTCGATCGGCTCGGCGGCGGGGCTCCAGCGGACCGCGCAGTACATCGGCGCGATCACCGCCTCCAGCCTCATCGCCCTCGCCTACGGGCGGCAGGCCGACGACTCCGGTATGCATCTCATGGCCGGGGTGTCCGTCGTACTCGGCGCCGGCCTCCTCGTCCTCACCCTGACCGACCGGGCCCTGCGCGCCCGCGCCTGAGCCCGGCCCCCTGTCCACCCACCGTTCCGTCCCATTCCCCGAACGAATCCGCAAGGGAGCACCACCACCATGACCGCCACCACCCTCGACCCGCGTACCGCGCTGATCGTCGTCGACCTCCAGAAGGGCATCGTCGGGCTGCCGACCGCGCACCCGGCCGCCGGGATCGTCGAGCGCTCGGCGAAGCTCGCCTCGGCCTTCCGCGCCAAGGGGCTGCCCGTCGTCCTCGTCAACGTCACGGGCGGCGCCCCCGGCCGCACCGAGGGCCAGGGCGGCGGCCAGCAGCCGCCCGCCGACTGGGCCGACCTCGTCCCCGAACTCGGGGCGCGGGACGAGGACATCCGCGTCACCAAGAACACCTGGGGCGCCTTCTACGGCACCGACCTCGACTCCCAGCTGCGCCGCCGCGGCATCACCCAGGTCGTGCTCACCGGCATCGCCACCAGCATCGGCGTCGAGTCCACCGCCCGCTTCGCCCAGGAGTACGGCTACAACGTGACCGTCGTGACCGACGCGGTGACCGACATGAGCGCCGAGTCCCACGCCAACAGCGTCGAGCGCGTCTTCCCGAGGCTCGGCGAGACCGGCACGACCGAGGAGGTCCTCAAGCTCCTCGGCTGAGCGCACCCGTCCGTACCGGCGCCCCGTGCCCCTCCCCCTCGGAGGGGCACGGGGCGCCGGCGCGTCCCGGTCCCGGGCCGCGTACCGCCCCGGCCCCCCATCCGCCGCGACATCTGCCTCCATACAGGTGATCCCACCGGCGAAAGGCACGGAACAGGCAATACATGTGATCAGCCAGTAATCGGACAGGCGGCAAGCCCGGAGGTACCAGGACAATGAAGTGCAGCGGCCCCCGACTCCGCTCCGTCGCGTTCCTCGCGACCGGCGTACTCGTCCTGCCGGGACTCGCCGCGTGCGGCGGCGACTCCGACCGGGCGGCCCCCGCCGCGCCGGGCCCCGGGCCCGACATCCGCCCGGCCGCCCGCGATCAGGTCCGTGAGGGCTCCACGCTGCGCTGGGCGGTCGACTCCGTACCCGCGACCCTCAACACCTTCCAGGCCGACGCGGACGCCACCTCCTCGCGCGTGGCCTCCGCCGTCCTGCCGTCGATGTTCACCCTCGACCGGCAGGGCCGCCCCGTACGCTCCGCCGACTTCCTGGACTCCGCCGAGGTCGTCCGCACCGAACCCCGGCAGGTCGTCGAGTACCACCTCAGCGCGAAGGCCACCTGGAACAACGGCCGCGAGATCGGCGCCCCCGACTTCGTCGCCCAGTGGCAGGCCCTGCGCGGGAAGAGCAGCGCGTACTGGACCGCGCGGAACGCCGGCTACGAACGCATCGAGAAGATCGAGCGCGGCAGGAACGACCTCACCGTCCTGGTGACCTTCGCCAAGCCCTACGCCGACTGGCGCGCGCTCTTCTCCCCGCTCTACCCGCGCGAGGTCATGGGCTCCCCGGACACCTTCAACGACGGCGCCCGCAACAAGCTCGCCGTCTCCGCCGGGCCCTTCCAGGTCGCCGGGGTCGACCGGGACGAGGGCGAGGTCACGCTCACCCGCAACCCGCGCTGGTGGGGGGCCAGGGCCAAGCTCGACAAGGTCGAACTGCTCCGGGTCCGCCCGGCCGACCGCACCGAGGCCCTGCTCTCGGGCACCGTCGACCTCGCCGAGATCCAGCCCGAGGACGCCCGCCGCGTCGCCCTGGCCGCGCGCGACCGCGGCGGCAGCGGGCCCCTCGCCCACGGACCCGGCGCGGGCCGGACCCCCGCCGAGGCCCTGCGCTCCTGGGCCGTCGCACACGGCTCGGGGGCGAAGGCCGCCGAGGCCGAGCAGAGGAACCGGGCCGCCCTCGACAAGGCCCGCGCGCGGTACGCCGCCGAGCAGAAGTCGCTGGGCAAGTACCGGCTCCGCAAGACCCTGCAACCGGCCTACACCCAGCTCGCCCTCAACGGGGAGAGCGGCCCCCTCGCCGACGAACGGGTCCGCCGCGCCGTCGCCCGCGCCATCGACCGGCAGTCGCTCGCCGACTTCGTCCTCAAGCCGCTCGGCCTGCCCGCCAGGACCGTCGGCAGCCACCTCGCGCTCGCCGGACAGCAGGGCTACCAGGACAACAGCGGCGCCCTCGGCGACCAGGACACCGTCGAGGCGCAGGCCCTGCTCGCCGACGCCGGCTGGACCAGGCCGGAGGGCGGCCGGCACGCGGCCGGCGGCACGGCGGGCGGCGCCGAGGCCACCGGCAGCCCGGAGCCCAGCGGCAGCCCCTCCGCCTCCGGCACCCCCGAGACGGGCGCGAGCGCCACGGGCGACGACGGCTCGGAGGACGACGGCAAGCCCGGCCGCGAGGCCCCGGCCAGGAAGGCCGAGGCGGAGAAGCAGGCCGAGAAGAAGACGGAGCGCAAGGGCGCCGAGAAGGCGGGCGGCGCGGCGCACGAGAAGGTCGCCTCGGCCCTCGGCGAGGGCACCGGCCTCAACAAGGCCGCCGGGGCCGCGGGCGCCTACGCGCCCAAGGGCACCCCCGCCCCCCAGGCACCCCCGGCCGGCGCCCAGCGCGCCCCCGGCCTGCTGGACAAGGACGGCAAGCAGCTCACCCTCCGCTTCGTCCTGCCCACCGGCGCCGGGACCGAGACGCTGCGCTCGGTGGGGGAGAAGATCGCCGGGATGCTGGAGAAGATCGGCATCCGCACCGACATCTCCCGGGTCCCCGAGGCCGGGTTCTTCAAGGACCACGTCGCCTCCGGCGAGTACGACATGGCCCTCTACTCCTGGCCCGGCACCGCCTTCCCCGCGACCGACGCCCGGCCCGTCTACGGCAAACCGGTCCCCGCGGCGGACGGCTCCCTCAACGTCGACCAGAACTACACGCGGGTCGGCACCGACCGCATCGACCAGCTCCTCGACCAGGCGGCCGGCACCCTGGACGAGAAGGAGGCGCACGCCCTCATGCGCAAGGCCGACGCCCGGATCTGGGCCGCGGCCGGCTCCGTCCCCCTCTACCAGCGCCCCGAGCTGGTCGCCGCCCGCCCCGACGTGGTCAACGCCGGCGCCTTCGGCTTCACGACACCCGTCTGGCAGGACCTCGGCTTCAGCGCGCGGAAGTCCCCGGCCGGCGGCGCCCCCGCCGCCCCGTCCGGCGCGCCCACCCCGGCGGGCGGGCCCGGGAAGAGCACCACCGAGCCGGGCGGGAACCCTGGGAAACAGGACAAGACGGACGAGAGCGCGCGCCGCGAGGACAGGGCCACCACCAAGAACACCGCGGGGCCCGGTGACGCGGAGGACACCGAGACGTACGAGCACCTGAGCCAGTACGACGAGTCCGAGCGCTACGACGCCGACAAGGACTACGAGAACCCCTGAGGCACCCGGCCCGGACGCCGCCCGCACGCCGCCGACCGGCCCGAACCCGGTGGCGTCCGGGCCGCCCGGCCCCTTGACGGCGCCCGCGCCCAGCACCACGGCGCGGGCGCCGTACCATGGGGTAAGGCCGTGGCATGTTCCGCCCGGCAGGGCGCGCGTACCGGACCGGACGCGCAGCCATCCACGAATCCGGGAGAAGCGCCGCAAGTGCCCACGCGCCACGACATCCGTAACGTAGCCATCGTCGCCCACGTCGACCACGGCAAGACGACCCTCGTCGACGCCATGCTCAAGCAGGCCGGCTCCTTCGCCGCGCACGCGGCGGAGAGCCTCGACGAACGCATGATGGACTCGAACGACCTGGAGCGTGAGAAGGGCATCACGATCCTGGCCAAGAACACGGCCGTCAAGTACCACCCGAAGGATGGCGGAGACGTCATCACCATCAACATCATCGACACCCCCGGCCACGCCGACTTCGGTGGTGAGGTCGAGCGCGGCCTGTCGATGGTGGACGCGGTGGTCCTGCTGGTCGACGCCTCCGAGGGCCCGCTGCCCCAGACCCGTTTCGTCCTGCGCAAGGCGCTCGACGCGCGGCTGCCGGTGATCCTCTGCATCAACAAGACGGACCGCCCCGACTCGCGGATCTCCGAGGTCATCGACGAGACCTACGACCTCTTCCTCGACCTCGACGCCGACGAGGACCAGATCGAGTTCCCCATCGTCTACGCCTGCGCGCGCGACGGGGTCGCCTCGCTCACCAAGCCGGAGGACGGCACCGTCCCCGCCGACAGCGACAGCCTGGAGCCGTTCTTCACGACGCTCCTGGAGACCGTCCCCGCCCCCGAGTACGACGAGGCGGCGCCGCTCCAGGCCCACGTCACCAACCTGGACGCCGACAACTTCCTCGGCCGTATCGCGCTGTGCCGCGTCGAGCAGGGCGAGCTGCGCAAGGGCCAGACCGTCACGTGGATCAAGCGTGACGGCACGATGTCCAACGTGCGCATCACCGAGCTGCTCATGACCGAGGCGCTCACCCGCAAGCCCGCGGACAAGGCCGGCCCCGGCGACATCTGCGCCATCGCGGGCATCCCCGACATCATGATCGGCGAGACCCTGGCCGACCCCGAGAACCCGGTCGCGCTGCCGCTCATCACGGTCGACGAGCCGGCCATCTCGATGACCATCGGCACCAACACCTCGCCGCTGGTCGGCAAGGGCGGCCGCGGCCACAAGGTCACCGCCCGCCAGGTCAAGGACCGCCTCGACCGCGAGCTGATCGGTAACGTCTCGCTGCGCGTCCTGGACACCGAGCGCCCCGACGCCTGGGAGGTGCAGGGCCGCGGTGAGCTGGCGCTCGCCATCCTCGTCGAGCAGATGCGCCGCGAGGGCTTCGAGCTGACCGTCGGCAAGCCCGAGGTCGTCACCAAGCAGATCGACGGCAAGACCCACGAGCCGATCGAGCGCATGACGATCGACTCCCCCGAGGAGCACCTCGGCGCGATCACCCAGCTCATGGCGACCCGCAAGGGCCGTATGGAGACCATGACGAACCACGGCTCCGGCTGGGTCCGCATGGAGTGGATCGTGCCCTCGCGCGGACTCATCGGCTTCCGCACCGAGTTCCTCACCCAGACCCGCGGCACCGGCATCGCGCACTCCCTCTTCGAGGGCCACGAGCCGTGGTTCGGCGAGCTGCGCACCCGCCACAACGGCTCGCTGGTCGCGGACCGTTCGGGCGTCGTCACCCCCTTCGCGATGGTCAACCTCCAGGAGCGCGGGGTCATCTTCACCGAGCCCGGCACCGAGGTGTACGAGGGCATGATCGTCGGCGAGAACTCGCGCGCCGACGACATGGACGTGAACATCACCAAGGAGAAGAAGCTCACCAACATGCGTGCCGCTTCCGCCGACACCACCGAGAACGTGGTGCCCGCGCGCAAGCTCTCCCTGGAGCAGTCCCTGGAGTTCTGCCGCGACGACGAGTGCGTCGAGGTCACCCCGGAGACGGTCCGCATCCGCAAGGTCGTCCTCGACCAGAAGCTCCGCGGCCGCGCCGCCTCGCGCGCCAAGCACGGCTGATCCGGGGCGCCTTCGGGCCACGGCAGAAGGGCCGGTTCCACGCCATCGGGCGCGGAACCGGCCCTTCTGCCATGCCCGTGTCCGGCCGGTTGCTCAAATTCTCCTCAGGTAAGCGTTGTCTCCCCAGGCGCGTTTGGTTCACTGCTCGGTGTTCGCGCACATCACACGAACGGGGACGCGCCGTCATGCACAGGGCATCGGCGCCGAATCAAGGGGGAAACGCGTATGTCCGGAAGAATGGTGGCGGGTACGGCGGTGGCGGGACTCATCGGTTCGCTCCTGGTGCTCGCGCCCGCCGCGGGTACCGCCTCGGCTGCTCCCGCGATCTGCGACCGGGGTACGACCAGCGTCAAGTGGGTGCAGACGAGCCACAGCCGCGTTCTGACCCACAAGGTGAAGGGCTACGAGAAGGGCTACTCGGGCGGCAAGCGCACGATCAGCAAGACGCTCGCCCACGACAAGACGCTGTCCTCGGACCGCACCATCACGAGCGGGGTCAACGCGGGCTTCTCGGTGGCCAAGGTGCTGGCCAGCCTCGACGCGCATGTCGAGGGCACCTACACGCGTTCCAAGGGGAAGACGACCAGTAAGAGCGTCACGGTCACCGACGAACTGACGAAGAAGGGCCGTTACTTCTTCTATCTGGGCCGGCTCAAGGCGTCCGGCTACTGGCAGGGCTACAAGTGCGACGGCGGCACGAAGTGGCTGTCGGTCGCGCACGGCACCGCCAAGTCCTTCGGCGCATCCGTGGACGGCGCCGTGCGCTGCGGAGAGAAGGTCAGCGGCAAGAGCATCGGCGCCCTGGTGCAGAAGAAGTACTGCTGACCCGAGCCGCCGTCGCGGCAGTGGGACATGCCGCTTCCGGCCGGGGCACCGGCCGGAAGCGGCATGTCCCGTTCAGCGGACCGGCCTTGCGCGACGAACCTGACGAGGAGTCGAACGAGGCCGGTCCTCACCTTGGCGCACGGCGACCCGTTCGCTACGCTTCCGCGCAATCCGGTCGACGCGCGTCGACCCTTGCCGGAACCGGCCGGAGCCAGGGCTGGATCCGGGCTCGGCGCGCGTCATTGCGGCAAGTCGCGCTCACGCAACCCGTTTTTCCCTCCGGGGCATCCGTATAGCGGAACGACATGACCGATAGATGTGTAACGAGTCCGTTTCGGGACCATCTATCTGGCATCCTTTTGTCCGGATTTTGGAACAAGTTTAAGACCGGCGTGACCGAACCGAGATCAAAAGGGTGTGGTGGCCCCTCATCGCATGCCTAATAGTTGGCGCGTAGAGCTCGGGTCAATGGGTCACGCGCTGGGGGAAGCGCCGACTCACGAGCACACTGGGGTACTTCGAAGCTTCGCCGTCAGGGGTGTCGGCGACGTGACTCGTACCCCCTCTTGTAGTGAACAAGTGGACTCATGAGGAGGAAACCCATGCGTGGTGCCAGAAGCGCCAAGTGGGTCGCGGGCGCAATCGTGGTGGCTCTCGCGGCGACCGCCTGCGGTGGCGACGGCGACGGCGACAGCGGGGACAAGAAGGACAAGAAGGCGGCGGCCCCTCAGGTCGTGATGGAGCTGGGCGAGCCGCAGAACGGGCTCATACCCTCCAACACCTACGAGTCCGAGGGCAGTGAGGTCATGAACGCCCTGTTCACCGGCCTCGTGCGCTACGACGAGAAGAACCAGACACAGCTGGACATGGCCGAGTCGATCGAGACGACGGACAACAAGGTCTGGACGATCAAGATCAAGCCGGGCTACACCTTCCACAACGGCGAGAAGGTCACCGCCGAGTCCTACGTCAACGCCTGGAACTACGGCGCCAACCAGGACAACACCCAGGAGACCAACCCGCTGTACGCCAAGATCAGCGGCTACGCGGACCTCAACCCGGGTGAGAAGAAGAAGCCGGCGACCGACAAGCTCAAGGGGCTCCAGGTCGTTGACGAGTCCACGTTCAAGGTGACGCTCGACGCCCCCTTCAGCGCCTTCAAGACGCTCCTCGGCTTCAACGCCTTCTACGCCCTGCCCAAGGTGTTCTTCGACGACCCGAAGGCTTTCGAGACCGCGCCGGTCGGCAACGGCCCCTTCAAGATGTCCGGCAAGTTCGAGCACAACGTCCAGATCAAGACGGTCAAGTACGCCAAGCACCCCGACGCGGGCAAGATCAAGGTCGGTGGGGTCACCTTCAAGATCTACACCGACCAGGAGACCGCCTACCGCGACCTCCAGGGCGGCACCGTCGACATCATGGACACCCTCCCGGTCTCCGCCCTCGGCACCGCCAAGAGGGAGCTGGGCGACCGGTACATCACCGGCGTGGACTCCGCCGTGGCCTACATCGGTTTCGACAACTCGACGCTCAAGGCCACCGACGCGGACACGCGCAAGGCGATCTCCATGGCCATCGACCGGAAGTCCATCACCGAGAAGGTCTTCCTCGGCGCGACCACCCCGGCCGACGACTTCATCAACCCGCTGGTCCCCGGCAACCGCAAGGGCGCCTGCACGGCGTGCGCCTACGACCCGGCCGAGGCGAAGAAGCTGTACGACAGCGCCAAGGGCCTGCCGGGCGACACGCTCAACCTCGCCTACAACGCGGACGGCGACCACAAGACGTGGATCGAGGCGGTGGCCAACCAGCTGGAGGAGAACCTCGACATCAAGGTCACCGTCCAGCCCAAGGAGCAGTTCGCCACCATCCTCGACGAACTGGGCGACAAGAAGTACAAGGGCGCCTTCCGCCTCGGCTGGTCGATGGACTACCCCTCCGCCGAGAACTACCTGCGCCCGATCTTCTCCGAGGAAGCCATCGAGAACGGCTCCAACTACTCGGGCTACGTCAACAAGGACGTCGAGAAGTACCTGGACCAGGCCGACCAGGCGCCCTCCGCCGAGGAGGCGCTGAGCCTCTACCAGAAGGCCGACGACGTCATCCTCAGCGAGATGCCGTACCTGCCGATCTACTTCTACGCGCGCAACGCCGGGCTGAGCAAGGACATCAAGAGCGCCACCATCGACTCGATGGCCCAGGTCGACTGGACGTCCGTCACGCCTTCCTGACGCTTTCCCGTCAAGGCGTGCGACCGGTGTGGGGGTGACCGCAGGCTCTGCCTCCGGCGCCCCCGCGCCGCGTGGCCGCCGCGCCCCCCAGTACCGGCCCCGGGGTCCACCGCCCCCGCCCCGGGGCCGGAATCCGTGACTCTGGAGACCTCATGGGTCGTTTTCTCGTACGGCGGCTGCTGCAGGCGATCCCTGTACTGCTCGGCGCCACCTTCCTCATCTTCTGCCTGGTCTTCGCCCTTCCCGGCGACCCCATCCAGATGCTCGCCGGCGACAAGCGCGCCGACCCCAACATCTCCGCGCTCCTGCGCGAGCAGTACCACCTCAACCAGCCCCTCTACCAGCAGTACCTGCACTACATGGGCGGGCTGCTGACCGGCGACTTCGGCGAGACCTACACGGGCCGGTCGGTCGCCGACATCATGGGCGAGCGCTTCCCGGTGACCCTGCGCCTGAGCCTCATCGCCTTCGCGATCGAAGCGGTCGTCGGCGTCCTGGCCGGCGCCGCCTCCGCGCTCGGCCGGGGAAAGTTCCTCGACAACATCGTGCTCATCAGCACCCTCGTGCTGGTCTCGGTGCCGGTATTCGTGCTCGGCTCGATCCTCCAGCTCGTCCTCGGCGTCAAATGGGGTGTACTGCCCATCAGTTACGACGAGGAGAAGCCGCTCAGCCTCCTGCTGCCGGGCATCGTGCTCGCCGCGGCCTCCATGGCCTACGTCACCCGGCTCACCCGGACCAGTCTCATGGAGACGCTGCGCGCCGACTACGTGCGCACCGCCACCGCCAAGGGGCTGCGCCGCGGCAGAGTCATCGGCCGGCACGCCATGCGCAACGCGCTCATCCCGATCGTCACCTTCCTCGGGGCCGACCTCGGAACCCTCATGGGGGGCGCCATCATCACCGAGCGGTTGTTCAACATTCCCGGTGTCGGGGGCCAGTTGGCCCAGTCGGTGTACCTGCGCGAACAGCCCGTCGTGGTCGGCATCGTGACCTGCCTGATCCTCGTCTACATCGCCGCCAACCTCATCGTCGACCTGCTGTACGCCGTGCTGGACCCGAGGATTCGCTATGCCTGACATCACCACCGACAAGGTGCCCGCACCGGCCGCGATACCGCCCAGCCCCTCGCCCGGGGACAAGGGGGAACCGAAGCCGGAACGCGTCGCGAGCATGTGGTCCGACGCCCGGCACGACCTGATCCGCAACCCGATCTTCGTGATCTCGGCGTTTCTGATCCTCTTCCTGCTCGTGATGGCGGCCTTCCCCGGCCTGTTCGTGGACCGCAGCCCCTTCGAGAAGGGCTTCTGCCAGCTCGCCGACTCCGCCGAGAAGCCGAGCGGGGCGCACTGGTTCGGTTTCGACACCCTCGGCTGCGACATCTACACCCGTACCGTCTACGGCACCCGCAACTCGGTCATCGTCGGCGTCGTCACCAGCGTGCTCACCACCCTGGCCGGCGGGCTGCTCGGCATGGTCGCGGGGCTGCGCGGCGGCTGGCTGGACGCGGTGCTCTCGCGCGTCACCGAGATCTTCTTCGCGCTGCCGCTCATGCTCGGCGGTCTGCTCGTCGCCTCGATCTTCCAGGCCGGGAACGTCTGGACGGTCGCCCTGATCCTCGCCGCCCTCGGCTGGCCGCAGGTCTTCCGCATCATGCGCGGAACGGTCCTCGCCAACAAGCACAACGACTACGTCATGGCCGCCCGCGCCCTCGGCGCGGGCACGTGGCGGATCGCCACGCGGCACGTCCTGCCCAACGCGGTCGCCCCGGTCATCGTCATCACGACCATCAACCTCGGCGTCTACATCACGGCCGAGGCGGCGCTCTCGTACCTCGGCATCGGGGTGCAGTCGCCGAACATCTCCTGGGGACTCATGATCAGCGACGCCCAGCAGCGGTTCCTGAGCTCCCCGCACATGGTGCTGTTCCCCTCGCTCTTCCTGAGCGTCACGGTGCTCGCCTTCATCATGCTCGGCGACGCGGTGCGCGACGCCCTCGACCCCAAACTGCGCTAGAGGAGGGCGTACGACATGGTCACCACCAAGAAGGCCACAGCCCTGCCGCAGCCGCGCCAGGACGCCGACCACACCGGACCGCTGCTCGAAGTCCGCGACCTCCACGTCGAGTTCCACACCAGGGACGGCATCGCGAAGGCCGTCAACGGGGTCAACTACTCGGTCTCGGCCGGGGAGACGCTCGCCGTGCTCGGCGAGTCCGGCTCGGGCAAGTCCGTGACCGCCCAGGCCGTCATGGGCATCCTCGACATGCCGCCCGGCCGGATACCCAGGGGCGAGATCCTCTTCCGCGGCCAGGACATGCTCACCATGTCCGCCGAGCAACGCCGGAGGATACGTGGCCAGAAGATCGCCATGATCTTCCAGGACGCGCTGTCCTCCCTCAACCCGGTGCTCAGCGTCGGCTGGCAGCTCGGCGAGATGTACCGCGTCCACCGGGGCACGTCCCGCAAGGACGCCAAGGCCAAGGCCGTCGAACTGATGGAACGGGTCAACATCCCGGCCGCCGCCTCCCGGGTCGGGGACTACCCGCACCAGTTCTCCGGCGGGATGCGCCAGCGCATCATGATCGCCATGGCGCTCGCCCTGGAACCCGACCTGATCATCGCGGACGAGCCCACCACCGCGCTCGACGTGACCGTGCAGGCCCAGGTCATGGATCTGCTCGCGGAACTCCAGCGCGAGTACCACATGGGGCTCATCCTCATCACGCACGACCTCGGGGTGGTCGCCGACGTCGCCGACAAGATCGCCGTCATGTACGCGGGGCGGATCGTGGAGACCGCCCCCGTGCACGAGCTGTACAAGCGCCCCGCGCACCCGTACACCCGGGGGCTGCTCGACTCGATCCCGCGGCTCGACCAGAAGGGCCAGGAGCTCTACGCGATCAAGGGCCTGCCGCCCAACCTGACCCGCATCCCACCGGGTTGCGCCTTCAACCCGCGCTGCCCCAAGGCGCAGGACATCTGCCGCACCGAGGTCCCCCCGCTGCACCCCGTCACCGAACGGGACGGCACCGAGCTGCCGGGCCGCGGCAGCGCCTGCCACTTCTGGAAGGAGACGATCCATGGCTGACCTCGGCAAGGGCGCGGAGCCGCAGGACACCACGCCGAACGTCACCGAGGTGGAGACGGTCGGGGCGGTCACCGAGGAGGAGGCGGTCGCGGCCGTCGAGGCGCCCGTCGACCGGGGCGAGCCGATCCTCCAGGTACGCGATCTCGTCAAGCACTTCCCGCTGACCCAGGGCATCCTCTTCAAACGGCAGGTCGGCGCGGTCAAGGCCGTGGACGGCGTCTCCTTCGACCTCCACCAGGGCGAGACCCTCGGCATCGTCGGCGAGTCCGGCTGCGGGAAGTCGACCGTCGCCAAACTTCTGATGACCCTGGAGCAGGCCACCGCCGGTGAGGTCTTCTTCAAGGGCCAGGACATCACCAAGCTCTCCGGCCGGGCGCTCAAGGCGGTGCGCCGCAACATCCAGATGGTGTTCCAGGACCCGTACACCTCGCTCAACCCGCGTATGACGGTCGGCGACATCATCGGGGAGCCCTACGAGATCCACCCCGAGGTGGCGCCGAAGGGCTCGCGCCGCAAGCGGGTGCAGGAGCTGCTGGACGTCGTCGGGCTCAACCCCGAGTACATCAACCGCTACCCGCACCAGTTCTCCGGCGGCCAGCGCCAGCGCATCGGCATCGCCCGCGGACTCGCGCTCAACCCCGAGGTCATCATCTGCGACGAGCCGGTCTCGGCGCTCGACGTGTCGGTGCAGGCCCAGGTCATCAACCTGATGGAGAGGCTCCAGGACGAGTTCGACCTCTCCTACGTCTTCATCGCGCACGACCTCTCCATCGTCCGGCACATCTCCGACCGGGTCGGCGTCATGTACCTGGGGCGGATGGCCGAGATCGGCAGTGACGAGCAGATCTACGAGCACCCCACCCACCCGTACACGCAGGCGCTGCTGTCCGCCGTACCGGTGCCGGACCCGGAGGCGCGCGAGAGCCGCGAACGCATCCTGCTCTCCGGGGACGTGCCCTCCCCGGCCAACCCGCCCTCCGGCTGCCGCTTCCGCACCCGCTGCTGGAAGGCCGAGGACAAGTGCGCGACCGAGACACCGCTCCTGGCCGTCCCGGCCCGCTTCGCGGGGGCCGACACCCCCGCCGCCCACGAATCGGCCTGCCACTTCGCGGAGGAGAAGGACGTGGTGGGGGCGGTCTGACCCCGCCTCCGTCGGCACGACGCGGCGCCCGCCACCGGACACGGTGGCGGGCGCCCCGTTCTTCCGCCTCCGCCCACCACCTCCCCGGCCCGCCACGGGTGGGCCGCGGCCGTGGCCCGTACGGGACGAGCGGCCGCCGTACCTCACAAACTCGTGGGTCGGCAGGAGGGGTGGGCCAGACGCGCGAAGGCCCGCCCCCCGCTCACGCGGGCGACGGGCCTTCGCATCCCCGGAGGGAGCCGTGCACATCGAACTCGGGTCAATGGGCCAACATGTCCGGCTCCGACGGCGGCCGGATCTCAGGGGGTGTACCCGTACCGCCGGGGGGCTGGTGACCGGCACCCCGTGAGGTGCCGGAAGGGGGAGGGATCAGGCGGTCAGCGACTTCTTGAGGTCGGTGACCTGCGACTCCTCCGGGTAGTGGCAGGCCGTGAGGTGTCCCTCGCGGCTGCCGGAGATCTGGACGAGCGGCGGGGTGTCCGTCGCGCACTTCTCCGTCGCCTTCCAGCAGCGCGTACGGAAACGGCAGCCGGAGGGCGGGTTCACCGGAGACGGTACATCGCCCTGGAGGCGGATGCGCTCCCGCGCCGGCTGGTCGTCCGCGGTCGCCTCGGGCACGGCCGACAGCAGCGCCTTGGTGTAGGGGTGGCGCGGGTTGCCGTACAGGTCCTCGCGGTCGGCGATCTCCACGATGCGGCCCAGGTACATGACCGCGACGCGCTGCGAGAAGTGCCGCACGATCGCGAGGTCGTGCGCGATGAACAGGAACGCGATGTTCATCTCGCGCTGCAGCTCCTGGAGCAGGTTCACGACCTGCGCCTGGATGGACACGTCGAGAGCGGAGACCGGCTCGTCCGCGACGATGAGCTTCGGGTTCAGGGCGAGGGCGCGAGCCACGCCGATGCGCTGGCGCTGACCGCCGGAGAACTCGTGCGGGAAGCGGTTGAAGTGCTCGGGGTTGAGACCGACGATCTCCAGCAGCTCGCGCACCCGCTTCTCGCGTCCGCCCGCCGGGTTGATGTCGTTGACCTCCATCGGACCCGTGATGATCTTGCCGACCGTCTGCCGCGGGTTCAGCGAGGCGTACGGGTCCTGGAAGATCATCTGGATCTCGGAGCGCACCGGAGCCAGTTCCTTGCGCCCGGAGTGCGTGATGTCCTGACCCCGGTAGCTGATCTTTCCGCCGGTGGGCTCCAGGAGACGGGTCACGAGCCGGCCCGTGGTGGACTTTCCGCAGCCCGACTCACCGACCATGCCCAGGCTTTCGCCGGCGCCCACGGTGAAGTCGAGTCCGTCGACCGCCTGGACCGCGCCCACCTGCCGCTTGAACGGGAAGCCCGCCATGATCGGGAAGTGCTTGGTGAGCCCGGAGACTTCGAGAAGGGGGGAGGTACTGCTCATGGTGTGTGTCCTGGTCTCTTCGGTCAGGCGGTTCGGGCCGCGGTGAATTCGGTGAAGAACTCCCGCCGCTGCTCCGGGGTCAGATGACAGGCAGCCCCCCGCCCGTCGACCAGCCTCAGTTCCGGCGTCTCGTCCACGCAGCGGTTACCGCTCACCTGCTCGGTGAACGTGCAGCGCGGGTGGAAACGGCAGCCCGTGGGCGGGTTCAGCAGGCTCGGCGGCGTGCCCGGGATCGGTGTCAGCGGAACGTCCACCGGGCCGTCCAGCGTCGGCATGGAACCGAGCAGGCCCCAGGTGTAGGGGTGCTGGGGATCGGCCAGCACCTCCTTCTTGGTGCCGCGCTCCACGCACCGCCCGCCGTACATCACGAGCACCTCGTCGGCGATGTCGGCGATCACCCCGAGGTCGTGGGTGATGAAGATGATCGAGGTGCCGGTCTGCTGCTGGAGGTCCTTGAGCAGGTCCATGATCTGGGCCTGCACCGTCACATCCAGCGCGGTGGTCGGCTCGTCCGCGATCAGCAGCTTCGGGTCGCAGACCAGCGCCATGGCGATCATCGCGCGCTGACGCATACCGCCCGAGAACTGGTGCGGGTAGTCGTCGACCCGGATGTCGGGCTGCGGAATGCCGACCCGGGTCAGCATCTCGACCGCGCGGGCCCGCGCCTCCTTCTTGGAGGCGCCGGTGTGCTTGCGGTAGGTCTCACCGATCTGCTGGCCGATGGTGTGGTACGGCGACAGCGAGGCGAGCGCGTCCTGGAAGATCATCGACATGGTGTTGCCGCGCAGCGTCTCCAGGCGCTTCTCCTTCACGCCCAGCAGGTCCTCGCCGTCCAGCAGGACCTCACCGGTGATCTCGGTGTTGGCCGGATCGTGCAGGCCAAGGATCGCCAGGTTGGTGACGGACTTGCCGGAACCCGACTCGCCCACGATGCCGAGCGTCTTGCCGGCCTCGATGTCGAAGGAGAGGCCGTCGACGGCCTTGACGATGCCGTCCTCGGTCGAGAAGTGCACGTGCAGGTCGCGCACGGAGAGGAAGGGGGTGCTCATGATGCGCTCTCCTAGGCGAGGCGGACGCGCGGGTCGATGAGGGCGTACACCGCGTCGATGATGATGTTGAAGACCACGATCGCCCCGGCCGCCGTCAGGGTCACCCCGAGCAGCATCGGGAGGTCGGACTCGTTGACCGACTTCACCGCGAGGGCTCCGATGCCCTGGAGGCTGAAGGTCTGTTCGGTGATGATCGCGCCACCGAACAGGAGGGCGACGTCGAGACCGAAGATCGTCACGATCGGCCCCATCGCGCCGCGCCAGGCGAAGCGGAAGAACACCGACCTGCGCGAGAGGCCCTTGGCCCGCGCCGTACGGACGTAGTCCTCGCTCAGTTGCTCGACGAGCTGGGAGCGGGTCATACGCGTGTAGTTCGCGGTGAAGATGATCGCGAGGACCAGCCAGGGCAGCAGCAGTCCGGAGGCCCACTTCGCCGGGTTGTCCGAGAAGGACACGTACTCGGGGCGCTTGAGGACGTGCCACTGGTCGGCGAGGAAGTACATCGCGATGATGCCGACGAAGTAGACCTGCATCGCGGAGCCGAGCAGCGAGGCGGAGCTGGCGATCTTGTCGACGGCCTTGCCCTGCTTCACGGCGGCGATCATGCCGGCGCCCACACCGAAGAGCACGAAGAAGAAGGCCGCGCCGAGCGAGAGCGAGAAGGTCAGCGGCATGCGGTCGACGATCGTGTTGAAGACCGGCTCGTGGTTGGCGAACGAGTAACCCAGGCACGGGAAGTCGCAGTGCCCGTAGTTGCCGTAGTCACGACCGGCGAACAGGCCGACCAGCCAGTGCCAGTACTGGACCGGTACCGGGTCGGCGATGCCCAGGTTGTGCCGCACGGTTTCGAGCGTCTCGGGGGTGCAGACCTTTCCGCACGCCAGCCGGGCAGGGTCACGCGGGACCGCATAGAACAGGAAGAACGTGACGGCGCTGATGATCAACAGGATCACGAGGGCGCCGAGTATTCGGCGGATGAGGAAACGGGTCATGGGGGCGTGACTTTCCTGGCGGGCGCCTGCGAAAGGGCCTGGCGGGGGAGGTTGGCGTCCGGGGGCGCCGAGGGTGACCACACGGCAGCGGGGTGGCGGGCACAGGACCCGCCACCCCCGTTGTCAGAGATCACATGGCGTACATCTTGTGCAGGGCGGGGCAGTCGTAGGCACCGTCGTAGGTGTGGTTGCCGACCTTGGAACCGTGCATGTAGTTACGCAGCGGGTAGTAGTCGGGGACCACGACCGCCTGCTCCATGATCTTGCGGTCCACGGCGGCCCACGCCTTGCCGGCGGCCTTCGGGTCGGTCTCGGCGGTCGCGGCGGCGATCGCCTTGTCCACCGAGGCGTCCTTGAGCTGCGGCCAGTTGTTACCCATGTTGCGCACCTCCTTGCTGTCGAAGCAAGGCTGGAGGGCGGTGTAACCGGTCGGCCAGTCGGCGACCCAGCCGCCCGACATGACGTCGAACTTGTTGTCCAGCTGGCCGATCTCGTCGTAGTACGAGGTCGAGTCGATGGCCTTGGCGACCGGGTCGAAGCCGGCCTTCTTCAGGGCGTTGACGATCGCGACCGAGACCTTCATCTGGACGTCGCTGCGCGGGAAGGCGAAGACGATCTTCTGGCCGAGCTTTCCGGCCTTCTTCAGGGTCTCCTTGGCCTTCTCCGGGTCACCGGCGGGCTTCTTGAGCTTGCCGTAGAGGTCGAAGTCCTCGCGGCCGGCGATGAGCGGGCTCAGCACGGTCGAGGCGATCTCCGAGGTGGCCGGGCCACCGCGCAGCTGGCGGATCTGCTGGTTGGGCCACGCGTAGTTGAGGGCCTTGCGGACCTCAAGGTCGGTGATCCGGGTCATGTTGATGGCCCAGTAGTACGTGCCCGCGCCGATGTGGCTGGTGACGCGCTTCTTGAGGTTCGGGTCCGTCATGACCTTCTGGATGCGCTCGGGCGCGACCTCGTTGAGCAGCGTGACCGCGTACTGGTCCTTGCCCGAGTCGGCTATGAAGCGGTCCGTGGTGGTCAGGGCCTGGAAGCCGAAGGTGAAGTCGTACCGGTCCGGGTAGTTGTTGCGGATCGGGTCGAGCTTCGCGTCCCAGTGCGGGTTGCGGACCATCACCAGGGACTTGTCCGTGGTGTGCGACTTGATCATGTACGGGCCGCAGGAGAACGGCAGCTTGTCGTACTTCTCCTGGGTGTCGTGCTTCTTCGGGACGATGCAGTAGCCCATCATCGCCAGCGCGAAGTTGAAGTCGGCGTGCGCTTCCTGGAGCGTGAAAGTGATGTCCTGGCCGTCGACCTCGACCGAGGCGATGCGCTTGCCCTTCTCCGGGCCCTTGTACTTGGCGCCACCCTCAAGCCAGGTCTCGACGTAGGTCGGGCCCTCGGTCGTGAAGTCGGCGAAGCCGCGCTCGAACGACCACTTGACGTCCTCCGTGGTGACGGGCTTGCCGTCCTGCCACTTCAGGCCGTCCTTCAGCGTGAACTTCCAGGTCTTGCCGCCGTCGGTGACCGTGCCGGCGTCGGTCGCGAGGTCGCCGACCAGGATCGAGACGCCCTTGGTGTCGGTCTTGTAACCGGTCAGTCCGCGGTGCAGCGGGATCATCGCGGCCTGGGTGTACGCGTAGTAGATGCGCTGCGGGTCCAGGTGCGGGAAGTCGTCACGGTCGGTGATGTAGATCGTGCCGCCCTTCTTGGCGCCCGCGATCTCCGGAGCCGGACCGGTCGAGTCGGCCTTCGTGCCGACCGCCACGGTGCTGGCCTTCGAGCCGGACACGGAGGGGCCCTTGGACTTGGAGCCGCCGCCACCGGAACCCGAGTCGTCACTGCCACAGGCGGACAGCACCATGGCGCCACCCGCGGCGACACCGGTGGAGATCAGAAAGTTTCTACGCGAAAAGGACATGACGATCCTGTCTTGAAGGGGTAAGGCAGAACGGACTACGCAGGTGAACCGCTTCGTCAGCGCTTCGACTTGGGGTCGAGAGCGTCGCGTACCGAGTCACCGAGGAGGTTGAAGGCCAGCACGAAGATCACCATGGTCAGGCCCGGTACGAGCATGTAGGAGATGTCGTTCTGGTACACCGCGGCCCCTCGCTGGAGCATGACGCCCCAGTCAGGCGTGGGGTCCTGGATGCCGACACCCAGGAACGCGAGGCCGGCCTCGGCGGTCACGAAGGCCGGAAGGCCCAGAGTCGCCTGGATCAGGATCGGCGTCCACAGGTTCGGTAGCAGCTCCTTGAAGATGATCCGGCGCGAGGACATCCCGGTGACCCGGGCGGCCTCCACGAACTCCCGCTCCCGCATCGCGACCACCTGACCGCGCAGCAGTCGCGCGATGGTGGCCCAGCCGAAGGCCGTCAGTACGGCGATCAGGCAGATCGTGATCAGCCAGGTCGGCGTCTTGTCGTCGGGGGCGACGAACAGGCTCAGCAGGACCGGGGTGAAGGCGATGAAGAAGAGAGTCGACGGGAAGGCCAGCAGGATGTCGATGATCCGGCCGACCAAGTAGTCCGTCTTACCGCCGAGGTATCCGGCGGTGATGCCGACGGCGACACCGATCAGGGTCGTCAGCAGCGTCGCTGCCGCCGCGATCAGTAGGGAAGTGCGCATGCCGTAGATGAGGAAGGTGAAGACATCCCGGCCGAGACCCGGTTCGATGCCGAGCCAGAAGTCCCCGTTCGCCCCGCCGAACGCACCGATGGGGTTGCTGAACTCGTTCAGCAGGGTCGGGTCGTCCTGCCCGTACGTCGTGTACGGGTTCTTGCCGGAGAGCTTGGCGAACAGCGGTGCGGCGAGCGCGACGACGAAGAAGAGGACGACGACGACCCCGGACACGATGCCGGTGCGGTCGCGCTTGAAACGGCGCCACGCGAGTCGCCCCGGAGAACGGCTCTCACCCCCGGTCTTGGGGGGCGTGGAAGGAGACGGAGCGCTGAGCTCCGTCTCTATGGCCGCCTCGTCTATTGCTGCTGAGGCGGCAGGCGTTGGGGTGGTCATGGTGCTCCTGGCCCGGAGGGTCGAAAACTCCGCAGGACACGCCCACGGGCTAGCCGGACTTTTTCAATGCAAATGGAGCAAGGTCAATAAAATTCGTTCAGGCTTGGTGAGCTGTTTACCTTCTTGGCCAACCCTTTGCCTAAGGTGTTGGTTGGCTTTGGTTTGTCGTTATCGCACCGTTTTGACATTTGGTGCACGAGGCACTGAACGGTGCAAGCTGTTCGATATCCGGACGTACGGGGGTGTGCGGCGGTCCGGGGAGGGGCCGCCGGGTGCGAGCCGGGGCTGGAGCGACTCGACGGAGGGGCGTCCGCCCGCGCGGCCGGCCTGATGCGCGGGTGCGCGGGTGCGCGCAAGCGGAGGCGCTGGCCAGGGCCGTGTTCCCGACCCTTTCGCAGACATGCCGCCGTGTCCACGGGTTTGTCCGCGCCACGAGAGGTTTCCTCCGGCGGTGACGGGGCCGGACGACGAGGTGCGCGGTGCCCCCGGTCGGGGGGAGCCGTGTGCGGCCGTCCCCGTCCGGGCCCCGGGCGGATGAAGGGCGCGGTTCCGGTGGTGGTCGGCGGCGCGCCGGTCGCGGCGGATCTCGCGGCCGACGGTGGAGGGCTCCGTCCGGCGCCCGGTCGCGTGGGCGGTCGCCCTCCGCCGACGGGGGAGGTGCCGGCCGCGTTGTGCCCTGCCTTCCCGCGCGGAGCCCGCCTTCCCGCGCGGAGCCCGCCTTCCCGCGCGGAGCCCGCCGCCGATGATCCTCGCCGCGTCCGCGTACCTCACGCCACACCGCGCGAGGGGAAGTCCTCCTCCCGCTCACGCGTCAGCTTCCTGTGGCCCGGCCCACCGACCGGGAACGAGAAGGGCACATTGCCGAACCGGGGCGTCGCGGCAATAGTCAGGAATCACACCGGGGCGCCGGGCGTGGTTCCGCGCTCGCGTTCGGCAAGGGCCCGGCTCAGATCAGCTTCCACTGGTCGCGATCGCCGTTGACCCGCTTGCCCGCGATGACCTTGTTCTTGGTGGTGACCTTCAGGTAACCGCTCACGCTGTTGGCGAGGACCGTCTTCTTCCCGCCAATGCCCTGGGAGTGCACCCAATTCGTGGTACGTCCGAAACAGCCGCCGCCCTTGACGCTCTTTTCGTACTTCGTCGAGCCGACGATGCAGTCCTGCCCCGGCAGCGGCACGGCCAGCGTGGCCAGGTGGTCACCCGACCAGCCCCACAGCTGCTTCCTCGTCTTGGTGCTGCACTTGACGGCGGTGGCGGCCTTTCCCACGCCGTTCCACTGCAGGCACTTCCCGGTGGTTACGTTCTTGAGGCGAAAATTCATGCTTCCCGCCTGGGCCGGCGCCGCTGTGGCGAGTGCCGTCACGGCAAGGCTCGCGGCGAGCGGGAAAGAGAGGTAAAGGCTCCTGCGCACGGGTGTACTCCTTCGGCTGTCCTTTTCTGTCCTGCCTCAGGATTCAGTCGGGACGAGAGGAGTACCACGTATTTGAGTGACATCTGAGGTTTTCTCATTCGGCGCCGGAACCCGGATGGTCGTTCTCGCGGTGCGAGCCGTGTCCGGATGAGGTGCTATGAGGCCCTAAGTGCGACATACCGCTCACGAGGAGGCACCCCATGCGAGGAGCCACGCACGCCAAATGGGCCGCCTGCGCGGTCGCCGTCGCCCTGGCCGCGACGGGCTGCGGCGGTGGGGACGACAGTGGCGGCGGTGGTGGCGGGGGCGACGGCTCCGGAGTGGTGAGTTCCTCGTGGGGGGACCCGCAGAACCCCCTGGAGCCCTCCAACACCAACGAGGTGCAGGGCGGCAAGGTCCTCGACATGGTCTTCCGCGGGCTCAAGCGGTACAACCCGAAGACCGGCAAGGCCGAGGACATGCTCGCCGAGAAGATCGAGACGAAGGACTCGCAGAACTTCGACGTCACCGTCAAGAGCGGCTGGACCTTCTCCAACGGCGAGAAGGTCACCGCGAAGTCCTTCGTGGACGCCTGGAACTACGGGGCGAACCTGAAGAACAACCAGAAGAACGCGTACTTCTTCGGGTACATCGACGGCTACGATCAGGTCCACCCGGCCTCCGGCACCCCCAAGGCGCAGACGCTGTCCGGGCTCAAGGTCACCGGCGCGCGCACCTTCAGCGTCAAGCTCAGCCAGAAGTTCTCCACCTGGCCCGAGACGCTCGGCTACGCCGCCTTCGCGCCGCTGCCCGAGTCCTTCTTCAAGAACCACGACCAGTGGCTCTCCAAGCCCGTCGGGAACGGCCCCTACACCATCCAGTCCTACGCCAAGGGCTCGCAGATGAAGCTGCGGAAGTGGGACGGCTACCCGGGGCCGGACAAGGCGCGCAACGGTGGGATCGACCTCAAGGTCTACACGGACAACAACACCGCCTACACGGACCTGACCGCGGGCAACCTCGACGTCGTCGACGACATCCCGGCCTCGCAGCTCAAGAACGTCAAGAGCGACCTCGGCGACCGGTACCTGAACACGCCCGCCGGGATCATCCAGACCCTCGCCTTCCCCTTCTACGACAAGGGGTGGAGCGGGCCGAAGAGCGCGCAGCTGCGCAAGGGCCTGTCGATGGCGATCAACCGCAAGCAGATCACCGAGACGATCTTCCAGAAGACCCGCACCCCGGCGACCGACTGGACCTCCCCGGTGCTCGGCGAGGACGGCGGCTACAAGCCCGGACTGTGCGGGGAGGCGTGCGAGTACAAGCCGGCCGAGGCGCGCAGGCTCGTCCAGGAGGCCGGCGGCATCCCCGGCGGGCAGGTCAAGCTCGGCTACAACGCCGACACCGGCAGCCACCGCGAGTGGATCGACGCGGTCTGCAACAGCATCAACAACGCCCTCAAGAACGACAAGGCGTGCGTGGGCAACCCCACCGGGACCTTCGCGGACTTCCGCAACAAGATCGGCCAGCACAAGATGCCCGGCCCCTTCCGGGCCGGCTGGCAGATGGACTACCCGCTGATCCAGAACTTCCTGGAGCCGCTGTACTTCACCAACGCCTCCTCGAACGACGGCCTGTACTCCAGCAAGAAGTTCGACAAGCTCGTCAACCAGGCCAACGGCGAGACCGACACCGCGAAGGCCGTCAAGACCTTCCAGGACGCCGAGGGCGTGCTCCGCGACGACATGGGCGCGATCCCGCTCTGGTACCAGAACGGCAGCGCCGGCTACTCGGACCGGGTCTCCAACGTGGCACTGAACCCGTTCAGCGTCCCGGTCTACAACGAGATCAAGGTCAACTGACCGGCCGGCGAAACCCACCGGCCCCGGCCCCGCACCCGGCCCGGCGGCCGCGCGCCCGGCCCCACCGCCCCCGCGCACCCGCCGGGCCCCCGGCCCCGCGCACCCCCCGGTGCGCCGGGCCGGGGCCCGGAACCGGCACCGCCCGCCGGGCCACGCACCCAACCCCGGAGCTGTCCATGGGACGTTATGTGATCCGGCGTCTGCTGCAGATGATCCCGGTGTTCATCGGCGCCACGCTGCTCATCTTCCTGATGGTGAACGTGATGGGCGACCCCGTCGCGGGACTGTGCGGGGACCGCCAGTGCGACCCCTCGACCGCCGCCCAGCTGCGCCGGGACCTCGGCCTCGACAAGCCCGTGTGGCAGCAGTACCTGACCTACATGGGCAACGTCTTCACCGGCGACTTCGGCACCGCCTTCAACGGGCAGAAGGTCACCGAGCTGATCGGCACCGCCTTCCCCGTCACCATCCGGCTCACGATCATCGCGATCGTCTTCGAGATCGTCATCGGGGTGACGCTCGGCGTCCTCACCGGACTGCGCCGGGGCCGGCCCGTGGACACCGGCATCCTCCTGCTGACCCTCGTGGTCATCTCCGTGCCCACCTTCGTCACCGGCCTGCTGCTCCAGCTGCTGCTCGGCGTGAAATGGGGCTGGATCAAACCCGCCGTGTCCTCCGAGGCCCCCTTCGACGAACTGATCCTGCCCGGCCTCGTGCTCGCCTCGGTCTCCCTCGCCTACGTCACCCGGCTGACCAGGACCTCCATCGCGGAGAACCGCCGCGCCGACTACGTACGCACCGCCACCGCCAAGGGACTGCCCCGCCACCGGGTGATCATCCGCCACCTGCTGCGCAACTCGCTGATCCCCGTGGTGACCTTCATCGGCACCGACATCGGCGCCCTCATGGGCGGGGCGATCGTCACCGAGCGCATCTTCAACATCCACGGCGTCGGTTTCCAGCTCTACCAGGGCATTCTGCGGCAGAACACGCAGACGGTCGTCGGTTTCGTGACGATCCTCGTCCTGGTCTTCCTGGTGGCGAACCTCGTCGTCGACCTCCTGTACGCCGTTCTCGACCCGAGGATCCGGTATGCCTGAGCCACAAGACAACGTCCCCAGCGGGCGCGACGCCATCAGCGGGGCGGGCCTCGGCGGGGCGGCGGACCTCGCGGGCAGCGAGGCGACCAGCCTGGAGACGGTCGCCGAGGGCGGCCCCGAGGGGCGCGGGCCCGCCGCCAAGCCCCGCAGCCTGTGGTCCGACGCCTGGCGCGACCTGCGGCGCAACCCGGTCTTCATCATCTCGGGCCTCGTCATCCTCTTCCTGGTCTTCATCGCGATCTGGCCCTCCTCGATCGCGCCGGGCAACCCGCTCTCCTGCGACCTGTCCAACGCGCAGAAGGGCTCCACCCCCGGGCACCCCTTCGGCTTCGACAACCAGGGCTGCGACGTCTACACCCGCACCGTGCACGGGGCCCGCGCCTCGGTCGAGGTCGGCGTGTGCGCGACGATCGGGGTCGCCCTGCTCGGCTCGGTGCTCGGCGGTCTGGCCGGCTTCTTCGGCGGGTTCTGGGACGCGATCCTCTCCCGGATCACCGACATCTTCTTCGCGATCCCCGTGGTCCTCGGCGGGCTCGTCCTGCTGTCCGTCGTGACCTCCGCGACGGTGTGGCCGGTGATCGGCTTCATCGTGCTGCTCGGCTGGCCCCAGGTCTCCCGTATCGCCCGCGGCTCGGTCATCACCGCGAAGCAGAACGACTACGTCCAGGCCGCGCGCGCCCTCGGCTCCTCCAACTCCCGGATGCTGCTGCGGCACATCGCGCCCAACGCCGTCTCCCCGGTCATCGTCGTCTCGACCATCGCGCTGGGCACCTACATCGCGCTGGAGGCCACGCTCTCGTTCCTCGGCGTCGGCCTCAAACCGCCCACCGTCTCCTGGGGAATCATGATCTCCGAGGCCTCCGCCAACGTGCGCAACGCCCCGCACATGCTGCTGTGGCCCGCCGGAGCCCTGGCCATCACGGTGCTCGCCTTCATCATGCTCGGCGACGCGGTGCGCGACGCCCTCGACCCCAAGCTGCGCTGAGGAGCCCGCCCATGCTGCTGGAAGTACGTGACCTGCACGTCGAGTTCCACACCAGGGACGGCGTCGCCAAGGCCGTCAACGGGGTCAGCTACGCCGTCGACGCGGGGGAGACCCTGGCCGTGCTCGGCGAGTCCGGCTCGGGCAAGTCCGTGACCGCCCAGGCCGTCATGGGCATCCTCGACGTGCCCCCCGGGAAGATCACCGGCGGCGAGATCCTGTTCGAGGGCCGCGACCTGCTGAAACTCAAGGAGGACCAGCGGCGCAAGGTCCGCGGCGCCCAGATGGCCATGATCTTCCAGGACGCCCTGTCCTCCCTCAACCCGGTCCTCACCGTCGGCCAGCAGCTCGGCGAGATGTTCACCGTGCACCGCGGCATGTCCCGCAAGGACGCGCGCGCCAAGGCCGTCGAACTCATGGACCGGGTACGCATCCCGGCCGCCAAGGAACGCGTACGCCAGTACCCGCACCAGTTCTCCGGCGGGATGCGCCAGCGCATCATGATCGCCATGGCGCTCGCCCTGGAGCCCAAGCTGATCATCGCGGACGAGCCCACCACCGCCCTCGACGTGACCGTGCAGGCCCAGGTCATGGACCTGCTCGCGGAACTCCAGCGCGAACTGCACATGGGGCTCATCCTCATCACCCACGACCTCGGGGTGGTCGCCGACGTCGCCGACAAGATCGCCGTCATGTACGCCGGCCGGATCGTCGAGCACGCCCCCGTCCACGAGATCTACAAGGCGCCCGCCCACCCCTACACCGAGGGCCTGCTCAAGTCGATCCCGCGGCTCGACCAGAAGGGCCAGGACCTCTACGCGATCCAGGGGCTGCCGCCCAACCTCATGCACATCCCGCCCGGCTGCGCCTTCCACCCGCGCTGCCCGCGCGCCCGCGAGGTGTGCCGCCACGACGACCCGCCGCTCTACGAGGTGTCCCCGACCCGCCGCAGCGCGTGCCACTTCTGGGAGGAGACCCTCGATGCGTCGCGATGAGCACGGTTCACGCAAGGAGGCCCGCCGTGAGGGCCGCGAGGCGGCCCGGCTGATGGCCAGGGCCCAGGCCGAGAACTCCTTCGCCGCCGGGGCGCCCGTCCTGGAGGTACGGGGTCTGGCCAAGCACTACCCGCTGACCCGGGGCATCGTCTTCAAGAAGCAGGTCGGCGCGGTCAAGGCCGTGGACGGCGTCGACTTCGACCTCGGCCAGGGCGAGACCCTCGGCGTGGTCGGTGAGTCCGGCTGCGGGAAGTCCACCGTCGCCAAGATGCTCGTCCACCTGGAGGAGCCCACCGCCGGGGCCATCCGCTACAAGGGCGAGGACATCAGCCGGCTCTCCGGCCGGGCGCTCAAGGCGGTGCGCCGCAACATCCAGATGGTGTTCCAGGACCCGTACACCTCGCTCAACCCGCGTATGACGGTGGGCGACATCATCGGGGAGCCCTACGAGATCCACCCCGAGGTGGCGCCGAAGGGCTCGCGCCGCAAGCGGGTGCAGGAGCTGCTGGACGTCGTCGGGCTCAACCCCGAGTACATCAACCGCTACCCGCACCAGTTCTCCGGCGGCCAGCGCCAGCGCATCGGCATCGCCCGCGGACTCGCGCTGCGCCCCGAGATCATCGTCGCCGACGAACCCGTCTCGGCGCTCGACGTGTCCGTGCAGGCCCAGGTCATCAACCTGATGGAGAAGCTCCAGAGCGAGTTCGACCTCTCCTACGTCTTCATCGCGCACGACCTGTCCATCGTCCGGCACATCTCCACCCGGGTCGCCGTCATGTACCTCGGCCGCATCGTGGAGACCGGGACCGAGGAAGAGATCTACGAGCACCCCACCCACCCGTACACGCAGGCGCTGCTGTCCGCCGTACCGGTCCCCGACCCGGAGGCCCGGGAGAGCCGCGAACGCATCATCCTCACCGGGGACGTGCCCTCCCCGGCCAACCCGCCCTCCGGCTGCCACTTCCGCACGCGCTGCTTCAAGGCCCAGGACAAATGCGCCGTCGAGGACCCCCTGCTCGCGGTCCCGCCGTGGTTCCAGGGCCGGCAGATCCCCGCCGCACACCCCTCGGCCTGCCACTTCGCCGAGGAGAAGCAGATCGTCCCGAGCGACTGAACCCCGGCCGCCAGCCCTCCCGGACGCGGGGCGCGGCCCGCCGGGAACGCGCGTCCCCCGTCTGCCGGAGCGGCTTAACACGCAGGCAACTCCGGCGACGCCACACCGATATACGGACGCGACAAGGTGTTCCACGTACGGCCGTGCGGGTGCCGTAGACCGGCCGGAGCGCGCCATGTCGCTCCGGCCGGTCGCCGTGTCCGGGGTCCGCCGAGGTCGGCCCGCCCGGCCCGCCCGCCCCACCCGTCCGCGCTCGCCGCCACCGCGAGACCACCCCGCCCTTGTCGGCTCCGGGGCCCCGGGGGAGTATCCGGACTCATGGGACAGCCACAGACGCTCGGCCGCGGCGCACGCCTCTTCGGCACCTGCGGGTGCGCGCTGCTCGCCCTGCTGTCCCTCGCCTGGATCGTGCGCGACGCGGTCCTCGCCCCCGGCGCGGGCCAGGTGTGGTGGCGCTGGGCGGGCAGTCCGGCCGCCTCCTCCGGCGGCGCCGTCCAGGTCACCTCACTGACCGACGGGGTGCTGTGCGTCGTGTGCGCGCTCGCCGCGTCCCGCGTCCCGCGCTCCGCCTCGGCGGCCGCCGCGCTCGCCGCCGCCGGCACCGCCGCCCTCGTCCTGCGGCTGCCCTCCCTGTGGCTGCTCGGCCAGGGCTGGACCGGGGTGTGGGCCGGAAGCGCCCTGCACGCCCGCGCCTACGCCACGACCGTCGCGAGCCTGCTGCTGGGCGCCGCCCTCCTGCTGACCGCCGCCCTCGGCCGCCGCGCGCCCCGGGCCCGCGCCGAGATCCCCGACCGCCCCGCCCCCGCCGCCGCGCGCACCGCCGGAGCGCTCCTGATCGCGTGCGCCGCGCTGTTCGCCGCCTGGGAGGCCGACCGGGCCGGGGACTACGGCTGGATCGCGTACCGCTCGATGCTGCTCGGCAGCCGCAACACGACGCTCTCCCTGCTCAGCACCCCGCGCGGCTGGTGGATGGCGGTCCTCGTCTTCCTCGCGCTCCTCGCGGGCCTCGCCGCGCTGGCCCGCGCCACCTTCAGCCGCGCGCTCGGCACCGTGGCCGCCGCGATGGTCCTCGCCTGGGGACTGGTCCGGCTGTCCGTCGCCGTCCGCTTCCAGCAGTTCGACGGCACCCTCGACGCCTCCCCGCGCGTGCAGCTCTCGCTGGCCAGCACGCTGTTCCACGTCCTCGCCGGCCTCGTCGTCCTCGCGCTGCTGCTGCCGGGCGCCCGCCCGGCCCGGCCCCCGGCCGAGCCGGTGCCCGCCCCACCGGGCGCCTGAGCGCCCGGTGGGGGCAAGACCCTCAGTCCAGGCCCAGGGACCGCTTCAGGAAGGCGACCTGGAACAGCAGCAGGTTCTCCGCGACCTGCTCCTGCGGGGTCATGTGCGTGACCCCCGACAGCGGGAGCACCTCGTGCGGACGGCCCGCCGCGAGCAGCGCCGAGGACAGCCGCAGACTGTGCGCGACCACGACGTTGTCGTCGGCGAGACCATGGATCACCATGAGCGGCCGGTGCCGGTCCGCGGCCTGCGACAGACCCTCGTCGGTGATCAGCGAGTTCGCCGCGTACACCTCCGGCTGTGTGTTCGGATCGCCGAGGTAGCGCTCCTGGTAGTGCGTGTCGTACAGCCGCAGGTCCGAGACCGGGGCGCCCGCCACGCCCGCGTGGAACACGTCGGGGCGGCGCAGCACCGCCATCGCCGCGAGGTAGCCGCCGAAGGACCAGCCCCGGATCGCGACCCGCCCGAGATCCAGCGGGAACCGCTCCGCGAGCGCGTGCAACGCGTCCACCTGATCCTCCAGGCTCAGCGTCAGCGCGTTCCTGACCGACTTCTCCCAGGCCGGCGAGTGCCCCGGGGTGCCCCGGCCGTCCGCGACGACCACCGCGAAACCCTGGTCGGCGAACCACTGCGAGGTCAGGTGCGGGTTGTGCGCGGCCAGTACGCGCTGCCCGTGCGGACCGCCGTACGGGTCCATCAGCACCGGGAGCGGACCCTCGCCCTCCCGGTACGAGCGCGGCAGCAGCACCGCCGCCGGGACACGCCGCTCACCCGCCACCGTCAGCGTCACGCGCGGCGCCAGCACCGGCGTGTCCGCGTAACAGCCGAGCCGGGCCACCTCCACGCCGTCCCGCAGCACCGTGTGCTGCGCGCCCGGACGGTCGGGACGCGCGGAACTCAGGACCGTCACCCCGCCCGAGCGCACCGCCGTGTGCACCCCCGGGCCCTGCGAAAGGCGGCGCGTCCCCAGCTCGTTGACCTGATAGACGTGGATCTCCCCGGTCTCCGGCTCCTGGGCCGCCACGCCGGCCGAGGCCGAGATCAGCAGGTCCCGCTCACCGGCGTCCAGGACCGCGCGCACATGCAGCTTCGGCCCGGTCAGCAGCCGGTCGCCGACCGCGAGGACCCGCGCCCCGCCCTCGTCCGCGATCCGCACGAGCTGCCCTCGCGGGCTCCAGACCGGCACCCCCGGATGCAGCTCGACCCAGTCCGGGTCCCCGTCGGCGTGCACCATGCGGGTCGTCCCGGTGTCCGGGTCCACCGCCAGGTACAGGGCCTCGCGCTGGTTCCTGGACTGCACGAGCAGCAGCGGGGAACCCGCCGGGGACCAGTGCACGCGCGCCAGGTACGGATAGCGGGCCCGGTCCCACAGCACCTCGGTCCGCTCGCCCCGCAGGTCCAGGACGAACAGCCGGACCTCGGCGTTCGCGGTGCCGGCCGCCGGGTACGCGACCTGGGCCGGCTCCCGGTCCGGGTGCGCGGGATCGGCGATCCACCAGCGCGCGACCGGGGCGTCGTCCACCCGCGCCACCAGCAGCCGGTCGGAGTCCGGGGACCACCAGTGGCCGCGGGTGCGGGACATCTCCTCCGCCGCGACGAACTCCGCGAGCCCGTACGTCACGGTCTGCGACTCCGGCTCGGCGAGCGCCCCGTCCCGCCCGCCGTCGGTGCCGGCCACCCGCAGGGCGCCCCCGGAGACGTACGAGACGTGCCGGCCGTCGGGCGACAGACGCGGGTCGATCACCGGGCCGGGCACGGAGAGCGCACGGCTCGTGCCCGCGCGCAGATCGGTCGTGAACAGCCGTCCGGACAGGGCGAAGACGGCGTGCTCGACGGCCGCGTCCGTCGCGTACCCCACGATTCCCGCGCCGCCCTCGCGCGAGCGCTCGCGCCGCGCCCGCTCGCGCGCCGAGAGCCGCTCCGCGCCCCCGCCCAGCAGCGCGGCGGGATCGGCGACGGCCCGCTCCCCGCCCTTCGCGCCGCCGACGAGGTCGCGTACCCACAGCACATGTGAGCGATCGGTCCCCGAACGGGAGCGCAGGAACACGACCCGTTCCCCGTCCGGGGAGACGGTCACCGTCCGGGGAGCGCCGAGCGTGAATCTCAGCGTGCGGGCGAACTGGCGGGGGAAACTCACGGGCTCGGTCGTCATTCGGCAGAGAATAGGCCGTCCCGCGCGCTCCCCGACGGGCCGAGGGCCCCTCAGTTGGCCCATGCCGGAGGTCCATGCGCCCCTCATGCTCCGATGCGACGAGTCATGCGGCGCCACTCATAGTTATGATCCGTAGCGCATGGTGGGTATGAACCCGCCGACGTCGGGCCGGGGCGTGGCGGGGCCGGCTGTGTCCTGCGTGTCTTCGCGAGCATGGGAGGTGAGCCGCCGTGGCGCTCTCGATTTCGGCGGTCGTGCTGCTGCTGATCATCGTCATCCTGCTCGTCAGGAAGTCGGGCCTGAAAGGTGGGCACGCGGTGGTCTGCGTCCTGCTGGGCTTCTTCCTGGCCGGCTCCTCGATCGCCCCCACCATCAGGGACCTCACGAACAACGTCGCCGGGATGCTCGGCGACATCAAGTTCTGACCCGGAGTGCGGCTACCCGTGCCGGGCGCCCGTGATCAGCGGCGCGCGGCACGGGAGGGCGGCGCGGCGACGGGGGCGTCGGGCCCGGGACGGCCCGGCCTCGTAGGCTTGCCCCATGACGGAACCGCCCCGCCGCCTCCTGCTCGTCCACGCGCACCCGGACGACGAGTCGATCAACAACGGCGCCACGATGGCCGCGTACGCCGCGGCCGGAGTCCAGGTCACGCTCGTGACCTGCACCCTCGGTGAGGAGGGCGAGGTCATCCCGCCCTCGCTCGGGGCGCTCGCCGCGGACCGCGAGGACCGGCTCGGCACCTACCGGACCGGTGAACTCGCCGCCGCCATGCGCGAACTCGGCGTCGCCGACCACCGCTTCCTCGGCGGTCCGGGCCGTTACCGCGACTCGGGGATGATGGGCACCCCGCAGAACGACCGGCCCGGCTCCTTCTGGTCCACCCCGGTCGACGAGGCCGCCGGACTGCTCGTGGACATCATCCGCGAGGTCCGTCCGCAGGTCCTGATCACCTACGACCCGCACGGGGGCTACGGCCACCCCGACCACATCCAGGCCCACCGGGTCGCGATGCGGGCCGCCGAACTCGCCGCCGGGCCCGATCCGCGTCCCGGCGGCCACCCGCCGCACCGGATCGCCAAGATCTACTGGAACCGGATGCCCCGGCCCGTCGTGGAGGCGGCCTTCGCGCGGGCCGGACAGGCGCTCGCGGACAGCCCCTTCGAGACCTTCGCCGCCGTGGACGACCTGCCGGGCGTCGTGCCCGAGTCCTCCGTCACCACGGAGATCGACGGCCGGGCCCACCTGGCCGCGAAGATCGCCGCGATGCGCGCCCACGCCACCCAGATCAGCGTCGCCGAACCCCTGTTCGCCCTGTCCAACAACCAGGCCCAGCCCCTGTTCGGCGTCGAGTACTACGAGGTCGTGCGCGGCACCCCCGGCGCGGCGCCCGGCGTCCGCGAGAGCGACCTGTTCGCCGGGCTGCCCCAGGCCGGGGCGGACCTGTCCGCGGCGCCCGGACCGGGCACCGGACCGGGCCACACCGGCCCGGCGGACGCAGAGGAGACCCCCCGATGACCCCGCCGACGCCCCCGCCGGCTCCCCGGCCCAAGGTGCCCGCCCAGCGCACCGCCCCCGCCGGTGGTTTCCTCGCCCAGCCGCCCCGGCCCGCGCGGATCGCCGGCTACGTCCTGCTGCTCGTGCTCGGCGCGCTCGTCGGGATCGCGGGCGCCCTCGTCCAGGCGGCCTGGCCGCCCGGCGGCCTCGTCCTCGCCCTCGCCGGCCTGGCCGGGGTCGGCCGCGCCGGATCGCTCGCCCTCGACAACCGGGCGGGCGGACTCGTCCCCGGGGCCGGCTGGCTGATCGTCGTCATCCTGCTGACGACGACCCGTCCGGAGGGCGACTACGCGTTCGGCGCGGGCCTCGGCTCGTACGTGTTCCTGCTCGGCGGGATGGTGGTCGCTGTGATGTGTGCCACCCTGGGAAGATCGTCCTCTCCAGGTGGGCCCGCCGCCCGACTTGGCAAATGACGTACCACTTGAGCGCACCGGCTGTCCCCGCTTCACCGGCAGTGCCGGTCGGAAAGGCCCGTACGGCCAGTATGGTGGTGCGCGCCGCCGGGCCACCCCCACCTTGAGCCGGGGACCCCTCGCGAGGGGCGCGCGGGCGGTGGAGCCAACCAGGGAGAACCTGCCTTGAGTCGTGAAACTGAGAGTTCGTCCTCCGGCCCCCAGGGACGTGGCGCGGCCGCGTACCCCTCGGGGACACCCCCGTACGGTTCCCCGGCCCAGGGCGAACAGGACGAGCGGGAGACGTCCGGGGCACCGGACGCGAGCCGCTCGCGTGCGGACGGTCCCGACGGCGCTCAGCAGCCGGAGGAGCGCAGGACCGAGACGACGATGACGACCCGGATCAGGATCAACATCCCCGGGTCCCGTCCGATCCCGCCCGTCGTGCTGCGCACGCCCATGGTGGAACAGCAGAAGAAGAAGGAGGAGGGCAGCCGGCCGCCCGCGGCCGAGCCCCCCGCCGAGCGCACCGAGCCGCGGCCCGCCGCGCCCGACCCGGGCCCGGCCCCCGCTCCCCCCGAGGAGAAGCCGCCCCCGAGCGACTGGTTCGCTCCCCGCAAGGGCGGTACCCGGGGCGGCAACACGCCGAGCCCGGCCGCTCCCGCGGCCGGCAACGGCCCGGCGCCGCAAGGCGGTTCCGCCACTCCCGCCGGGGGCACCCCCGTGCCGGGCGGCGGCGCGCAGGGCGGCTCCGGCTCCTTCGACGTGTCGCGGGCGCTCGCGGAGGGCCCGCTCGGCGCCACCGGCACCCCCGGGTCCGGCGGCGCGCGCGGACAGGGCCCCGTACCCGGCGGCGGGAACGCCCCCGGCGACGCGGGCGGTCCACGCCCCGGCGGCCCCCAGGCGGGCCGCGCGCCCGGCCACGGCCCGGTCGCCCCCTCCCCGGAGACCACCGCGCAGAACCCGCTGCCGAGCCGTCCGCGCAACGGAGGCGCGCCCCACGAGGGCGCGGGCGCCCCGCGCCGGCCCGGACAGCAGGGCCAGCCCGGCCAGCCCGGTCAGCGTGGCCCGCAGCAGCCCGGACCCCGCGCCCCGGGGCAGCCCGGCGGCGCGCAGACGCCGCCCACCGCCCCCTGGATGGGCGACGACACGGCGGTCCTGACCCCGCAGAACCCCGACACGCCGCCCGGCCCCCGGAGCGGCCGGCCCGGCGGCCCGATCGGGCACCCGGACGGACAGGTGTCCGGGGACACCCTCACGAGCGGTATCCCCGTCGTCCCCCCGGGGCCCGTGAACCGGGGCCCGGCCGACCGGGTGACGATGCGCCAGGACCCGGTCGTGCCCGGCCCGCAGGCGCCCGCCGGTTTCGACGGCCCCGGCGGGGCGGCCCGCTTCCCGGAGCCGCTCGCCGAGCCCGTCGCCCCGGTCCCCGCGCCCGCCCCGGCGCCCAAGGCCAAGAAGAAGGGCCGCAGCAAGCTCGGCCTGCTCGTCGGCCTCGTGGTCGTCGTGGCCGCGGGTGGTTACGGCGCGGGCCTGCTGATGAACCGTTCCGACGTGCCCAAGGGCACCACCGTGCTCGGTGTGGACATCGGCGGCGGCACCCGGGACGAGGCGGTCAACAAGCTGGAGTCGACGCTCGGCAAGCGCACCCTCGCGCCCGTCACCCTCGACGTGGACGGCAAGGAGGCGAGCCTCAAGCCCGACAAGTCCGGGCTGACACTCGACAGCCAGGCCACCGTCCGCTCCGCCGCGACCAGCGACTACAACCCGGTGTCGGTGTTCGGTTCGCTCATCGGCCGAGAGCGCGTCGTACAGCCGGTCATGCCGGTCGACGAGGAGAAGCTCGCGGACTCCCTGACCCGGGTCGCGGGCACCTCGGGCACCTCGCGCGAGGGCACGATCACCTTCTCCCCCGGCAAGGCCACCCCGGTCTACGGCCGGGCCGGCCGGACCCTCGACGTCGACAAGTCGATGGACGTGCTGTCCACGGCGTACCGGGATCAGGTGCAGACGGGCAAACCGGCCACGGTGCGGCTGCCGCTGACCGAGCACCAGCCGCAGGTGTCCAGGTCCGAGGTGGACCGCATGATGAAGGACTTCGCCGAGCCGGCGATGTCCGGGCTGGTCACGGTCCGCGCGGGCGGCGTCTCGATCCAGTTCGGCCCGGACCGCTCGCTGCCGAAGATCCTCGGCGTCAAGGCGGTCGGCGGCAAGCTCGTGGACACCTACGACACGAAGGCGCTCAAGGAGCTGTACGGGACGACCTTCGACGGCGTCCTCGTCACACGCGGCACCGGGCAGAAGACGCCGGTCACCCCGCAGGACGTGGCGGGCGCGCTGCGCAAGGCGCTGCTCGGCAAGACCCCGGCCCAGCGCGTCGGCGTCATCGACACGAACGCCGACTAGCCACAGCCCGCGCGTCTGTGCCCAGGGCCCCGGCGACCGCCGGGGCCCTCGCCCGTACTGTCCACCCCCCCTCACCCATGACATCTGTCATCGCGGTTCCACGACGTGCGGCACTGCCCGGCCGGCCCCGGCGGCAGGCACTCTCGTGGACATGAAGGAAACGACCGCTACGACCGCCGGAGCGCGGCAGCCCGACCCCGTCGTGCGTTTCGATCAGGTGACCAAGAGCTACGGCGAGGTCCGGGCCGTGTCCGGGCTCAGCCTCGACCTGTACCCGGGCCAGACCGTGGCCCTGCTCGGGCCGAACGGCGCCGGCAAGTCCTCGACCCTCGACCTGCTGCTGGGCCTGCGCCGCCCGGACGGCGGCACCGTCCGGGTGCTGGGCACCGACCCCGCTTCGGCCGTCGCGCGGGGCGGGGTCGGCGCGATGCTGCAGAGCGGCGGGCTGATGGACGAGGTGACGGTGCGCGAACTCGTGAGACTCGCCGTCGACCTGCACCCGCGTCCGTACCCCGTCGCCGACGTCATGGCCGCCGCCGGGATCACCCGCATCGCCGGCCAGAAGGTCAACAAGCTCTCCGGCGGCCAGGAGCAGCGCGTGCGGTTCGCGCTCGCCACGGCGGGGGCCTGCGACCTCCTCGTACTCGACGAGCCGACGACCGGCATGGACGTGAGCGCCCGGCAGGCGTTCTGGGCGACGATGCGGCAGCAGGCCGACGAGGGCCGCACCGTGCTGTTCGCCACGCACTACCTGGAGGAGGCCGACGCGATCGCCGACCGGGTCCTCGTCCTGCACCGGGGCCGGCTGATCGCCGACGGCACCGCCGCCGAGATCAAGGCCAGGGCCGGGGCCCGCCGGATCGGCTTCGACCTCGCGGAACCCGCGAACGAGGAGACCGTGGCCGGCCTGCGCGGCCTGCCGGAACTCGTGTCCCTCGACGTCTCCGGCCGCTCGGTGCGCATCCAGTCGCGGGACGCCGACGCGACCGTCCACGCGCTGTACGCCCTCGGGACGGTCTACCCGCGCAACCTCGAAGTGGCCGGGCTCGGACTGGAGCAGGCCTTCGTCGCGATCACCTCGGCCGAGGAGGCCACGACCGTATGAGCACCGACGAACTCGGCACGGAGCACCCCGGCACGGAGGCGGTCACCGCCGGTGGCGAGGCCGGGCGCCCGGAAAGCGGCGCCGCCCCGCGCCCGCGCGCCACCGGGGCCCTCTCCCGGACCACCGCCCTCGTGCGCCTGGAGGTCACCCGCGCCCTGCGCAACAAGAAGTTCCTGTTCTTCTCGCTCGTCTACCCGGCCGGGCTGTTCCTGGTGATCACCGCCGGACAGGGTGAGGACGTCACGGTGGGGGACTCGGGGCTCGGGCTGCCCGCCTACTTCATGGTGTCCATGGCCTCCTTCGGGGCGCTCACCGCCGTACTGGTCGGCAACAGCGAACAGATCGCCAAGGAGCGCGAGAAGGGCTGGGTGCGGCAGTTGCGGCTCACCGCGCTGCCCGGACACGGCTACGTCCTCGGCAAGATGGCCTCGGCCGCCGTCGTGAGCCTGCCCTCGATCCTCGTGGTCCTCGTCGTCGGCGCGACCGTCAAGGGCGTACGTCTCGACGCCTGGCAGTGGCTCGCGCTGCTCGGGCTGATCTGGGCCGGCAGCCTCGTGTTCGCCGCGCTCGGCGTCGCCGTCGGCTACCTCGCCACCGGGGACGCGGTGCGCCCGCTCACCATGCTGATCTACTTCGGGCTGTCGATGCTGGGCGGTCTGTGGCTGCCGAGCACCAACTTCCCGCACTGGCTCCAGGACATCGCGGACTGGATGCCGACCCGGGCGTACGCGGCGCTGGGACAGGCCGTGGAGGCGGGCGGCGCCCCGCATCTGAGGGACGTCCTGGTCCTCCTCGCCTACCTGCTGGTCTTCGTCGCGGGCGCCGCCCGCCTCTACCGGAAGGACACCCTGAAGGCGTGAACGCCTCCAGCTCCCCGGCGCCCGGGGCGGGCCCCTCCGGGCCGTCCCGCCCCGGGCGCCGGCTCGCGGCCCGCGCCGGCGCCGCGCTGCGCCGGCCGGCGGCCCTGCTCCCGACGGCCGGCCCCTCGGCGCTGCTGGGCCGCCTGCCGCGCGACCGGAGCGAAGTCCCCGGCCGGTGGCTGTGGGTCGTCATCTGGCTGGTCTTCCTCGCCGACCCGTTCTCCGACCTGCTCACCGGGGACCACACCGGCTGGGCGCTGCTCGGCGGCTGGGCCGGACTGCTCGCGTTCGTCGGCCTCTACCTCGCTCTCGTCGCCCGCAACACGACGAAGCCCCCGGCCACGGGCCGCACCTTGTTTCTGCTCGCGGGCGTGTGCGTCCTCGCGGTGCTGCTCCCGCTGACGCTCGGCGAGTCCTGGCTCGTGCTGCTCGTGTACCTCGCGGTGTCCTGCGGCGCGGCGCTGCCGCTGGGCCAGGCGCGGGTCGCGGTGCTCGTGACGGCCGCGCTCGGCGTCGTCCTGCCGACGGCGACCGGCGCCCGCCCCGACGCCGGGCTGGTCGTCCCGACCCTGCTGGGCGGCTTCGCGATGACCGGGGTACGCGTCCTCGTGCGGACGACGGTGGAGTTGCGGCGGGCGCGGGCGACCGTCGCCCAGCTCGCCGCCAACGAGGAACGGCTGCGGCTCGCCCGCGACCTGCACGACCTGCTCGGCCACTCCCTGTCCCTCATCACCCTCAAGAGCGAACTCGCCGGCCGCATGATCGACGTCCGCCCGGAGGCCGCGGCCCAGCAGATCCGCGAGATCGAGCAGGTCAGCCGGCAGTCCCTCGCGGACGTCCGGGAGGCGGTGAGCGGATACCGCAGACCCACCCTGCGCGACGAACTCGCCGGGGCCGCCGTCGCGCTGCGCGCCGCCGGGATCACCCCGGAGGTCCCGCTCGACGTGCCGCTGCCGGACGGCGACGGGCGGCTCGACGGGGAGCGGGAGGCGGCCCTCGCGTGGGTGCTGCGCGAGGCGGTCACCAACGTCGTACGGCACAGCGGTGCCGGCCGCTGCCTCGTGACCCTCGCCGCGCGGCACAGCCTGGACGGGCCGTACCTGGAACTGCGCGTCGAGGACGACGGCCGGGGGCCGGGGACCGCGCCCCACGGCAACGGACTGACCGGCCTGGCCGAACGCCTCGACCAGACCGGCGGCACCCTCGAATCGGGCCCGGCCCGCCCCGCCGGGCCCCGCCTCGGCGCCCGCTCGGCGCAGGGGTTCCTGCTGACGGCCCGGGTACCTCTAGGCTCGACGCCATGACGGCCGCATCCGCTGAGCCCCCGATCCGCCTGCTGCTCGCCGAGGACCAGGCGATGGTGCGCGAGGCGCTGGCCGCGCTGCTCGGCCTCGAACCGGACATGGAGGTCGTCGCGCAGGCCGCGCGCGGCGACGAGGTGCTGGCCGCCGCGCGGGAGCACGCCGTGGACGTCGCCCTGCTCGACATCGAGATGCCCGGCATGACCGGCATCGAGGCGGCCGGCCAACTGCGTGGCGCGCTGCCCGGCGTGCGCGTCCTCGTCCTCACCACCTTCGGCCGGCCCGGCTACCTGCGCCGCGCCATGGAGGCCGGCGCGGACGCCTTCCTGGTCAAGGACGCGCCCGCCGCCCAGCTCGCGAAGGCCGTACGCAAGGTGCTCGCGGGGGAGCGGGTCATCGACCCCGCCCTGGCCGCCGCCGCCCTCGCCGAGGGCGCGAACCCGCTGACCCCGCGCGAGGCCGAGGTGCTGCGCGCGGCGGCCGACGGAGCGGGCAACGCGGAACTCGCCGCACTCCTGCACCTGTCCCACGGCACCGTCCGCAACTACCTCTCCACCGCGATCCAGAAGCTCGCCGCCCGCAACCGCGCGGAGGCGGTACGGATCGCGCGCGAGAAGGGGTGGTTGTGACCCCGGCGAGACCGGGCCGACCCGGGAGCGGGGGCCGCGCCGGTGCGGCCGGACCTCAGCCGAACACAGGGAACCGGTCGGCGTCGGCGCCGAGCAGTTCGCGTTCCTCGGGGCTGAGCGACAGCCGGCCGGTCGCGGCGCGCGCGTAGTGCTCGTCGCTCCACGGCAGGGGCACAGGATGGCCCAGCAGCCCGTCCAGCACGGTCCGGACGCGGGCGAGACCCGCGTCCGAGGGGCCGGGCGCGTCCGGCAGAGGGGCCACGAGGTCGAGGTGGTGCACCGTGGCCTCGACGGTGAGGGTCTCCAGCAGGTCACTCGCGCTCAGTACGTGTCCCTGGGTCCCCACGAGGCGGTCCGGCTCGGCCCTTCCCGCGGCGACGACCGTGGCCGCCGCCGTCTCCAGGTACAGCCCCCGCAACTGGTCGAACTCGCGGAACATGCCCGCGCACACCCGCGCGTAGCGGCGCCCGTTCGCCGCTCCGTCCGTGCCGGGCCGCGAGTCAGCCCAGTACGTCACCGCGTCACGGTCCACCGGGCCCCGGGCCGGGGTGTGCAGGGCGACCAGGCCGCGCTGGGCGTCCATCAGGCAGTGGAAGACGAGATCGCGCACCGCCCAGCCGGTGCAGCCGCTCGGCGCCCAGGAGGCGTCCTCGTCGAGCGAGCGCACGACCCGCGCGAACGCCTCGTAGGAGAGCTTCAGTACCTCGGCCGCTTCCCTCGTCCTCATGAGGGGGTGTCTTCCCCGCCTGCCGGGCGGCACTCCCGCCGCCCCGGCGGGGAACGGCGGTGACAGGCCCCCGTACCCGTCACCGCCCCTCCGTGCCGCCCGCTCAGCCGCGCCCCAGCACCACCGGCTTCAGCTCCGGGCCCGCGCCGTCCTCGTACGCGTCCTCGTCGAAGGGGTACAGCGGGCGGACCACGCGGTGGTGGCCCAGGCGCAGGAGGTCCTGGTCGACGCCGCCGGGGGTCAGGGCCAGGAGCCAGTCGGCGGCCATGTCGTACAGCTCGGGTTCCAGGTAGCCGATCTTGACGACGACCAGATCGAAGGTGCGCGGGTCGATGCCCAGGCCCCCCTCGGCCGGGCCCGTGAAGTCGGCCAGGGTGTGGAAGGGGGTGCGGCGCTCGACCAGGATCACCGTGACCCCGCCGCAGCGCACCGCCGCCATGTCGCAGCCCCGCTCGTACGCGCCGCCCGCCGAACCGGCGCGCTTGGCCTCGGCGGTCTGGAGGGCGACGACCGTGCCGGTCAGCTCCAGGGGGCCGCCGTGGTGCGGGTCGACCTTGCCGCCGACGCTCAGGCTCACCTCGGCGCCCACCCCGGCGGCGAAGCACGCGGCGACGGCCACCGGGTCCGTGATGCCGGGGTGCACCGCGGTGACCCGGCCGGAGCGCAGCTCCTCGTTCTCCAGCAGCCGGGCCAGCATGTACGCGAGGTCGCCCGCGCCGCCCGCCGTCGGGTTGTCGCCCGAGTCGCTGATCAGGAAGGGGCGCTTCGTCGAGGCCACCGCCCGCTCCACGCACTCCTCGGCCGTGCCCGTCGGGCCCACGAACACGAAGTCGCGGCGCGCCTCCCAGTAGCGGCGGGCCAGCTTATGAGCCTCTTCGGTGGCCAGCGCGGCGTCCTCGCCGGTCACCACGATGGCCGCCTCGCAGCGCGGTTCGTCGGCCCAGGCGTAGCCGACCCACATCGCCGCGTCCAGGATGCCGGGCAGCTTCTCGATCCCGGCGAGCGAGGCGTACAGGGACTTCGCCGGCTCCAGCCGGGTCGAGGTCTTCTCGCCCGGCAGCAGGACCGGGACCTGCACCCAGGCCCGGTGCGGGCGGCTGCCCTCGCGCAGACAGCGCACGAGGTTGCGGGCGGCGCGCTCCCGGGTCTCCCAGGCGTCCTCGTGCGGGGCGAGGCGGTGCGCGGTCAGCAGGTCGACCGGCTCGGCGAAGCGGCGCGAGACGTTGCCGTGCAGGTCCATCGCCGTCGACATCATCGGGCGCCCGCCCTCCGGCGTCCCCACGAAGTCCAGCGCGGCGCGCACCGACTCGGTCAGGTCGGCCTCCGCGTCGGTCAGGCCCACGACGCTCATCGCGCCGTGGATGTCGTAGACGAGTCCGTCCAGCGGGCCCGCCTCGCGGATGCGGGTGACGAGTTCGTCCTTCAGGACCAGATACGACTCGGCCTCCACCGGTCCGCCCGGCAGCGAGGTCGCGTGCAGCAGCGGCACCCACTCGACCAGACGGGCGAGGTCGGCGTCGGGCCGCGTCCACGTGTAGCGGTCCAGGAGGGCCTGTCCACGCGTCTGGCGGAAGTCCTCGGTCGTGGAGCGGTGCGGGCAGAAGGTCGAGGACTCGATGCCGATGCCGCCGATCCCGATGCGCAGCCTGCGCGTCGTGGGAGCGGGCTCGGTCTTCGTCGTACCGGTCGTGCTGCTGGTCATACGGGGGCGTTCTCCTCTGACGGTTCGGAAGGTGCGGAGGGTGCGGACGGGTGGGGTACCGCCGCCTCGGACGGGCCGGCGGCGGGCGCCGCCGGGGGCGGCAGGTCGCGGCCCAGGACGGTCAGGCCCGCGCCGAGCAGGCCCGCGTCGGCGCCGGTGACCGTCGTGGTGATCTCCAGGTCGGCGGTGGCCAGCGGCAGGCAGCGCTCGTAGAGCACCCCGCGCACCGCCGCGACCAGCGGTTCCGCCGTGGCCATCGCGCCGCCGAGCACCACGGCCTGCGGGTTGAAGAAGTTGACGACGACCGACAGCACCGAGCCGATGTGCCGGCCCGCCGTGCGCACGAGCGTCGTGGCCTGCGGATCGCCGTCCGCGACGCGCCGCAGCAGCTCCGTCGTGGAGCCCACCTCGACGCCCTGCCGGGCCAGTTCGCGCACCAGCGCGGCGCCCGAGGCGACCGTCTCCAGGCAGCCGATGTTCCCGCAGCTGCACGGCCGGTCCTGCGCCGCGTCCACCCGCACATGGCTGATGTCGCCCGCCGAACCCGTCGCCCCGCTGTGCGGGCGGCCCGCCGAGATGACCCCGCAGCCGATACCGCGCCCCGCCTTGACCACCACGAGATGGTCGAGGCCCGGACGGGCCGCCGCGTGCTCCCCGACCGCCATCATCGTGGCGTCGTTGTCGACCGCGACCGGCAGCCCGAGCCGTTCCTCCAGCACCGCGCGCAGCGGGTGGCGGTGCCAGCCCGGCATCCGGGACGGGCTCAGCACGCGGCCCGTGCCGACCTCGACCGGGCCGGGGAAGGCGACCCCCAGCCCCCGCACCGTGCGTCCCCTCGCCCGCTGGCGCGCCGCGAGTCCGGCGACCTGGGCGGCCAGCCACTCGACGGCCGGCTCCGGGCCCGCCGTCAGATCGTGCGGCAGCTCCGTGGCCTCGATCACCCGGCCGTCCAGGCCGACGGCGCCCAGCCGCGCGTGATGGCTCCCGAGGTCCACCGCGAGCGCCACGTCGTCGAGCGCGCGGGCCCGCAGCAGCCGGGGCCGCCGGCCGCCCCGCGAGGCGCCCTCCCCGGACTCGGTGAGCAGCCCCTCCGCCACGAGTTCCTGCACGCGGGCCGAGACCGTGGACGCCGCGAGCCCCAGCTCGCGCACCAGATCGGCGCGGGAGCTGGCCAGGCCCGAGGAGACCAGCCGCAGGATGTGCCGCCGCGACCCCGGTTCCTCCCCGGCCGTGGCCCGCACACCCGCACCACCGGAGGGACCCGCACGGCCCGCCGGTTCCGTACCGCCCGCTGAGGCTGTCATCTACTGTGCTCCGCCCTGATCCCCGGCCCCACGCACTTAGGCCGGTTGCTTCGGTCACTTCCTTCGATTCGCAACGAAGACTAGGGGGTCCCGTCCGAAGTGAACAGGGTCTGGCCGAAGTTCACCCTTGCTCATATCGCGTAAAGCGCCGCAAAACGGTCGCAAACCAGTAAAGGTCACGCCGGTTTTCCTGCTTGTGACGAACGAAGCTATTGACTTGTTTTGAACGGGCGACCTAGCGTTCAAGCGCCGCCCACCCAGCCTTCACCCCGGCTGCACATCCGGGCCGGCACTCACATCCCTGGAGGCCCGCACATGCGCTCTCGGCGCACCCGGCCCGGCAAGCGGCGCCGCGCCCTCATACCCGCGGCGCTCGCGGCGCTGGGCCTGTTGGCCGTCACCGGCTGCACGCAGGACGGCGGGCGGATCGACATGGCCCCGACCGGTGGCACCCCCGTCGAGGGCGGCACCGCGACCATGGCGCTGCCGCCCGCCGCCACTCCGAACTGGATCTTCCCGATCGGCGCGCCCGGCTACGGCGCCTCGTACAACTACGGGATTCAGTCACTGCTGTACATGCCGGTGTACGACGCCGTCCAGGAGAAGGGCGAGCTGACCACGAGCGGGCCCAGCACCCTCGGCCGCGCCCCGCGGTGGAGCGACGGGAACCGGACGGTGACCATCCCGCTGCGCGAGGGCGTCAGCTGGTCCGACGGCAAGCCGGTCACCGCGCGGGACATCGAGTTCTGGTTCCACCTCGTCAAGGCCAACAAGGCCGACTGGGGCAGCTACTCGGTCGGCACCATGCCCGACAACGTCAAGCGCTTCGAGACCGTCGACGAGCACACCGTGCGCCTCCACCTCGACCGCTCCTACAACCCCGACTGGTTCACCGCCAACCAGCTGAGCCTCCTGCGGGCCCTGCCGCAGCACGCCTGGGACGCCCGGAAGGACGGCGGCGAGATCGGGGACTGGGACCGCACCACCGCGGGCGCCAAAGCCGTCTTCGCGCGCCTGACCCAGCACGCCAAGAGCCTGGGACGCTACGGCCGGGACCCGCTGTGGAAGACGGTCAACGGCCCCTGGAAGCTGGCCGGCTGGACCGACGGGGGACAGGTCACCCTCGCCCGCAACGAGAAGTACACCGGGCCCGCCTCCGAACGACCGCACCTCGACAAGGTCGTCTTCAAGCCCTTCACCACCGCCGACTCCGAGTACAACGTGCTGCGTTCCGGCGGCGTCGACTACGGCTACATCCCGCCCTCCGTCATGGCGCAGAAGGAGACCTTCGAGGACCGCGGCTACCGCGTCGACCCGTGGGAGGGCTGGGCGGCCACCTACATCGTCTACAACTTCAACTCGACCGCGGGCGGGCCCTTCATGGACCAGCTCTACGTCCGCCAGGCGATGCAGCACCTCGTCGACCAGAAGGCCATGACCGACGTGGTGTGGCAGGGCTCGGCGACCGAGACGATCGGCCCGGTGCCCGTCACCCCGAAGACCCAGTACCTCTCGCCGCGGATGGCGGAGAACCCGTACCCGTACTCGGTCGGCGCCGCCAGGAAACTGCTCACCGACCACGGCTGGCGCATCCAGGACGGCACCGCGCGCTGCGTGCGGCCGGGGACGGGCGCCGACGAGTGCGGCAAGGACGTCAAGCGGAACAGCCCGCTCAAGCTCACCCTGCTCTCGCAGTCCGGGTCCACCGAGACGACGAACATGATGCAGGAACTCAAGTCCTCGCTCAGCCTCGCCGGGATCGAACTCACCATCCGCCAGCAGCCGCTCAACTCGGTGCTCGGCAACTCCGTCCCCTGTACGCGCAAGGACCCCGGCTGCGACTGGGACATGTCCTTCTTCGGCACCGCCGGAAGCTGGTACTACCCGCTCAACCCCAGCGGCGAGCAACTGTTCTCCACCGGCGCCTCCGCCAACTTCGGCAACTACAGCGACAAGAAGGCCGACCAGCTGATCCGCGCCGTGCAGTACTCACCCGACATGACCGCCGTGCACGCCTACGGCGAGTACCTGCAGAAGCAGCTCCCGGTCATGTGGATGCCCAACCCCGCCTATCAGGTCTCGGTCATCCGCAACGACCTGCGCGGCGTCCAGCAGAACCCGACCGTCACCTTCGCCCCGCAGCACTGGTACTACGTCAAGGACGCCAAGGGCGCGAAGAGCACCCCGGGCGCGCACACCCCGAAGGGAGCCGCGCAGTGACCGGCTTTCTGGTCAAACGCCTCCTCCAGGCGCTCGTCGTCCTGCTGCTCGTCTCCGTGATCGTGTTCGTCCTGCTGCACATGCTCCCCGGCGGACCGGCCCGCGCGATCCTCGGCCCCAAGGGCACCCCGGAGCAGATCCAGCACTTCAACCACCAGCAGGGCTACGACCGTCCGCTCTACGAGCAGTACGGCATGTACCTCAAGCGGCTGGTCACCGGAGACCTCGGCGAGTCCTACAAGCTCAACTCGCCCGTCTTCGACCTGCTCAAGCAGCGGCTGCCCAAGACCCTGCTGCTCACCGTGCTCTCCACCGCGCTCGCCGTGGTCATCGCGGTCCCGCTGGGCCTCGTGCAGGCCGTGCGGCGCGGGAAGGCCAGCGACTACGCCCTCACCGGGCTCGCCTTCCTGCTGTACGCCACGCCGGTGTTCTTCCTCGGCCTCGTCATGATCATCCTGTTCGCGCAGGTGTTCCCGATCCTCCCGGCGGAGGCGCCGCAGGGCGACTCCGTCGCCGACCTGCTCGGCGACGTGGGCGGCCTCGTCCTGCCGGTCGTCACGATGGCCTTCGGCGTCATCGCGATGTTCAGCCGCTACATGCGCTCCGCCGTCCTCGACAACCTCACCGAGGACTACGTCCGCACCGCGATGGCCAAGGGGCAGTCCGGCCGCCGCATCATGGCCCGGCACGTCCTGCGCAACGCGCTGATCCCGCTCGCGACCCTCCTCGGGCTGTACCTGCCGACGCTGTTCAGCGGCGCCCTCGTCGTCGAGTCGATGTTCAACTACCCCGGTATGGGGCTGCTGTTCTGGAACGCGGCGCAGGGCTCCGACTTCCCCGTCCTGCTCGGCGTGACCCTCGTCGTCGGGGTCGCCACCGTCATCGGCTCCCTCGTCACCGACATCCTCTACGCCGTCCTCGACCCCCGGATACGGAGCGTGGCATGAGCACCGCGACCGCCCCCGTCCCCGCTCCCGCCCCCGGGCACGAGGAGGCCGGACAGGCCACGCCCTCGCTGGCCCGCCGCACCCTCAACGTCTTCACCGACAACAAGCTGGCCCTCGCCGGCGTCGTCGTCCTCGTCCTGCTGCTGGCCTTCTGCTACCTCGGCCCGCTGACCCACCCCACCGAGCAGATCCACACCAGCCTCGGCCAGGCCAACCGGGGGCCGGGCGCCGCCCACCTCCTGGGCACCACCGACCTCGGCTACGACATGGTCGGCCGCCTCATGGTCGCCGGCCGCACCTCCCTCGAAGTGGGCCTCGCCGCAGGGCTCCTGGCCACCGTGTTCGGCACGGTGTACGGGGCCGTCGCCGGTTACTTCGGCGGCTGGACCGACGCCGTCATGATGCGGATCACCGACGCCGCCCTCGCGATCCCCGCGATGTTCCTGCTCGTCGTCGTCGCCGCGATCATCACCCCCACCAAGGGCGTACTGATCCTGATCATCGCCGCCGTCGCCTGGCTCTCCCCGGCCCGCCTCGTGCGCGGCGAGGCGCTGAGCCTGCGCAACCGCGAGTACGTCCAGGCCATGCGGATGATGGGCGGCGGCGGGGCGCGCGCCGTGTTCAAGCACATCGTGCCCAACGCGATCGGCACCGTGATCGTCAACAGCACCTTCCAGATCGCCGACGCCATCCTCTACGTCAGCTACCTCGCCTTCCTCGGCCTGAGCATCCCGCCGCCGGCCGCCGACTGGGGCTCGATGCTCTCCGCCGGGCTCACCTACACCCAGAACGGCTACTGGTGGCTGATCTTCCCGCCGGGCATCGCCATCGTCCTGGTCGTCGCCGCCTTCAACTTCATCGGCGACGGACTGCGGGACGCCTTCGAAGTGCGGCTGCGCAAGTGAGCGCGTACGCGCGGGCCCAGGCGACCGCGTCCGCAGGCGCTCAGCAGGCGCTCAACAGGCGTGAGGAAGAGAGAAGAGACCCCGACATGACCGAACCCCTGCTCCGCATCGAGGACCTGCGCGTCGACATCGCCTCGCGCGAGCGCACCGTCCACGCCCTCGACGGCGTCAGCCTCGACCTCGCCGCCGGGGAGGCCCTCGGCATCGTCGGCGAGTCCGGCTGCGGCAAGACCATGACCGCCCTGAGCGTCCTCGGACTGCTCCCGTCCGGCGGCAGCGTGACCGGCGGCCACATCCGCTTCGACGGCACCGACCTCGCCGCCGCCCCCGCCCCCGTCCTGCAGGACGTACGCGGCAACACCATCGGCATGGTCTTCCAGGACCCGCTCACCTCGCTCAACCCGACCATGACGATCGGCGCCCAGGTCGCCGAACCCCTCGTACTGCACCGCGAGGTCACCCGCGCCGAGGCCCGCGCGCGGGCCGAGGAGATGCTGCGCCTGGTCGGCATGCCGCAGCCCGCCGAGCGCATGAAGAACTACCCGCACCAGCTCTCCGGCGGCATGCGCCAGCGCGTCGCCATCGCGATGGCCCTCGTGTGCGAACCCAAGCTCCTGATCGCCGACGAGCCCACCACCGCCCTCGACGTCACCACCCAGCACCAGATCCTCGAACTCGTCGACGACCTGCGCTCCCGGCTCGGCATGGCGATGATCCTGGTCACCCACGACCTCGGTGTCATCGCCGGCCGCGTCGACCGGGTCGCCGTCATGTACGCCGGGAAGGTCGCCGAACAGTCCGGGGTGCGCGACCTGTTCGCCCGCCCCCGCCACCGCTACACCGAGGCGCTGTTCGCCGCCCTGCCCGAACGCGCCACCGACCGCGACAGCGCCCTGCACACCGTCCCCGGACTGCCCCCGGCCCTCACCGTGCGCCCCACCGGCTGCCGCTTCGCCCCGCGCTGCGCCTTCGCGACCGAGGAATGCCGTACGACGGAACCGGAGCTGGAGAACGACGCGCTGCTGGGCGCCGCCCACCGCTTCGCCTGCTTCCACCCCGTCCCCGCCGCACCCGAGGCCGCCGGTCCCGCCGAGGTCGTCGTCCTGCCCCCGGCCCCGCCGCGCCCCGCCCGCTCCACCGAACCGCTCCTCGAACTCGACGACCTGCGCAAGGACTTCCCGCTGGCGGGCGGCCCCTTCAGCCGCCGCAAGGGCACCGTGAGCGCCGTCGGCGGCGTCACCCTCAGCCTGCGCAAGGGCGAGACGTACGGCATGGTCGGCGAGTCCGGCTGCGGGAAGACCACCCTCGGCCGCATCGTCGCCGGACTGGAGGACGCCACCTCAGGCACCGTGCGCTTCGACGGCCGCGACCTCGCCGGACTCGACCGCGCCGGACGCCGCGCCCACCGGCGCCGCGTCCAGCTCATGTTCCAGGACTCCACCGCCGCGATGGACCCCCGCATGCGGGTCGGCGAGATCCTGCGCGAACCCCTCGTCATCCAGCGGGTCGGCGACCGCGCCGCCCAGGAGGAGGCCGTCGCCGGACTCCTCGACGCCGTCGGGCTGCCGCGCGGCGCCGTGCACCGCTACCCGCACGAGTTCTCCGGCGGCCAGCGCCAGCGCCTCGGTCTCGCCCGCGCGCTGACCCTGTCACCCGAACTCGTCGTCGCCGACGAACCGGTCTCCGCGCTCGACGTGTCCGTGCAGGCGCAGATCCTCAACCTCATGCGCGAACTCCAGCGCGAACGGGGCCTCGCCTACCTGTTCATCTCGCACGACCTCGCCGTGGTGCGCCACCTCGCCGACACCGTCGGCGTCATGTACCTCGGCAAGCTCGTCGAGAGCGGCCCCGCCGAACAGGTCTTCGCCGCCCCGCTGCACCCCTACACCCGGGGGCTGCTCGACACCGTCAACGAACCCGACCCCGAGAAGGCCGCGCACCCCGACCGCACCCCCCTCAAGGGCGAGACCCCCTCGGCCGCCGACCCGCCCTCCGGCTGCCGCTTCCGCACCCGCTGCCCGCTCGCCCAGGACGTGTGCGCCCGCGTCGAACCACCCGTCAGCACCCCGAGGGGCTCCGCCCATCAGGTCGCCTGCCACTTCCCGCTGGACGCCGGACGCCCCGAGGAGCCCGCCGCCGCCTGAACACCGCGCCGCGCGAACCGGCTCAGCCGTGCCCCGGCGCGGCCGGGACCTTCAGCCCTGCGCGGGCGGCCGCCAGTCCAGCCCCGCGCGGGCGGCCGTCAGTTCAGCCGGGCGCGGGCGGCGCGGGCCTGGTCCCGCAGCCGCGCGGCGCTGTCCGGGGACAGCGCCTCCACGACCTCGGCGTACGCCTCCAGTTCGGCTGCCCCGGTCAGGAAGTCGCCGCGCCGCACCAGCAGTCGCGCCCGTTCGTACCGCAACTCGGCCGGGTGCGAGGGCAGCAGCAGCGACAACTCCACCGCCCACAGCGCCACCTCGGCGCGCTCCGGGCGGGCCGCCGCCCAGGCCGAGATGTTGTTCAGCACCCGCCGGACGACCTCCAGCGGCTCGGCCGGCCGCAGCCGCTCCGGCTCCAGGGGCCCGCCCGTCGTCCGCTCCACGAGGTCCCCGGCCTCCCGCCCCGACAGCGGGCGCCCGCCGTCGAAGGGGTCCACCAGGACCTGCCCGGCGCCCGGCGTACCGAGCCCCACCACGAAATGGCCGGGCAGCGCCACCCCGTACGCCGGGGCCCCGGCCCGCCGCGCCACCTCGATCCACACCACCGACAGCAGGATCGGCAGCCCCCGGCGCCGGCGCAGCACGACCGGCAGCAGCGAGGAGCCCAGCCGCTCGTAGTCCTTCGGCAGGCCGTGGAAGCCCTCCCGGACCCCCAGCAGCTCGCGCAGCGCCTCCGCCCACTCTTCGGGGCCGCCCGGACGGTACGGCAACTGCCCGGCCAGCCGGTCGAGTTCCATCTCGGCGGCGTCCAGGGCGGCCTCGTCCAGGTCCTCGTCGGCCTCCGCGCCGATCAGCAGGCACAGCCGCGCCAGGTCCGGCCGCCCGGCGCGGGCCTGGGCCGCGAACCGCTCCCGGCGCTCCTCCCGCCTCATCCCGTGGCCCCGTACCGGTAGTGCTGGTAGTGGTGATGCGTCGAGAAGCCCAGCCGCTCGTACAGCGCGAGCGCCCCCGCGTTGTCGCTCTCCACCTGGAGCCAGGCCGCCGAGGCCCCCTCGGCCAGAGCACGCCCGGCGAGCGCCGCCACGACCCGGGTCGCGAGGCCCCGGCGGCGGTGCGCGGGGGAGACCTCCACCGCCGAGAAACCCGCCCAGCGGCCGTCCACGACGCACCGGCCGATCGCGTGCGGCGCGCCGTCCGCCCCTTCGCCCCCCGCCTCGTCGGCCGCCCCGTCCACGGTCGCGAACCACGTCGAGGGGCCGCTCTCCAGCACCGCGACCGCCTCGGGAGCGGGCCGCGCGCCCGAGCGGTTGTAGAGCGAGAGCCACCGCGGGTCCGTCGTGCGGGAAAGCCGCACACCCCCCGCCTCCCGGTCGGCGAGCGGGGCGAGCGCCCCCGTCAGCACCCGCGCCGACACCTCGGGGACCCAGCCCCGGTCGGCGAGCGCGGCGCCCAGCACCTCCTGCGTACCCTCCGCGCCCGTCGCGACCTGCGCGTACGCGGGCAGCCCCCGCTCCCCGTACCAGCGCACGACGTGGCCCAGCGCCGCGTCGAGCGGCAGCCCCGGCTCGCCCAGCGGCAGCAGTGAGTTGGCGCGGCGCGTGAAGCCCCTGCGGCGCCCCCCGGCGTCCGCCTCCCCGGCCGCCGCGCGCAGCGTCCACCCGCCCAGCGTCTCGCTCTCCACCGGCTGCCAGGACCGCGCCCCGGCGCGGGCCAGCTCCTCGAAGGACGCGGCCGGGCCCCGGCGCCGCGCGGGTGCCGCCGGAACCGTCTTCCCGGCGACCAGCGCCTGTGCCGCGATCCGGACGCGCTCCCCCGACCTGCGGGTGATCAGCAGACCTTCCTCGTCCCATGATGTGAGAATGCCCACCGTGTCGGTGAACTTCGCACCCCCGTACGCGGCCTCGGCCAGGCTGCGTACTGAGACGCGTTTGCCCACGTCAGAGGCGTCGATACGGACTTCGAGACGTCCACCTGCGGCGAATTCCACTGCTTCTTCAACCCCTCCTGTTCGGATCCTGACCCCGACCGGAGATACTAGGGGCGGGCATCGACGACGCCGCGCTCCCGCGCGCCAGGCGGCGGGAGCCTGTAGACGGCCCGCCAGCGCCCTATCGAGGAGGAACGACAGCGTGACCTACGTCATCGCGCAGCCTTGTGTCGACGTCAAGGACAAGGCGTGCATCGAGGAGTGTCCGGTCGACTGCATCTACGAGGGAAAGCGTTCCCTCTACATCCACCCGGATGAGTGCGTCGACTGCGGTGCCTGCGAGCCGGTGTGCCCGGTCGAGGCGATCTTCTACGAGGACGACACTCCCGAGGAGTGGAAGGACTACTACAAGGCGAACGTCGAGTTCTTCGACGAGCTGGGCTCGCCCGGCGGTGCCAGCAAACTGGGCCTGATCGAGCGCGACCACCCGTTCGTCGCCGAACTGCCGCCGCAGAACCAGTGACCCACGGCGGCAGGACCTGACCCGCGAAGCCCGCCCGGTCAGGCCCCGGCCGCCCGTCGCCGCACCCGGTCCCGCCCGTGCCCACGCACCGGCGGGACCTGTGCGTCGGGGCCCTCCCCGGCCGGAGCGCCCCGCGCCCTCCCCAGCCCCCGAACCCCGTCCGCAGCGCGTGAAAAGAGCAACCGTGTCTGTCTCCGACCTCCTGCCGGTCTTCCCCTGGGACAAGCTGGAGCCCTACAAGAAGACGGCCGCCGCCCACCCCGGGGGCATCGTCGACCTCTCCGTGGGCACCCCCGTCGACCCGGTGCCCGAGCTGGTCCAGAAGGCCCTGGTGGCCGCCTCCGACTCCCCGGGCTACCCGACCGTGTGGGGCACCCCCGAGCTGCGGGACGCCCTCGTGGGGTGGTGCGAACGGCGCCTGGGCGCGCGCGGGCTGACCCACCGCAACGTGCTGCCCGTGGTCGGCTCCAAGGAGTTCGTCGCCTGGGTGCCCACCCAGCTCGGTCTCGGCCCCGGCGACCGGGTCGCCTACCCGCGCCTGGCCTACCCGACGTACGAGGTGGGCGCACGCCTCGCCCGCGCCGGGTACGAGGTCTACGACGACCCGACCGAGCTGGACCCGGCCGGGCTCCGGCTCCTGTGGCTCAACTCGCCCTCCAACCCGACCGGACAGGTCCTCTCCAAGGAGGAGCTGACCCGCGTCGTGGCCTGGGCCCGCGAGCACGGCGTCCTGGTCCTGAGCGACGAGTGCTACCTCGAACTGGGCTGGGAGGCCGAGCCCGTCTCGGTCCTGCACCCCGACGTGTGCGGCGGCTCCCACGAGGGCCTGGTCGCCGTCCACTCGCTGTCCAAGCGCTCCAACCTGGCCGGCTACCGCTCCGCCTTCGTCGCGGGCGACGCCGGGGTGCTCGGCGAACTCCTCCAGATCCGCAAGCACGGCGGCATGATGATCCCGGCGCCCGTGCAGGCGGCCACCGTCGCCGCCCTGGGCGACGAGACCCACGTCCACGTACAGCGCGAGCGCTACGCGGCCCGCCGCGCCGCCCTGCGCGCGGCCCTGCTCGGCCACGGCTTCCGCATCGAGCACAGCGAGGCCAGCCTCTACCTGTGGGCGAGCCGCGAGGAGTCCTGCTGGGACACCGTCGCCCACCTCGCCGGCCTCGGCGTCCTCGTGGCACCCGGCGACTTCTACGGGGTGGCCGGCGAACGGCACGTACGGATCGGCCTGACCGCGACGGACGAGCGCGTCGAGGCGGCGGTACGCCGGCTCAACGCCTGAGCGGGCTCAACGCCTGAACACCTGGCCTGCCGGACGGCTCGGACGGTCGCACGGCCGGCCGCGGCCGTCGCACAGGCCGAGGGGCCCGGGGAGTTCGTGCTCCCCGGGCCCCTCGGTGCTTGGGTGACCCCGCTGTCCCGGCCACCGGCGCCGGCCGGTCGCCGCATCGGCGCGGAAGGTCAGCCGACCAGCGGCAGGTCGTTGGTCGAGAGGTTGTTGGACAGGCCGTGGGTCAGCCCGCCCTTGCCGCCGGTCACGCCGCCCACCGCGGAACCCGCGGAGCTCGCCAGGTCGCCGGTGGTGTGGCTGGTGGCCGGGGTGGCCGACTTGCCGGCGTGCCCGACCAGCTTCTTGACCTCGGGCGCGGCCTCCTTGACGGTCTTGTTGCCGGTCTTGGCGACGCTCTTCGTGGCGCCGTCCAGCGTCTTGGCGACCGCCTTGCCGTCCAGACCGAGACCGCCCAGGGGCAGATCGGCGGCGCTCGCGGTGCCGGCCGCACCGATCACGGGTGCGGCACCGGCGGCGATCAGCAGGGCGGCACTGGCGATCCGGCGGGTCAGGGGGAGGGACATGATGCTCCTTCGGCGGAAGAACGGTGGGGCGTCGGGGCCGCGGCGGCCCTCGGACGCCCTGACTACCGCTCGAAGCACCCGAAGGTTGCGGTGACGCAAAGTAAAGAATTGGTAATGCGTCGCATTATCGGTCTCGGGGGGAAACGGCCGGAAGGTGGCGCGAGACGCCGCGCGCGCCGCCCGCCGCCGCGGCCCGGAACGCCGCGCCGCCAGGGCTTTCTCCCCTGCCACCGGGCCCCGGCCGCACCCGGCGCACGGCGCCCGGTGCGCCCCTGTGCCACGCCCGCACGCCGCCCCGCACGTCCTTCGTACGTCCTTCGTACGGGTGAGGCGCCGCACTCCTGAGCAGCACGCGCCGCGGGGGGCTCCCGGGGCCGGTGAGGCGCGGACGTCCCCTCACCGTGTGGACGGCGCCACGGATCAGTGCGTCCGGGGGGTGTCCGGGGGTCGGGGCCGGGCGGGTCGCGGGGGCGGGCGCGGTGCGTCGCGGGGCGCCGGAGCGGCGCGGCCGAGGTCTCCCCGCCCGAACGACGTGGAAGAGCCCGGGGAAGGGGGCGCTGCGGCAACGCGGTGTGGGGCCCCGCCCTGAGGGCGCTCCCCGCCGGCCGTCGCGACCCCGGGCAACGCCCCCCTGACACCCTCTCAGGGCGCGGTGACGATGCGGACGTCCGCCGTCTCCCGCGCGGCCTCGCCCGGCGTTCCCCCGGGGTTCTTCGCGTCCCCGGTCGTGTCCCGGCCCGCGCTCGCGCCCCGTGCCCCCCGCGCCGCCCGGTGCCAGTTGTGGCCCGCGTCGCGCGAGGTCCAGGAGCGGCCGGCGTAGGACACCTCGGAGATACGCAGCACCGAGGCGTGCGCCACCGCCCACTGGGCGAGTTCCCAGCCCCGCCGCTCCTCGCCCGCCGCCCGTGCCCCGCGCGGCTCGGCGACCGGCACGCGCACCGTCCCGCGGCCGCTTCCCGGGGCGGACGCCGGGACCGCGCCGGCCGCTGCGGGGCCCACAGCCGCCGGGGCGCCGGCGAGGGCACCGGAGCCGCGCACCGCCGCCCGCCCGGCCCGCGCGGCCTGCGGCGGGGCGAGAGGCGCCGCCACCGCGCTCGCGCCGGAGGCCCGTGCCGGTACGTCCACGACCGCGCCGTGCGGGGAGCCCGGAGGGGTGGGCGCGGGGGACTGCTTCGCGTCCTTCCCCGGGCCGCCCGGCAGCACGGCCCGGCCGAAGGCCCGTGCCAGCGCCGCGCGCACCCGGGCCGGGTCCCCGTGGCCGGGCGGTACCGTGCCCGCGCAGGTCAGCGCGGCGGCGGCCCGGCCGGTGAGCGCGGCCGACAGCAGCGAGGCGTCCGGCTCGTGCTTCGCGTAGGCGTCGGGGAAGGCCGAACGCTGCACGCGCTGCGCCGCCTCGGTCAGCGGCAGACTCGTGTAGCGCGGCACCTTCACGAGCCGCGCGTAGAACTGGTTCGCGGCGTACACCGGGTCCATGACCTGCGTCCGCGTGCCCCAGCCCTGGGAGGGCCGCTGCTGGAACAGGCCCAGCGAATCCCGGTCCCCGTAACCGATGTTGCGCAGCCCCGACTCCTGCAGGGCGGTGGCCAGCGCGATGGTCACCGCCCGCTCGGGCAGCCCCCGCGAGGTGCCCACCGCCGAGATGGTCGCCGCGTTCACCGCCTGGTCCGCGCCGAACTCGTAGGTCTCGCCGTCGCCGTTCGCGGACACCACCCGGCAGCCGTGCGCGGAGTGGTCGCCGGTCGTGTACTGCACGACGGCGTACCCGCCGAGCGCGCACAACACCGCCAGACCGCTTCCGGCACGCAGCAGCCGACGGCGTCCGGGGCGCGGGGCGCGGGACGGGGGAACGGAAGGAGATGCCTCAGCCACGCCCATAAGGTACGCGAGTTCCGGCCGGGTTCCGGGCCTCGTACCGCCCGCGTCGCCGGGCCGTTCCACCCCCTTCGCCGGGCCGTTCCACCGCCTTCGCCGGGGCGCCCCGACCCCGCGCGGGGTACCCGGAAGGGGCCGTGCCCAGGCGTTACGCTCGCTCCATGTCCGACAACCCCACCGGTGACACGCCGGTCAAGAAGCCCGGCACCAAGATCGCCCCGGCCGGCCAGGAACCCCGTCTCGACCTGGGCGCGGACGCCGCCGTACTGACCGCGGCCCTCGTCGACTTCCGCTCCGAGAGCGGGCAGGAGGGGCCGCTCGCCGACGCCGTCGAGGCCGCGCTGCGCGCCCTGCCCCACCTGACGGTCGACCGGTACGGCAACAACGTCGTGGCCCGCACCCACCTCGGCCGCCCCGAACGCGTCGTGCTCGCCGGTCACCTCGACACCGTGCCCATCGCGGACAACGTGCCCTCCCGGCTCGACGAGGACGGCGTGCTGTGGGGCTGCGGCACCAGTGACATGAAGTCCGGCGTCGCCGTGCAGCTGCGCATCGCCGCGACCGTCCCCGCGCCCAACCGCGACCTGACCTTCGTGTTCTACGACAACGAGGAGGTCGCCGCGCACCTCAACGGGCTCGGCCACGTCGCCGAGGCCCATCCGGACTGGCTGGCCGGGGACTTCGCGATCCTGCTCGAGTCCTCCGACGGGGAGATCGAGGGCGGCTGCCAGGGCACGCTGCGGGTCCACCTGCGCACCGCCGGGGAACGCGCGCACTCCGCGCGCTCCTGGATGGGCTCCAACGCCATCCACGCCGCCGCGCCGATCCTGCGGAGGCTCGCCGAGTACCAGCCGCGCCGCCCCGTCATCGACGGACTGGAGTACCACGAGGGCCTCAACGCCGTCGCGATCGAGGGCGGAGTCGCGGGCAACGTCATCCCCGACGCCTGCACCGTCACGGTGAACTTCCGCTACGCGCCCGACCGCACCGACGCCGAGGCCCTCGACCACGTGCGCGAGGTCTTCGCCGGCTGCGGGGTCGCCGAGTTCGAGATCGACGACCACAGCGGGGCCGCGCTGCCCGGACTCTCCCACCCGGCCGCCGCCGCGTTCATGAAGGCCGTCGGCGGCACGCCGCGCCCCAAGTTCGGGTGGACCGACGTGGCCCGCTTCAGCGCCCTGGGCGTACCGGCCGTCAACTACGGCCCCGGCAACCCCCTGCTCGCCCACAAGCGGGACGAACGCGTGGACACCGCCACGATCCTGGCCGTCGAGGAACGCCTGCGGAACTGGCTGACCGCCTGACCGTCATCCGCGCGTGCACCCGGCGTCACGTGCGAAGACCTACCCTGGGCGGACCGAAGCAGAGAGGGGAGCGCTATGGGCAGTCTCGAATCGAGCGGGCCGGTGGAGGAACAGCGGCTCGGACCCGTGGTGCGCAGGCGCGATCAGGTCCAGCCGGGGACGACCGACCAGCGGCTGCTGGACTCGCGCGGTGGCACCGACTGGGTGCACACCGATCCCTGGCGGGTCATGCGGATGCAGTCCGAACTCGTGGACGGATTCGGCGCGCTCGCCGAACTCCCGCCCGCGATCAGCGTGTTCGGCTCGGCCCGGACCAAGCCCGAGGCGCCCGAGTACGCGCTCGGCGTGCGCATCGGCAAGGCGCTCAGCGAGGCCGGTTACGCGGTCATCACCGGGGGCGGTCCCGGCGCGATGGAGGCCGCCAACAAGGGGGCCTGGGAGGCGCAGGGCGTCTCGGTCGGGCTCGGCATCGAGCTGCCCTTCGAACAGGGCCTCAACCCGTACGTCGACATCGCGGTCAACTTCCGCTACTTCTTCGTACGGAAGATCATGTTCGTCAAGTACGCCCGCGGTTTCGTGGTGCTGCCCGGCGGCCTCGGCACCCTCGACGAGCTGTTCGAGGCGCTGACCCTGGTCCAGACGCAGAAGGTCACCCGCTTCCCGATCGTGCTGTTCGGCACGGAGTACTGGGGCGGCCTGGTGCACTGGCTGCGGCAGACGGTCATCGCGCAGGGCAAGGCGTCCGAGAAGGACCTCGACCTCTTCCACCTCACCGACGACGTGGACGAGGCGGTGAAGCTCGTCACCAAGGAGGCCGGCCGCTGAGGGGCCCTCTCTCTCCCGAGCGGGGCGGGGGCGCGGCTCAGGCCAGCCCCCGCCGTGCGACGGCCGGCTCCCGGTGCCCCGCGATCGAGGCGACCATGTCGAGCACCTGGCGGGTCTCGGCGACCTCGTGCACCCGGTACACCCGCGCGCCCAGCCAGGCCGAGACCGCCGTCGTCGCGAGGGTCCCCAGCAGCCGCTCCTTGACCGGCCGGTCCAGGGTCTCCCCGACGAAGTCCTTGTTGGACAGCGACACCAGCACCGGCCAGCCGGTCGCCGCCATCTCCGGCAGCCGCCGCGTCGCCTCCAGCGAGTGGCGCGTGTTCTTCCCGAAGTCGTGTCCCGGGTCGATCAGGACCGACTCCCTCGGCACGCCCAGCGCGACCGCCCGCTCGGCCAGGCCCACGGTCACCCGCAGGATGTCCGCCATCACGTCCTCGTACGCCACCCGGTGCGGACGCGTCCTCGGCTCGGCCCCGCCCGCGTGCGTGCACACCAGGCCCGCCCCGTACCGCGCCGCGACCTCGGCGAGCTTCGGGTCCACCCCGCCCCACGCGTCGTTGAGCAGGTCCGCGCCCGCCTCGCACACCGCCTCGCCGACCTCGTGGCGCCAGGTGTCGACGCTGATCACCACGTCGGGGAAGCGGCGCCTGACCTCGGCGACGAAACCGACGGTGCGCCGCGTCTCCTCCTCGGCCGAGACCTCCTCGCCCGGACCCGCCTTGACCCCGCCGACGTCGATGACGGCGGCGCCCTCCGCGACGGCCCGCTCGACCCGCGCCAGGGCCTGCGCGTCGCCGAAGGTCGCCCCCCGGTCGTAGAAGGAGTCCGGGGTCCGGTTCACGATGGCCATGATCACCGGCTCGTGCGCGGCGAACTCCCGGCGGCCCAGACGCAACATTCCGGCGCACTCCACTTCCGGCCTCCCGGCCCCTGCCCACGGCCCCCAGGCCCGTACCGCCACCCCGGCACTGGCAAGGGGTGACCGCCTGCGACCTTAACCGGCGCCCGCTCATGGCACGATCGTCACCCGGAGGTTTCGGCACCGCCGTACCCCGGAGGAAGACGCAGCGACACACCGACCGTGGGGACCCGGGAAAATGGTCATGTTTTGGTTCTTGGTCATCGCGCTCGTCGTGGTGGTGGCCGCCGTGACGCTCGCGGTACTCGGCCACGGCGAGGGCGCGGTCCTGCCCGAGGCGCCCCCGGAACGGCTCCACGACCCGCTCCCCGCCGACCGGCCCGTGCACCGCGCCGACGTCGAGACCCTGCGCTTCCCGCTCACCCTGCGCGGCTACCGGATGAGCGACGTGGACGACGCGCTCGCCCGCCTCGGCGCCGAACTCGCCGAACGCGAGGCCCGCATCGCCGCGCTGGAGGAGGCGCTCGCCGCCCCCCGCCCCACCGCCCCGGACGGCGCGCACCGCGATCCGCGCGGGGCCGGGGAGGGCGGCGGCAGGTGAACGGCGGAGCGCTCCCGGGCCCCGACGGCCGGCCTCGCTGCCCGTGGGGGCTGTCCACCCCCGACTACCTCGCCTACCACGACGAGGAATGGGGCCGGCCGGTACGCGGGGACGACGCGCTGTTCGAACGCCTCGCGCTGGAGGCGTTCCAGTCCGGGCTGTCCTGGATCACGATCCTGCGCCGCAGGCCCGCCTTCCGCGCGGCCTTCGCCGGCTTCCGCACCGCCGCCGTCGCCGGGTTCACCGCACAGGACCGGGAACGCCTGCTCGCCGACCCCGGCATCATCCGCAACGGCCGCAAGATCGACGCCGTCCTCGCCAACGCCCGGCTGCTGGCCGACTGGCCGGCCGGTGAACTCACGTCCCTCGTGTGGTCCTTCGCCCCCGCCCCGGGCAGCCGCCCGGCGCCCCGCACGACCGCCGACGTCCCCGCCGTCACCGAGGAGTCCACGGCGCTCGCGGGGAGCCTCAAGAAGCGGGGGCTGCGCTTCGTCGGGCCGACCACCGCCTACGCGCTCATGCAGTCCTGCGGACTCGTGGACGACCACCTGACGGCCTGCGTGGCGCGCGGCCTCGGGCGCTGACCGAGCCGCGCGCCCGCGGCTCAGCGGCCCAGGTAGACGGGCTTCTCCTTGGCCAGGAAGGCGCGTACGGCGATCGCGTGGTCCTCGGAGGAGCCCGCGTGCGTCTGGAGCTCGTCCTCCTTCTCCAGCGCCGCGTCGAGGTCGCTGGAGGCGGCGAAGTGCAGCGAGCCCTTGAGCGAGGCGTACGACACGGTGGGGCCGGAGGCGAGGGTGCGGGCCACCTCCAGCGCCGTCGCGGCCAGCTCCCCGGCCGGTACGAGACGGTTGGCGATCCCCAGCTCGTACGCCTCGCGCGCGCTCACGTTCCTCGGGAAGAGCATCAGGTCCGAGGCGCGGCTGTGGCCGATCGCCCGCGGCAGGGTCCAGGAGAGACCCGAGTCCGCGGTCAGCGCGACGCCCGCGAACGAGGTGTTGAAGGCGGCGGTGTCGGCGACCACGCGGTAGTCGGCGGCCAGCGCGAAACCGAAACCGGCCCCGGCCGCGACCCCGTTCACGCCCGCGACGACCGGCTTGGGCATCCCGGTGATCGCCTTGACGATCGGGTTGTAGTGCTCGCGCACCGTGCTCATCGTGCCGCCGTCGCCGCCCTCGCGGTCCGCCATGAGGTTCTGGACGTGTTCCTTGAGGTCCTGGCCCACGCAGAAGGCGCGGCCACTCGCGGTCAGCAGCACCGCCCGCACGTCCCCGTCCACGGCGGCCGACTGGAGCGCGTCCCGCAGGGCGACCTTCGCCTCGGTGTTGAGCGCGTTCATGGCCTCGGGACGGTTGAGCGTGATCGTCGCGAGGCCGTCGGTCACGTCGTAGAGCACGGTGTCGGCCATGAAAGGGGTCCCCTCGGGGTCGGCGTCCCGCCGACCTCTGCGTCGGCCGGGCTGTACCGCCCCATCATCGTCCGCGCCGCGCCCGTACGGCATGACGGAGATCACCTCGCGCCCACCCGGACCGTCCGGTGTGAGCCGCGTCGCAGGGCGAATGTGACCTGCGTCTAAATAAATCCGGGCCCCGGGGCCATGGGAAGCGGGGCAGTATCGCAGCCACATCGCCGAATTGAGTGGTTTTGATCAAGCGCGTTGCGCAAGCGAGGCCGGCCGATGTTGGTCATCGGGGTCAACCATGCGGGATAATGGCCTAGAAGCAATGTGTTCGATGCCGGTGAGGCAGCGCCTGTCATGGGGCCGCCGGCTGCGATGAGCTGGTTTCAGGAAGGGGAACGAGCATGGCGGCCATGAAGCCGCGAACGGGCGACGGCCCGCTCGAGGTGACCAAGGAGGGGCGGGGCATCGTCATGCGCGTTCCGCTCGAAGGCGGCGGTCGACTCGTCGTCGAGCTGACCCCGGACGAGGCGGACGCCCTGGGCGACGCGCTGAAGAAGGTCGTCGGCTGACACCTCCGGCAGGGCCCGGCCACGACACCGTGACCGCCGAGCACGCCACCACCTTGTCACTGCCCCGGTCCGCCCAGCGGACCGGGGCAGCGGCATGTCACGGGACGGCGTGAGGGCCCGCGCCGTCCCGGACGGCGCGGGCCCTCAGATCCCGGAAACGGCTCAGCGCACCACCGCGCACAGCAGGCCGTCGCCCACCGGGAGCAGCGAGGGGATCAGGTCCGGGTGCTCGCGCACGACCCGGGACAGGTCGCGCAGCCGGGTCACCTCCACGGGCTGCGGGCCGGGGCCGAAGGTCCTGCCGTCCGCGAACAGCCCCTCGAAGCAGACCAGACCGCCCGGCCGCAGCAGCCGCAGCGCCTCCCCGAGGCACTCCAGGCACTCCAGCCGGTCCCCGTCGCAGAACACGAGGTCGTAGCCGCCGTCCGCGAGGCGGGGCAGGACGTCGAGCGCCCGGCCGGGGATGAAGCGGGCCCGGTTGCCGGCGAAACCGGCCGCGCGGAACGCCTGCTTGGCGAACTGCTGCCGCTCCGGCTCCGGGTCCACCGTGGTCAGCACCCCGTCGGGCCGCATCCCCCGCAGCAGGTGGATGCCGGAGACCCCGGTGCCGGTGCCGATCTCCGCGACGGCCTTCGCGTCCACCGAGGCGGCGAGCAGGCACAGTGCGGCGCCGGTCCCGGGGGACACCGGGCGCAGCCCTGCCTCGTGGGCCCGGTCCCTGGCCCACAGCAACGCCTCGTCCTCGGCGACAAAGGCGTCGGCCAACGCCCAGCCCGTCTGCCGGTTGCCGGTAATGAGCCTCTCCTTGCCCAGTAGTTGCCTGGCCGTGACTGTATCCGTTGGCCAAGGGAACCCGCAGATGGGACCGGACGTTAAGAGAGCGTGAAGTCAGCCCCCGGACAGGGGCGCGGCGAAGCGGCGAGGTCAGGACCCGGCCGAAGGAGGCTGAGCATGCGGGAAGAAGGCGGTACGGCACTGGCCGCGGTCCCGCGTCCGCGCCGGTCGTACGGGGTGCGGCCACGGGCGCTGACGTGGACCCCGGCCCCGGTGAATCCCGGCAAACTCCCTTATCCGGAGCTAACGGTCCGTATGGCTATGGTGGGTGCTCCACTGGACACCACCACCAGAGCCGACAGGGGAGGTGCGGCCACGACTGGTGACCGCGGAGGAGCGCCCAGGCGCTTCGCCGGGGCGTCGGCCGGGCCGAAATCTGTGACCGACACCGCTGACCGATCCCTTCCGCAGGCCGCCGCGGCCCGCGAGGGTGCTCCCGCCGCTGACTCCGCACGGACCGCGACCTTCGCCGCTGATGCGGAATCGCAGGCGTGGACCCCGCCCACCTGGGAGGAGATCGTCAGCACGCACAGCGCCCGGGTCTACCGGCTCGCCTACCGGCTGACGGGCAACCAGCACGACGCGGAGGACCTCACCCAGGAGGTCTTCGTGCGCGTCTTCCGCTCGCTGTCCACCTACACCCCCGGCACCTTCGAGGGCTGGCTGCACCGCATCACGACCAACCTGTTCCTGGACATGGTCCGCCGCAAGCAGCGCATCCGCTTCGACGCGCTCGGCGACGACGCGGCCGAGCGGCTGCCCAGCCGCGAGCCCTCCCCGCAGCAGGTCTTCCACGACACCCACTTCGACGCGGACGTCCAGCAGGCGCTGGACACCCTCGCCCCGGAGTTCCGCGCCGCCGTCGTGCTGTGCGACATCGAGGGCCTGTCCTACGAGGAGATCGCGGCGACCCTGGACGTGAAGCTCGGCACCGTCCGCAGCCGCATCCACCGGGGCCGTTCGCAGCTGCGCAAGGCCCTCAAGCACCGTTCCCCCGAGGCCCGCGCCGAGCGGCGCGGACTCCTGGTGAGCCCGGTGCCCGCGCTGGGAGGGGGAGGCGCGAGCGCGTGAGTGGATCACGTCCCCACGCCGCCCGGGGCGGCCTGTCCGAGCAGCACCTCGGGGACCGGCTCGCCGCCTTCGTCGACGGCGAGCTGGGCCACGACGCCCGCGAGCGGGTCCTCGCGCACCTCGCGACCTGCCCGCGCTGCAAGGCGGACGCGGACGCCCAGCGCCGCCTCAAGAGCGTGTTCGCGCAGACCGCGCCGCCGCCCCCCTCCCAGAGCTTCCTGGAGCGCCTTCAAGGGCTTCCCGGAGGCCCTGGGTCAGACCCCGCCGGACCCCTCGGCGGCGGACCGGGCTGGACCGGGGACCGGACCGGCGCCCCGGCGGGCCGCCGCCCGGGAACCCCCGGGGCCCTCGTCCCCTCCGCGCCCTTCGGCGGGCTGAGCGGGCCTGTGCACCCGCCGCACCACCCCGGCCGCCTGCCAAGCGGCGCCATGCCCCCGGGCGGGCCGGGCGGCTTCCCGTACGCCCCCGCCCGTCCGTCCTTCGCGCCCGGCCGCTCGCCGCTGGCCCCCGCCCCCGCGCTGGCCGGCGAGGGACGCGGTTTCCGCGTCCACGAACTCGGCCGCCCCGGAGCGGGCGAGCCGGCCCGTCCCGCCTCGCGCGGGCGCCGCTTCGCCTTCGCCGCCGCCGGGGCCGTGTCCCTGGCCGCCCTCGCCCTCGGCGGGGTCTCCTCCGGTGCCCCCACCGACGGCCCGGCCGAGGCCCGGGGCAGCAACGCGACCCCGCAGCGGGCGCAGAGCGTCCTCGGCATGCCCGGCGAGAGCACCCGGCGCCGCACCACGGGCGGCCCAGCCCCGCTCGCCGCGCAGGGCGGCACCCGGGGCGCTCCCATGCGGCCCACGCTGCTCTCGGCGCCGCTGACCCCCGGCGGGGCCACCCCCCAGGTCGCCGCCGCCGTGGTCCGGCCGCCGCTGCTGCCCGGCTCCGCGCCCGTCTACAGCGCCGCCGCCCTACGCACCCCGCCGCACTCCGTCCCGGACACCTTCCTGCGTCCGCCCGCCGAACAGGCGCAGCCGGCCACCGCCGAGGGCCCGCCGGCCCCGGCCGCCCTGCCCCCCGGGCGCTGAGCCCGCGGCCCCCGCGAGCCCGAGCCCGTTCCGGGCCGGGCCCGGAACGCGCCGTCCCGCGCACCTGATTCAATCTCCTGTGACCCGTCCCTGACACACCAGGGGCGGGCGAGGCCAGCGGCGGGAGCGGCGGGAGCACCATGGACAAGGGCGAGAGTCCGGCGCGGCCGGACCTGTGGGCGCGTTACGACCCCTGGGCCGCGCCCGCCCCGCAGGACGCGCCCCCGCCGCCCCCGGACGGCCCCCGGCAGCGCCGCGGGCGCCGCCGCCTCGTCCTCGTCGTCGCCCTCGTCTCCCTCCTGGCGGGGACGGCCGGGGGAGCGACGGGGGCGCGCTACGAACGCGAGGGCGGTTCCGGGACCCTCGTCCTGCCGGAGGCCGCGCCCGCCCCCGGCGACCGGCCGCCGGGCAGCCTCGCCGACCTCGCCGCGCGCACCCTGCCGGGCGTCGTGACTCTGCACGCCGACGGGGACCGCGAGTCCGGCACCGGCACCGGGTTCGTCCTCGACCGCCGGGGCCACATCCTCACCAACAACCACGTCGTGGCCCCCGCGCTGGACGGCGGGGACCTCGCCGTCGTGTTCGGCGGCGGGCAGGGCGTGCGCGCCGAGGTGATCGGCCGGGACGCCGGGTACGACCTCGCGGTGGTCCGGGTGCGCGGGGTGCGGGGGCTCACCGCGCTCCCGCTCGGCGACTCCGACCAAGTCCAGGTCGGTGACCCGGTCGTCGCGGTCGGCTCCCCGTTCGACCTGGCCAACACCGTGACCTCCGGCATCATCAGCGCCAAGGAGCGCCCCGTCACCGCGGGCGGCGAGAGCACGGGCGACGGCGTCGCCTACGTGGACGCCCTCCAGACCGACGCCCCGATCAACCCCGGCAACTCCGGCGGGCCCCTCGTCGACGAGCGGGGCCGGGTCATCGGAATCAACAGCGCCATCCGCTCCGCCGACGGCACGGGGGCGGACGAGAAGCAGCAGGCGGGCAGCGTCGGCCTCGGCTTCGCGATCCCCGTGAACCAGGCCCGACGCGTCGCCGGGGAACTCATCGAGCACGGTCACGCCAGCCATCCCGTGATCGGCGTGAGCCTCGATCCGCGGGCCGACGGAGAGGGCGCCAGGATCGCCGCGGGACAGCGCGCCGTCACCCCGCACGGCCCCGCCGACCGGGCCGGGCTGCGCCCGGGAGACCTCGTCACCCGGGCCGACGGCCGCCCCGTCACCTCGGGCGACGACCTCATCGTGCGTATCCGCGCCCACCGCCCCGGCGACGAACTGCGCCTCACCTACCGCAGGGGCGGCCACGAGCACGTCACCCGCCTCACACTCGGCTCCTCGGAGGACTCCTGAGGTCCGCCCGGGGAGCGGGGAAACCCGAGGTCAAGAGGGGGCAAAGAGACGGGAAACGGTCGGTTCCGAAGCAGGACGATGCGATGTGTGACACAACTTGGCGAGGGCTGGGCGGTACCGGTATGTCGGGGTGGCCGGGTACCGTGTAGCAGGCCCGGACCACGGATGGCCTCTGTGGTACGAGGACATCGCGAGGAGCTATCAGGTGTTCAATGACATTGGTGTGTTCGAGGTACTGACCCTCGTCATCCTCGGCGTCCTCATCTTCGGTCCGGACAAACTGCCCAAGGTGATTCAGGACGGCGCCCGGATCATCCGGAAGATCCGGGAATTCTCCGACAGCGCCAAGCAGGACATCCGGGACGAACTCGGACCCGAATTCAAGGATTTCGAGTTCGAGGACCTGAATCCCAAGAAGTTCGTCCGCAAACAGCTCGCGAACGGCGGCGACGACCTCGGTCTCGCCGAGATCCGCAGCAGCTTCGACCTCCGCAAGGAGATGACCGAGCTGACCGACGCGATGACCGGCCGGGAGACCGAGTCCGAGGACGAACCGGAGATCACCGCCCCTGCCGCCCGGCCCGCGATCGACCTCGGCAAGCAGTCCGTGCCCGGCAGCCGCGCCGACCTGAGCAAGGCCGACCTGGACAAAGCCCCGGCCAAGGCCGACCTGACCAAGCCCGCCGCGCCGGTCCGCCCGCCGTACGACGTCGACGCGACCTGAGCGGTAACGCCCCCGTTTCGCCCCCGTCCGGGCGGCCCGCGCTTTTCACCCGAAGCGCCGTGCCCATTCGTGTTCCGCCCGCGTCGTTCGCACCGCCACGTACCCGGCCCGGCCGGGCGGGTGGCTATCCTGCCTTGCCGGGGCTCTCGCCCCGGGAACAGCAAGGAGGCGGCGGCGCAATGGAGACGACGAGTCGGGTGGACGAACAGCCACCCGCCGCGAACGACGGAAAAGCGCGCCAGCCCGCGGGCCGACGTACGGAAGAGTTCTACCGCCGCGCCGATTTCCCCTGGTACGGGCTGGACGCGGCGTACACCGGGCCCCGCTGGCTGATGCAGGCGGCGGTCGCCGCCGACGGGGCCGTCGAGCACGGCGCGCTCGGCCACGGCGAGGAGCCCTCGGTACGCACCGAGGCGGGCGCGGACAAGGAACGGTTCGTCGCGGTGGTCACCGTCGCCGCGCACCCCGGCCGGCGCACCGCCGACGGCACCGGGGTCCTGGAGGCCACGACGGTCTCCTCCGCCGCCTGGCTCGCGGGCGCCGGACTGCTCACCGTGACCTGGCCCGGACAGATCGACCACACCCTGCGCGACGACTGGCTCGACCAGCAGACCGAGGCCGCCTGGGAACTCGCCGACGACCTGGAGGGGGAGCACTGGTCCACGCTGACCCTCCCGGTGGACGGCGCCCCCACCCCGTTCCACTACCGCGAGTCGGAGTACGGCTGGGTCCTCGCCGGGACCGCCGAGGCCCACGGAGTGCACCTGGGGGCCTACGGACGCGGTATGAGCGCCTACGGTCTCGCCTTCAGCCAGGTCGAGAACCTCGACGACTACTGCTGAGCCCGCGCGGGCACGGGAGAGGGGGCGGGCCCACCGGGCCCGCCCCCTCTCCCGTGGCCGGGGTCAGAACTTGTTGCGCGGGGTGATCCCCAGCGACATGCCGGACAGTCCGCGCGCCCGGCCGCCGAGCTTGCCCGCGATGGTGCGCAGCGCGCTGCCGGCCGCCGACTCGGGGTCGGAGAGCACGACCGGCTCGCCCGAGTCGCCGCCCTCCCGCAGCCGTACGTCGATGGGGATGGAGCCGAGCACCGGCACCTGGGCCCCCGTGGTCCTCGTCAGGCCGTCCGCCACGAGCTGGCCGCCGCCGGTACCGAAGATGTCGACCATCTCGCCGCAGTGCGGGCAGGGCATCCCCGACATGTTCTCGACGACGCCGACGATCTTCTGATGCGTCTGCACCGCGATCGAACCGGCCCGCTCGGCCACCTCGGCCGCCGCCTGCTGCGGGGTCGTCACCACCAGGATCTCGGCGTTCGGCACGAGCTGCGCCACGGAGATCGCGATGTCACCGGTGCCCGGCGGCAGGTCCAGGAGCAGGACGTCCAGGTCCCCCCAGTACACGTCCGCGAGGAACTGCTGGAGCGCGCGGTGCAGCATCGGCCCGCGCCACACGACCGGCGCGTTGCCCGGGGTGAACATCCCGATCGAGATGACCTTCACGCCGTGCGAGGACGGCGGCATGATCATGTTCTCGACCTGGGTGGGACGGCCCTCCGCGCCCAGCATGCGGGGCACGCTGTGACCGTAGATGTCCGCGTCCACGACCCCGACCTTGAGCCCGTCGGCCGCCATCGCCGCCGCGAGGTTCACCGTCACCGAGGACTTGCCGACACCGCCCTTGCCCGAGGCCACCGCGTACACCCGGGTCAGCGAACCGGGCTGGGCGAAGGGCACCTCCCGCTCGGCCTGGCCGCCGCGCAGCGAGGACGCCAGCTCCCGGCGCTGCTCGTCGCTCATGACGTCGAGGGAGACCTCGACCCCGGTGACCCCGGCGACCGCGCCGACCGCCTCCGTGACGTTGCTGGTGATGGTGTCCCGCATCGGGCAGCCCGAGACCGTCAGGTAGACCGTGACCGCGACCGAGCCGGTGTCCGAGACCTCGACCGATTTGACCATCCCCAGTTCGGTGATGGGACGGTGGATCTCGGGGTCGTTCACCGTCGCGAGAGCCGCCTGGATCGCGTCCTCGCTCGGCCGTGTGGGCGTGTCGGTAGCCATACCGTCGATGGTACGGCGCCCCGCGCTACGCCCGGACAGGCCCCGGCGTAGCCTTCGTCACCCCGCGCGGCGGCGCCCCGCCCGCCTACGGGGTGTGGTCCGTCGACTGGTCCGCCTGGCTGTGCTCGCGCGGGCGCTCCTCCTGCTCCCTCAGCTCCCGCACCAGATCCTGGAGTTCGGAACGCAGCCAGTCGCGTGTCGCGACCTCGCCGAGCCCCATCCGCAGGCTCGCCATCTCGCGGCTCAGGTACTCGGTGTCGGCGATCGACCGCTCGTTCTGCGCCCGGTCCTGCTCCAGGTTGACCCGGTCCCGGTCGTCCTGCCTGTTCTGCGCGAGCAGGATCAGCGGGGCCGCGTACGAGGCCTGGAGCGAGAGCATCAGCGTCAGGAAGATGAAGGGGTAGTTGTCGAAGCGCAGGTGTGCGGGCGCCGCGATGTTCCACACCACCCACAGGATGATGATGACCGTCATCCAGACGATGAACCGGCCGGTGCCCAGGAAACGCGCGATGCGCTCCGAGGCCCGCCCGAAGGACTCCGGGTCGTAGTCCGGCAGCAGCCGCCGGCGGCGCACGCGCGGCTGGTCCAGCCGGATGCGCGAGGGCCGCGCGTCCCGCCGCCCCTCCTTGGCCGCCCCCGTGGCGCCGCGCGGGTGCGCCGCCGCACGCGCGTTCGCCGCCTCCGTGTGCCGGCGCCGGGACTGGCCGCGCCGCTCGCGCAGGTCCGTGAGCCGGTCGCGGATCTCCCCGCGCTCCCGTTCCCGTTCCCGTTCAGCCACGGCGCACCACCCCCTGAGCGGAGCCCGCCGCCCCGGTACGCGGCTCGACGTTGACCTCGTCCGACAGCTGGTACTCGGTCTCCCGCCAGTCGTCGGGCAGCATGTGGTCGAGCACGTCGTCCACCGTGACCGCCCCCAGCAGCGAACCCCCGTCGTCCACGACGGGCGCCGCCACCATGTCGTACGCGGCGAAGAAACCGGCGACCTCGGGCAGCCGCGCGTCCGGGGACAGCGGCAGCAGGTCGTCGTCCAGCATCGAGCCGACCAGCGTGTACGGCGGGTCCCGCAGCAGCCGCTGGAAGTGCACCGTGCCCAGGTACTTGCCGGTGGGCGTCTCGTCGGGCGGACGGCACACGTAGACCTGCGCGGCCAGCGCCGGGGACAGGTCCGCGTTACGGACCCGGGCCAGCGCGTCGGCGACCGTCGCGTCGGGCCGCAGCACGATCGGCTCGGTCGTCATGAGACCGCCCGCCGTCCGCTCCTCGTACGCCATCAGCCGCCGCACGTCGGCCGCGTCGGAGGGCCGCATCAGCGTCAGCAGCCGCTCCTTGTCGCTCTCGGGCAGCTCACCCAGCAGGTCCGCCGCGTCGTCCGGGTCCATGGCCTCCAGGACGTCGGCGGCCCGCTCGTCCTGCAGCTCACCGATGATCTCCACCTGATCGTCCTCCGGCAGCTCCTCCAGCACGTCCGCGAGCCGGTCGTCGTCCAGCGCCGTCGCCACCTCCGCGCGCCGCTTGGCGGACAGGTGGTGCAGGACGTTGGCGAGGTCGGCGGGGCGCAACTGCTCGAAGGTCGCGAGCAGGTTCTCCGCGCCCTGGCCGACCTCCTCCAGGGAGAAGCCGGTCAGCGCCGACCACTCGACGGTCAGCGTCTCCCCGGAGCGCCGCCCGCCGCCGCCCTTCCACGGCAGCGAGACCCGGCCCCGCGTGCTCCCCGCGCCCTTGCGGACGAAGACCCGGTCGATCTCCCACTCGCGGCGGGCCGGCAGCTGGGTCACCGACACGTCGAGGACGGTGACCTCCTCGTCGGTGTCCAGGAGCCGCAGCCTGCGGTCCAGCAGCTCGCCGAGGACCAGCCGCTCGGTCGGGCGCTGCTCGAAACGGCGTACGTTGAGCACGCCCGTCGAGATGACCTGGCCCGACTCGATCCCGGTGACCCGGGTCATCGGCAGGAAGATCCGGCGGCGGGTCGGCAGCTCCACGACCAGGCCCAGAACGCGCGGCGGCCGCCGGCCCATCCGCAGCATCGCCACGAGGTCGCGCACCCGGCCCACGAGATCGCCGTTCGGGTCGAACACGGCCATCCCGGCCAGATGCGAGACGAAGATCCGTGGAGCGGCACCCGCCACGTTCGCTCCTCCCATCGCGCGCTCACGCCGCCTGAAGTCCCGCGCGGCCTGTCTGATCCGTCAGTGCTCGCCCCGTTCGGTACCGGTTTACCGGTGAAAGCACCGTTCGCCGGTTGTCCGGCTTTCAGGCTAGCCCGTGCCGGTCTCTCCCGCCGGGGTGGGAGAGCCGGACGGACGGAGCGCTTCCGGTACGCGCGCGCACCGGTACGCTGCCGACTGCCGCCGCACCGCCGGAGCATCCCGCACCACCCGCCCCCCGTCCCCTCACCGAGAGGCGCACCCCTGGTGACCCGCTTCCCTCTGGCCCGTATGCCCAAGATCGCTTGTGTCAGTGCTCTGTGTCTGGGCCTGTTCGCCGGGGCGGCCGGATGCGGCGAGGACCCGGACGCCGGGACCAACGGCGTCGGCAAGCTCCCGGCCGGCCAGATCCACACGAAGGCGCGGTCGGCGGCGGACACCGCGCACACCGTCCGCCTCAAGGGCTCCGTGATCAGCGGCGGGCACACCTACACCCTCGACATGCGGCTGGCCCCCAACGGGGGACTCGGCAAGGTCACCTCGAAGGGCAGCACCTTCGAACTGCTGCGGGTCGAGGACCACCTCTACCTGCGCGCCGGGACCTCCTTCTGGCAGCACCAGTCGCCGGGCGGGACGACGCGGGACGGCAAAGAGGGAGACGCGGGGAAGGGCGCCTCGGGCGGCGACGAGGAGAGCGCCGCCTCCGCCGCGGGCAAGCTCGACGGCAAGTACGTCAAGGTCCCGAAGAAGGACCCCTCGTACGCGATGCTGAGCCTGTTCACCGACAAGAAGGACCTGCTCGACGGGCTCCTCACCCTGCACGGCCGCCTCGTGGCGGGCGACCGGGGCACGAGCGCCGGCGTCAGGACCGTGAAGGTCAGCGGGGACAAGGGGGGCGGCGGCAGCCTCGACGTCTCGCTGGAGGGACAGCCCTACCCGCTGCTGCTGCGCCGCGCGGGCGACGCGGGCACCATCCGGCTCAGCGAGTGGAACAAGGACTTCGCCCTCAAGGAGCCCGGCCTCGACGAGACCGTGGACTACGGGGACCGGCTGCCGACCGCCTGAGAGCCGGGGTGCGAGCGCCGGGGACGCGCGCGCCCGGCGCCCGAGGACTCGGGCGCGCCGCAGCCCGCCGGCCGCTCGGCGCGCCGCACCGCCGGCCGGCGCGCCGTACCTCCACGACCGCTCGGCGCGCCGCAGGCCCCCGCCGCTCACGCGCTCAGCCGCGCGGCTTGCGGTCCTTGCGCCTCAGCAGCAGTTTCGGCAGGCCCTCCGGCGCCGCCTGACGGGTGGTCGCCGCGGTGGGCAGCGGCTCGGCCGCCAGGGAGCCGTCGGGTACGGGCAGCACGGACCCGGCCGGCACCAGCCGCAGCACCCGGCACTCGCGCGCCCAGCGCCGCGGCATCGTCTCGGCGTCCGGGGCGTTGAGCCGCTTGCCCTTCAGCTCCGCGACGGCCGCCTCCCACTCCGGGCTGTCCGGGGCGAGTTCCTCGATGTCCGCCACCCAGCCGACGACCCGCGCGCCCTTGTCCTTTCCGCGCACGGTGACCTCGGCCCGCTCCCCGGCGACCAGACCGGGCAGCGGCTGCTCGCCGGGGCCGTCCCCGACCAGCAGCACGGCGCCCTCGTGCCACACGTGCCACAGGGCCCGCGCCGGACCGGCCCCCCGCACCCACACGAGGCCCGACTTCTTGGTGGCCTCCTCGACGAGGGCCCGCTCCAGCGGCGTAGCAGTCGTAAGTGTCATGACGGCAGCCTATTGACCGCGCCCGGCCGGCTCGCGGCCGCGCCCGTGTCCGGCGCCCTCACAGCCAGCCGTTGCGCTTGAGGGAACGGTGGATCGCGAAGCAGATCACGAGGATCGAGCACAGCACCGCGGGATAGCCGTAGCGCCACCGCAGCTCCGGCATGTGGTCGAAGTTCATGCCGTACACCCCGCAGATCATCGTCGGGACCGCGATGATCGCCGCCCACGAGGTGATCTTGCGCATGTCCTCGTTCTGCGCGACGGTCGCCTGCGCGAGGTTGGCCTGGAGGATCGAGTTGAGCAGTTCGTCGAAGCCCACCACCTGCTCGTGGACCCGCGCCAGGTGGTCGTGGACGTCGCGGAAGTACTTCTGGATGTCCGGGTCGATCAGCCGCATCGGACGCTCGCTCAGCAACTGCGTGGGCCGCAGCAGCGGGGCGACCGCGCGCTTGAACTCCAGGACCTCGCGCTTGAGCTGGTAGATGCGCCCCGCGTCCACACCGCGCGAGGTGCCCTTCCTGCCGGGCGCGGTGAACACCTCGGTCTCCACCTCGTCGATGTCGTCCTGCACCGCGTCCGCGACCGCGATGTAGCCGTCCACGACGTGGTCGGCGATCGAGTGCAGGACGGCGGAGGGGCCGCGCGAGAGCAGCTCCGGGTCGTCCTGGAGACGGTGGCGCAGCCCGCGCAGCGAGCCCTGTCCGCCGTGCCTGACGGTGATGAAGAAGTCCCGGCCGGTGAAGCACATGACCTCACCGGTCTCCACGATCTCGCTGTTCGCGGTGAGTTCGTCGTGCTCGACGTAGTGGATCGTCTTGAAGACGGTGAACAGGGTGTCGTCGTAGCGCTCCAGCTTGGGCCGCTGGTGGGCGTGGACGGCGTCCTCGACGGCGAGCGGGTGCAGGCCGAACTCGGCGGCGATGCCGGAGAACTCCTTCTCGGTCGGCTCGTGCAGACCGATCCACGCGAAGCCGCCGCCCAGCCGGACCAGCCGGACCGCCTCGTGCGGGGACAGCGCACCCGAGGTCTGCACCCGCCGCCCCTCGCGGTACACGGCGCAGTCCACGACCGCCGAGGGCACGCCGGGATCACGGGTCGTCTCGTAGGCGGGGGTGCCCTTGCGGAGGGAGGGGCGGACCGCGGCGCGCAGGTCACGGATCATCGACATGGCTGCTCCTTCGCGCGGGGCCGGGCGCGCCGGGGTGGAACCTCCCGGAATGGGGACGTGCGGCTGGCGTCCGGGCACGTCCGCAAATCGGGGAGCACCGCACCTGCGGTCTCGGCCTTCGCTGCTGACGGGTGCTCTCCGCGGCAGGGCGGAGAACGGATCAGGCGGTGACGAAAGGCTCTTCTGCGGGGCCGTCGTACGTGCCGCCTCCCGCGCTGCGAGCGCGAGGGACCGGAACGCGTTTACCCGGTGGACGGCCGGGTATGTACGGCCTCAGATCCCGGCCGGGCCGACAAGGCGGCCGGCCGGTGGACCTATGGGGCGGAAGAGCGGGTGGTACTGCACGGTCGACTTCGATCCATTTGCAGCCCCACCTCCTCCGGCCGGTCCCCCGTGAGGGACGTTCGCCCCGTATCGCGAGGCGTTCATCGGTCGGGCTGAGAGCGTGCTTCAGCGCGCTGCCCTGACCAGCGGCCAAGCCTAGCAGTCGGTCGCTCTGTCAATCCCCACTTTGCCCGTGCCATACGCGTTGCCTACGCGTGTTTTAGGTACCGGGCCGCTTCGCCCTGCCCGCGCACCGCACGCGGCCGGGGCGCGGTGCCGTCCTATAGTCGCCCTCATGGCAGACGTACTCCCCCTGGTAGAGGCCCGGCTGCGCGGCGCGCTCGGCGAGATCGATGCCCGCGCCGCCGTCACCTTCCTGGGCACCGACCGCATCGAGGTGCTGCGTTTCCCCGGACGGCCCGGGGAGGGGATCGTGCGCTACGCGACGCTCGGGATGTCCGCCACCCCGATGACCGATCCCACCGCGGCGCTCGCCGACCCCGTCAAGGGCCCGCGCGCGGAACTGGTGCTGTCCGTACGGCCGCGGGGTGCCGACACCGACAAGGTCCTGCGCCCGCTCGCGGTGCTCGCCGCTTCCCCGCAGGTGGAGGGTCTGGTCGTGGCGCCGGGGGCCTCCCTGGACCTCGGGGAACCGCTGTGGCCGGGGGCGCCGTTCACCTCCGTCCTGGTCGCCGAGCCCGGCGGACTCGTCGAGGACCTCGTGCTGGACGCGCCGCTCGACCCGGTGTCCTTCCTGCCCCTGCTGCCGATGACCCCGAACGAGGCGGCGTGGAAGAGGGTGCACGGAGCGGCCGCGCTCCAGGAGCGCTGGCTCACGCACGGAACGGACCTGCGCGATCCGGGGCGCGCGTCCGTTCCGCTGGACTGAGGCGGACGGCGGACGGCGGACGGCGGACGGCGGGTGGTGGGTGGCGGACGGCGGGTGGCGGACGGCGGACGGGAGCGGCTGACGGGCCGTCGGCCCGAGCCCTTGAGGCCGTGCGGCCTTCAGGAGACCGGTGTGCCGGGCTCGATCTCGTACGCCTTCGTCACCAGCTCCGGCCTGCGCCCGTCGTTGGTCCGCCGCTCCCACTGGCCGTCCACCTGGGCCCGGGTGTCGGCCTCCATCTCCTCGGGCAGCAGGTTGCGGTAGCGGTCCTCCTCGCCGAGGAGCACGGCGACGGTCCGCTCGAACACCGGCTCCGGGTCGTACTGCTCGTGCGGGAACGCGAGGCGCTCGTAGTCGAAGAGGCGCTGGGCGGGGTCGTCGCGCCAGGACTTCCACGTCTCGAACATCGTGTCGTTGAAGCCGGTGAGGAAGGGCCCCGGGTTGATCGTGGCGACCGTGACGCCGAACTCGGCGAGTTCCTGGTCCAGGGCGTCCGCGAACGCCTCGACCGCGTGTTTGGACCCGGCGTAGGCGCCCGTGAAGGGGTCCACCGTCAGCCCCGCCACGGAGGACATGAACACGATGCGGCCCGAGCGGCGGGCGGCCATCCGGCGGGCGAAGCCCTGCGTGAGCAGCACCGGGCCGAAGACGTTGACCTCGAACTGGCGGCGCAGCCGCTCGGCCGGGATGTCCACCGTGGAGCCGCCCTCGGAGACGCCCGCGTTGTTGAGCAGCACCTCCACGTCCCACTCCCAGGCCGCCTCCCGGTCGCCCTGGTCGGTGACGTCGAGCTTCTCCACCCGCAGCCGCGCGCCGCGCTCCCGCGCCTCGGCGCGTACCGCCGCGACCTGGGCGACGGCCTCCACCCCGGCGATCACCTCGTGCCCGGCCGCCGCCAGGCGCAGCGCGACCTCCTTGCCGAAGCCCGTGCCCGCACCCGTGATGAGGATGGTTCCGGTCATGTCCTGGCCTTCCCGTGTGCTCGGCGCGCCGCCGGTGGTCCCGGCCCGCGTCCACGGGCGCCGTCCAGGCGGACGGGCCCGGCTTTCGACTCTATGAACGACCGGGCCCCGCCGCCTGTCGAGCGGCGGGGCCCGTTGTGCGCGGGCGCGGGGGCGGCCGGCTCAGCCGGCGTCGGCGAACACGGACACGCTGTCCTCGACGGCGTGCTCCTGGGCCTCGGCCTCGGCCTCGTGGGTGAGCGCCCGGCGCCGTACGAGCACGACGAGCGCGCCGGCCACGGCGGTGACGCCCGCGACGACGAACGGGATGTGCACGTCGGTCCAGCCCTCGATCTTCGGGGCGAAGAAGGGGGCCGCGGCCGCCGCGAACCAGCGCACGAAGTTGTAGCCCGCGCTGGCCACCGGGCGCGGGGCGTCCGAGACGCCGAGCGCGAGTTCGGTGTAGACCGTGTTGTTCACGCCGATGAAGGCGCCGGACAGGATCGTGCACACGACGGCCGTCGTGTGGTCCCCGTAGCCGAGCACCACGACATCGGCGGCGAGCAGCACGAGCGAGGCGCCCAGCACCTTGAGCGAGCCGAGGCGCTTCTGCAACCGGGGCGCGACCAGTACCGAGAAGACCGCGAGCAGCAGGCCCCAGGCGAAGAAGACCGCGCCCGACCGGTACGGCGTCATGTTCAGCACGAAGGGCGTGAAGGCCAGCACCGTGAAGAACGTGTAGTTGTAGAAGAACGCCGAGATCGCGGCCGAGGCCAGACCGCCGTGGCCCAGCGCCCTGAGCGGGTCCACGATCGAGGTCTTGCGGGCCGGCCTGGGCTGCGGCTTCAGGAACAGCGAGACGCACAGGAAGCCGATCGCCATGAGCGCGGCCGTGCCGAAGAAGGGGTAGCGCCAGCTCGCGTTCCCGAGCAGGGCGCCGAGCAGCGGGCCGCAGGCCATGCCGAGGCCGAGCGCCGACTCGTACAGCAGGATCGCCGCCGCGCTGCCGCCCGCGGCCGCGCCGACGATCACGGCGAGCGCCGTGGACACGAACAGGGCGTTGCCCAGACCCCAGCCCGCCCGGAAGCCGACCAGCTCGCCGACCGAGCCCGAGGTCCCGGACAGCGCGGCGAAGACGACGACCAGCGCGAGGCCGAGCAGCAGCGTCCTCTTGCCGCCGATCCGGCTGGAGACGAAGCCGGTCAGCAGCATCGCGAAGGCCGTGATCAGGAAGTACGAGGTGAACAGAAGGGAGACCTGGCTCGCGTCGGCGTCCAGTCCCTTCGCGATGGACGGGAGGATCGGGTCCACCAGGCCGATCCCCATGAAGGCGACGACGGAGGCGCCGGCCGTGGCCCAGACCGCCTTCGGCTGCCGCAGCAGGCTGCCCGATCCCGACTCCAGCGGATCGGCCTCCGTGTGCCGCGTGGTCCCGGTACTGCTGTGCATTCCAGCTCCCTCGGTGGGCCGCGGACCCGGCCCTCCCTAGATGGTTGGCGTATACACATAATAAGTTAGCGGGGCTAAATAATGCAAGATGCACCTAACTCTGGGAGGGGCGGTGCCCCCGGGGACCGGCGGCAATGTGCTGATCGTCCTTGACGGAGGCACGTGCGGGGAGGACCGTAAGCCGCATGAGGGGCGAACCCAGTTGCCCGAGGTGCGGTGGCCGGGTGCGTGCGCCCGGCCTGTTCGCCGACCACTGGACCTGCCCGCGCCACGGAGCCGTGCCCCCGCTCCAGCCCGTGCTCCCGCCCGGCGTCGAGGTGCTCTCGGTCGTGGTGAGGCAGGCGGTCGTCCCGGTGTGGATGCTGTGGCCGCTGCCGGTGGGCCGGCTCTACACCGGGGTCGCCGCCGCCGGGGACGACCTCGGCGGCACCCGCGCGGTCGCCCTCGCCTGCTCGGGACCCGCGGCCCAGGGCGGCGCGGAGGAGATCCTGCTGGTCGCCGAGGAGCCCGGGGTCGGCCTCGGCGCCTATTACGCGGGGCTCGAGGGCCCCGGTCCCGGCGCCGAACTCAACCCCGACAAGCCCGCGCAGGCCCAGGTCCTCGCGGCCGGCCGGCCGGTGTCCCTGTGGCGCCTGGACCAGGCGCCCGCCGACCGCGCGGTCTTCGTCGGCGAGGCGCTCGGGGTGCGGCTGTGGATCGTCGTGCGCCCCGAGTCCTCCGGGGTCCTGCTGCACGAGGACCTCGTCCTGACGGACCTGCGGGAGGCGGGCGCCGAAGTGGAACTGCTGCCGTGCGGGGCGCTCTCACCGACCTTGCTGTGAGACCGGCCGGCCGCCTCCCGGACCCGGGGAGCGGCCCGTCCGCCGCGCACGGGGGCGCGGCCCGTCCTCGTCGTGGTGGCCGGACCGGGCGTCCGGGTGTGCGGGGGCCCGTACCCGTACAGGCGTCGGCCGGCCGTCCGTCCCGTCACGGCGCCCGTCCACTCGTACAGGCACCTTCACGTGGGCCTTATCCTGGACGATGTCCTGTTCGCCGAACGCCCTGGAGACCGTGTCGTGCGCGTCGATCTGCACACCCACTCCACGGCCTCCGACGGTACGGACACCCCGGCCGGCCTGATGCGGGCCGCCGTCGAGGCCGGGCTCGACGTCCTCGCGCTCACCGACCACGACACCACGCGCGGGTACGCGGAGGCGATCGGCGCCCTCGACGGGCTCGACCGCCCGCTGACCCTCGTGCCCGGCGCCGAACTCTCCTGCCGGCTCGACGGGACCGGGCTGCACCTGCTCGCCTACCTCTTCGATCCCGAGGAGCCCGAGCTGCTCGCCGCCCGCGAACTCGTGCGCGACGACCGGGTGCCCCGGGCCAAGGCCATGGTCGCCGCCCTGCGCGAGCTGGGCGTACCGGTGACCTGGGAGCAGGTCGAGCGGATCGCCGCCGGTGGCTCGGTGGGCCGCCCGCACGTGGCCAGCGCCCTCGTCGAACTCGGCGTCGTCGGCTCCGTGTCCGAGGCGTTCACCCCGCAGTGGCTCGGGGACGGGGGCCGGGCCTACGCGCCCAAGGCGGAACTCGACCCCTTCGACGCCGTGCGCCTGGTCAAGGCGGCCGGCGGGGTCAGCGTCCTCGCGCACCCGCTGGCCTCCTCGCGCGGCCGCGTCGTCCCCGAGAGCGCGATCGCCGAACTCGCCGCCGCCGGTCTCGACGGCATCGAGGCCGACCACATGGACCACGGCGCGGCGACCCGGCGGCGGCTGCACGCCATGGCCGGGGAACTCGGCCTGCTCGCCACCGGTTCCAGCGACTACCACGGCAGCCGCAAGACCGTGGGGCTCGGCGCCTTCACGACCGATCCCGAGATCTACGGCGAGATCACCCGCCGTGCCACGGGGGCCTTCCCGGTCCCCGGCGCCGGCGGAGCCGCCTGAGCGCCGTACCCCACCCGGCGGATCGCCGGTCACGGCCCGGGTCCCGGGCCGTGACACCCGCCCGTCCTCCCGCCTCCCCGTCCACGGGGCGCCGGGCGGCCGCTCTCGCACCGCCCCCGCCCTCGCGGTCCGGTGCGCGCGGAACCGCCCCGGCCCCTTCCCGGACCACCCCCGGGCCGCGTACCGCATGACGTCCCGTCACGCGCGGCGGACCGGACGAGGCCCCCACGCCCCCGTACGTCTCCTCTCACCGCAAGGCCCACCGTGTTCGACATCGCCGTCTTCGGCTCCCTCTTCCTCACGCTCTTCGTGATCATGGACCCGCCCGGGATCACCCCGATCTTCCTGGCCCTCACCGCGGGCCGGCCCGCCCGGCTCCAGCGCCGGATGGCCTTCCAGGCGGTGTGCGTGGCCTTCGGCGTGATCGTCGTCTTCGGGCTGCTCGGTCAGCAGATCCTCGACTACCTGCACGTCTCGGTGCCCGCGCTGATGATCGCGGGCGGTCTCCTGCTGCTGCTCATCGCGCTGGACCTGCTCACCGGGAAGACCGACGAGCCCAAGCAGACCAAGGACGTCAACGTCGCCCTCGTCCCGCTCGGCATGCCGCTGCTCGCCGGGCCCGGGGCCATCGTCTCGGTGATCCTCGCCGTGCAGCACGCCGACAGTCTCAGCTCGCAGGTCTCCGTATGGGCCGCGATCCTCGCGATGCACGTCGTGCTGTGGCTGACGATGCGCTACTCCCTGCTGATCATCCGCGTCATCAAGGACGGCGGGGTAGTCCTGGTGACCCGGCTCGCCGGGATGATGCTCTCCGCCATCGCCGTGCAGCAGATCATCAACGGCGTCACCCAGGTCGTCCAGAACGCCTGAGCGCCCGCCCGGCCCCGCGCACACGCCGAAGCCCCCCGTACGGAACCCGTACGGGGGGCTTCTTCGATAAACGGCAATCGGTGCGATCAGGAATTACGAGGCCGGGGCCTGGGCCGGCCGGATGTAGAGCCGCTGGCCGAGTTCGGCCGCCTGCTGCACGATCCGGTTGACGGAGGCGGCATCGACGACTGTGCTGTCCACTGCGGAACCATCCACGTCATCAAGGCGCATGATCTCGAAGCGCATGGGCTTCTCCCTTCGTCCGGGTGATCCTCCTGGAGGAGAACTGTGTGTGCGGGAGCCCTGACACGAGTCTGGCCCCCTCGGGCGGACAAACGCGTTGCCCGCCCGTTAAGAGTGGATTGCGGGACAGGGGTGTCCCGCGCTCCGTAGGGAACAACGGGTTGCCCTCAGCAAACATTCCCTTGGCTAAGGAAAACTTTCGCCGGGCTAATTACTCGCGGGTAGCGAGAGCGGTTGTGCTCGCTGCGTGACGACCCGGACAATGAACAGCCTATGAACGAAGAACTCGCGGCCCTCGGCGCCCGCATCGACCGGACCAACGAACTGCTGGAGCGCGTGGCCGGTGAGCTGGCCGCCTCCTCCCACCACGCGGTCTTCGTCGACGCGGGATACCTGTACGCCGCGGCCGGCCGCCTGGCCACCGGCACCGAGGACCGGCGCGCCTTCGAGCTGGACGCCCAGGGGGTGGTCGACGCCCTCATCGAGCGCGCGAGCCGCGTCTTCCCGCACAGCAGGCTGCTGCGCGTCTACTGGTACGACGGGGCCCGGCGCCGTATCCACACCGCCGAGCAGCAGTCCATCGCCGAGCTGCCCGACGTCAAGGTCCGCCTGGGCAACCTCAACGCCAACAACCAGCAGAAGGGCGTGGACTCCCTCATCCGCAGCGACCTGGAGTCCCTGGCCCGCCACCGGGCCCTGAGCGACGCCGTCCTGCTCGGTGGCGACGAGGACCTCGTCCCCGCCGTCGAGGCCGCCCAGGGCTACGGGACCCGCGTGCACCTGTGGGGCATCGAGGCGCCCGAGGGCCTGCGCAACCAGGCCGACCCGCTGCTGTGGGAGGCGGACACGCAGCGCACCCTCTACCTCGACTTCTTCAAGCCGTACGTGGCCCGGCGCACCGTCATGACCTTCGACTCCAACATCGTGCCCCGGCCCACCCGCGAGGACGTCCACTTCGTCGGCAAGCGGATCGCCGCGACCTGGCTCGGCACCCGGGGCCGCGAGGCGCTCGCCGACGTGCTGCCCGGCCCCTACCTGCCGGGCGCCGTCGACCAGGACCTGCTGGTGGAGGCCGAGAGCCTGCTCCAGTACTCCCTGCGCGGCCAGTCCGATCTGCGCAGGGCGCTGCGGGACGGCTTCTGGGAGCACCTGCGCACGCTGTTCCCTATGCCGGACAGCGATCCCAGAAGCTGAGCAGCGCCCGCGCGGTCGGCCGCGGCCGGTCCGTGTTGGGGGAGTGGCCCGCGCCCTCCACCACCGTGCGCCGCGCGCCCAGCCGCAGCGCCATCTCGTCCAGCCACTCCACCGGCCAGGTGTCGTCGGTCTGCCCGGACACGACGTGCAGCGGCAGCCCGGTCGCGGCGAGCGGCGCCACCCGGTCCGGTTCCACCGTCAACTCATGCCCTGTGGTGAGGAGTTGCTGGGTGTTCGTACGCATCCAGCGCTCCCGCAGGTAGTCGTCGACCGGGACGGCGGGCGCGTGCTCCCCGGCCATCTGCTCCGGGGACTCCAGCGCCTGCATCGCCTCCCACACCGCCCCCTTCTCCATGGTGCGCAGCGCCTGCGAGAGGAGGGCGAGCCTGTCCTTCTGCCCGTTCGAGACCGCCGCCGGGCCCGAGGACAGCACGGTGAGCGAACGGAAGGCGGACGGCTCGCGCAGGACGGCCGCGCGCGCGATGTGCCCGCCCAGCGAGTGGCCGAGCAGATGCACCGGCCCCGCGCCGAGCGCCGCGGCCTGCGCGAGCACGTCCTCGGCGAGGGCCTGCTGCGCGTACGCCCCGGGGTCCTCGGGCCCCGGGGTCTCGTACTGCCCCCGGCCGTCCACCGCGAGGACGCGGTAGCCGCCGTCCGCGAGCAGCGGCAGCAGCGGCAGGAAGTCCTCCTTGCTGCCCGTGAACCCGGGCAGCAGCAGCGCCGTCGCCCGCGGCGGGCCCGCCGGGCGGGTTTCCAGCGCGGCGAACTCCCCCCTTCGGGAGTCGAGCCGGAGGGCGACGGTACCGGGCGGCGGGGTGAAGGTCGGCGGCCTGCTCATGTCCCGAGGCTATCCACTGGCCCGCTCGGTGCCGAGCCCCCGGCGCGCGGGCCGGTCCGACGGGACCTTTCCCGGCGGGCGGCCCGCCCGCCCGCCCGCCGCCGTGCCCGGCACGGGCCCCGCGCCCGCCTCCCGCACCAGGAGCGCGCCGCGCACCAGCCGCGATTCCCCGCGGCCGGGAGCCCTCCCGCGCGCCGGGCGCGGCCCGCCCCGCCCCGCCCGGCGGCCGGAACGCGAAGAAGCCGGTCCGGCACCCCCACGGGGGTACCGGACCGGCTTCGTTCTCTTCGCTCGTCCGCGGTCCGTCAGCTCTCGGAGCCGTCGGCCGAGGGGCGCCGCGTACGCGTCCTGCGCCGCGGCTTGCGCGGGGCCTCGGCCACCGGGGAGCCGGCGGTCTCGGCCTCGGGGGCCGTCTTCTGCTCGGGCACCTCGGCGGACCGCGCCGAAGGGGCGGCCGCGCGCGTCCGGCGCCGGCGGGGCGTGCGCGGCGCCTCCTCGGCGGTGGCCTCGCCGCCCGCGGACTCGGCGACCGGCTGGCCCTCGCCCTCCGCGACCGGCTCACCGGAACGGGTACGACGACGGCGGCGCGGGGGCCGCGCACTCGCGGGCCGCTCCTCGGCGGGAGCGGGACCCGAGCGCGCCGGGGCGGCGGCGCCGCCCCGCTTGCGCTTGCCGCCCGTCTCGCCGAGGTCCTCGACCGTCTCCGCGCCCAGGCCCGCGCGGGTGCGCTCGCCACGCGGCAGCACGCCCTTGGTGCCCGCCGGGATGCCCAGCTCCTCGTACAGGTGCGGGGAGGTCGAGTAGGTCTCGGGCGGGTCCGGGTGGCGCAGTTCGAGCGCCTTGTTGATGAGCTGCCAGCGCGGGATGTCGTCCCAGTCCACCAGCGTGATCGCCGTACCCGACTTCCCGGCCCGGCCGGTGCGCCCGATGCGGTGCAGGTAGGTCTTCTCGTCCTCGGGCGTCTGGTAGTTGATGACGTGCGTGACGCCCTCGACGTCGATACCGCGCGCCGCGACGTCCGTGCACACCAGCACGTCGACCTTGCCGTTGCGGAAGGCGCGCAGCGCCTGCTCGCGGGCGCCCTGGCCGAGGTCGCCGTGGACCGCGCCGGAGGCGAAACCGCGCCGCTCCAGCTGCTCCGCGATGTCCGCGGCGGTCCGCTTGGTCCGGCAGAAGATCATCGCGAGGCCGCGGCCCTCCGCCTGGAGGATGCGCGAGACCATCTCGGGCTTGTCCATGGAGTGCGCGCGGTAGACGTGCTGCTCCGTGTTGGCGACGGTCTGCCCGGCGTCGTCGGGGGAAGTCGCGTTGATGTGCGTGGGCTGCGACATGTAGCGGCGGGCCAGGCCCACGACCGCGCCCGGCATGGTCGCCGAGAACAGCATCGTCTGGCGCTTGACCGGGAGCATGCCGATGATCTTCTCGACGTCCGGGAGGAAGCCGAGGTCGAGCATCTCGTCGGCCTCGTCGAGCACGAGGGCCCGTACGTGCGAGAGGTTCAGCTTCTTCTGGCCGGCGAGGTCGAGCAGGCGGCCCGGGGTGCCGACGACGACGTCGACGCCCTTCTTCAGGGCCTCGACCTGCGGTTCGTAGGCGCGGCCGCCGTATATGGCGAGGACCCGCACGTCGCGGGCCTTCCCGGCGGTCTGGAGATCGTTGGTGACCTGCGTGCACAGCTCGCGGGTCGGGACGACGATCAGCGCCTGCGGGGCCTCGGTCAGCTGCTCGGGCCGGGCGCGCCCGGCCTCGACGTCGGCGGCGGTGATGACGCGTTCCAGCAGCGGAAGACCGAAGCCGAGGGTCTTGCCGGTGCCGGTCTTGGCCTGGCCGATGACGTCGGAGCCGGCCAGGGCGACGGGGAGGGTCAGTTCCTGGATGGGAAAGGGGTGGACGATGCCGACGGCTTCGAGGGCCTCGGCCGTCTCGGGGAGAATCCCCAGATCCCGGAAAGTCTGCGTAGTCAGGGTGTTGCCTCTTCTGTGAGGCGGAACGAGGCGAACGCGGGGGTCTTGTTACCGTGCCACGAACCGCCGGCCGCTATACGGGGACGGGCCGGGTCGCGCGGGACCACTGCCGACGCTCAGAGCGCTCGTTACCGCTGAGGGCCCCTCCGCCGCCGCACGCGCTGGGCGCACCGCCGGGAGGGCTGTCGGGGGCGGAGCCGATCGGGCCACCGACCGGGCATCCTCATACGTACTCACAAGCGTACTCATCAGTACAGGCTCGCCGAATATTCGGCGGGCGCTTTACCACTGTACCCCCAAAACACCCAGCCGTGCCGGGTGAACGCCGGACGTCGTGGTCGTCACACTCTCCGGCGCGCTCGGCCCGGCCCTCTCCCAGCGGGCTATTGTGCGCTTCATGGAGACGCCTGACACCGCCGCCGCACCCACCACGATCGCCGCCCGGAACTGGGCCGACAGCTCGGCCGACCCCCGCTACCGGGACGCCGTCGTGGACCTCCTGGGCGCCCTCGCGTACGGGGAACTGGTCGCCTTCGAGCGGCTCGCGGAGGACGCCAAGCTCGCCCCCACCCTCAAGGGCAAGGCCGAGCTGGCGAACATGGCCACCGCCGAGTTCCACCACTTCGAGCAGTTGCGCGACCGGCTGTTCGCGATCGACGCGGTGCCCGAGGAGGCCATGCAGCCCTTCGCGACCGCGCTCGACGCCTTCCACCAGCAGACGGCCCCCTCGGACTGGCTGGAGGGCCTGGTCAAGGCGTACGTCGGGGACTCCATCGCGAGCGACTTCTACCGCGAGGTCGCCGTCCGGCTCGACAGCGACACCCGGGATCTGGTGCTGACCGTCCTCGCCGACACCGGACACGCCCACTTCGCGGTGGAGAACGTACGGGCCGCGATCGAGGCCGACCCCCGGGTGGGCGGCCGGCTCGCGCTGTGGGCCCGCCGGCTCATGGGCGAGGCGCTGTCGCAGGCCCAGCGGGTGGTGGCCGAGCGGGACGCGCTCTCGACGATGCTGGTGGGCGGGGTGGCCGACGGCTTCGACCTCGCCGAGGTCGGCCGCATGTTCTCCCGCATCACCGAGGCCCACACCAAGCGGATGGCCGCCCTGGGGCTGGCCTCCTGAGGCGGCTGAGGGCCGCGGTGCGGGCCGCTCGGCCCTGAGCGGAGCCCGGCCCCGCCCCGGCTCAGGCCGCCGAGGCCGAGCGCGGGTGCGGGCGGCGCCGGCGGGCCGGGCGCAGCAGCAGGGACAGCAGCGCCGCCGTGAAGGCGACCGCCCCCAGCAGCGTGAGCGTCACGTGGCCCGGACCCAGCGAGGTGTGCGTCACGAAGGCCCCGAAGGCGCCGCCGACGCCGCCGGTGGACAGCACGAGCGAGCGGTGCGGCAGCCGGTGTGCGAGCCGGTGCAGGGCGAGCCAGGCCAGTGCGAGACCGACTGCGACGGAGCCCAGCGTTTCCACGATCATGCGGTTTCCTCCCGGACGCCTGTAGAGGGGCAATTCGGTCGTAGCCGTCCTACCCGAGGCCAACGGGGAACAATCCTCCCCGGCCGGTGGATACGGACCGCTGACTACCGGCTGCCCCTTCAGCGTCGATTCATGATCGGAAGGGGTCGCGGATCGACCGTAAGCCGGGCCGCCGGAGCCCGCACGCGCACACGGCAGAAGGGGTGGTCCCGGCCGGGACCACCCCTTCTGTGCTGTTGCGCTGCCGGGCTCACCCGGCCGCCCGTCCTCTCAGAGGACGCCGAAACCGACCTTGCGGACGGTCGGCTCGCCGATCTCCACGTAGGCCAGCCGGTCGGCGGGGACCAGGACCTTGCGGCCATGGTCGTCCTCAAGGCTGAGCAGCGGGGCCTTGCCCGCCAGGGCCTCCGACACGGCCTGCTCGACCTCCGCGGCGGACTGCCCGCTCTCCAGAACGATCTCGCGAGGCGCGTGCTGCACGCCGATCTTGACCTCCACGGCTTTTGTCCCTCCGACGGTCACCGATGTGCGCGGCTGTGCGCGCCGTACACGCCACACATTAGCCCGGAGGGAGGTCACCCCGGCCGCGCCCTCCGCACGCCGTCAGCGAACACCGGCCCGCGGGGGTGGCGGGCTCAGGCGCTCTCGGCGCCGTGCAGCGGGAAACCGGCGATACCGCGCCAGGCCAGCGAGGTCAGCAACTGCACCGCGGTGTCCCTGGGCACGCTGCGGTCGCTGTGCAGCCAGGAGCGCGCCACGACCTGCGCGAGACCGCCCAGGCCCGAGGCCAGCAGCATCGACTCGTCGCGCGAGAGGCCGGTGTCCTCCGCGATCACCTCGCAGATCGCCTCCGCGCACTGGAAGGTGACCCGGTCCACGCGCTCGCGCACGGCCGGCTCGTTGGTCAGGTCCGACTCGAAGACCAGCCGGAAGGCGCCGCCGTCGTCCTCGACGTACCGGAAGTAGGCGTCCATCGTGGCCTCGACGCGCAGCTTGTTGTCCGTGGTCGAGGCGAGCGCCGCGCGCACGGCCTGGAGCAGCGCCTCGCAGTGCTGGTCGAGCAGGGCCAGATAGAGGTCGAGCTTGCCCGGGAAGTGCTGGTAGAGGACCGGCTTGCTGACACCGGCCCGCTCCGCGATGTCGTCCATCGCGGCCGCGTGGTACCCCTGCGCGACGAAGACCTCCTGCGCCGCGCCCAGCAGTTGGTTACGTCGTGCGCGGCGCGGCAGTCTGGTGCCCCGCGGGCGTGCTGCCTCTGTCTGCTCGATGGCGCTCACGCCGCCTCCCAGGATCGTTGCGAACGCGGGACGGTGCCCGCGCCCGCCATCGTACTTTTCGGTAACCGTGCCGTGCGCGGCGTGCGCGCTCAATTCACCGGCCGGACACGGGATAACCGCAGGTGAGAGGTGGTACGAGGGGCTACGGGAGTTTCAGCGGTATTCGTCTTCCTCCTCCTCCACGACGAGGGACTGCTCGGCCCGGTCCGCCTCGTCCGCGGGCTCGCCCTCGCGGCGGGCCAGCGGATCGGCGCTCTCGGCGGCCCCCTCGTCGATGTCCTGAAGGTCGTCGGGCTCCGGAGCCTCCGGATCGTAGGGGCCGCCCGGGTCCTCGAAGGTCTCGGGCTCCTCCGGGTCGACGCCGCTCCCGGCGCTCCCGGCGGGGCTGACGGTGGTGCGGGGCTGGATGTCACGGGGGTCGTTCGTCATGGAACTCGCCTTTCCCCGGCTGCCGCGTCCGACACGGGCGGGTGTGTGGTGGTCGGGCGGAAGGGCGCGGACGGGTGGTGCGGAGGCGGTGGGCGGCGCGCGGGCGACAGCGGGCCGACGCCCTCCGTCCGCGTGCTCCCTGTGCTCCCGAGCGTAGGAGCAAGCGGCCCGGACCGCTACGTGGTGCCCGCGGCGGCCGGGCGGCCGTATGGCGCTGTGACGGCCATTACACCGACCAGCGGTGTGATCGTCTCGTAACATTGCGACGTGTCCTCCGAACTGCCTCCCGTACCCGCCGCCGCCGAACCCAGGGTGAGCGCCGTCCGGGTCGCTCCGGGCGAGGAGCTGACCACGGTCGAACTGCCCGGCCGCACCCTCGTCGTGCGCTCCCGGCCCCCCGCCCGTGCCGGACTGCCGCCCGCGCTGTTCGTACACGGCCTCGGCGGTTCCTCGCAGAACTGGTCGGCGCTCATGCAGTCCCTCGCGAACGAGCTGGACGCGGAGGCCCTGGACCTGCCCGGTTTCGGCGAGTCCCCGCCGCCCGACGACGGGGACTACTCGATCACCGGTCAGGCCCGCACCGTCGTACGGCTCATCGAGGCGCGTGGCCGGGGCCCGGTGCACCTCGCGGGCAACTCGATGGGCGGCGCGGTCGCCACGCGGGTCGCGGCGGCCCGCCCCGACCTCGTGCGCTCCCTGACCCTGGTCTCGCCCGCGCTGCCCGAGATACGCATCCAGCGCACCGCCGTGCCCACCGGACTGCTCGCGCTGCCCGGAGTGGCCTCCCTGTTCTTCCGCATGACGAAGGGGTGGACGGCCGAGGACCGCACCCGGGGCGTCCTCTCCCTCACCTACGGCGACGCGCGCCGGGTCGACGAGGAGGGGTACCGGCACGCCGTCCACGAGATGGAACGCCGGCTCGCCCTCCCCTACTTCTGGGACGCGATGACCCGTTCGGCCCGGGGGATCGTCAACGCCTACACACTCGGCGGCCAGCAGGGCCTGTGGCGGCAGGCGGAACGCGTTCTGGCCCCTACCCTGTTGGTGTACGGCGGCCGGGACCGGCTGGTCTCCTTCCGCATGGCGCGCAAGGCGGCCACCGCCTTCCGGGAATCGCGGTTGCTGACCCTCCCGGACGCCGGACACGTCGCAATGATGGAATATCCGCATATCGTCGCCGACGCGGTCAGGGAACTGCTCGCACAGACCGCGGAACTCCCCGAAGGGGAGGGCAGGACCGTGACCGGGCCGCCCGGCCGGGAGACGCACACAGGAAGCTGAGGGGGCGCGTGGGACGTCACAGCCGTCCGTCGAGTCCGGGGGGACAGGAACAGGAGCGGCGCGCCGCCGCGCCCGAGGTGGCGGCTCGCCCCGCGCCCGGCGCGGCCGGCGCGCGGCCGACGCCTCCACCGGGGACGGGCCGGCGTCGCGCCCCCGATCCCGCCGGGGCCACCGCGCACGGTCGTGGGACCGCCCGGGTGACGGGGGCGGCCGGTGGCGCCCCGGGGGTCCGCGGTGGCCACCCGGAACACCCCGAACACCCGCGGCCCGGGGCCGTGTTGAGTGAGGAACCCGGTCACGAGGACGCCTTCCTGCCCTTCGGCCCGCTCGACGCGCGCGACTCCCGCTCCGCCTCTCCCGAGGCCCGCGGGCTGCGGGTACCGCACGCCGCGGAACAGCCGGAGAAGGCGGAGCGGCCGGTCCCTCGGGAACAGCGAGAACAGCGGGAGCAGCCGGACCGGCGGGAGCACGCGCCGGGGCGCAAGGAGCGGGAGCCCGGACGTTTCGTACGGGACACGACGGTCCCCGCCGCCCCGCGCGTCGCCGAGAAGGCCGCGACACCTCCCGTCGCGGCCGCCCGGCCGCCCGTGCGGGAGCCCGGGGCCGGGATGCCGGGGCCCCGGCACGAGTATCTGGCGGCCTTCGACGAGGAGCCCGCCGGTGCGCGGGGCACCACACCGCCGCCCCCGGCCGTCCGGGACCAAGGGGCCGAGGAGGGGGACGGGGACGGGGGCGACCTGTTCCGTCCCCGCGTCCCCCTCACGCGTGAACCGGAGCGGCGCTCCGCCCCCGACGCCGCCGGGGCCGACGCCGTCCCACCCGCCGGTCCGGGCGCGCCCGGGGGACCCGGCGGGCCGCACGGCACGGCCGCCTCCGGGGTTCCCCGGCGCCGCCGCCTGAGCCGGGCCGGACTCGTCACCGGGGCCTGTGCCGCCGCCGTCACTCTGGGCCTGGGCGTCGTGGTCTCCGGGCAGGGGACGGGGTCCGGCAAAGCCAAAATCATGGCCGGGCAGGACGGCTCCCCGAGGACGAAACTCGACGCGAAGCGGCCCACTCCGAGCGAGAAGCCCGCGCGCCCGAGACGGGCCACCTACGAGGAGTTGATGGGGCGTACCTATCCGCTCGCCGCCGACCTGCACGCCTCGGGCGCCTTCACCACGGTGCCCGGCTCGGCCGCCGCCCCGCGCTCCGGCAGGCAGCTGCTGCGCTACCGCGTCGACGTCGAACGCGGACTCGGCCTGGACGGGGCCCTGTTCGCGGACGCGGTACAGAAAACCCTGAACGACGACCGTAGTTGGGCGCACGGACAGGAACGCGCCTTCGAGCGGGTCTCGACCGCGCGGGCGGACTTCGTGGTGACGCTCGCGAGCCCGGGTACCACGGCCGACTGGTGCGCCAAATCGGGCCTCGACACGACCGTGGACAACGTGTCCTGCGACTCCGCCGCCACCGAGCGCGTCATGATCAACGCCTACCGCTGGGCGCAGGGTTCGGTGACCTACGGGGACGCGATCCACCCGTACCGGCAGATGCTGATCAACCACGAGGTCGGGCACCGGCTCGGGCACAACCACGTGAGCTGCGCGGTGGACGGCTCCCTGGCCCCGGTGATGCAGCAGCAGACCAAGTTCCTCGACCACGACGGCATCCACTGCCTGCCGAACGCCTGGCCGTTCCCCAAGGAGTGACCCTTCCGCCGGGGCGGTCCCGCCCGGGGACTGTCCCGCCGGGGCCGCGCGGCCCCGGCGTGCGCCGTGACCGCCCCGCTGTGCGATATGACCAGTTATGGGTGGTGGCTGATCCGCAACGCGTTGACAACGGTCCGGATATCGATCATATTTTCCCGCATGTCAACCCGTCGCGTACCGCCGCACGCCATTGAGCTCGCGCTCATCGGCGTGACCGCGCTGTGCGTGGCCGACATCATCTGTAGCTGAACCACCTCGCCCGCCCGGCCGTTCCAGGCCCCCGCGTGGCCCCCTTCCCCTTCCCGTCCGCGGTCCGGCACGCCCGGCTCCGGACGCGGCACCCTCCGCCCCGGCCCCGCGCACCCCGCGCGGCCCCGGGTCCGGACCCCCATGCAGCTCTCCGCCGCCCCCTGTCGGCGGCACGTCCAAGGGAACACCGCACATGCGCCGTCCATCGTCCTTCCCCACGCGCGGTCTCGCCGCGCTCACCGTGAGCCTCGTCCTGGCCGGTGGGCTCGCCGCCTGCGGCCCCGAGGACTCCGGTACGACGGCCTCCTCCGGCGACAAGGCCACGTCCGCCGCCTCCGGCGCCCCGCACAAGGGCGGCACCCTGACCGTGCTCAACGCCGAGCCGCTGCAGGACTTCGACCCCGGGCGGCTCTACACCTCCGGCGGCGGCAACATCCCCTCGCTCGTCTTCCGCACGCTCACCACCCGCGCCCGTCAGAGCGGCGCGGCCGGCGCCAAGGTCGTCCCCGACCTCGCGACCGACACCGGTACACCCAGCAAGAACGCCACGGTGTGGACGTACCACCTCAAGAAGGGCCTCGCCTACGAGGACGGCTCCCCGATCACCAGCGCCGACATCAAGTACGGCATCGAGCGCTCCTTCGCCGGTGAACTCTCCGGCGGTGCGCCCTACTTGCGGGACTGGCTGATCGGCGGCGCCGACTACCAGGGGCCGTTCAAGGACAAGGGCAAGGGGCTCGACTCCATCGAGACCCCCGACGAGTCCACGATCGTCTTCCATCTCAACAAGCCCGAGGGCGAGTTCCCCTTCCTCGCGACCCAGACCCAGTTCGCGCCCGTTCCCCAGGCCAAGGACACCGGCACCAAGTACGAGAAGCACCCGGTCTCCTCCGGCCCGTATCAGGTCGTCAGGAACGAGAACGACGGCGAGCGCGTCGTCCTCAAGCGCAACCCGCACTGGTCGGCGAAGACCGACGACCAGCGCAAGGCGTACCCGGACCGCATCGACGTGCGCTCCGGCCTCGACTCGGCCGTCATCAACCAGCGGCTGTCCGCGAGCGCCGGGGCCGACGCCGCCGCCGTCACCACCGACACCAACCTCGGCCCCTCCGAACTCGCCAAGGTCACCGGCGACAAGAAGCTCGCCGCGCGGGTGGGCACCGGGCACTTCGGCTACACCAACTACCTCGCGTTCAACCCGAAGGTGAAGCCCTTCGACAACCCCAAGGTGCGCGAGGCCGTCGCCTACGCCGTGGACCGCTCCTCGGTGATCAACGCGGCCGGCGGCTCCTCGCTCGCCGAGCCCGCCACCACCTTCCTGCCCAACCAGAAGTCCTTCGGCTACACCGGCGCCGACCCGTTCCCGGCCGGGGAGAGCGGCGATCCGGCCAAGGCGAGGAAGCTGCTCGCGCAGGCCGGGTACAAGAAGGGCCTCACCATCACGCTGACCCACAACAACGCGAAGAACTTCGCGACCAGCCCGGAGATCGCCACCGCGCTCCAGGACGCCCTGAAGAAGGCCGGGATCACGGTCAAGCTCAAGGGCATCGACCCGGGCAGCTACAGCGACACCGTGTACAACGTCAAGACGCAGCCGGGGGCCTTCCTCGCCGGCTGGGGCGCCGACTGGCCCTCCGGCGGTCCCTTCATCGGCCCCGTCTTCGACGGACGCCAGATCGTCAAGGACGGCTACAACTTCAACAGCGCGCGCCTGAACGACCCGGCCGTCAACAAGGAGATCGACGCGATCAACAAGGTCACCGACCTCGGCGAGGCCGCCAGGCGCTGGGGCGCCCTCGACGACAAGATCGGTGCGAAGGCCCTGGTCGTGCCGCTGTTCCACCCCGTCTACAAGCGGCTGGCCGGCACCGCCGTCAAGAACGTCGTCATCAGCGACTGGACCGGCGTCCTCGACGTCTCCCAGACCGCGGTCAAGTAACCATGTCCGAAGCACTGCTCGCCACCGAGACCGGGGCGGACGCGCTCGCGCCCGCCCCGGCCCCGGGGGCCCGGACCTTCTGGCGGCGGCTGCGCGCCCGCAGGAGCGCGCTCCTCGCCGCCGCCGTCGTCGCGCTGCTCGTGCTCGTCGCTCTCACCGCGCCGCTGCTCGCCGCCCTCGAAGGCCAGGACCCCAACACCTACCACCCGCACCTCGTCGACTCCGCCTCCGGCGGCGTCCCCCTCGGCTCCTTCGGCGGGATCAGCGGCAGCCACTGGCTGGGCGTCGAACCCCAGACCGGCCGCGACCTGTTCGCCCGGCTCGTCTACGGCGCCCGCGTCTCGCTCGGCATCGCCCTGTGCGCCACGCTCTTCCAGGTCGCCCTCGGCGTCGTCCTCGGCCTCGCCGCCGCCCTCGGCCACCGCCTGCTCGACCAGATCGTCGGGCGGCTCACCGACATCAACGTGGCCCTGCCCGTCAACATCCTGGCCCTCGCGCTGCTCGCGGTCGCGCCCGACTCGGTCCCGCGCCCCGTGCTGCTCGCCGTCATCATGGGCCTCATCGGCTGGGCCGGCACCTCCAAGCTCGTGCGGGCCCAGGCGCTGAGCCTCAAGGCCCTCGACCACGTCGCCGCCGCCCAGCTCAGCGGCTGGAGCACCTGGAACATCGCCCGCCGTGAACTGCTGCCCTCGCTCGCCGCGCCCGTCCTGACCTACGCGGCGCTGCTGTTCCCCTCCAACATCGGCACCGAGGCGGCCCTGTCCTTCCTCGGCGTCGGCATCAAACCGCCCACCCCGTCCTGGGGACAGATGATCACCGACGCCAACACGTGGTACCAGGCCGCGCCCACCTACCTGCTGCTGCCCGCCGGGCTGCTGTTCGTCACCGTGCTCTCCCTGACCGTCCTCGGCGAGGGCGTGCGCACCGCGCTCGACCCGCGCGCCGAGTCCCGTCTGAGCGCCGGCGTCCGCAGGGCCCGCAAGCGCCCGCGCCGGCCGGGGGCCGCCGTATGAGCGCCTTCCTGCTGCGCCGCCTCGGCGGCGCCCTCCTCGTGCTGTTCGCGCTGACCGTCCTGGTCTACGGGCTCTTCTACGTCATCCCCGCCGACGTCGCCCAGACCGTGTGCGGACCGCGCTGCTCGCCCGCCCAGGTCGCCCAGGTCCGCGACCAACTGCGCCTGGACGACCCGGTGTACGTCCAGTACGGGCACTTCCTCCAGGGCCTCGTCGCCGGACGGGACTTCTCGACCGGCACCGGCAGCGAGCACTGCGCGGCGCCCTGCCTCGGCGTCTCCTACCAGAGCGGCCAGCAGGTCACCACGCTGATCACGGGGAAGCTCCCGGTCTCCGCCTCGCTCCTGGCCGGCGCCTTCGTCCTGTGGCTGCTCATCGGGGTCGGCACCGGCATCCTGTCGGCCTGGCGGCGCGGCGGGCCCACCGAACAGCTCCTGACCGGGCTGACCCTGGCCGGCGTCGCGACCCCCGTGTTCGTGATCGGCCTGGTCCTGATCATCCTGTTCTGCTCGACCCTCCAGTGGCTGCCCTTCCCGACGTACGTGCCCTTCACCCAGGACCCCGAGCAGTGGGCCTGGAACCTCGTGCTGCCCTGGGTCTCGCTCGCCCTCATCGAGTCCGCCAAGTACGCGCGGCTCACCCGCAGTTCCATGCTGGAGACGCTCGCGGAGGACCACGTGCGCACCTTCCGCGCCTACGGCGTGTCCGAACGCTCCCTCGTCATGCGGCACGCCCTGCGCGGAGCCGTCGCCCCCGTCGTCGCGATGAGCGCGCTCGACGCCGGGACGGTGCTCGGCGGGGCCATGCTCACCGAGTCGCTGTTCGGCATCCCCGGCCTCGGCCGCGCCCTGGTGCAGAGCGTCCAGGTCTCCGACCTGCCGGTCGTCGTCGGCGTCGTCCTCGTGATGGGCTTCTTCGTCGTGCTGGCCAACGCCCTCGCGGACATCCTGTACGCGGTGGCCGACCGAAGGGTGGCGATCGCATGAGCCTGCTCGAAGTCACCGACCTGACCGTCGACTTCGGCTCCGTGCGAGCCGTGGACGGACTGTCCTTCTCACTGGAGGCCGGGGGCGCCCTCGGCATCGTCGGCGAGTCCGGCTCCGGCAAGAGCGCCACCGCCTACGCCCTGCTCGACCTGCACCGGGGCACCGGCGCCCGGGTCGGCGGCAGCGTGCGGATCGAGGGCACCGACGTGCTCACCGCCGAGGACCGCGCGCTGCGCCGCCTGCGCGGGGGCACCGTCGCGATGGTCTTCCAGGACCCGCTGTCCTCGCTCGACCCGTACTACGCGATCGGCGACCAGATCGCCGAGGTGCACCGGCTGCACAGCGGGGCCACCCGGCGCGCCGCCCGCGCCCGCGCCGTCGAGGTCCTCGACCGGGTGGGCATCCCCGACGCGGCCCGCCGCTCCCGCTCCCGCCCGCACGAGTTCAGCGGCGGCATGCGCCAGCGCGCCCTCATCGCCATGGCGCTGGCCTGCGAACCCGCGCTGCTCGTCGCCGACGAGCCCACCACCGCGCTCGACGTCACCGTGCAGGCCCAGATACTCGACCTCCTGCACGAACTGCGCGCCGACACCGGTCTCGGCCTGATCCTCGTCACCCACGACGTGGGCGTCGCCGCCGGAAGCGTCGACGAGATCCTCGTCATGCGGCACGGACGCGCCGTGGAGCGCGGACCGGTGGCCGAGGTGCTCGGCGGCCCGCGCGAGGACTACACCCGCGCGCTGCTCGCCGCCGTACCCCGCGTCGACGGCCCCCTGCGCCCGCCCGTCCCCACGACCGGGACCGTCCTCGAAGCGCGCGGTGTCACCAGGAAGTTCGGGCGCGGCGCGCGCGCCGTGACCGCCGTGTCCGAGGTCTCCCTCACCGTCCGGCGCGGGGAGACCCTCGGCATCGTCGGCGAGAGCGGGAGCGGGAAGACCACGCTCGGCCGGATGCTCGTCGGCCTGCTCGAACCGAGCGCGGGCAGCGTCGAGTTCGCCCCTTCCGCGCGGCGCCCGGACGGCCGGCCCGCCGTCCAGATGGTCTTCCAGGACCCCGCCTCCTCGCTCAACCCCCGGCGCACCGTCGGCGAGTCCGTCGCCGACCCGCTGCGCGCCCGGGGCGACCGCGACGAGAAGGCGATCCGGGCCCGCGTCGGGGAGCTGCTCGAACAGGTCGGGCTCGACCGGGAGTTCCAGGACCGCTATCCGCACGAGTTCAGTGGCGGACAGCGCCAGCGCGTCGGCATCGCCCGCGCCCTCGCCCCCGAACCCGCCGTCATCGTGTGCGACGAGGCGGTCTCCGCGCTCGACGTCACCACGCAGGCCCAAGTGGTCGAGTTGCTGGCCCGGTTGCAGCGCGACACCGGGATCGCCCTGGTCTTCGTCGCACACGATCTCGGCGTCGTACGGCAGGTGAGCGACCGCGTCCTCGTCATGCGCGGCGGACGGGTCGTCGAGGAGGGCACCGTCGAGGAGGTCTACGCGGCGCCCAGCGACCCGTACACCCGGGGGCTCCTCGCCGCCGTGCCCGTACTCGACCCCGAGACGGCGCGGCAGCGGCGCGCGCGGCGGACCGCGCTCCCCGGGGAGGCGCTCCCCGTGGCCTGAGCCCCGCCGACGACCGGGCACAGCACGTCAACCCCGCTACGTCGCGGTCAAACGTCCGCGCCACGGATTGGTTACGAGGCTTCACCCCTTCTGATGGCGCGACGGACAACCGTCCGTCGTGCGCCCCCTCACCCGCATACCTTCGTCCCGCTGCGGGTCGTCCTCGCCGAGGACGGCCCCGTCACCGGGAGATCGGGGGTGTGCTGTGCGCGTAGGACTGCTGACCGACGGCGGCTATCCGTACGTGAGCGGAGAGGCCGGACTCTGGTGCGACCGGCTCGTACGGGGCCTGGACCACCACGTGTTCGACGTCTACGCGCTCAGCCGCGGCGCGCACCAGGAACAGCGGGGCTGGGTCCCGCTTCCCGAGCACGTCGGCCGCGTGCGCACGGCGGCGCTGTGGGACGAGCCCGAGGAGGGCGAGCGGCTCGGCCGCCGCGCCCGGGGCGAGTTCCTCCGCCACTTCGAGGCGTTCGCGGCGGCCGTCTGCTCCGCCGACAACGCACGGGCCGGAGCGGGGGCGGGAGCCCGCGCGCGGACCCCGCGACCCGTGGCCGCCGTCCGCGCGCTGCCCGCCGCCGGCCCGGAGCGGAAGCCCGGCGCGCGCCCCGGCACCGGCGTCGGCGCGCTCCTGGGACTCACCGCGCTGGCCGGTATGACGGCCGGGGAGCCCGGGACCGGCGCCGCGCCCGGCCCCTCCCACTCCCACCGCGACGGACGGGCGCCAAGCCCCCTCGCCCCCGGGACCGGCGCCTTCGGGGCCGCCCTGCGCGGCCTCGCCGAACTCGCGCAGGAGACCGGCGGACTGCCGGGGGCGCTGCGCTCCGAGACCGCCGTACGCGTCCTGGAACGCGCCTGCCGGGACTCCGGCGCGCTGCCCGCCGCCCACCGCGCCCGGGTCAGCGACCTGCTGCTCCTCACCGACCTGCTGGAGCGCGCGCTGCGCCCGCTCTCCCTCGACTGGTACGCCGAGGACGGCCTCGGCGCCGTGGACCTGTGCCACGCCACCGCGGGCGGGCTCGCCGCGCTGCCCGGACTGCTCGCCCACCACTTCGGCGGCGTCCCGCTGCTCGTCACCGAGTACGGCGTACGGCTGCGATCGCTGTACCTCGGCGCGCACCCGGCGCCCGGCGCGGCGGACCCGGACGGGGCGGCGGCGGAGCGGCCCGCGCCCAGCGCCCCCGTACGCGCCGTGCTCGGCGGCTTCCACCGCGAACTCGCCGCCGAGGTCTACCGGGTGGCCGCCCTCGTCACCCCGGGCAACGCGCACGCCCGGCGCTGGCAGGAGCGGTGCGGGGCCGACCCCGCCAGACTCCGCACCGTCTACCCCGGCATGGACGCGACCCGCTTCGCCGAGGTGGGGGAGGCCGCCGCCGGGGCCTCCCTGTGCGGCCGCGCAGGCCGCGCAGGCCGTGCGGGCGGCGACGGCGCGGAGCGCGGCGGCTGGGACCTCGTGTGGGTCGGGCGGTTCGAGGAGGCCAAGGACCTCGCGAGCCTCCTGCGCGCCTTCGTGACCGTGCACGCCGCCGAACCCCGCGCCACCCTGCGCCTGTTCGGCGCCCCCGCGGCCGACGAGAGCGAGGCCGCCTACCGCGCGGACTGCGAGGAGCTGGCCGCCGCCCTCTTCCCGCCGGGGCCCGGGGGAGAGCCCCGCCCGGTCCGCTTCGAGCAGCCCGGCGCGCCGGACGCGCCGGGCCCGGAGCTCGCCGAGGTGTACGCGGACGCCGACGCCGTGGTCCTCTCCAGCGTCGTCGAGGGCTTCCCGGTCAGTCTGGTCGAGGCCATGTTCTGCGGCCGGGCCACCGTCTCCACCGACACGGGCGCCGTGGTCGAGGTGGTCGGTGGCACCGGGCTCGTCGTCCCGCCGCGCGATCCGCGGGCCCTGGCCGGGGCCTGCCTGGAGCTGCTGCGCGACCCGGAGCGCCGCCGAACGCTCGGCGCCGCCGCCCGGACCCGCGCCCTCGAACTCTTCACCGTCGAGCAGAACGTGGCCGCCTTCGGCGACATCTACCTCGACATCCTCACGCGCTGCCCGGTACCGCGCGAACCGCTCGACGACCGGGGGGAGCCGCTGCCCTTCGGCCGCCCCGCGGAGACGGTCCTGCCCACCGCTCCCGCTCCGGGCCCGGGTGGGGGCTCCGGGACGGCCGCGGCGCCCGCCTCGCACCGCCCCTTGGAGGCGGCCCGATGAGCCCCCGGCCCGCCCCGCACCGCGACACCCACGCCCACGCCCACACCCACGACTGCGACGACCGCAAGGAGGCGGCCCGATGAGCGCGTACACCCCCACCGGGCCCGGAGCCCGCCCGGAACCGGGCGGGGAGACCGGGGCCGACCCGGTCAAGGCCCTCATGGAGACCCACCACGACCTGTGCGCCCGAGCCGTGGACCCGCTGGAGATCGCGGCCGGGCTGGAGGCGCGCGGAGTCACCGACCGCACCGCCCGCCACTACCTGCACCGGGACGTCTTCGCGCTCGCCGAGGAGATGTTCGCGCGCGTGCCCCGGCACACCGACCGCGCCCGCGCCGAACTCCTCACCGACCGCGCCCCGTTCACGGCCGCCCCGGTGACCGGGCACCGCGGCCCGGGTGCCCTCCTCGTCCCGCTGCCCGGCGCCCTCGCCCTCGGCATCCTCCTCGCCCTGCCGCACACCGGCGGACACCCCCGCGCCGCGCTGCTGGGGACCGGCCTGCTCGCCCTCGCGCTGAGCCTGCGCGCCTGTCTGCGGCACGGCCCGCTCGGCAGCCGCGTCCCCGCCGCCCCCGGCACCACGCTGTACGTCCTGCTCCTGCTCGCCGGGGTGCTGTACGGCGACGGACTGCTCTCCCAGGCGCTGAGCGGCGGCCCCGACCACGGCTGGAGCCCGCACACCGCGCCCGCCCTCGCGCTGCTGTGCGCCCTCGTCCCCGGCGCCCTGTGCGCGCGGGCCTTCGCGTACGGGGCGCGGCGGCGCCTCGCGCTCAGCCGCTCCCTCGACGACTTCGTCCTCGCCGTCCGCCCCCTGCTGCTCGGCACGTTCCTGCTGTTCCTGTGCTGCCTGTGGACCCTGCTCGGACTCAGCGCGGCCGCGCTCCACCAGGCGAGCGGCGGGCTCTGCGCCGGGGCGCTGGGCGGGCTCCTGCTGCTGGCCCGGCTCATGATCCAGTACGGCTGCGCGCGGGCCGCGAGGACCGCCCTGCTCACCGCCTGCGGACTCCAGTTCGCCGCCCTGGCCGCCGTGTTCACCGCCCGGCTGCCCGGCGCCCGGTCCGTGTCCGCGCCCGTCGAGGCGCTCACCGCACTGGGCGGCACCGGGGCCGTCCCCGCGCTGGCCTGCGTCCTCACGGTGCTCACCCTGCTGGCCCGGGGCCTGCCCGTCCTCTCCCGCGCCTCGGCCCACGCGGCGCGGGCCGGCCTGACCTGACCCGGGGCCCCCGGTCACCCCGCCGTCGGGGCACCTGACACACCCCCTCCCGCGCAGCCGGCACCGCGCGGCACCACCTCCCGCGCGGCCGGCAGCGCGGGCCGCACCAGCGACCCACGGCACGACCCCCAGAAGGAGACACACGATGACCAGCCCCCGCCGCCCCTCGGCCCCCACCGGAGGTGCCCGATGAGGGTGCTGCTGATGGGAGCAGGCGGCTACCTCGGCCGCTTCGTCGCCGACCGGCTGCTCGCCGACCCCGCCGTCCAGCTCACCGTGCTGGGCCGGGGCGACGACGCCGATGTCCGCTTCGACCTCGCGGGCGGCTCACCCGGAGCGCTCACCCGGTTCTTCGACGCCGTCCACCCCGGCGTCGTCGTCAACTGCGCCGGTACCGTGCGCGGCGGGGCCCGGGACCTGACCCGGCACAACACCGTCGCCGTCGCCACGATCTGCGAGGCGCTGCGCCGCTCCGGCTGCGGGGCCCGCCTGGTCCAGCTCGGCTGCGGCGCCGAGTACGGGCCGAGCCAGCCCGGCTCCTCGACCGCCGAGGACGCCGTGCCCCGGCCCGGCGGACCGTACGGCGTCAGCAAACTCGCCGCGACCGAACTCGTCCTCGGCTCCGGGCTGGACGCCGTCGTCCTGCGGGTCTTCTCGCCCGTCGGGCCCGGCACCCCGGCCGGTTCCCCGCTCGGGCGGCTCGCCGAGGCCATGCGGCGCGCGATGCAGGCCGGGGACACCGAACTGAAACTGGGCGGACTCGGCGTGCAGCGCGACTTCGTCGACGTACGCGACGTGGCCCGCGCCGTGCACGCCGCCTCGCTGTCCGCCGCCCAGGGCGTCGTCAACATCGGCTCGGGCCGGGCGGTGCGGCTGCGCGAGGCGGCCGCCGTGCTCGCGCGGGTCGCCGGGTTCGGCGGGGCGCTGCACGAACTGGAGTCACCGCCCGGCTTCGGCCCCGGACTGCCCGTCCGCGACCCGCACCTCGGGCACGGGCTGCGCTCCACCATCGGGCACCCGCGCGGCGGCGACGGCGAGCACGTCCTCGCCGCGCCCGCCGCCTCCCACCCCTATCCGGACGGCTGCGGGACCTGGCAGCAGGCCGACGTGCGCACCGCGCGCGACCGGCTCGGCTGGCGCCCCCGCATCAACCTGGAGGAGTCCCTCGCCGACATCTGGATGGAGGCGGCGTGCCGCATGTGAACCACGGCGGCGGTGGTCCGGCCACGCGCGGCGGGGCCACCGCCGCCGTGGCCGCCCACGGAGCGGCCCCCCTCGGGCTGTCCGGCGGGCGGGCGGTACCGGGCCCGCCGCCCATCCCGGACCGCGCCGGGCTCGCGCTGCCGGGCCTCGCGCACCCGCTGCTCGCGCCCGGGGAGTGGGCGCAGCCGTTGCGCGCGGACGTCCCCGTCCACTGGACGGCCCTCTCGGTGGACGACGGGCCCGGCGTCCGGCCCGATCCGCGGTGCCTGGAGGCCGCGGGGCGGATCAAGAACGCCGGGCTGCGGGCCGCCCCCGGTCAGCCGCGCCCGGCGGGCCTCCTCCTCGGCCGCGTCGACCTCGGTCACGGCGCCCGCCCGGCGCGCGCCGTGCTCGACGAGGCCCGCCGCTACCGCGACTGGTACCGCGTGGACGGCTACCTGCTGCACCGCTGCCCCCGCGAACCGGCCGCGCTGCCGCACGTGGCCCGGCTCACCACCGCGCTGCGCGGACTGCTCGACGGCCCGGCCCACCTCGTCCTCGGACACGGCGCGCACCCGGACCCGGGCTACGCGCCGCTGGCCGAGCAGCTCATCACCTTCCTCGGCCCCTGGTCCCGCTACCGCTGGGCGCAGGCGCCCGAGTGGACCGCCGCGCTCCCGCCCGGACGCTTCTGCCACCTCGTGCACGGCGTCCCCCGCACCCACCTGGAGGAGGCGCTGCGGCTGGCCCGCTGGCAGGGCGCGGGCACCGTCCTGCTCACCGACAGGACCGCGCGGGCCCGCGACGGCGAGCGCGACGAGGACCCGACAGCCGTGCATTACCGGGCATTTGAGACACTGCCCGGCTACTGGGACGAAATCGTCTCGCGGATCGGACGCGGTGTCTCGGAATGAAAAGCGGCGTGGCAGTGTTACGGACAGAACCAGTCTTCCGAAGAACCGACCAACGGAGTTGCCGTGTCGCTGCCACCCCTGGTCGAGCCAGCAGCTGAGCTCACCGTCGACGAGGTCCGCAGGTACTCGCGCCACCTGATCATCCCGGACGTCGGGATGGACGGGCAGAAACGGCTGAAGAACGCCAAGGTGCTGTGTGTCGGCGCCGGCGGTCTGGGCTCGCCGGCCCTCATGTACCTGGCCGCCGCGGGCGTCGGCACGCTCGGCGTCGTCGAGTTCGACGAGGTCGACGAGTCCAACCTCCAGCGCCAGATCATCCACAGCCAGGCCGACATCGGCCGCTCCAAGGCCGAGTCCGCGCGGGACACGGTCAAGGGCATCAACCCGTACGTGAACGTGATCCTCCACGAAGAGCGGCTCGAAGCCGAGAACGTGATGGACATCTTCAGCCAGTACGACCTGATCGTGGACGGCACGGACAACTTCGCGACGCGCTACCTCGTCAACGACGCGTGCGTGCTGCTCGACAAGCCGTACATCTGGGGTTCCATCTACCGTTTCGACGGCCAGGCGTCCGTGTTCTGGTCCGAGCACGGCCCCTGCTACCGCTGCCTCTACCCGGAGCCCCCGCCCCCCGGCATGGTCCCCTCCTGCGCCGAGGGCGGCGTCCTCGGCGTGCTGTGCGCGTCGGTGGGCTCCATCCAGGTCACCGAGGCGATCAAGCTGCTCGCCGGCATCGGCGACCCGCTGGTCGGCCGCCTCATGATCTACGACGCGCTGGAGATGCAGTACCGCCAGGTCAAGGTCCGCAAGGACCCCGACTGCGCGGTGTGCGGCACGAACCCGACGGTCACCGAGCTGATCGACTACGAGGCGTTCTGCGGCGTCGTCTCCGAGGAGGCCCAGGAGGCCGCGGCCGGCTCCACGATCACTCCGAAGCAGCTCAAGGAGTGGATCGACGACGGCGAGAACATCGACATCATCGACGTCCGCGAGCCGAACGAGTACGAGATCGTCTCCATCCCGGGCGCCCGACTGATCCCGAAGAACGAGTTCCTGATGGGCAACGCGCTCCAGGACCTCCCGCAGGACAGGAAGATCGTCCTGCACTGCAAGACGGGCGTGCGCAGCGCCGAGGTGCTCGCCGTCCTGAAGTCCGCCGGTTTCTCGGACGCGGTGCACGTGGGCGGCGGCGTCATCGGCTGGGTCAACCAGATCGAGCCGTCGAAGCCGGTGTACTAGACCGGTACCGCTGAAGTCGTTCGCTCAGGCGCCGGACGCGCCGGGAGAGTCTCTCCCCGCGCGTCCGGCGCTTTCGCGTGGGCCGGGCGGGAGGGCCGGGCTCACGGCGCCGAAGCGGGACGGCGGAGTGCCGAAGGCCCGGGTGAAGGCGGCGGTGAAGGCCGCGGGGGAGGCGTAGCCCAGGCGGCCGGAGACCTCGGTGACCGAGCGGGTCCGCAGCAGCGGTACGGCCGCGAGCAGCCGCGCCCGCCCGCGCCAGACAGCGGGACTCTCCCCGGCCTCCGCGCGGAACCGCCGGGTGAAGGCCCGCTCGCTCATGGCCACCCGCCCTGCCCAGTCGGCGTTGCCGACCCCCGCGTCGGGACGGGCCAGGTAGTCGCGGCACAGCGCGGCGAGGTCCTCGGAGACCGGGATGCGCACATGGAACGGGAGCGGGACGCCGGCCGCCAGCTCGTAGATCTCGTGCAGTAGGAGGGTGGCGATGACGCCCTCCCGCCCGGACAGGTCGTAGTCGGCCCCGAAGTCGACGGCGGCGGCGAGCAGTTCGCGCAGCAACGGCGCGACGTCGACGACCGTGCAGGCGGCGGGCCACCAGGGGACCGCGTCCGGCTCGATGTACAGACTGTGGGTCCGCACGCCCAGCATGCGGACCCGGTGCCGGGTGACGGCCGGGATCAGGACGGCCCGCTCGGGCGGCACGGTCCAGTTGCCCCGGGCGGTGTCCACGATCATCACGCCGGTGGCCCCGTAGAGGAACTGCGCCCGCCGGTGCTCGTGCCAGTCGAGCAGCCGCCCCGGCGGGTAGTCGGTACCGATCGGCAGGACGGCCCGGCCGCTGCCGTCCACCTCGTCCAGGGAAACGTTCCGCACCGGACCACCGTACGACGGCGGTGGCCGGGACGCGAAGGAATCCAGCCGACCATCGCATGCCCGACACCCCCGGCGGCTGGTGAGCTGGGGGCATGGACGTGGTGACCCTGCTCGGGATCGGGCTGCTGACCGGGCTGACGACGGTGCTCTTCGGGTTCGGTGGCGGTTTCGTCACCGTGCCGGTCGTGGTGTGGGCCGACTCCGCCCTCGGCGCGGACGCGATGCGGGTGGCGACGGCCACCTCGGCCCTGGTCATGGTGGTCAACGCGGGCTTCGCGACCGCCGTCACCCCGCGCCGCACCCTCGCCGCCCTGCGCGGCAGCGTCCCCCTGGTCCTCCTGCTGGCGGCGGGGGCCTCGATCGGGGCGCTCGCCGCGGGGCTGACGCCGCCGGGCCCCGCGCACTGGGCCTTCGTCGCGTACACCGCTCTCACCGTCGTCGACGTGCTCCTGCGCCCCGGCTTCCTGCGCCCGCCGGACGAGACGGCCACCACCGCCCCGCGCCCCCTGCCGACCGTCTCCGGCGCGCCCATCGGCGCGCTCGCCGCCTTCCTCGGCGTGGGCGGCAGCGTCATGACGGTCCCCGCGATGCGCCGTGCCGGCCACCCGATGCGCGTGGCCACCGCCCTGGCCAACCCGCTGACCCTGGCCATCTCCCTGCCCGCGGCAGCTGTTTACCTGACCGGCCCGACCGTGGCTCACCCGAGGACACCATCCCTGGCGGGCCTGGCCGACCTCCGGGCCGCCGCGTTCCTCCTGGCCGGAGCCCTACCGGTGATCGCGCTCCTGCGACGCCGCCCGCCCCGCATCCCGGACCGTGTGCACGCCTGGGCGTACGTCGGCCTGCTCGCGGTGGTGACGGCGGCGATGGTCGTGCTGGGCGGGTAGGGGCCTGGACGGGGACCCGTGCGCACTGTCGTCCCTGGCACCGCATCGAGCGGCGCGGGGCGTTCCCTCGGCGGTCGAGATTCCCGTTCGTTCACTCCGGCCTCCCTCCCGAGCAGTCGTCCGCCTCCTGGTGGCGCCGCAGAAGTACGCGGCTGTCCGTCGCCCGCCTGGTACGCCGCCTGCCCGGCGATCAGCATCCCGGACTCGCGGGCCTCGACATCCGGCGCCGCCTCCGGCCTCGCGGGCGCGTCCTTCTTCGCGAGGGCGGGTGAGGACGGCGCCTCCCCGACCGGCCCCGCCTCGTTTCCCGAAAGGAGGCGTGAACCGGCCGTCCCGCACGGCGTTTTCCCGAAGGTTCCCGACCGGCCCGGATCGATAGCATGCGGCGCATGGCCATCAGACTTGAGAACGTCGGCATCGCCGTCCGCGACCTCGAAGCAACGATCTCCTTCTTCACCGACCTCGGCCTCACGGTCATCGGCCGTGACACGGTCAGCGGGGAGTGGACCGACACCGCCGTCGGCCTGGACGGCAACCACGCGAAGATCGCGATGCTCCAGACGCCGGACGGGCACGGTCGCCTGGAGCTCTTCGAGTACATCCACCCCGAGGCGATCGAGTCCGAGCCCACCCGCCCCCACGACATCGGCATGCACCGCGTCGCCTTCTCCGTCGACGACATCGACGCGGCCCTGGAGACGGCCGCGAAGCACGGATGCCTTCCGCTGCGCGGGGTGGCGACCTACGAGGACGTGTACAAGCTCACGTACCTCCGCGGCCCCAGCGGCATCCTCGTGATGCTCGCCGAGGAGCTGAAGAAGGACTGAGAGACGGCGCGAGGAGCCCCCCGCCCCGGCCGGGAGGGCGTCGCCTCACTGGCACACCTTCCCGCTCCGCGGCACCTTCCCGTCCAGCAGGTACGCGTTGACCGTGTCCTGGACGCAGGGGTCGCCGCTGTCGTACGAGCCGTGGCCCTGGCCCTTGTAGGTCAGTTCGACGCCCACGCCCTTGCCGAGGGCCGCCGCCATCCGGCCCGCCCCCGCGTAAGGGGTGGCGGGGTCGCCGGTGTTGCCGATGACCAGGATGGGGGCCGAGCCCTTCGCCGAGACGTCGGGGTGGTCGGCGGCGCCGGGGACGGGCCAGTCGGTGCAGCTCACCATCGACCAGGCCAGGAAGTCGCCGAAGACCGGGGACGCCTTCCGGAACCTCGGCAGCCGCTTCTGGATGTCGGCCATCGAGTAACGCGGCTTGTCGTCGGCGCAGTTGATCGCGACGTTCGCGGCCTGGATATTGCTGTACGTGCCGTTCTCGTTGCGGCCGTTCATCGCGTCGGCGAGCGCCATCAAAACCCGGCCGTCACCCTCGTACGCCTGGGACAGGCCCTCGCGCAGGTACGGCCAGTAGTCCTTCGAGTAGAGCGCCTGCGCGATGCCGCCGGTCGCCGCCGACTGGGTCAGCTCGCGCTCGCCCAGGCCGGGCAGCGGTTTGCCGTCGAGGCGCTTGAGGAACTGCGCGATGCGCCTCTCCACGTCCTTCGCGGAGCCGCCGATCGAGCACTGGTCCTTCTGCTTCACACAGTCCCGCGCGAAGTTGTCCAGCGCGAGCTGGAACCCCTTCGCCTGTCCCAGGGAGCCCTGCTCGGAGTCCTCCGTCGGGTCCACGACCGCGTCGAACACCGCGCGGCCCACCCGCTTCGGGAACAGGTGCGCGTACACGCCGCCCAGCTCCGTGCCGTAGGAGATGCCGAAGTAGTTCAGCTTCCTGTCGCCCAGCACCTGGCGCATGAGGTCCATGTCACGGGCGGCGTCGGTCGTCGAGACGTGCGGCAGGACCGCCCGCGCGTTCTTCTCGCAGGCCGCGTTGAAATTCTTCGTACCCGTCACGAACTCGTTGCGCTCGGCCTCGTCGTCCGGGGTGTTGTCCTGCTGGAAGTACTGGTCGAGCTGCTTGGCGCTCTCGCACTCGACGGGGGAGCTGCGGCCCACCCCGCGCGGGTCGAAGCTCACGAGGTCGTAGCGGGTGCGCAGCTTCTCGTAGTCGGTGCCGAAGGCCGGCAGGGTCGAGACGCCCGAGCCGCCCGGTCCGCCGAAGTTGAAGACCAGCGAACCGATCCGCTCGCCCTTGTCCTTCGCCGTCGCGCGGATCAGCGCGAGGTCGATCGTGCGGCCCTTCGGCTTGTCCCAGTCCAGCGGCGCCTTCATGGTGGCGCACTGCCACTTGGTCCCGCCCGGCAGCGGGGAGGGCTTGTCACCCGAGCCCTGCGTGTCGTTCGGGGCCGGGCAGTCCTTCCAGCTCAGCTTCTGGGCCTTGGGGTCGCCGCCACTCGGCGCCCCGGCGGCCGAGGAGCCGTCGTCCGAGGTGCACGCGGTGAGTGCGGCGGCCAGGGTCAGGGTGAGCAGGGCCGCGGCCCCGGTCCTCAGAGCCGCGCGGGGCTGGGCGGGAAATGACATGGTCCCATCCTCGTTGTGGGTGATCCGGGACGCTCGGGGCGGGGTCCGGTCGGGTGACTTCCCGCTCGCGTCGGCAGTACTCCTCCGGCGCCCGGAACCGCCGTCAGAGCGCCCCCTTTCTGGTGAGCTGGTTGAAGCACAGCCAGCCCGGCAGGACCGGCAGCCACAGCGTCAGCAGCCGGAAGAGCAGGACGGCGGGCGCCGCGACCTCCTTGGGCAGGCCCACCGCGATCAGGCCCAGCGTCAGCGTCGCCTCGACCGCCCCGACGCCGCCCGGGGTCGGCGCCGCCGAACCCAGCGCGTTGCCCGCGAGGAAGACCACCGCGACACTCGCCAGCGAGAGGTGCGCCGACTCGTCGCCGAAAGCCCGGATGGAGGCGTCCAGGCACATCACGAAACACGCCGTCAGCAGCAGCATCCCGCCGATGCCGGTCAGCAGCTTCTGCGGACGCTGCAACACGTCGAGCATGCGCGGGACCACCCCCGCGAACAGCGACCTGACCCGGGTGACCACGAACTTGCGCAGGAACGGGACGGCCGTCACCACGAGGACCAGTACCGCGACCGTCAGCAGACCCGCGATGACCGTCCTGGACGGCGAGAGCGAGGGCGTCTTCTCCGTCCCCGTCAGATAGCCGAAGGCCAGCAGCAGGACGACGTGCGAGGCCAGCCCGAACAACTGCGAGGCGCCCACACTCGCCACCGCGAGCCCCGGACGCACCCCCGAGCGCTGCAAAAACCGCGTGTTCAGCGCGACCCCGCCCACCGCGGGCGGCGCCACGACCTTCACGAAGGAGCCCGCGACCTGCGCCTGCACCGTACGGCGCAACGACACCCGTTCCGGTACGAAGCCCAGCAGGCTCATCGCGGCGGCCACGTAGCTCAGCGCGGAGAACGCGACGGCCGCGATCACCCAGCCCCACTGCGCCTGGTCGACCAGCTTGCCGAACTCGATGTGGGTCAGCTGCGTCAACAGGAAGTACGCGCCGATCGCGCCCGCGATGAAACTGATCAGGGTGCGTGGCCTGATCCGCTCCAGCCGGGCCGGTTCCACCGGGGCCTGCGGCCGGATGCGGAGCACCTGATGGCGGATCTGGGTCAGCAGATCGTCCTCGCGGGCCTCGTCCAGGGCTTCGTCGATGGCCCGTTTCTCGGCCTGCTTCTCGGCCCGCGCCGCCTTGCGGTCCAGCCCCGCCTCCCCGGCCGCCGCGCGCGCCCGCTTCGTCTCCCGGGACGCGTCGAGCACCGCCTCCCGCTCGCGCTGCGAACGCTCCCTGGCCAGCCGTCGCAAAGTCGCCCGGGTGGACCGGGTCAGCGCGATGGGCTGGAGCAGCGGCAGCGAGTCGGCGACCGCGTCCGGGCCCAGCACGTCCAGCGCGGCGTCCACCGCGCGCCGCGCGCCGACCCGCAGACCGAAGGTCGCGAGCAACTGGCTCACGTCCATGCGCAGCACGAGATCCCCGGCGGCGATCTCCCCGCCCCGCAGATCGGTCAGGATCACCGTGCCGGAACGATCCACCAGGATCGCGTCCCCCGCGAGCCTGCGGTGCGCGATCCGGCGCGACTGGAGCGCCTGGACCTGGCGCCAGGTGTCCCGCATCAGCGCGTCCGTGATCTCCTCGTCGGCCAGCGTGTCCAGCGAACGGCCCCCGGTGTGCTCGTACACCAGCATGACCGCGTCCGGGCCCAGCTCCGAGGTCGCGATCAGACGCGGGGCGTTCGCCCCCGCCGCGATCGCCGCGTACGCGAGCAGCGCCTCCTGCTCCAGCGCCTGCCGCAGCGACTGGAGACTCCGGCTCGTCGTGACCGAGCGCAGCGTCAGCCGCCGCCACACCCGGTAGAAGAAGCCGTGCGCCTGCTGCTCCCGGTCCACGACCGTCACGTCCAGCGGCGGACCGTCCTCCAGCGTCACGAAGTAGCGCCGGCCCCGGTCCGCGTGCTCCGGCGCGTCCGGTACGTCCTCGGCGCGGGCCGCCGACACCGGGTGGAAGCCGACGTGCCGCAGCCCCGCCAGCAGGGTGCGCCCGGTGGGCCGCACATTGGGGGAGCCGACCGCGTACAGCGTGCCGTAGGCCACGCTCCAGCCGATCAGCACGGTCAGCGCGATCGAGAAGGGGGTCGTGTAGCCGACGACGAGCATCGCGAAGGCGTCGAGCAGCAGCACCACCCACAGCACGACCCGCCAGCGCGGCCGGCGCGCCATCCCGACCGCCGTCATGTACGCGATGACCGGCGCGAGATAGCCGTGCACCGGGTCGGTCAGCGCGTGGACGTCGGAGGGCGAGGGCTGGGTCAGCGCGTCCTGGATCGAGTGCGGGGCCGACTTCGCGACCCACAGGTCCGTCGCGAGCGTCACCCCGTGCGCGAGGACGGCGGCCAGCACCCCGTCCGCGATCCGCAGACCGTCCCGCTTGATCAGCCGCTCGATCGCGAAGGCCACCGGGACCAGCAGGACCGCGATGCTGGAGGCCAGCCCCGCGAACTTGATCAACAGGTCGGGTGCGCGCCCCGTACCCTTGCTGATGTCCTGTTCGAGCCCCGAGGTCGTGCCGTGCGCGAAGGCCGCCACCGCGAGCAGTACGGCGATGGCGAGGACCCCGGCGAACAGGCGCACCAGATCGTAGGGACGGTGCACACGGGCCGGGAGCAAGGGCTCGTCGCCCTCGACCTGATCGGCGCGCACGACCCTCTCCTCGTCGTCCCGCACCCCGGCGCGGGAGACGGCGGTCGCGCCGGACAACTCCCCGGCCGCCTTCGCCCGCTCGGCGGCCGCGACCGAGGGGGCCTCGCCGGGGGCCGCGGCCGGGGGCGCCTCGCGGGGGGCTGCGGCCGGGGGCGCCTCGCGGGGGGCTGCGGCCGGGGGGCCCTCGTCGGGGGCCGTGGCCGCGGCGGACTTCGCCGGCCCACTCGTGCCCGCCGGCGTTTCCTCCGGTCTTCCGGCGGGCGTTCCGGCCGGTGTTCCGGCCGTTCCGGCCGGTGTTCCGGCCGGTGTCCCTTCCCGGGGGGCGGTGGTGGCGGGGGTGGGGGGCTTCTGCTGAGGCTCGGTGTTCTCGGGAGCGGGGGCCTTCTCCGGGGGCTGCTCGGTGCGCACGGAGTCGGGGGTCTTCTCCGAGGGCTCGGTGTTCTCAGGAGCGGGGGTCTTCTCCGGGGGCTCGGTGTTCCCCGGGGCGGGAGTCCTCTCCGGGGCCCCCGAGGGTTCCGAGGGCGGGGACGCGGGGGACGCGGGGGACGCGGACGGGCCGGAGCCCGGACGCGGGGGAGTGCCGGCAGAGCTGTCCGGCTCTTCGGAACGCACGCTCTGCCGCCTCGCTGTCTCAGGGAACTCTTGCTGTCGTCGGTCCCGCCTCACGCGTCACCGCCCGCACGATGGTGGCACGGCCCGGTTTCACCAAGGGGCATCAGGGTGCATTTCGGGAGCGTGTGGTCGGGGGGCGTGCGGTTCGGGGGCGTGGGGTTCGGCTGCGCGTGATCCGGGGGTGTGCTGTTCGGGGATGTGCCGTTCGGGGGTGCGCTGTTTCGGGGTGCGCTGTTCCGGGGTGTGCCGTTCGGGGGTGCGCGGAAGGACTCCCGCGCCCCCGAGCGCGCCCGAACACCCTGCGCCGAGGTGGCGGCGGACTGTCGGAGGCATGCGGCAGGATGGTCCGGATGAGCGAGTCGAGGGAGCAGCACCCCGGGCCGCCCGGTCGCCCCGGACCGCCCGAGTACGTCGAACGGGTCCTGGAGGCCGCCGAACTGATCCCGCCCGGCCGGGTCATGAGCTACGGGGACGTCGCCCGCCGCCTGGAGGAGGAGCGCCGGGAGCAGGAAGCCATCACCGGCCGGGGCACCGGCGGCAGCCGCGTCGGTCCCCGGCAGGTCGGCCGGGCCATGTCCCTGTACGGCGGGACGGTGCCGTGGTGGCGGGTGGTCCGCTCCGACGGCGTCCTGCTGCCCGGCCACGAACTGCGCGCCCTGGAGCGGTACCGCGCCGAGGGCACCCCGCTGCGCCCCGCCCCGCGCGCCGCCGAGGGCCACGTGCCCCGGCTCGACATGCGACGGGCGAGATGGCTGGGGGACGAGGGGCAGGAGGAGTCTCAGTCTCACATCTGACAGCTTCGGCCATCGGACACCGGCCCGTCGTCCGGAATACCGCGTGCGCGTCCGCGCCGGTGCGTGTTCCCCGGGGCGTCCGGCGCGCACCCGGCGGACGGACCGAGCGCCTGGCCGCCGCCCTTGGCGTACTCCTGACATGTGCCTTGTACGGGCAACGCTCACGGCGTGAGCACTGCTCTCGCTGTGGGGGCTGTGGGGCCGGTGGGGCCGGTGGTGGGCGTGAGGGCCATGAAGGCAGTCGGGGACATCGGGGACGTCGGGGACGTTGCAGGGGAGAGCGGTGCTCTCGGTGTTGGCGCGGTGCGCGGTGTCGCCACGGTGCTCGGTGTTGCCGTCACTGCGGCTGAGAGCGGTGCTCCCGGTGTCGCCACGGTGCTCGGTGTTGCCGTCGCCGCACCCGAGAGCACTGCTCTCCTCATCGGTCCCGTGCCAGGAGAGAGCGCCGCTCTCGTTGTGGATCTCCCCGTGGAGGGGGGCGCTGCTCACGCTCCCGCCGACACCGCCCGCGAGAGCAGTGCTCTCGCGGGCAGTGCGACCGAAAGGGCTGTTGGGTGGAGCGGTGCTCTCTCTTGGGGCGGGTGTGGCAACAAGAGCAGTGCTCTCTCCGGCAGGAGCAACGAGGGCGAGAGCAGTGCTCTCCTCCATGTTGGCGCCCACAACGAGAGCAGTGCTCTCCCCTGGGGCGTGTGCGACAACAGGGGCAGCACTCTCGCCGTCGGCCCCGTCCCAGCAGAGAGCACCGCTCTCGCCGCGCCCCCCGAGTCCTCCACGCCCCGCGCGCCCCGCGCGTGCGCAAGACCACACCCGGGAAGCCTCCGCTTCACTGGGGAACACACGCCCCGTCGGCGTAGCGTCGAAGGCCGTCGTACGAGTCGTACGAGTCGAACGAGTTGTTCGAGCGGCCCGGGACGGCGGCAGCCCCGGGCCCGGGGCCGGGCCGACCGGCCCGACGCTGCAGCCCGAGCCGCCCGCGCCACCCGAACCAGCCACCGCACCCCGCCCGTACTCGTTCCTCCGACCGTGACCCCACCCGCACCTCCACCAGGACCGGCGAACCACGTGAGCTCCTCCTCCACCACCGTCCCGCACGCCGCGCACCCCGGGGCGCGGCGAGGGACCGCGGGCGGCTACCGACTGGTGCGTACCCCCCAGTCCCGGCCGGGACCCCTCTCCCTGGACGCCGCCCAGCGTGCGGTGGTTGACCACCGCGGCGGTCCCCTCCTCGTCCTCGCGGGGCCCGGCACCGGCAAGACCACGACGCTCGTGGAGTCCGTGGCCGCCCGGATCGAGCGCGGGGCCGACCCCGAGCGTGTCCTCGTGCTCACGTTCAGCCGCAAGGCCGCCGTCGCCCTGCGCGACCGGATGGCGCTGCGCATCGGGCCCGCCGCCGCGCCCCGCGCCACCACCTTCCACTCGTACAGCTACGCCCTGGTCCGCGCCCACCAGGACGGCGAACTGTTCACCGAACCGGTCCGCCTGCTGTCCGGGCCCGAACAGGACCTCGCCGTACGTGAACTGCTGGAGGGGCAGATCGCGCTCGCCGAGGACGGCCGCACCCGCGCCCACTGGCCGCAGGAGCTGCGCGCCTGCCTCACCACGCGTGGTTTCGCCGACGAGGTGCGCGCCGTCCTCGCCCGCAGCCGTGAACTGGGCCTCGGCCCCGACGCGCTCGCCGCGTTCGCCCGGCGCACCGGACGGCCCGACTGGGGCGCGGCCGCCGCCTTCCTCGCCGAGTACCTCGACGTCCTCGACATGCAGGGCGCCATCGACTACGCGGAACTCGTCCACCGCGCCGTCCTGCTCGCGCGCCGCCCCGAGGCCGCCGCCCGGATCGCCGCGCAGTACGACGCCGTGTACGTCGACGAGTACCAGGACACCGACCCGGCGCAGGTGCGCCTGGTGCGGGCCCTCGCCGGGGACGGGCGCACCCTCGTCGCGTTCGGCGACCCCGACCAGTCGATCTACACCTTCCGGGGCGCCGACGTGAACGGCATCCTCGACTTCCCCGACGCCTTCCCCACCGCGCACGGCGCCCCGGCCCCCGTCGCCGTCGTGCCCACCGCGCGGCGCGGCGCCCAGCGCGTGCTGGCCGCGACCCGGCAGCTCACCCAGCGCATGCCGCTCACCCGGCTGCCCGCCGACAAGGTCCGCGCCCACCGCGAACAGCGGCCCACCCGCAGTGGCGGACGCGTCGAGGCGTACACGTACCCGACGGCGGGCGCCGAGGTCGACAACATCGCCGACATCCTGCGCCGCGCCCACCTCGAAGAGGGCGTGCCCTGGGGCGAGATGGGCGTCCTCGTGCGGGCCGGAGCCCGGCTGCCCGCCGTCCGCCGCTCCCTCACCGCCGCCGGGGTCCCGCTCGACATAGACGGTGACGACCTCCCGTTGCGCCACGAACCCGCCGTACAGCCCCTGCTCACCGCGTTGCGGGCGGTCGCGAGCGAGGCGGCGGCGGCGCCCGCCGGGGACCGGGCGCGGGAGGACGCCCCCGCGTGGCTCGGCACCGAGACCGCGCTCGACCTGCTCACCTCCCCGCTCGCCGGGATGGACGCCGCCGACCTGCGGCGCCTGGGCCGGGCCCTGCGCGCCGAGGAACGCGCGGCCGGCAACCCCGTGCCGCCGCCCTCCGACGTGCTCGTCGCCCGTGCCCTCGCCGAGCCCGAACGCCTCCTCGTCCACGAGGACCGCTACGCGCGCGCCGCCCGCGACCTCGGCCGGCTGCTCGGCGCCACCCGCGAACTGCTCGCCAAGGGCGGCACCGCCGAAGAGGCCCTGTGGCGGCTGTGGAACGGCACCGAGTGGCCGCGCCGCCTCGAACGCTCCGCCCGCCGGGGCGGCGCCGCCGGACGCAACGCCGACCGCGACCTCGACGCCGTGTGCGCCCTGTTCGCGACGGCCGCCCGCGCCGAGGAACGCACCGGAGGCCGGGGCGCCCTCAACTTCCTCGCCGAGACCGAGGCGCAGGACATCGCCGCCGACACCCTCAGTGGCCGCGCCGTACGCCCCGACGCGGTACGCCTCATGACCGCGCACCGCGCCAAGGGCCTGGAGTGGAGCCTCGTCGTGGTCGCCGGGGTCCAGGAAGGCGTGTGGCCCGACCTGCGCCGGCGCGGCTCACTCCTGGAGGCCGACCGCATCGGGCGCGACGGCCTCGCCGAACCCCTCACCCCCGGCGCCCTGCTCGCCGAGGAACGCCGCCTGTTCTACGTCGCCGCCACCCGGGCCCGCGACCGGCTCGTCGTCACCGCCGTGAAGGCCCCCGCTGAGGACGGCGACCAGCCCTCGCGCTTCCTCACGGAACTCGGCGTGCCCCCGCAGGACGTCACCGGACGCCCGCGCCGCCCGCTCGCCGTGCCCGCCCTGGTCGCCGAACTGCGCGCCACGACCGTCGACCCGCACGCCACGCCCGCGCTGCGCGAGGCCGCCGCCCGCCGGCTCGCCCGGCTCGCCGCGCTCACCGACGAGGACGGGCGTCCCCTCGTGCCCGCCGCGCACCCCGACCGCTGGTGGGGCCTCAACGAGACCACCGGCAACGACACCCCCGTACGTGATCCGCAGGCGCCCGTCGCGCTGTCCGGCAGCGCCCTCGACCAGCTCGTCAACGTGTGCGCCCTCCAGTGGTTCCTGGGCCGCGAGGTCAAGGCCGACGCCCCCGCCACCGCCGCGCAGGGCTTCGGTAACGTCGTGCACGTACTCGCCGACGAGGTCGCCTCCGGGCGCAGCCCCGCCGACCTCGACGTCCTCATGGAACGGCTCGACACCGTGTGGGACGGGCTGTCCTTCGACGCGCCCTGGAAGTCGCTCCAGGAGAAGGAGAACGCCCGCGCCGCCCTCGAACGCTTCCTGCGCTGGCACGTCCTGGACCGCTCCGGGCGCACCCCCGTCGCGAGCGAACAGCCCTTCGACGTGACGCTGGAGGCCGGGGGCCACGAGATCCGCGTCCGTGGCTCCATGGACCGCGTCGAGACCGACCCCCTCGGCCGCGCCTACGTCGTCGACTTCAAGACCGGCAAACACGCCCCCGCCTCCGCCGAGGTCGCCCACCACCCCCAGCTCGCCGTCTACCAGCTCGCCGTCCGGCAGGGCGCGCTGGACGAGGTCTTCGGCGGAGTGCGGCCCGAGGCGGGCGGCGCCGAACTCGTCCACCTGCGTCAGGGCGCGGCCAGGAAGGACGGCGGCGAGAGCCTCCCGAAGATCCAGGCCCAGGAGCCGCCCGAGGGAGACTGGCTCCCCGGACTGCTCGGCGAGGCCGCGGGCCGCGTCCTCAACGAGCGCTTCCTGCCCGCTCCCGGCGGCCACTGCGCGCACTGCTCCTTCCGCTCCTCGTGCAGCGCCCAGCCGGAGGGACGGCAGGTGGTCGAGTAGCGCCGCGCCCCGGTCGCGGCTCGTGAGTGACCCCGGGCCCGGCTTGTGCGTGCCGTCGGTCCCGGCTTGTGAGTGCCCCCGGCCCCGGTTCATCGGGCGTCCCGTCGCGGGCGTCCCGCCGCGGGCGTCCGGCGGCACTGTCCGAGCGCCCGGTTAACCTCGTCAAAGTGACCGCACGTCTCACCCACCCGGCCCAGCTCAACGACCTGCTGGGCATCCCCTTCACGCCGGAGCAGACGGCCTGCATCACCGCGCCGCCCGCTCCGCAGGTCGTCGTGGCCGGGGCCGGATCGGGCAAGACGACGGTCATGGCCGCCCGCGTCGTCTGGCTCGTCGGGACCGGAGCCGTCGCCCCCGAACAGGTCCTCGGGCTGACCTTCACCAACAAGGCCGCCGGGGAACTCGCCGAACGGGTGCGCGCCTCCCTCGTCAAGGCCGGGGTCATGGACCCCGACCCGGACCCGGCGAGCGCCGCCGAGCCGCCCGGCGAACCCGTCATCTCCACCTACCACGCCTTCGCCGGACGGCTGCTGACCGACCACGGGCTGCGCCTGGGCCTGGAGCCCTCCGCGCGGCTGCTCGCCGACGCGACCCGCTTCCAGCTCGCCGCCCAGGTGCTGCGCGAGGCCCCCGGCGCCTACCCGGCCCTCACCCGCGGCTTCCCCGATCTGGTGAGCGACCTGCTCGCGCTCGACTCCGAACTGTCCGAGCACCTCGTCGACCCGGCCGCGCTCACCACGTACGACAAGGACCTCCTCGACCGTCTCGAAGGTGTCCGGCTCAGCAACGCCGACCTGCGCAAAGTCCCCGAGACGGCAGCCGCGCGGCTCGCCCTCACCGGCCTCGTCCACCGCTACCGCGCCGCCAAACGCGAACGCGACCTCCTCGACTTCGGCGACCAGATCGCCCTGTCCGCCCGCCTCGCCCGCGAGCACCCCGAGGTCTCCGCCGCGCTGCGCACCGAGTTCCGCATCGTGCTGCTGGACGAGTACCAGGACACCTCCGTCGCCCAGCGCGTCCTGCTGTCCTCCCTGTTCGGGCGGGGCAGCGGCCACCCCGTGACCGCCGTCGGCGACCCCTGCCAGGCCATCTACGGCTGGCGCGGCGCCTCCGTCGCCAACCTCGACGACTTCCCCCAGCACTTCGCGCACGCCGACGGCCGCCCCGCCGACCGCTACGCGCTCAGCGAGAACCGGCGCAGCGGCGGCCGCCTGCTCGACCTCGCCAACACCCTCGCCGCACCGCTGCGCGCCCTGCACGCCGGGGTCGAGGCCCTGCAACCCCCGGCCGGGAAGGAACGCGAGGGCGCCGTGCGCTGCGCGCTCCTGCCCACCCACGCCGAGGAGATCGACTGGCTCGCCGACTCCGTCGCCCACTACGTCCGCACCGGCACCCCGCCGCAGCAGATCGCCGTCCTGTGCCGCACCGCGACCGACTTCGCCGAGATCCAGGGCGCCCTCGTCGCCCGTGACGTACCCGTCGAGGTCGTGGGCCTGTCCGGGCTGCTGCACCTGCCCGAGGTCGCCGACCTGCGCGCGACCTGCGAGGTGCTCCAGGACCCGGGCGCCAACGCCTCCCTCGTCCGCCTCCTCACCGGGCCCCGCTGGCGCATCGGCCCGCGCGACCTCGCCCTGCTCGGCCGCCGCGCCCGCCACCTCGTACGGGACCGGGGCGCCGGCTCCGAGGACCCGGACCGGCGGCTCGCGGAGGCCGTCGAGGGCGTCGACCCGGCCGAGGTCGTGTCCCTCGCCGACGCCGTCGACACCTTCGTCGGAGGCGAGGGCACCGCCGAGAGCGAGGACGGCCTCAGCTTCTCGCCCGAGGCCCGTATCCGCCTGGCCCACCTCGGCCGCGAACTGCGCGAACTGCGCCGCAGCCTCGCCGACCCCCTCATGGACGTCCTGCACCGCGTCCTCGCGGTGACCGGCCTCGAAGTCGAACTCTCCGCCTCCCCGCACGCGCTCGCCGCCCGCCGCCGCGAGACCCTCTCCCACTTCCTCGACGTCGCCGCCTCCTTCGCCGCCGCCGACCCCGGCGCCTCCCTGCTCGCCTTCCTCGGCTTCCTGCGCACCGCCGTCCAGTACGAGAAGGGCCTCGACACCGCGCTGCCCGGCGGCGAGAACACCGTCAAGGTGCTGACCGCGCACAAGTCCAAGGGGCTGGAGTGGGACATCGTGGCCGTCCCCGGCCTCGTCACCCGGCAGTTCCCCAGCGAACAGGGCCGCGAGAAGTGGACGGCCCAGCCCAAGGTCGTCCCGCACGCCCTGCGCGGCGACGCCGCGACCCTCCCCGACGTGGCCGACTGGGACGGCAAGTCCCTGCGCGCCTTCCAGGAGGACATGCGCGCCCACCAGCTCACCGAGGAACTGCGCCTGGGCTACGTGACCTTCACCCGCCCCCGCTCGATCCTCCTCGGCTCCGGCCACTGGTGGGGCCCCAGCCAGAAGAAGCCGCGCGGCCCCTCCGGCTTCCTCACCGCGCTGTACGAGCACTGCGTGCGCGGCAACGGCGAGATCGAGGTCTGGGCCGACCCGCCCGCCGAGGACGAGGAGAACCCGGCACTCGGCGAGGACCGCGCCGCCCACGCCTGGCCGCTCCCGCTCGACCCCGAGGCGATGCGCCGGCGCCGCACCGCGGCCGCCCGCGTCCGCGCCCTCCTCGACACCCCGGCACCCGCCGCCGCGCCGCCCGGCCCCGCCCCGCGGCCGTACGACCCGGACTGGCCGCCGCCCCCGGAGGACCTGGACATCGAGGACGGGAGAGGGGCGGAGGGGACCGACGCGGGCGGCCCCGGCTTCGACGAGGCCGAACACGACCTCGTGCTCGACTGGGAGGAGCTGCCGACCGAGCGGCCCGCCGCCCCGGCCCCCGGCGCCCGGCCGACGGGCACCCTCCCGCGGCAGACGCGCCCCGCGCCGCCCCCGGAAGAGGGACCTCGGCCCCCCGGGATCGACGAGGACCCCTTCGCGCCCGACGAGGACCCCCCCGGGCCCGACGAGGACCCCTTCGCGCCCGACGAGGAGCCGCTCAGCCCCGAGGAGGTCCGCGCCGTCGCCTCCTGGGACCGGGATCTCGACGCGCTCGCCGGGGAGCTGCGCCGGGCCGCGGCGACCGTCCGCGAGGTCCCCGTGCCCGCCTCGCTCACCGCGACCCAGCTGCTGCGCCTGGCCGCCGACCCCGACGGTTTCGCCCGCGAACTGGTCCGGCCCCTGCCGCAGCCGCCGAAACCGGCCGCCCGGCGCGGCGTCCGCTTCCACACCTGGCTGGAGACCCGGCTCGGCGCCGGCTTCGAGGAGACGCCCCTGCCCTTCCCCGACGAGCCCGACCCCGAGGACGACCCAGACCTCCACGCGGACCGGCCGGACGCGGACGGCATCACCGACGAGTACGACCTCGCCGGCCTCAAGGAGGCGTTCGAACGCACCCCGTACGCGCGCCGCACCCCGTACCGCGTCGAGGTCCCCTTCCAGATGAGCCTCGCCGGGCGCGTCGTCCGGGGCAGGATCGACGCCGTCTTCAAGGACGGCGAGGGCGCCGGTGCCACGTACGAGATCGTCGACTGGAAGACCGGCCGCGACGAGCGCGGCGCCGACCCGCTCCAGCTCGCCGTCTACCGCCTGGCCTGGGCGGAACGCCTCGGAGTCGACCCCGGGAAGGTCACCGCCACCTTCCTGTTCGTACGCACCGGCCGGGCCGTGCGCCCCGGGGGGCTGCCCGGCCGCCCCGAACTCGAACGACTGCTGCGGGAACCGGAGCCCGCCCCGCCCGCCGGCGAGGACGGCGAGAACGCCTCCGGGCGAGGTCAGGGCGGCGGGCCGATAGGCTCGGGGACATGAGCACGCCCCCCGGTGGTGCCGACAGCGAGGTCGGCGCCGTACGCACGTACGTCCACAGCCACAGCGCCGCCTTCCTCGGCGAACTCGCCGAATGGCTCCGCATCCCCTCGGTCTCCGCCCAGCCCGAACACGCCGACGACGTACGGCGCGGCGCCGACTGGCTGGCCGGGAAACTGCGCGACACCGGCTTCCCGGTCGTCGAGATCTGGGACACCCCCGGCGCGCCCGCCGTCTTCGCGCACTGGCCCGCCGAGGACCCCGCCGCCCCCACCGTCCTCGTCTACGGCCACCACGACGTGCAGCCCGCCGCCCTGGCCGACGGCTGGCACTCCGAGCCCTTCGCCCCCGAGATCCGCGACGGAAAGCTGTACGCGCGCGGCGCCGCCGACGACAAGGGCCAGGTGTTCTTCCACACACTCGGTCTGCGCGCCCACCTCGCCACCACCGGCCGCAGCGCCCCCGCCGTCCACCTCAAACTCCTCGTCGAAGGGGAGGAGGAGTCCGGCTCCCCGCACTTCCGCGCCCTCGTCGAGGACCGCGCCGACCGCCTCGCCGCCGACACCGTCGTCATCTCCGACACCGGCATGTGGGACGAGACGACGCCCACCGTGTGCACCGGCATGCGCGGCCTCGCCGAGTGCGAGCTCGTCCTGCACGGGCCCGAGCAGGACATCCACTCCGGCTCCTTCGGCGGCGCCGTGCCCAACCCGGCCACCGCCCTCGCCCGCGTCGTCGCGGCCCTCCACGACGAGGAGGGCCGCGTCACCGTCCCCGGCTTCTACGACGGGATCACCCCGCTCACCGAGTACGAACGGCGCCTCTTCGCGGAACTCCCCTTCGACGAGGAGGACTGGCTGCGCACCGCGAAATCCCGGGCCACCGCGGGTGAATCCGGTCACACCACACTGGAGCGCGTCTGGGCCAGGCCCACCGCCGAGGTCAACGGGATCGGCGGCGGCTACCAGGGCGAGGGCAGCAAGACGATCATCCCGTCCTCGGCCTTCGTGAAGCTCTCCTTCCGGCTCGTCGAGGGCCAGGAGCCGGAGCGGATCGAGCAGGCCGTACGGGACTGGGCGCTGGCCCGCGTCCCCGAGGGGCTGCGCGCCGAGATCTCCTTCGCCGCGTCCACCAGGCCCTGTCTGACGCCGCTGAGCCACCCCGCGCTCCAGTCCGTCGTCCGCTCCATGGAGAAGGCGTTCGGCCGGCCCGTCCGCTTCACCCGCGAGGGAGGCTCCGGCCCCGCCGCGGACCTGCGCGACGTCCTCGGCGCCCCCGTCCTCTTCCTCGGCGTCTCCGTCCCCTCCGACGGGTGGCACGCCCCCGACGAGAAGGTCGAACTCGACCTCCTCCTCAAGGGCGCCGAGGCCAGCGCCCATCTGTGGCAGGACCTCGCCGACCACTGGAGCGAGGCACACTGAGAGACGGAGCCCCACCGCCCCGCCGCCCGAACCGTGACCACCGCACCATCGCACCTTGGGGGAGTTGGAAGTACCTGTGACCACCCGGAACGACCGCACCACCGACACCACCGCCCGGCCCATCTCCCTCACCGCGCCCAGCGGCATCGACCGCGCCGCCCACCACCGTCTCGACGAGGCGTGGCTGGCGGCGGCCTGGAGCCACCCCAGCACCCGGGTCTTCGTCGTGTCGGGCGGCCAGGTGCTCCTGGACGAGACCGAGGACGGCCGCACCGAGATCGTCATGACGCCGAGCTTCGAGGCGCCCATGACCGAGGCACACCGCTACTTCCTGGGCACCGACGAGGACGGGGTCTGCTACTTCGCGCTCCAGAAGGACAGCCTGCCCGGCCGCATCGACCAGTCCGCCCGCGCGGCGGGACTGCGTGAGGCCGGGATGCTGCTGTCCGACCGCGAGGCCGGCCTCATGGTGCACGCCGTCGCCCTGGAGAACTGGCAGCGACTGCACCGCTTCTGCTCCCGCTGCGGCGAACGCACCGTCATCGCCGCCGCCGGGCACATCCGCCGCTGCCCCGCCTGCGGGGCCGAGCACTACCCGCGTACCGACCCGGCGGTGATCATGCTCGTCACCGACGAGGAGGACCGCGCCCTGCTCGGACGCCAGGTGCACTGGCCCGAGGGCCGCTTCTCGACCCTCGCCGGTTTCGTCGAACCCGGCGAGACCATCGAGGCCGCCGTACGCCGCGAGGTGTTCGAGGAGGCCGGAGTGACCGTGGGCCCCGTCGAGTACGTCGCGAGCCAGCCCTGGCCCTTCCCCTCCAGCCTCATGCTCGGCTTCATGGCCCACGCGACCTCCCCGGAGATCACCGTGGACGGCGAGGAGATCGAGGAGGCCCGCTGGTTCTCCCGGGAGGACCTGCGCTCCGCGATAGAGGCCGGAGAGGTCCTGCCGCCCTTCGGCGTCTCCATCGCCGCCCGCCTCGTCGAACTCTGGTACGGGAAGCCGCTGCCGAAGCCGCTCAACCGGGGCTGACGCGACCCCGGCCGCCCCTGCACCCGTACGGCGGCCCGGCCGGCGCGCGTGACCCGCGTGAGCGGCCCGGGACGCACGGAGCCCCCTGCCGGACGGATACTCCGGCAGGGGGCTTCGGTGTTCCCCGGTCGGGGCCGGCGCGCGGCGGCCCCGGGCCGTGGTCAGGCGCCGAGGGCCTGCTTGACCTGGGCCAGCGAGGGGTTGGTCATGACCGACTCGGTGCCGGACTCGGCCGTCACCAGCACGGTGGGCACGACCTGATTGCCGTCGTTCACCTTCTCCACGAACTCGGCCGACGCGGGGTCCTGCTCGATGTTGATCTCGCTGTACGCGATGCCCTCGCGGTCCAGCTGGCCCTTGAGCCGGCGGCAGTAGCCGCACCAAGTGGTGCTGTACATCGTCACGGTGCCCGGCATGTCTCTCGTACTCCTTCGCCCCTCGGGTCGCGGCCTCCCATGAGGTCGACGCACACAGTGAACGTAAGCCACGCCCCGGCCATTCCCGGGAGCGGGGCCGGGCACTCAGTCAGGTCGTACGACCGCGGAGGGTGGCCTGTGGACAAGGACGCCGCCCCCCGGGGCCGACCTGAGACCATGGCGGAGTGACAGCAGCACCGCAGGCATCCCTCTTCACCCCGGCCCCGCAGGTTCCCCAGGTCCCCGAAACCGCCGACGCCGTCCTCGAAGGGCTCGACCCCGAGCAGCGCGAGGTGGCGACGGCCCTCTCCGGCCCGGTGTGCGTCCTCGCGGGGGCCGGCACCGGCAAGACCAGGGCGCTGACCCACCGCATCGCCTACGGGGTCCGCACGGGCCGTTTCAAGCCGAGCACGGTGCTCGCCGTCACCTTCACCAACCGCGCCGCCGGAGAGATGCGCGGCCGGCTGCGCCAGCTCGGCGCCCAGGGCGTCCAGGCCCGCACCTTCCACTCGGCGGCGCTGCGCCAGCTCCAGTTCTTCTGGCCGCGCGCCGTCGGCGGAGACCTGCCCCGGCTCGTCGAACGCAAGGTCCAGCTCGTCGCCGAGGCGGCCGCCCACTGCGGAATCCGCCTCGACCGCAGCGAACTGCGCGACGTCACCGGCGAGATCGAGTGGGCCAAGGTCACCCGCACCGTCCCCGCCGACTACGCGGCCGCCGCCGCCAAGGCCGACCGCCGCCCGCCCCGCGACCCGGCCGAGATCGACCGTATCTACCGGCGCTACGAGGAGTTCAAGCGCGAACGCGTCCTCATCGACTTCGAGGACGTCCTGCTGCTGACCGTCGGCATCCTCCAGGACCACCCCGAGGTCGCCGTACAGGTCCGCTCCCAGTACCAGCACTTCGTGGTCGACGAGTACCAGGACGTCAGCCCCCTCCAGCAGCGCCTGCTCGACCTGTGGCTCGGCGAGCGCGACGACCTGTGCGTCGTCGGCGACGCCAGCCAGACGATCTACTCCTTCACCGGCGCCACCCCCGACCACCTGCTGAACTTCCGGGTCCGTCACCCCGAGGCCAAGGTCGTCAAACTCGTCCGCGACTACCGCTCGACCCCGCAGGTCGTGCACCTCGCCAACAACCTGCTCGCCCACGCCAGGGGCCGCGCCGCCGAGCACCGGCTCGAACTGGTCGCCCAGCGCCCCAAGGGCCCACGCCCGCTCAGCACCGAGTACGCCGACGAACCCGCCGAGGCCGAGGGCACCGCCCGCCGCGTCAAGGAACTCGTCGCCTCCGGGGTCCCGGCCGGGCAGATCGCCGTGCTCTTCCGCACCAACGGCCAGTCCAGCCTCTACGAGCAGGCCCTCGCCGACGCGCAGGTCCCCTACCAGCTGCGCGGAGCGGAGCGTTTCTTCGAACGCGCCGAGGTCCGTGAAGCGCTCACGGGCCTGCGCGCCGCCGCCCGCTTCGGCGGCAACGACAGCCGGCACGACGACACGGCCGGCCTGCCCTCCCAGGTCCGCGCCGTCCTCTCCGGCCGCAACTGGTCGCCCGTCCCGCCCGCCGGCTCCGGAGCGGTCCGCGACCGCTGGGAGTCCCTCGCCGCCCTCGTCCGTCTCGCCGAGGACCTGAGCGCCGCCCGTCCCGCCGCCGCCCTCGGCGACCTCGTCGCCGAACTCGACGAACGGGCCGCCGCCCAGCACGCCCCCACCGTCGAGGGCGTCACCCTCGCCTCGCTGCACGCCGCCAAGGGGCTCGAATGGGACGCCGTGTTCCTGGTCGGCCTCACCGAGGGCATGCTGCCCATCACCTACGCGAAGACCGACGAACAGATCGAGGAGGAACGCAGGCTGCTGTACGTCGGCATCACCCGCGCCCGCGTCCACCTCTCCCTGTCCTGGGCGCTCTCGCGCACCCCCGGCGGCTGGGGAGGCCGCCGCCCCAGCCGCTTCATCGAGACCCTGCGCTCCGGCGCGACGGCCGCCCCCCTCGGTTCCTCCGCCGGAGTCCCCGGAGCCACCGGCGGGCGACCCGACACGAAGGCGGGCGAGGATTCCGGGCAGGACGGCTTCCGGACCGCTCCCCGCCGACGGGCCCCCGCCCGTTGCCGGGTCTGCGGACGCACCCTCACCGAGGCCGGCGAGATGAAGCTGATGCGGTGTGAGACCTGCCCCTCGGACATGGACGAGGGCGTCTACCGCAGACTGCGGGACTGGCGGGAGACCCGGGCCCACCAGCTCGGACAGCCCGACTACTGCGTCTTCACGGACAAGACCCTCGTCGCCATCGCCGAGGCCGTCCCGGAGAGCGAGACGGACCTCGCGCGCATCCCCGGAGTCGGGGCCCGGAAATTCCGCGCCTACGGCACCGACGTCCTCGCCATCTGCGCAGGTGAGGACCGTGCGGTGGCCCAGGACGAGGGCGGAGCGAGGGCTGAGCGAAACTCGTCGGAAAAATAGTTTGCGCATGCCCGGCCACGCCCCATAGGTTCTTAGGCACGGGAACGGACGGCTTCTCCGAAGCCCCCGAACCGTGCTGTGCTCGAACAGTCGTAAACCGCAGGACAGGCCCCGTGCCGGTCCCCCGAGACGCCGAAGGGAGGCGATTGAAGTGATCAGCATTCCGAACACCACCAAAAAGACCGATCTCTCGGTCGTCGCCTCTCGTTCCCTCAGCGTCTCCGTCCTGGGCACCGGACTGTCCGGCGTCTCTGTCGCACGCATGGCCGGAGTCTCCTTCGTGGGCTCCCTCCCCGTGATCGAGCGTAATGAGCGACCGATCCAGGCACCGGCGGCAGCAGTAGCGAAGGCACAGGTCTCGGCCTATTCCTTCGCGGCGGCCGGTGCCGAAGGCCGGACGAAGCAGCACCAGCACCACACGATGTGGGCCTTCCGTGGGCTCGAACCCTGGAGCGATCCAGTCTGACCGGCAGTCAGACAGGCTCCTTCAGGGCCGCGGAACCCCACTCGGGTACCGCGGCCCTTTTGTTTTGCCCAGACACCTGAGGCAGAGCACGAAGGAGCCACGGGCCAGGCAACACCCGGTACCAGCCACCACCGGCCACCAGCCGGACTGACCAGACGAGGAACCAGCAACCGTGCACACCGAAACGCACGTCCCGTCCGTACCGCCCTCACCCGCCAGTCAGCCGCCCGGCTCCACGGAGGACTCCGCCTTGACCGCGCTCAGCCCGCTCACCCCGCTCACCGCTCTCGACGAGGCCATCGAGAACCTCGGCACCCCGGTGCCCTGCCGCGCCTACGACCCCGAGGTCTTCTTCGCGGAGTCCCCGGCCGACGTCGAGTACGCCAAGTCGCTCTGCCGCACCTGCCCGCTCGTGGAGGCCTGCCTCGCCGGCGCCAAGGAGCGCCGCGAGCCGTGGGGCGTCTGGGGTGGGGAGCTCTTCGTCCAGGGCGTCGTCGTCGCCCGCAAGCGGCCGCGTGGCCGCCCGCGCAAGAACCCGGTCGTGGCATGAACATCACCGGAACGATCGATCGACCTCGGACGCACAACCCCCAGAAGCAGGACCCGATGAAGTCCACCGCAGCGGAGCCCATGGGCATCGCCTTCGCAGAAGCCACTCGTACCGGCGAGACCGCCGGACCGCAGAACAGGACCCGAGAGATGCAACTCATCCCAGAAGCCATGGCACGTGCGCATATGCACGAACGCCTGCGCGAGGCGGAAGCGGCCCGTCCGGCCGCCCGCCTCCTGGCCGCCCGGCGCCTTCAACGCCGGGCCGAAAGAGCCTCGATGAGGGCCCGCCGCGCCCTCGCGCTGGCCGTCATGCAGTGACCGAGACCCCGTGACGTGAGACGGCGCCCCCCTCCCCGGGGCGCTGTCGGCCCGGTACGCGACCCGTGAAGTGATCATCGCGTCCCGCCGGAAGCATCCGGCGGGACGCCGTGCTTGTCAGAGGTGTTCTCGCCTGCCGCGGGGCCGCCGGGCCGGGGGCCGCCGGGCCGGACGCGGGGCCGTGGGGCTGGACGCGGGGCCGTGGGGCTGGACGCGGGGCCGTGGGGCTGGACGCGGGGCCGCCGGGGCTCAGCCTCCGGCGGTCTCCCGCTCTCATCCGGCCACGAGGACCTCGACGCCGAGGGCCCTGAGCCGCTCGACGGCCGGGTCGTGGGGATCGGCGTCGGTGATCAGGCCGGTGATCTTCTCCCACGGCAGGACGCGGTACTGCGAGGCCGTGCCGACCTTCTCGGAGGAGGCGAGGACGTAGGTGTCCCCGGCCCGCGCGGACAGGGCGCGTTTCATCGCCGCCTCGTCGGCGTCCGCCGTGGTCAGTCCGGCCTCGGGGTGCACTCCGGTGACGCCGAGCAGGCACAGTTCGGCGGAGACGTTCTGCGCCGCCTCGACCGCGGCGGCGCCGCTGGTGACCGCCGAGTGCTTGAAGACGCGCCCTCCGAGCAGGAAGATCTCCGCCCGCGGGTGGTCGATCAGGGCCGTGGCGATCGTCGGGCTGTGGGTGATCACCGTGCAGGCCAGATCCCCGGGGAGCGCCCGCGCCACGGCGAGGGCGGTGGTGCCGCCGTCGAGGATCACCGAACCGCCCGGCCGCACCAGGGTGGCGGCCACTGAGGCGACCCTCCGCTTGCCGTCCGGGGCCACCGCCCGCCGGGCGTCGTAGCCCACCACGGCGGGAGACGCGGGCAGCGCGCCGCCGTACACCCGCTGGCACAGCCCCTCTCCGGCGAGGTCCCGTAGATCCCGCCGCACGCTGTCCTCGGAAATCCCCAGGTCGGCGGCGACGTCCTTGGCCACGATCTTTCCCGTACGGGCGAGCAGTTCGAGCAGGTGCGCGCGCCGTTCAGCAGCCAGCATTCACGGTCCTTCCTGTTATTGCGCGTTTTTACATGGATCTTAGCCGTCCTGGACGACAGGTCCCCGCTCGTCCTGATCGCCGGCCCGTACCGTCCCGGCAGCGACGGCGAACGGCAGGACACCGCCACGAAGTTCGCCGGCCGCGAAGGCGCGGCCCGGCCCGTCATCGTCGCCGGACACTCACCGGACACCTTCCCGTGGCCGGCGAGTGAATCGCCCTGCCCGCCCTCGGGCCCGCCGACACGGGGCCCCACCGCAACGCCCCCTCGCCGGGCAAGTGCTCTGCCCGACCGCGACCGGCCGCTCACCCACGTCGACGCCCTGCCGCGCCTCCCGGGCGCGTCCGCCGGCGCCGACCAAGACGTCGCCACCGCCCGCCGCCGCGGTCTGCCCGTCCACCGCGACGCAGTCGAGATGCCCCGCCGCGCCCCGCTGGAGACCACCTCGGGAGGGCCGGGCGCGAGACATCGCAGGCCGGTGGTCCGTAGCCGGTGGCTGGTGGCCGGTGGCCGACGCCGGGCCGGTGGGCCGGGCGTCTCCAGGAGGCAGGAGCGGATCGCCGTGGGACCACGGCGAAGCCCGGTTCGACCGGGAGCGTTCGACCGGGAGCGAGGGAGCGAGGGAGCGAGGGAGCACCGGGAGAGTCGCCGCGGGTGTGGTCAGAGCCTGTGCGACACGCTCAGCTCGTTCAGGTACCGCTTGGTCACCCGGCCGCCGTACCGCCGCTCGATCAGGTCCGCGACGCAGCCCAGCAAACCGTTCCTGGCCGCTTCCGGGAGGGCGCGGTGGTTGGAGTACGTCCGCAGCAGGTCCAGGTACTCCGCGGTGGTGTAGGTGAGGTCCCGCTCGTAGCGGCGCAGGGCCGTCGGGCCGAACCGGCCGCCGCGCGCCACCTCCCTCGCGTGGTCCGAGCCGTCGACCTCGGCGGCCTTCGGAGGACGCTGTCCGGGCCGCGTGCTCGGGTCGAAGCGTTCGTAGCAGCGCTGCACCTCGACGAAGAACCCCTCGGTGCCGCCCCGCACATGCTGGGTCCGCACCACGGCGAGCGCCCCACCGGGGCGCAGCGCCTCAGCCGCCCTCGTCACCCGCACCGACGGGTCGATCCAGTGGAAGGCCGTCGCCGAGACGACCGCGTCGAAGGGCTCCGCGGGCAGCGGCCAGCTCTCGAAGCGTGCCGTCACCACCTCCACCCCGGGGGACCCGGCGAGCTTGCGGCGCGCGACCGCGGCCAGGTGCGCTCCCGCCTCCACGGCCGTGACCCGGTACCCCCGGCCGGCCAGCGGCCCCGTCGCCTGCCCGGTCCCGCAGCCCACTTCGAGTACGCGGCTGCCGGGGGAGGCGCCCGCGAGTTCCGCGAGGTCCTCGTACAGCCTCGGCGGATACCCGGGCCTGATCCGGTCGTACAACTCCGCGTCCTCGTCGAAGGTGCGGCTCAGATGCTCCCGCCGCGACTCCTCCGGCCTGTCGTCGCGCCGCGAAAACGTGGGGTCCTCCGGTGTCCGGTTCTCCGGTGTGCGGCCCTCCGGCGTGCTGTCCATCGGCGTGCTGTCCTCCGGGTGCTGTCCTCCGGGTGCTGTCCTCCGGCGTGAGGAGCGGGCTGACGGGACCGGCCGGGCTCCGACCGGCACCAGACCGGCACCGGGCAGGCACCGGACCGGAGCCGTCCCGGCGCCCGTCGGCACCGGCGACGGGGTGCGGGACCGCGCGGCCGGGTCGGCCGCGCTCAGGTGGCCGGCTCCTCCTCCCACACGAAGCCCGGGAGTTCACCGTCGCTCGCGAAGCCGGGGAGCCAGTTCTCCAGTTCCTCGCGCAGGCGGACATGGGCGTCCAACTGGCACAGCACACCTATCGTGCTCAGCGTCACGCGATGGATCAGGAGGTAGGACGGGGGCAGGTTCAGCTGCCGGCCGAGGTGGTGCGCGGGTGACCTCGGGTCCGCGAGCCTGGCCGCCTGGCCGCGCAACCAGCCGCGCGTGAAGGCGAACTCCTCGGCCCCGGCCGGTTCGATGATCGGCAGGAGGAAATCGAGGACGGCCTGCGCGTCCAGCTCCACGGACTCCCTGATGAAGCCCTCGGCGCGCAGCGACTCGTGGACCTTCTCCGCCTCGCCCTCCAGGCTCAGCCGCAGCGAACGGCCGATGATGTCCGGCAGCCCACCCGGAAGCCGGTCCACCGTCCCGAAGTCCAGGACGCCCAGCCGCCAGCTGCCCTCCCCGTCGGGGATCAGGCGGAAGTTCCCGGGGTGCGGATCGGCGTGCAGCAGCCCGGTACGGGCCGGTCCGCAGAACAGGAAGTGCGCGAGCAACTGCCCGGCCCGGTCCCGCTGTTCCGCCGTCCCGGAGGCGATCACCTCGGACAGCGGCACCCCCTCCAGCCACTCCGTCACCAGCACCTGTTCGCGCTGGTGCACCACGTCCGGCACGACCACGTCGGGGTCGCCCGCGAACTCCGCGGCGTGTGCGCGCTGGGAGTCCGCCTCCAGCGCGTAGTCCAGTTCCTCGGCGACCCGCGCGCGCAACTCCGCGATCAGCGGCTTGACGTCGATACCCGGCACCACCGGCCCCAGGAGCCTGGCGAAGACGGCCAGCTGGTTCAGGTCCGACAAGAGGGCCCGGCCCGCCCCCGGATACTGGACCTTCACCGCGACGGCCCGGCCGTCCCGCCACACCGCGCGGTGCACCTGACCGATCGAGGCGGCCGCCGCCGGCCGTTCGTCGAACTCCTGGAACAGCGCGCGCCAGTCCTCCCCGAGGCGTTCGGCGAGCACCGCGTGCACCGTACTCGTCGGCATCGGGGGAGCGGCCTCCTGGAGCTTCGTGAGCGCCGCCCGGTAGGGGCCCGCGACCTCCTCCGGCAGGGCCGACTCGAAGACGGACAGGGCCTGCCCGAACTTCATGGCCCCGCCCTTCAGCTCGCCCAGCACCTTGAAGAGCTGATCCGCGGTGCGCTGCTGCAGTTCACGGCCGACCAAGTCAGCGGAGACGCCGCCGATCCGCCGCCCCAGGCCCCAGGTGGCGCGACCGGCGAAACCGAGCGGCAGTGTGGCCAGTTTGGCGGTCCTGGTCACCGCCTTACGGGGAAGATCAGACATAAGCCCTCCATGTCCCAGCAGGCCGCGCCGCGAACGGCGCCTACCCGGCCATTGTGTCCCCTCGCACCCGCGACCCCGACGGCTCCTCCCTCCCACCCCGTTTCCGGCTCCCGAGACGTTCACCCGCACGGGCCGCGTGGACCGTCTGAGCCGCCTGGTCCCCGTGAGCCGCGCGAGCCGCCTGCTTCGTGTGGGGTGTGCGAGGCGCCTGGTCCGCGTGACCGGTGCGGGCCCTCCGGTCCGCCTCGGGCTCCTGATCCACCCGGGCCGCGCGATCCGCACCGCACCCGCACCGTGGATGAGGGGGCAGGGAACAGGAGCGCCAGTCGGCGCCCGGCAGCGCCGCCTCCCAGCGTGCTCCGGTGCTCGCCGGAAGGCGGCCGTCCAGGAAGCTCAGCGCGTGCGCCGCCGCGAGCCCCGCCGCGGCGGCGGCCAGCGTCACATCCGCGGCCTCGGCCCGGTGCGCCCGCCCCGAACGCCACTGGGCCAGCAGCCGGGGCCAGCCCGGATCGCGGTCCGCGCGCCCCAGATCCAGACACCGGGCACAGCCGGTCGCCCCCGGCAGTACCAGCGGCCCCACCACCGCGCTCGTCTCGATCACCCCGGCATACAGATGCGGGGTGCCGGACGCGAGGAAGGGCTGCGCCGTCGCCGGGTCGGGGGCGTGCACGGCCAGTCCGTCCCGAGGGGCGAGCACCACGAGGGAGTACCGATCGGGCTCCCGCAGCCCCGCGGCGCGACCGATGCCCGCGCCGTCCTGCGCGCCGCCCTGGCCGGGCACCCCTCCAACGGCCGGTCCGTCCGGCGGCGCCTGGCGTCTGCCGCGGGCCGGCCCCACCTCCCGTACGAGACGGCGGGCCGCCTCCGTGCGCCGCTGCCCCACCGCTGTGGACGGCAGCCCTCCGGGCGAGACGTCCCCCGGGTCGACCCGGCCCCCGTCCATCACCTCGACGCGGCCCACGCCCGCCCCGGAGAGCAGGGCCGCGACCGAGGCCCCCACCCTTCCCGCCCCGCGCACAAGGACGCGAGCGCGGGCACGCGCCTCCAACGCCTCCAAGGCCCCGCAGGGGCGCGGATCGAGCAGCGAGAGGGACGCCAGGTCGGGCCGCAGCCGCTCCACGAGCGCCGAGTCCTCCCGCAGCCGGGCGACGCCCTCCCCGCCGCCGGTCGCGTCCTCCAGAAGACCCGCCCGCACCAGGCCGTCCAGCAGCCGGTTCACGTACCCCTCGCTCAGCCCCGCCCGCGCCGCCTCCGCGTACAGGAGGGGCAGACCGCGTGTCCCGTCCAGGAGCCGCAAGAAGGCGCTGGTGGCAAGGTCCAGTGGACCCAGGAGCACCGCGCGGGCCTCGGTGACGCCGAACTGCGTGTTGTTCAGGTCCCGCCAGCCCTGCCGCAGCGCCGGTTTCAGCGCGGGGTGCCCGAAGGGCGCCGCCGCGCCCGCCGTGACCTCCACGCCCCGCGCTGGAGACGTCGTGACCTCACCGCCCCCCGCTCGCGACGAAGTCCCCCGCGTGCCCGCCGGTGCCCTCGTCCCGTCTCGTGCCGTCATCCCGTCCCCGCTTCCCGGCGCCGCCCGACCCTCGGCCCCGCCACACTCGCTCACCCTGCGTGATCGAGCGATGCCATCATGCGACGTCCGCTCGTCGCGTGCGGAAAGTTGTCCACAGCCCCTGGCGTTTGTCGTACGACTGCGGCGGACGGTGGTGCGGCTCGCCACAGAAGCTGTCCGGAGGCGGGACGTCCACCCCTGACAGCGGGTAACGTCGAGGAATGTCCGGCGACCCTCCGCACCGCCCGGCCGGCGCCGCGCGCCGTGCGACCAGCCCCCCGCAGAGCCCGGCACGCACCGGCCCGGTGGAAGTGCGCCGCAGCACCCGCCGGCGGCGGACGGTCTCCGCGTACCGCGAGGGCGACCGGACCATCGTGCTCATCCCGGCCCGCATGTCCGAGGCCGAGGAGCGGCGCTGGGTCAACGTGATGCTCGACAAGCTCGCCGCCCAGGAGAGCCGCAGACGCCCCGGCGACGCGGAGCTGACCGAGCGCGCGGCACGCCTGTCGGAGCAGTTCCTCGACGGGCGGGCGCGGCCCGCCACCGTACGCTGGGTCACCAACCAGAACACGCGCTGGGGCTCCTGCACCCCCGCCGAAGGCAGCATCCGCCTCTCCCACCGCCTCCAGGGCATGCCCGAGTACGTCGTCGACTACGTGCTCCTGCACGAACTGGCCCACCTGCTGGTCCCCGGCCACGGTCCCCGCTTCTGGGCGCTGCTCGACGCCTATCCGCGCACCGAGCGCGCCCGCGGCTACCTGGAAGGCGTCGTGTCCGCCCTGCCGTCGCGTCCGGGGACCGGCGACGGAGCCCGCCGCACCGGGGACGAGGCCGCCGACGCGGACGATGTGAATGAACCGGACGAAGCGGACGAAGCGGACGATCACGGTGGCCGGGACATCCACGACGAGCCGCGGGACCTCTTCGGCGACTGAGGCGGGGGCCGCTTGGGCGAGTGCGGCGCCGGGCCGCTTGGGCGACTGAGACGCCGGGCCTCCTCGGCGGCCGGGACGCCGGGCCTCTTCGAACTGCGCGAGGCCCAACCTCTCCGCACGCGGAGTGGGGCCTGCCCGAACTTGGCGCGGGACCTGTCCGAGGACGGAGCGGGCCGCGAACTCCGCAGGTCACCGATGTGACGGGCGGTCACACGTGCCCGTCCCGCATCGATTGTGCGGCAGCTCTGTACCAGCCCTCGGCCCGCCCCTCGCGAACCGTTAGCCTGGCGCGACACACTGCTGCCCGGCTGCTCCCGCGCGAGGCCCACGAGCTGACGGCGGGCGGGACGGCGTCGACGCCGTCAGCCGGACGGACAGCACGCAGGGACAGCACGGAGACGGAAATGGGGGGCGGTCGGCAGGCATGTCCAGGCAATTCCAGCGCGGCCACAAGGCAAAGATCAGTGACCTCACCGCCGGGACGGATCTGTACGTCGGAGTACAGATCGCGGGGCCCGGCCTCAGCTTCGACATCAGCTGCTTCGGCCTCGACGCCGAGGAGCGGCTGTCGGACGACCGGTACTTCGTCTTCTTCAACCAGCCGAAGTCTCCCGAGGAGTCCCTCCAGCTGCTCGGGCCGCAGGCGGGCGACACCGAGTCCTTCCGGGTGACGCTCGATCGCGTGCCCTCCCACGTCCAGCGGCTCTCCTTCACCGCGACGATCGACGGCGCGGGCCAGATGTCCCAGATCGGTCCGGGCTATCTGCGGATCGTCGCCGGGGGCGAGGAGGTCGCCCGCTACCCCTTCGACGGCTCGGAGTTCACCACCGAGCGGGCCGTCATGGTCGGCGACTTCTACCTCAAGGACGTGTGGCGCTTCGCCGCCGTCGGCCAGGGCTTCGACGGCGGACTGGAGGCCCTGCTGCGCCACTTCGGCGGCGAGGTCGCGGAAGAGGAGGCGCCGCCCGCCCCCGAGGCCGCGCCCGCCACGGCGGCCCCCGGTTTCGCACCCCCGGCCTTCGCCCCGCCCGCCACGCACACTCCGGCCCCGGCCCCGCAGGCCCCGGCCCCGCCCGCTCCCGCCCCGCCGCCCGCCGCCGTCCCGGCACCGCAGCAGGCTCCCGCCGCCGCGCCGCCCCCGGCTCCGGCCCCGCCGGACGTGCACGCCGCGCCCACGGTCGTGGCGCCGATGACCGCGCCGCCCGGAGTCCCGGGACCGCCACCGCCGCCCGGACACGTCCAGCCCGGCCCCGGCCAGGCGGGGGCCGGGCCCTACCTTCCCGGACAGCCGCAAGCCCCCGGCCAGACCCTCGCGGAGCCCTCGGCCCCGCCCCCGCCCGGTTACGCCCAGCCGCCCGGTGGCTACCAGCCACCGTCCTACGGCGCGACACCCCCACCGGCGGGCGGGCCGTCCGGGGCCGCAGCCCTCGGTGGCATCCCGCGGGGCGGCGGCACCCCGGGTGTCGCCGTGGCCTTCGAGAAGTACCGCGAGGCGCCGGGCGGGCGCCGCTGGACCCAGCAGAACGGGCAGCTCGTCCGCGTGGACCTCGGCGCCGAGAGCGCACCCGTCCTCGCCCGCCAGGGCAGCATGGTGCTCTACCAGGGCAAGGTCGACTTCGGGTACAAGGGCGCGGGCTTCGCCGGCCGCGTCGTCGGCAACGCCACCGGCCAGGAACTCCAGCTCATGCGCTGCACCGGCAAGGGCCAGGTGTTCCTCGCCGACGCCGGAGCGCACCTGCACCCCATCGAGCTGCAGGGCGACGCCATCTGCGTGTCGGCCGAGGCGGTCCTGGCCTTCGACGAGTCGTTGCAGCGCGAGGTCCGCCGGATCGACGGGCACGGCATCCCCGGCGGCTCGCTGTTCACGATGCAGTTCCAGGGCACCGGCACCGTCGTCGTCAAGACGCACGGCACCCCCGTGGTCCTGCCCGTCACGCCCACGACCTTCGCCGACTGCAACGCCGTCGTCGCCTGGTCCGCCGCCTCCCAGGTGATCATCTCCAGCCAGGTGCGGCTGCGCCGCAACGCCTACCCCGGCCACAGCGGGGAGACCGTGAACCTCCAGTTCAGGGGCGCCCCGGGCAATTTCGTCATCGTCCAGCCGTACGAGATCTGAGGGGCAGCGCAATGTTGCAGCAGCAGCTCGCGGGCTTCGCGGCGACCCCCGTCGCGGCCCGCATGGAGAACCACGGCCACCACATGGCCAAAGTCGCGATGAGCAGCGGCCGGGACCTGTACGCCCGCAAGGGCTCCATGGTCGCCTACGAGGGCTTCGTCCAGTACGAGGCCAACCCGCCGTCCCTGCGGCAGATGGCCGGCAGCTGGGCCACGGGAGAGGGCACGCCCCTCATGAAGTGCTCCGGCGACGGACTGCTCTACCTCGCGGACTACGGGGCCGACGTCGTCGTCATCAACCTCGGCGGCGACGCGCTCTCCGTCAACGGCACCAACCTGCTCGCGTTCGACGCCCACCTCCAGTGGGGCGTGGAACGGGTCAAGGGCCTCGCCAAGTTCGCCGGGCAGGGGCTGTTCAACGTCAAGGTCGCCGGAGACGGCTGGGTCGCGCTGACCTCCCGGGGCACGCCTGTCGTGGTCGACTGCGGACGGGGCGAGGACGAGACCTACGTCGACCCCGACGCCCTCGTCGCCTGGTCGCCGCACCTCAAGGTCAAGGGAAAACGCAGCTTCAAGGCCGGTGCGATGATCGGACGCGGCAGTGGTGAGGCGTACCAGATGGCCTTCTCCGGAGAGGGGATCGTCGTCGTCCAGCCCAGCGAGGACAGCACCGACCGGCTCAGGGCCCGGGGCTGAGGGGGAGCGAGACACATCATGCAGAGCCCGCTTTTCGCGTACACCGAACAGCAGACCCAGGAACGCTGGACCGTCCAGAACCCGCAACTGCTGCGAGTGGCCCTCCACGGCCACGAGGACGTCCTCGCCCGCAAGGGCGCCATGGTCGCCTACCAGGGCCTCGTCGAGTTCGACGGCGAGTACGTCTCCCCGGGGCAGCGGCACGCCCGCAGACGGACCGGCGAGGGCCTCGACCTCATGCGCTGCTCGGGGCAGGGCACCGTCTACCTCGCCAACCTCGCCCAGTACACCCACCTCGTCGACGTCGACCACGAGGGCCTCACCGTCGACAGCGCGTACGTCCTCGCCCTGGACTCCGCACTGCACACCGAGGTGATCGCCGTCGACAGCCAGTTCGGCATCTCCGGTTCCGGCAAGTACCAGCTCAACATCACCGGCCGGGGCAAGGCCGCCCTCATGACCTCCGGGCAGCCGCTCCTGCTCCAGGTCACCGGTGAGACGTACGTCAACGTGGACGCCGACGCCGTCGTCGCCTGGTCCTCCGGGCTGCGCGTCCAGATGCAGGCGCAGACCCACTCCAGCGGGGTGTGGCGGCGCCGAGGCGGCACGGGAGAGGGCTGGGAACTCAGCTTCCTCGGCCAGGGGCAGGTCCTCGTCCAGCCCAGCGAACTGCTGCCCCCGCAGGGCGCCGCCCCCTCCGGCCCGGCCGGCCAGTACGGGGTCGGCCAGAACCAGGGCAACGCCTGGCAGTGAGCGGGAGCCGGCGGTCCGGTGGCGATAGCCGGCGGTCCGGTGGCGACAGGGGCCGGCCGGGCACGACCGGCCCCTCACGACGCCGCGCGGGACCGCACCGCCGCATGGGAGACGGTAAGGGGCGCTCATCCAGATGAGCGCCCCTTACCGATGCCGTCTACTGACGCCGTCTACCGATGCCGCCCTTGACGGCGTCCGGCCGGCCCCTCACAGCGCCGCGCGCGCCGCCTCCACGAGACGGACGACCGAGGTGTCGCTCACTGAGGCGACCTCCTCGTACGGGAACCAGCGCAGGTCGAGGGACTCCTCACTGATCCGCTCGGCCGCGCCCGGCGGCGCCACCGCCACGTACTGCACGTCGAAGTGCTGGGTGCAGGGCCCCGGGATGGAGTGCCGGTCCAGCCGTACCGGCCCCACCGGCAGCAGGCTCAGTCCGGTGATCCCGGACTCCTCCTCGGCCTCCCGCAGGGCGGCCGCCGCCAGGGTGCGGTCCCCGGGCTCGCAGTGGCCTCCCGTCTGGAGCCACATCCGCAGCTTCCTGTGCAGGGTGAGCAGGACCCGGCCGCGCTCCGGGTCCACCACCAGGGCGCTGGCCGTCACATGACCGGCGCCGCACGCCTTCCCCATGCCGTCCGGATGCGCCCGGAGGTGATCCAGGTACACCTGGCACAGCTCGGGCTGGCGGTCGTAGCCCTTGAGGACCGCGACCGCGTCTTCGAGCAGACTCACGCGCCCTCTTCGCCCCTGTCCTTGCCGTCCTTGCCGCCCTTGCCGTCCCCGTCGTTCTCCTCGACGGAGCCGGAGCCGGAGCCGGTGCCGGTGCCCTCGGCGCCGGCCACGTCCTCGGCGTCCCTCTTCTTCAGGTCGGCCTTCCCGGCCGCCTCGCCGAGCATCTTGTCCAGTTCGGAGAAGTCCAGCTGCTCGCGGTGGACGAAACCGTCCGGATCGTCCAGGTCCTCGGCGGTGGGCAGCATGTCGGGGTGGGCCCACAGGCCGTCCCTGCCGTCCACGCCGCGTGCGTCGGTGAGCGAGGCCCACAGCCGCGAGGCGTCCCGCAGCCGGCGCGGGCGCAGCTCCAGGCCGATCAGAGTCGCGAAGGTCTGCTCGGCGGGACCGCCCGAGGCGCGACGACGGCGCAGCGTCTCGCGCAGCGCGTCAGCCGCCCCCAGACGCGGTTTGGCCGCCGTGTGCACGACCGCGTCGACCCAGCCCTCGACGAGCGCGAGCGCCGTCTCCAGACGCGCCAGCGCGGCCTTCTGCTGCGGGGTGTCCTCCGGCTGGAACATGCCCTGCTGAAGCGCGTCCTGAAGCTGTTCGGGGTTGGACGGGTCGAGCTGGCCGACCGCGTCCTCCAGCTTCGAGGTGTCCACCTTGATGCCGCGCGCGTAGCCCTCGACCGCGCCGAACAGGTGCGAGCGCAGCCACGGCACATGGGCGAAGAGCCGCTGGTGGGCGGCCTCGCGCAGCGCCAGGTACAGACGCACCTCGTCCTTCGGTACGCCCAGGTCCTTGCCGAACGCCTCGATGTTGACCGGCAGCAGCGCGGCCTTCCCGGCCGGGCCCAGCGGCAGCCCGATGTCGGTCGAGCCGACGACCTCGCCCGCGAGGGTGCCCACGGCCTGCCCGATCTGGGTGCCGAACATCGCGCCGCCCATGGACCGCATCATGCCGAGCAGCGGGCCCGCCATGGCCTGCATCTCCTCCGGCAGCACATCGCCCATGGCCGCACCGACCTGCTCGGCGACCGGGTCCACGAGGTCCTTCCACACCGGGATGGTCGCCTCGACCCACTCGGCGCGGCTCCACGCCACCGCCGAGCCGGCCCCGGAGGGCAGCGAGGTCGCGTCGTCCAGCCACAGATCCGCCAGCCGCACGGCCTCCTCGACGGCCGCACGCTCCGCCGGGCCGACGCTCGCGTCCTTCGCGCCGTCGGCGGTGCCCTGGGAGACCGTCTGCCGGGCGATCTGCTTGGCCATGTCCCAGTTCACCGGGCCGCCCTCGTACGAGAGCATCTGGCCGAGCTGCTGGAAAGCCGCCCCGAGGTCGTTGGGGTTGAGCGAGCCGAACATCGCGGCGAAGGGGTTGTCACCCCCGGCGCCGCCCGGTCCGCCCGGCCCGATGCCGAACGGGTTCCCCGGGCCGCCCCGGCCGAAGCCGGAGCCGGAGCCCTGGCCCCCACCGGGGGTGCCCTTCTTGTTGCCCTCGTCGCCGTCGTCCGGCTCCTCCGGCGGAAGGCCGAATCCGAATGGGGTGTCACTCACGGGTTTCCTCGGCTGGTAAGGCCGCCGGTCACGAAGCCGGCGGCGGCTGCCCTGCAACACCACCCAGCGTAGACACCGCAGCCGCGAAGGGGCTCGGTGCTCCGCCGACACGTGGCCTGCGGCAGGATGGACGCCACCTGGTACGTACGCGTGATTCCCGCACGTACTGAAGACAACCGCTGGAGACGCCTGGTGAGTTCCCCAGATCCGCAGGTTCGCGCAGCGCGAAACCCGTCCGCCGCCTCGCGCGGTCCCGTCGTCGCCGTGACCGGCGCGGCCTCGGGCCTCGGCGCCCTACTGGTCGAGCGACTGGTGGCCTCCGAGGAGATCAAGCAGGTCATCGCGCTGGACGAACGGCGCGGTGACTGTCCGCAGGCGCAGTGGCACACCCTGGACATCCGCGATCCGGCCGTCGCCGGGAAACTGCGCGGCGCCGACGTCGTCGTGCACCTCGCCTTCGACCTCGACCTGGAGACCGACCCGGCCGCCCGTACGGCCTACAACGTGCGCGGCACCCAGACGGTGCTGACCGCCGCCGCGGCGGCCGGGGTGCACCGCGTCGTGCTGTGCACCTCCGCCATGGTCTACGGGGCGCTGCCCGACAACGACCTGCCGCTGTCCGAGGACGCCGAGCTGAAGGCGACCGCCGAGGCCACCGGAGTCGGCGACCTCCTGGAGATCGAGAGGCTGGCCCGCCGCGCCCCGCGCGCCCACCCCGGGCTCAACGTCACGGTGCTGCGCCCCGCCCTCCTGGTCGGCGGCACCGACACCGCGCTGACCCGCTACTTCGAGTCGCCCCGGCTCCTCGTCGTGGCCGGCTCGCGGCCCGCTTGGCAGTTCTGCCACGTCGAGGATCTGGTCATCGCCCTGGAGTACGCGGTACTCGAGAAGGTCGAGGGGGAACTCGCGGTCGGCTGCGACGGCTGGCTGGAACAGGAGGAGATCGAGGAACTGAGCGGCATCCGCCGTATGGAGCTACCCTCCGCCGTCGCGCTCGGCGCCGCCGCCCGGCTGCACCGCATCGGTCTCACACCCTCCCCGGCCGGGGACCTCGCCTACACGATGAACCCCTGGGTGGTCAGCGTCAGCCGGCTGCACGACGCGGGCTGGCGTCCGCGGTGGACCAACGAGGAGGTGCTCGCGGAGCTGCTGGAGGAGGTGGCCGGGCGGCGCACCGTCGTCGGCCGCAGGCTCGGCCGCAAGGACGCGACGGCCGCCGGAGCGGCGGGCGCCACCGTCGCCCTGCTCGGTACGGCCGCGCTGGTGCGCCGGGCCCGCAAGGCGCGCCGCCGCATCTGAGACCGGGGGGCGGGCGTCCCGCCCGTGTCCCGTCCCCGCGCGGCGTGCGGCACCATGGGCGGCATGGCAACCACCTCTGAGCACCCGGGCGAGCGGCCGTCCCAGGACCCGGTGCGGCTGCTCGCGATCAGGCAGACCCCGCTCTCCGTCGACGAGGTCTTCGCGGCCGTCGGCGACGCGGCCGCCGGCGGTACCGCCCTGTTCGTCGGCACGGTGCGTGACCACGACGGCGGGGCCGGCGTCAGCGCGCTCGGCTACTCGTCCCACCCCACCGCCGAGACGGAGCTGCGCCGGGTCGCGGAGAAGGTCGCGGCGGACTACCCGGTGCGGGCCCTGGCCGCCGTGCACCGCGTGGGCGACCTGTCCGTCGGCGACCTCGCGGTGGTCGTCGCCGTCTCCTGCCCGCACCGCGCCGAGGCCTTCGCCGCCTGCCGCCGTCTCATCGACGACCTCAAGCACGAGGTGCCGATCTGGAAGCACCAGACCTTCTCGGACGGCACGGAGGAATGGGTGGGCGTGGGCGCCTAGCGTCCGCCGGGTGCCGGGTGCCGGGTGCCGGGTGCCGGGTGCCGGGTGCCGGGTGCCGGTGTCCGGGTGAGGCGGCGGCTCCAACCGTGGGAGAGGTGCTCCGGTTGCGTAACCGCACCCCGCCGGAGAGCGTTGCCTCAGCAGCTCGTTAATCTGCTGATCAGTCAGTCGGGGACACTCTCGGGGAGTCGGAGGTCGGCATGGCCGCTCTTGCGTGGTTGCTGATTCCGTTCACGGCCGCCGTCGGCGCGGGGCTCTGGGGTTCCTGGGCCGCGCGCAGCCGCCGTACGGGCGACGGGCCGGAGCTGGCGGGGTACGCCAGGTTCCGCGCCGCGATGGAGAAATCCGCCTCCGCCGCCGAGCGCTGAGACCCCCTCGGGCGCGGGCCCGGCCCGACCCCCGTACGGACCGGCCCCGAGGGTGCGTCCCCGTTCCCGTCCCGTACTGTCGTTCCATGCCACGCCGCACCGCGACGATGCTCGCCTCCACCCTGATGCTGATCGCGTTGTTGTGTGCCGGTGTGCTCATCTCGGTGCCGTACGCCGAGATGTCCCCGGGCCCGACGGTGAACACCCTCGACGAGCACGACGGCGAACCGGTGCTGCAGATCACGGGTCGCAGGACCTACGAGGCGAGCGGGCACCTCAACATGACGACGGTCCGGGTCACGAGCCCCGGCTTCACGATGAACCTGCCGCAGGCGGTCGTCGGCTGGCTCTCCCGGGACGCGATCGTGCTCCCGCACGACAACCTCTACCCGAAGGGGCAGACGGAGGAGGAGTCGACGCAGGAGAACGCGGAGGAGTTCAGCGAGTCCCAGGAGAGCGCGAAGGTCGCCGCCCTGAAGGAGCTGCACATCCCGGTCACCGCGCGCGTCGTCGTCGCCTCCGTCGGCAAGGGCACCCCGGCCGAGGGTGCCCTGCACGCCGGTGACGTGATCAAGTCCGTGGACGGTACGGCGGTCAGGGCCCGCGAGGACGTCGCCAAGCTCGTCACCCGGCACAAGACGGGCGACAAGGTCGTGTTCGCGGTCGTCCCGGCGAAGGAGGCCGCGGCGGCCGAGAAGGCCGGCAAGGACCCGATGAACACGCGGAACGTGGTCGTGGAGACCGTCGACTCCCCCAAGGGGGAGGGCGAGCGGCGGCCCGTCGTCGGCATCACGGCGGGGACCGACCACACCTTCCCGTTCTCGATCGACATCAAGCTCGCCGACGTGGGCGGCCCGAGCGCCGGGCTCATGTTCGCCCTCGGCATCGTCGACAAACTGACCCCCGGCGACATGACGGGCGGCAAGTTCGTGGCCGGCACCGGCACGATCGACGACGCAGGGAAGGTCGGCGCGATCGGCGGCATCGGGATGAAGACGGTGGCCGCGCGCGACGCGGGGGCCCGCTACTTCCTGACCCCCGCCGACAACTGCGCGACCGCCGCCCAGGACACCCCGGAGGGACTGCGGCTCGTCAAGGTCCGCACGATCGACGACGCGACGCGGGCCCTCAAGCACATCAAGGCCGGCCAGGACGACGCGCTGCCGAGCTGCTCGAAGGGCTGACGGTCCCCGCCGCGCGGGACGGACGGGCCCGGACGGACGGGCCACGAGGCCATGAGCGGACAAGCCCGGGACAGACGGGCCCGGGACAGACGGGCCCGGGACAGACGGGCCATGGACGGACCGGCCCGGGACGGACGGCCTCCACGGGCCTGAAGGCCCCGCCCGCCGCCCCGCGAACACCGGTCCGGCGGGGGCGGGGCCGCGGGCTCACTCCGCGAAGGTGGTGGCGAGCGCCTCGGCCAGACCCGGCACGAGACCGGCGCCCGTGAGCACCTCCACGGCCGAGTCCTTCTCGCGCAGCCGCAGCGCCGACTCCCGGGTGCCGTCGCGCAGCACCGCGACCGTCATCCGGACCTCCTGACGCTCCGGGTGCTTGGCCACCCACTTGTTCAGGGCCGCCTCGTCGAGCCCCTCCGGCACGCTCGCCTCGGCGCCCGCGGGCAGCATCAGCCGCTCCACGGTCAGCGCGCAGCCGGCGACCGAACCCGGCCAGGCGATCGTGGCGAGGAACTCGTCGAGCGGGTTCCCGGCCGGGATCTCCTCCTGCTCGATCGGGGTGAGGGAACCGGCCGGCTGCTCGGAGTCGAGACCGAGACGGCGGGCCAGGGAGGGCTCCTCCTCCTGTAGACGTCCGGTGTCCACGAGGGCGAAGAGACGGGCGGGCTGATCCCAGCCCAGGCCACCGACGTACTCGTCGATCTCCAGTACGGCACGGGTGAGCGGGGTCGCGGCGGGCGGGGGGCTGGCGGGGGAATCTTGGGACATGGGCAATATCCTGCCTGGTTCAGGGCCCCGGACGGGAACTGAGTAAAGCTTCAGTAAGTTGCATGAGTGGGCCCTACGATCGCTGGGCCCGCACATTCACATCAAAAACACCGAACTTCGAGGTGCGCACCTTGGCTTTCCAGATGCCGGACCGCGGCGGAGGCCCGACGGGGCCACGGATCAGAGTGGGCCGTCCCTCCCGGCGTGTCCGCACCCTGCTCATGACACTGGGCGTGCTGGCCGTACTGGTCATGGCCTTCGTCATGTTCTCAGGGTTCTGGACGGACTGGCTCTGGTACCGCTCGGTCGACTACTCCTCCGTCTTCACCAAGACCCTCTGGACGAAGATCGGGCTGTTCTTCGTCTTCGGCCTGCTCATGGCGGCCGCCGTCGGCGTGAACATCTGGCTGGCGCACCGTCTGCGCCCGCCGCTGAGCGCCATGTCGATGGAGCAGCAGAACCTCGACCGGTACCGCATGGGCATCGCGCCCTACAAGAAGTGGCTCCTGTTCGGGATCGTCGCCCTCGTCGGCCTGATCTCGGGCGCCTCCGCGGCCGGACAGTGGCGCACCTGGCTCATGTGGGTCAACGGGCAGCCCTTCCACCAGACGGACCCGCAGTTCCACCTCGACGTGTCCTTCTACGCCTTCGACCTGCCCTGGTACCGCTTCCTGCTCGGCTTCGGCTTCGCCGCCGTCGTGCTGTGCGTGATCGCGAGCCTGCTCACGCACTACCTGTACGGCGGCCTGCGGATCACCAGCCCCGGGGCGCGCGCCACCAAGGCCGCCACGGGCCACCTGTCGGTGCTGCTCGGCGTCTTCGTCTCGCTCAAGGCGGTGGCCTACTGGCTGGACCGGTACGGGCTCGCGGTCAAGTCCAGCGACTTCAAGGCCACCGGCAACTGGACCGGTCTGCGGTACGTCGACGCCAACGCCTACCTGCCGGCCAAAACGATCCTCTTCTGCATCGCGGTCATCTGCGCGCTGCTCTTCTTCGCGACGCTGTGGCGGCGCACCTGGCAGCTGCCCGTCATCGGCTTCGGCCTCATGGTGCTCTCCGCGATCCTCATCGGCGGGCTGTACCCGGCCATCGTGCAGAAGTTCCAGGTCCAGCCCAACGAGCAGGCCAAGGAAGCCCCGTACGTCGAGAAGAACCTCAAGGCGACCCGCGAGGCGTACGGGATCGACGACACGAAGGTCAAGGAGTACCCGGGCAAGAGCGAGACGGACGACAAGGCCAAACTGCGCGCCGACGCCAACGAGGCGGCCAGTATCCGGCTCATCGACCCGAACGTGGTCTCCCCGACCTTCCAGCAGCTCCAGCAGATGAGGAACTACTACGCGTTCCCGTCCAACCTGGACGTCGACCGCTACAAGGACAAGGACGGCAACGACCAGGACACCGTCATCGGCCTGCGCGAGCTGGACCTGAACGGCATCCCGAAGAACAACTGGATCAACGACCACTTCCGCTACACCCACGGCTACGGGGTGGTCGCCGCCAAGGGCGACGACGCGGCCTCCGGCGGCAGCCCGGTGTTCACCGAGTCCGACCTGCCCTCCCAGGGCGAGCTGGGCAAGTACAACCAGCGCATCTACTACGGCGAGAAGACGACGCAGTACTCGATCGTCGGCGGTCCCCAGAAGGAGATCGACTACGCCAACGACGACGGCGAGAAGACGACGAGCTACCAGGGCAAGAGCGGCGTCAACCTCTCGAACCCGCTCAACCGCGCCGCCTACGCCGTGTCCTTCGGCGAGCCGCAGATCCTCTACTCCGGAGCCATCGGCGACGGTTCGCGCATCCTGTACAACCGCACCCCGAAGGACCGCGTCGAGGCCGTCGCGCCCTGGCTGACGATCGACGGCGACTCCTACCCGGCGGTCGTGGACGGCCACATCCAGTGGATCGTCGACGCCTACACGACCACCAACGGCTATCCGTACGCCTCGCGCACCACGCTCGGGGACACGACGGCCGACTCGCTCACCGCGGCCAACAACCAGCGGGCGGTGGTGGCCCAGCAGAATCAGGTCAACTACATCCGCAACTCGGTCAAGGCCACCGTCGACGCGTACACCGGCGAGGTCAAGCTCTACCAGTGGGACACGAAGGACCCGGTCCTCAAGACCTGGATGAAGGCCTTCCCGGACACGGTCGAGAAGCGCTCGACGATCAGCCCCGAGCTGATGGCCCACCTGCGCTACCCGCAGGACCTGTTCAAGGTCCAGCGCGAGCTGCTGACCCGCTACCACGTGAAGACCGCGCAGACCTTCCTGAGCGGCAGCGAGGTGTGGCAGGTCCCGGACGACCCGACCAACAAGTCGGGCAACGCGATCCCGCCGTACTACCTGAGCATGAAGATGCCGGACTCCAAGGAGCAGGACTTCTCGCTCACCACGACGTTCACGCCGAACGGCCGTGACAACCTGAGCGCCTTCATGGCGGTCAACGCCGAGGCCGGGACCCCCGACTACGGCAAGATCGACATCCTGAAGATGCCGTCCGCCGAGACCATCGACGGACCCAAACAGGTGCAGAGCAAGTTCAACTCCAACGAGACCATCGCCGAGAAGATCCGGCTGCTGCGTGGTGGTGACTCGGAAGTCGAGTACGGCAACCTGCTGACCGTCCCGCTCGACGGCGAGCTGCTGTACGCCGAACCGGTCTACGTACGCGGTGGCGGCCTCAAGTACCCGCTGCTCAAGCGGGTGCTGGTCACCTACGCCGGGAAGACGGCCTTCGAGGAGACGCTGGACAAGGCGCTCAACGTGGTCTTCGGCGCGGAGGACGAGACGCCGCCGGGCGACAGCGACGACACCACCAAGCCGCCGCCCGCCACCGGGAACAACAGTCTGCAAGGAGCCCTGGACGACGCCGAGAAGGCGTTCAAGGACGGCCAGTCCGCCCTGAAGGACGGCGACTGGGAGGCGTACGGCAAGGCGCAGAGCGCCCTGCAGGACGCCCTCCAGCGCGCCGCCGACGCCCAGGACGCCGCGAAGAAGAAGCAGGGCGACGACGGGAAGGCCGGCGACAAGCCGCGGGCCGGAGGGAGCGCCACCCCGAAGGACGCGGCCGCCGACGAGGGCTGAGCGGGCCCACCCCGCGCCGTGATACATTGTGATCACAACGGCGCGGGGTGGAGCAGCTCGGTAGCTCGCTGGGCTCATAACCCAGAGGTCGCAGGTTCAAATCCTGTCCCCGCTACTGATCGAAGAGGCCCGGGTCCCGAAAGGGACCCGGGCCTCTTCGTGTGCGCCGTGCCGTCGCGCACCCCCGCCCTCACGGCGTCGCTCATCCGGGGCGAACTGAGTACGGCTACTCACCCGTTCCGGGGGCAGCCTGATAGAGGCTGGAAGCGGCCGGCGGACGGCGGAATCGAGGAGATCCTCGGGTCTCCCGTGTGTCGGCTGTACCGGGCGGACCGGATCGGACAGCCTCCGGATGTGAAATGTGTTCGGTCCGGGGGTAGTTGAGCATGGCAAGTTTGATGTGTCTCTCTGTGGGCATGTCGATAAAACGCTGTAGAGACCTCATTTGACTGCCGGTTACGAGGTGTACCCGGGTTGCGGGTGGTGCGACGATGGACGTTATGGGGGACAAGGCGACTCTGCGTGAGTCCGGGAGGCGTGCGCGGTCCGGTGCGCACGACCTGAGTGCGGAGACGACCGGTGCACTCGCCGGCGCGCGCGCGGCCCGGGAATTCCACGCCGAGGCGCGGTCCGGCTCCGGGCGGCTGCCGCTCCAGCCCGGCCGGGGCACCCTGTCCGCCGTCCCCGGATACGTCGGCGTCGGCCCCGAGGACGCCCCGGCCCCGTCCGCTCCCCGCACCCCCGGGGGGACGGGCGCCGAGCCGGGCGCCGCCACCGAGGCCCGGCTGCGCGCCGCGGCCGAGGGGGACATCGCCGCGATGAGCGAGCTGGGCGCGATGCTGCTGCGCCGCGGAGAACTCGACGAGGCCGAACCGCACCTGCGCGCCGCCACCGGCGCGGGCGACCGGGCCGCCGCCAACAACCTCGGCGTCCTGCTGCACCAGCGCGGCTACCCCGAGGAAGCGGCCGGCTGGTGGCGGGTCGCCGCCGTCGCGGGCTCCGCGGCCGCCGCGCACGCCCTCGGCCGCCACCACCGTGAGCGCGGCGACGAACCGGCCGCCGACTACTGGCTGCGGCAGTCCGCGGAGCAGGGCCACGTGCTGGGCGCCTACGCCCTCGCCGACCTGCTGGAACACCGGGGCGAGCCCGAGGCCGAGCGCTGGATGCGCAGCGCAGCCGAGCGCGGCCACCGCGAGGCCGCCTACCGCACCGCCCGCATGCTGGAGCAGCGGGTGGCCGACGAGGCGCGCCGCGAGCGCGGTCCCGTCCTGCCTGGTCCGCGCCGCGCCGGCCGCGCGGCCGCGGCCCCGGCGCTGTCCATCCCCGGCCCGCGCGACGGCGCGGCCCCCCTGGCCGCCGCGCGGCGGCAGCCCGCCGAGCCCGCGAAGAGCGGCCCGCGGGCGGACGGGCTCACCCCCGCCCAGGAGGCCGAGCAGTGGTACCGGCAGGCGGCCGCGCGCGGACACCGCAAGGCGGCGCTGCACCTCGGCGCGATCCTGGAGCAGCGCGGTGAGCTGAAGGAGGCCGGGCGCTGGTACCTGACCTCCGCCAAGGACGGCGAGGCGCGGGCGGCCTGCGCCCTCGGCTTCCTGCTGCGTGACGCCGGAGACCAGGAGAGCGCCGCCGTGTGGTGGCTCAAGGCCGCCCAGGAGGGCGACGGCAACGCGGCCAACGCGCTCGGCGCCCTGCACGCGGAGCGTGAGGAGCCGCAGACCGCCGAGCGCTGGTACCGGGCCGCGATGGACGCGGGCGACGACAACGGCGCGTACAACCTCGCGCTGCTCTGCGCCGAGCAGGGCCGTACCGCCCAGGCCGAGCAGTGGTACCGCACCGCGGCCTACGCGGGGCACCGCGAGGCGGCGAACGCGCTGGCCGTCCTGCTGCTCCAGGCCGGGGACGCCGCCGGGGCGGAGCCCTGGTTCTCCAAGGCCGCCGAGGGCGGCAGCGTGGACGCCGCCTTCAACCTGGGCATCCTGCACAGCGGGCGGGGCGACGAGGAGGGCGCCCTGCGCTGGTACGAGCGCGCGGCGGCGGCCGGGCACACCGAAGCGGCCCTCCAGGTCGGCATGGCCCTGCTGCGCGAGGGCGACGAGCAGTCCGCCGAGCGGCACCTGCGCTGCGCGGCGGGCGGCGGCAGCGCGGAGGCCGCCTACCGGCTCGCCTCCGTACTGGACGCCAGACGCCCCCCGCAGGGCCCGCCGGTGCTCGGCGAGAGCGTCCTGAGCGAACGTGACGAGTGCGAGGAGTGGTACGAGCGCGCCGCCGACCAGGGGCACCGGCGCGCCCAGGTGCGGGCCGGGATGCTCGCCGCGGCGCGCGGCGACATAGTCCTCGCGGCGCGCAGATACCGGGAGGCGGCCGAGGCCGGGAGCAGCAACGGCGCCTTCAACCTCGGCCTCCTGCTGGCCAGGGAGGGCAGCGAGCCGGAGGCCGCCCTGTGGTGGCGGCGCGCGGCGGAGGCCGGTCACGGCCGCGCCGCACTGCGGCTCGCGCTGCTGTTCGCCCGCAGGGGCGAGCTGGTCGAGAGCCAGGAGTGGTGCGACAAGGCCGTGCAGGCGGGCCCGGCCGAGGTCGCCGAGCGCGCCGCCCGGCTGCGGGACGCGCTCCAGCAGGAACTGAGCGCCTGAGCGGCAGCACGCCCGAGCGGCGCGGGGCCCGGCCGGCACGGAGCCCTGTGCGGCACGGAGTCCCGTGCGCTGCGCGGACCGAGCGGTACACGGCCCCTGAGCGGCGCGGAGGGACGTGTAGGTTGAGCCGCTCCGTTAGCAGTGGGTACTGCTGAAACTACGGATTCCATGGTGCGTCAGCAGTGGGCCGATCGGCTGATCTTGAGCAATCGTGTGGCCCGCCGGGACGGACCGTTGGACTGAGGTCCGGTGCAACAAGCCGGAGAACTCTCCCCGCTCCCCGGCGGGTGTCGCCGAGCTCATCAGTCTCCTCATGCTCGGCGACACCCAGCGTTTGCGGTGGTCAGGCCCGGGAGCGGGTCGCGGTGATCACGACGGACGTGTAGGGCATGGTGGCGTGGCCGCCGAGTTTGTCGATCGCGGTCCCGGCGCTGTCCAGGACCTCCGCCATTTTGTCTGCGGGGAGTTGGGTGAGGCCGCCGAAAGTGGGGAGCTGGTCGAGCCACTCCTCTCGGGAGTAGGTGCGCTCCCAGGCGAAGCGCCACTGTTCCGGCTCGCTGAAGCTGCCGGTCTGCCGGATCCCGTCGGCGATCTTCGCGAACAGCGGCTGGTAGGCGTCCACGGACGAGCCCCTGAGCAGGCCGGGGTTGAACGGGGAATCGGGAGCGACTCGTTGGAGTGCTTCGGCGAGGGCGTCGATCACCTCGGCCGGGAGCTGGGGGACGTGGTGGAAGGGGGCGAGTCGGCCGCCGGGCCTGAGCACCTGGGCCGCCTTGGCCGCGCCGGCGACGGGGTCCACCCAGTGCCAGGCGGTTCCGGCGATGACCGCGTCGAACTGCCGCCCGGCCGGCTGCCAGTCCTCGAACCTGGCGACCTCGACCTCGATACGGCCGCGTTGCGCGAAGGTGGCCATCCGCTCGTCGGGCTCGACGGCGAGCACCGTGCAGCCGGCCGCCTGGAACTGCCGGGCCTCGATGCCGGTTCCGGCTCCGACGTCGAGGATGTGCCGGCCGGGGCTTGCCGCGACGATCCTGTCCACCAGGGCCTGGGGATACGGCGGTCGGGCGCGGTCGTAGCGTTCGGCGTCCACTCCGAACGACTCGGCTGTCTGCCGGTGGCGGTGGGGCTCGGGGCCGGACGTGTCCGGCTGTCCCTGCGATAAAGTGGGCATGCGCCCACACTAATGGGCGGTTGCCCACTCGTTAAGGCGGGGCGGCGCGGAAGGGGAGATGATGCCGTCAGGGGTGCACATCCACAACGTGCGCGGCCAGTTGTTCGAAGCCGCCGAGCGTGTCCTGCTTCGGGACGGGCCCGACGCGTTGACCAGCCGGGCGATCACGGAGGAGGCGAACTGCGCGAAGGGGGTGCTGCACCGGCACTTCACCGACTTCGACGCTTTCCTGGCGGAACTGGTCCTCGATCGCGTCCGCGGCATCGAGGACCGGACCACGACTCTGCGCGCGGCCGTCGGGACCGGGAGCGTGGTGGACAACCTCACAGACGCGCTGCGGGACCTGTTCGGTCCGGTCACGGTGGCGATCGTCGCGCTCATCACCTTCCGCGACGGCCTCCGCGCCCGGCTGCGCGAGGCCGGTCTGACCGGCATCCCACTCGCCATGCAGGGCACTGCCATGATCGCCGCATACCTCACCGCCGAGCGGGAGTGGGGGCGTCTGGCCGGTGACGCCGACATCGACACGCTCGCCCCCACCCTCGTCGGGGCCGGGCACCTGCTGTTCGCCGACCGGACAAGCGCCCCACCGCAGCCCGACGCCGTCCGCAAGATGGTGACCACCGTCATCGCCGGCGCCTTGCGACCACCCCAGTCGTAGGCCGGGCCGCTGGTCAGGTGACGGAGGATTGCGCTGCGTCCAAGAGGCTGAGCAGGTGCTCTGCTTCGTGGATGAGAGCGGTGCCCGCGGGAGTGGCTGCGAGGGGGCTGGTCCGTTCGATCAACGGAACGCCCGCGGCCTTTTCCAGGGCATGCAGCTGATGCGTGAGCGTCGCCGGTAGCGTTCCGAGGCTTCTGGCGGCCGCGCAGAGGTTCCGTTGGCCGGGCAGTCGGACCAGGCGTCTGAGGCGTTCGGCGCAGTCGCGGACGTTGCTGACGGCTGCCATCGACGCGGACAGGGCCGGTGCGCCCGGCAGGAGCGCGAACGGGTTGCTGGTGGCGCTGTTCGGGCGGATCTCAATGCCCCACTTCTTGGCCGGCAGGTTGAGGCGGTGTGATGCTTATGGCCCTTCGCCGGCCTGACCCGCCGCCACGGCACGGACCCGTCGAAATTGCCCCGGCGCAGCTGGCTGAACTCCACGCTGCGTACCGAGTCGTCCTCGTACCGGATCGAAGCCCTCGCGGACTCCTGACTGCCGGCCCTCACGCTTGTACGCTTGGTGACCATGAGCCGACCGTAGGAAACCGCCCAGGACCAAGAGGCCGGATGACCGAGAAGTTCCCGGGACTGACCACCACCGGCCACAGGTGCCGCTAACGCGACCCGGAAGATTGCCAGCCGACTGCTGGAGATCGACCGACACTGCTGACGCGGACCCGGAACCTATCAGGACGCGAGAGAACCGATTTGCATGTGCGGCGCCCGGCCCCGTACAGTCGAGACATCGACGCGGGGTGGAGCAGCTCGGTAGCTCGCTGGGCTCATAACCCAGAGGTCGCAGGTTCAAATCCTGTCCCCGCTACTGAAGACCGAAGGCCCGGATTCCTCAAGGAATCCGGGCCTTCGGTGTATGCCGCCGGTACGGCTCCTGGGGCCGCCCCGCGCGCGGCGCGGGGCGGGGGTCAGGTGCCCGCGCAGTCCGGGCACAGGCCCCGGTAGGTGATCTCGACGTCGGAGACGGTGTAGCCGAAGCGTTCCGCCACCGGCAAGTCGGACAGCGGGTTCCCGGAGGGGCGGACGTCCTTGATCGCCCCGCAGCGCGCGCACACGAGGTGCTGGTGCGGGTGGTGGGCGTTGGGGTCGTAGCGCTTGGCCCGGTGGTCGGTCGCGACCTCCAGGATCTCGCCGAGCGAGACCATCTCACCGAGCGTGTTGTAGACCGTGGCCCGGGAGATCTCCGGCAGTCGCTCGACGGCGCGCGCGTGCACCTCGTCGGCGGTCAGGTGCATGTGGTCCCCGTCGAGGACCTCGGCCACGACGCGTCGCTGCGCAGTCATCCGCCAACCGCGTCCACGCAGACGTTCCAAAAGGTCGCTCATGTCCTCAAGCCTAACAGTCAGGGGCACTAGACCCGAACGTGTGTGAGGTTGGATGGTCGCTTGACTTAGACAATGTCCATTGTAGGATCGGGCTTGTCGCTCGCCAAGGGGAAGTCGTCAGGTCACACACCGGCGGCCGGGCGCGGCGGCTTCTTACTTCAGGGCCACTTTTCGCACCAGGGGCCGGGAACGACGCAGGAGGCGCACGTGACGCAGGGACCGCTCACCACGGAGGCCGGGGCTCCGGTCGCCGACAACCAGAACAGCGAGACCGCGGGCGTCGGCGGCCCGGTTCTGGTGCAGGACCAGGCGCTGCTGGAGAAGCTCGCCCACTTCAACCGCGAGCGCATCCCGGAGCGCGTCGTGCACGCCCGCGGCGCCGGCGCCTACGGGACCTTCACGCTGACCCGCGACGTCAGCCAGTGGACCCGCGCCAGGTTCCTCTCCGAGGTCGGCAAGCAGACCGAGACCTTCCTGCGCTTCTCCACCGTGGCCGGCAACCTCGGCGCGGCCGACGCCGTGCGCGACCCGCGCGGCTTCGCGCTGAAGTTCTACACCGAGGACGGCAACTACGACCTCGTCGGGAACAACACCCCGGTGTTCTTCGTCAAGGACGCCATCAAGTTCCCCGACTTCATCCACACCCAGAAGCGCGACCCGTACACCGGCTCCCAGGAGGCGGACAACGTCTGGGACTTCTGGGGCCTCTCGCCCGAGTCCACGCATCAGGTGACCTGGCTGTTCGGCGACCGCGGCATCCCCGCCTCGTACCGCCACATGAACGGCTACGGCTCGCACACCTACCAGTGGAACAACGCCGCCGGCGAGGTCTTCTGGGTCAAGTACCATTTCAAGACCGACCAGGGCATCAAGACGCTGACGACCTCCGAGGCCGCCGAGACCTCCGGCCTCGACCCCGACTCGCACCAGCGCGACCTGCGCGAGGCCATCGAGCGCGGCGACTTCCCGTCCTGGACCGTGCAGGTGCAGATCATGCCGGAGGCCGAGGCGGCCACGTACCGCTTCAACCCCTTCGACCTGACCAAGGTGTGGCCGCACGAGGACTACCCGCCGATCGAGATCGGCAAGCTGGAGCTGAACCGCAACCCGGAGAACATCTTCGCCGAGGTAGAGCAGTCCATCTTCAGCCCCGCCCACTTCGTGCCCGGCATCGGCCCGTCCCCCGACAAGATGCTCCAGGGACGGCTGTTCGCCTACGGCGACGCGCACCGCTACCGCGTCGGCATCAACGCCGACCACCTGCCGGTCAACCGTCCGCACGCCACGGAGGCGCGTACCAACAGCCGGGACGGCTACCTCTACGACGGCCGCCACAAGGGCACCAAGAACTACGAGCCCAACAGCTTCGGCGGCGCGGTCGAGACCGGGCAGCCGCTGTGGCAGCCCACCCCGGTGTCCGGGACGACCGGCAACCACGTGGCGCCCTCGCACGCCGAGGACAACGACTTCGTGCAGGCCGGCAACCTCTACCGGCTCCTGCCGGAGGACGCGAAGGAGCGCCTGATCGAGAACCTGGCGCAGAACATCTCGGGCGTCACCCGCGAGGACATCGCCGTGCGGGCCGTCAACAACTTCCGTCAGGCCGACCCCGACTTCGGCAAGCGGCTGGAGGCCGCGGTCCAGGCCCTTCGCGGCTGACCCCTCCGCTCACCGAACGCCGGACGCCCGGCCCCCGCAGCAGGGGGCCGGGCGTTCCGGCGTCCTCGGGGCGCGCGATTCAGTACCGCTGGTTCAGGTAGCTCAGCAACTCGTCGTGGAGCAGCCCGTTGGAGGCCGCCGCGTTGCCGCCGTGCACCCCGGCTCGTCCGTCCAGACCGGTGAAACTGCCGCCCGCCTCGGTCACCACGATCGCGTTGGCCGCCATGTCCCACAGCGACAGCTCGGGCTCCGCGCAGATGTCCACCGAACCCTCCGCGACCATCATGTACGGCCAGAAGTCGCCGTAGCCCCGGGTGCGCCACACCGCGCGGCTCAGGTCCAGCAGGCCGCCCAGCCGCCCCTGTTCCTCCCAGCCCGTCAGTGAGGAGTACGCGAAGGAGGCGTCGGCCATCCGGGACACCCCGGAGACCTTCAGGCGGCTCGCCGAGGTCAGGCTGCGGCCGGTGAAGGCGCCGTGGCCCTTCGCCGCCCACCAGCGCCGTTGCAGGGCCGGCGCGGAGACCACGCCGACCACCGGCTGCCAGGTGCCTTGCTCGCCGTCCTGGCCCGGCACGACCTCCATGAGCGAGATGAGGGTGGCCCACACCGGCACCCCGCGCACGTAGTTCTTCGTCCCGTCGATCGGGTCGATCACCCAGCGGCGCGGACCGGTACCGCGCAGCCCGTACTCCTCGCCGAGGATCGCGTCCCGGGGCCGGGCGCGCTGGAGGTGGCTGCGGATCAGTTCCTCGGCGCCCTTGTCGGCCTCGCTCACCGGCGTCATGTCCGGTTTCGTCTCGACCTTGAGGTCCAGGGCCTTGAACCGCTCCATCGTCGTCGCGTCGGCCGCGTCGGCCAGCACATGGGCAAGACGCAGATCATCGTGATAGTCGGCCATGGCGGAACAGTATCGATCCGCTTCGTCCCCGGGCCAGCGGGCGCGGCGCGCGCCGGGCCGCGGCCGGCGGGTGGGCGGGGCCCGCCCGCCGGGGACCGCGTCCGGGGGGCGCCCTCAGCGCTTCAGGAACTCCAGGAGGTCCTTGCCGAACCTCTCCTTGTCCCCGGGGACGAGCGCGATGCCGTGCGAGCCGCCCTCGTAGACCTTCAGCTCGGCGCCCGGCACGAGCTTCGCGGTCTTGCGGCCGGTCGCGTCGACCGGGACGATCTGGTCGTCGTCGCCGTGCACCACGAGGGTGGGGACGTCGAACCTCCTGAGATCCTCGTGGAAGTCGGTGGCCGCGAAGGCGTCCACACAGGCCACTCCGCCCTGGATCGTCTCCTCCATCGCCATGTACCAGAAGGCGTCCTTGTTGCCCTGGGTGACCTTGTTGCCCTCACGGTTCGCGGAGAAGAACCCGACCGCGGTGTCCTTCCAGAACTGGGAGCGCTCGGCGAGGATGCCCTTCTTGATGTCGTCGAACACGCTCTGCGGCACGCCCTCGGGGTTGTCCGGCCCCTGGAGCATGAGCGGGGTGATCGCCGACAGCAGGACGACGGACCTGACGCGGTCCGTGCCGTGCCGGCCGATGTAGCGGGCGAGTTCGCCGCCCCCCATCGAGTGCGCGACGAGCGTGACGTCCCGCAGGTCGAGCCGGGTGAGGAGGTCGTCGAGATCGTCGGCGAAGGTGTCGAAGTCGTAGCCGTCCCACACCGGGGTGGAACGGCCGTGGCCGCGCCGGTCGTGGGCGATACCGCGGAAACCGGCGTCCGCCACGGCCTTGAGCTGGTCCTGCCAGGCGTCCCCGTTCAGCGGCCAGCCGTGGATGAAGACGACCGGGCGTCCCTCGCCCCAGTCCTTGTAGAAGATCTCTACACCGTCGCGCGTGGTCACGATGGGCATACGTGTTCCTCTCGTGCGCCCCTGAGAGGCAGCGGGAGGGCGGACGGCGCACAGCGCACCCGTCCACCGGCGTTATGACCATTAGGGCATACGGGGAATTCCGCGGCGACCGGTCGGGGCGGGCGAGGAGGGCGGAGAGCGGGAACACGGCTCGTCCCTGTCCGACGCGGCCCACCCCTTCGCCCCGGGGGGCGGGTCACCCGTTCAGTGCGCCGACCCCGAGAGCTGGAGGCCGATGACCCCGGCGATGACGAGGGAGATCGAGACGATCTTCAGGACCGACACCATGTCGCCGAGGAAGGCCATGCCGTAGATCGCCGTCCCCGCCGCGCCGATCCCGGTCCACACCGCGTAGGCCGGGCCGATGTCGAGCTTCCTGAGCGCCAGCGTCAGCAGGCCGAAGCTGCCGAGGGCGAAGGAGGCGAAGGCGATCGTCGGCCAGATCCGGGTGAACCCGTGCGACAGCTTCAGGCAGACCGCGAAGCCCGTCTCCAGCAGCCCGGCCACGATGACCAGCAGCCACGCCATATGTGTTGCCTCCCCTTGCGTCCCGCGTGTCTCCCGCGTCCCGGGCCGTGGCGCGTGCCACCACCCCGCGCCCGGTGCGCCCGTGACGGGCCGTCGGCCGGGGGCCTGCCGCGATTATGCCTTTACCTTTTCTTTGGCGGGCACAAACCCCGGGGGATCAGTCGCCCTCGCGTCGCTCCCGGGTGGCGAGCAGCCGGCGCAGGGAGTACAGCCGGGACGGGTCGGCGTGCCCCTCGGCGACCCACGCGTCCAGCGCGCACTCCGGTTCGTCGTGCGAGCAGCCGCGCGGGCAGTTCGCCGTACCCGGCTCCAGATCGGGGAAGGCGAGCACGACCCGTGAGGGGTCCACGTGGTGCAGCCCGAAGGAGCGCACACCGGGAGTGTCCACGACCCAGCCGCCGCCCTCGGCGAGCGGCAGCGCGAGCGCGGAGGTCGTGGTGTGCCGGCCGCGACCGGTGACCGCGTTGACCACGCCCGTCGTACGCTGCCGGTCCGCGGCCACCAGGGCGTTGACCAGCGTCGTCTTGCCGACGCCCGAGTGCCCGACGAAGGCCGTGACCTTCCCCTCCAGCAGCGCGCGCACCCGCTGCGCCGCGTCCCCGTCGTACAGCTCCTCGCGGCTCGTGACGACGTAGGGCACGCCGAGCGGGGCGTAGGTCTCCAGGAGCGAGTCGGCCGAGGCGAGATCGGACTTGGTCAGTACGAGCAGCGGGGACAGGCCGCCGTCGTAGGCCGCGACCAGGCAGCGGTCGATCATGCGCGGACGCGGCTCGGGGTCGGCGAGCGCGGTGACGACGGCGAGCTGGTCGGCGTTGGCGACGACCACCCGTTCGTAGGGGTCGTCGTCGTCCGCCGTGCGGCGCAGGACCGAGGAACGCCCCTCGATCCGCACGATCCTGGCCAGGGTGTCCTTGGCCCCCGACAGGTCCCCGACCAGCGCCACCCGGTCACCGACCACGGCGGCCTTGCGGCCCAGCTCCCGGGCCTTCATGGCGAGCACCACCCGGTCCTCGACCAGGCAGGTGATGCGGCCCCGGTCCACGGTCAGCACCATGCCGCCCGCGGCGTCCTCGTGCTTGGGCCTGATGTGGGTACGCGGGCGGCTGCCCCGGCGGCCGGGGCGTACGCGGATGTCGTCCTCGTCGGGGTTCTTCCCGTAGCGGCGCATGAGAGTCCCGGCCGTCAGTTCCCGAGCATCCCGGTCCACAGATCGGGGAAGTCGGGCAGCGTCTTCGCGGTGGTCCCCACATTCTCGATCTCGACACCGGGAACCGCGAGGCCGAGGATCGCCCCGGCGGTGGCCATGCGGTGGTCGTCGTAGGTGTGGAAGACGCCGCCGCGCAGCGGGCGGGGCCGGATCACCAGGCCGTCGGCGGTCTCCGTGACGTCACCGCCCAGCTCGTTGATCTCCTTGGTGAGCGCCGCCAGCCGGTCCGTCTCGTGCAGCCGCAGGTGGGCGATGCCGCGCAGGGTGGACGGGGAGTCGGCGAGCGCCGCGACCGCCGCGAGACCGGGGGTCAGCTCCCCGACGTCGCTCAGGTCCACGTCGATGCCGTGCACCCGGCCGGAGCCGGTCAGGGCGAGGCCCTGCTCCGTCAGCTCGCAGGAACCACCCATCTCGGTGAAGATCTCCCGCAGCCGGTCACCGGGCTGCGTCGTGCGCAGCGGCCAGTCCGGGACCAGGACCCGGCCGCCCGTCACGAGGGCCGCCGCGAGGAAGGGCTGGGCGTTCGACAGGTCGGGCTCGACGGTCAGGTCGCGGCCCAGCAGGGCGCTCGGCGAGACCCGCCACACGTTCGCCTCGCCGCCCGTCTCCGGCTCGTCGACCTGCGCGCCGACACAGCGCAACATGTCGACGGTCATCCGGATGTGCGGCAGCGAGGGCAGCGAGGGGCCCGTGTGCCGGACCTCGACGCCCTGGTTGAAGCGCGGCGCCGACAGCAGCAGCGCGCTCACGAACTGGGAGGAACTGGAGGCGTCGATGTCGACCTTGCCGCCGTCGAGCGCGCCGCCGCCGTGCACGGTCAGCGGGAGCGCGCCGCGGCCCTCGTCCTCGATCCGGGCGCCGAGCGCGCGCAGCGCGTCGATCACGCCGTGCAGCGGCCGCTCGTAGGAGCGCGGGTCGCCGTCGAAGTGGACGGTGCCGTCGGCGAGCGTCGCGACCGGCGGGAGGAAACGCATGACCGTGCCCGCGTTGCCGACGTCCACCGTGGCGGGGCCGTGCAGGCCGGCCGGGATGATCCGCCAGGCCTCACCGCCGGCCGCCGGGTCCCCGGTCGCCGAGGAGCTGGAGGAGACCGTCTCCTCGATCTTGACGCCCATGGCGCGCAGCGCGCCCGCCATCAGGAGCGTGTCCCGGGAGCGCAGCGGGCGGCGCAGCCAGCCGGGCTCGGCGGCGAGCGCGGCGAGCACCAGCCCCCGGTTGGTGACCGACTTGGAGCCGGGCACCTGCACCGTCGCGTTGACGGGCCCGTCCGCGAGCGGGGCGGGCCAGAGGTCGGTAAGTGCTGGGGTCTCGGTCATGTCTTCACTTTAGTGGCTCCGGGTGAACCATCATCCTGATCAAAAGTGCTGAAACCGGACCGAAACAGAGAGATGGTAAGGGCATCCATCCTCCGCCGGCCCAGTCGTCGCCCCGTCCGCCCCGTCCGCCCCTGCCGTCCACCCGCCCGGCCGGGGCGGCGGCGGTTCCCGGGCCTCACAGATCCAGCAGCCAGCGCCCGCCGGCGACCAGGCAGCCGAGCGACACCGCGTGGAACAGCAGCAACCACAGCCCGGCCGGTACGTGGGTCAGTCGCGCGAGCTGGTCCGCGTCCGACTCCGGGGCCCCGCCGCCGCGCCGTTTCGCCTGGAGCTCGAAGGCCGGGCGCACCCCGCCCAGCAGCAGGAACCACACCGCCGCGTACGCGAAGAAGGACTGCACCTCCGGCTCGGTCAGCCAGGACACCAGGAGGAAGGCGCCGCCCGTGACGAACACCGTCAGCACCCCGTACGCGTTGCGGATCATCACCAGCATGAGCAGCAGCAGCGCGGTCGCCGCCCACAGCAGCAGCGTGATGTGGTGCGCGGCCAGCAGCCAGGCGCCGCCGAGTCCGAGCAGCGGGGGAGCGGTGTAGCCGGCCGCCGCCGTCAGGATCATGCCGATCCCGGTGGGCCGGCCCCGGCTCACCGTCAGGCCGGAGGTGTCCGAGTGCAGCCGGATGCCGTCCAGCCGGCGGCCGCTGAGCAGGGCGACCAGTCCGTGCCCGCCCTCGTGCGCGATCGTCACCGCGTTGCGGGACAGGCGCCATATCAGGCGCGGGCCCACCGCGAACAGGGCGAACAGCAGCGTCGTCAGGACGAGCCAGCGGGCGGGTTCCGGCTGGCTGCCGAACAGCCCGTCGGAGCCGTCCCAGAGTCCGGCGAGAGAGGTGGTGTGCATGGGGCGGAAGGCTCCTCGTGGCGCGCGCGGGCATGGCAGGCTGGCAGCTATGTGTGGACGGTATGCGGCCAGTCGTGGCCCCGAGGATCTCGCAGCCCTGTTCGAGGTGGAGAAGTGGGAGCCGGCCGAGACGCTCGCCCCGGACTGGAACGTCGCCCCGACCAAACAGGTCCCCGCGGTCCTCGCCCGCCCCCTGAAAGAGGAGGACGCCGATCCGCGCCGTCCGGTTCGCCAGCTGCGCCCCCTGAAGTGGGGGCTGGTGCCCTCGTGGTCCAAGACCCCGGAGGGCGGTGCCCGGATGATCAACGCCCGCGCCGAGACGGTGCACGAGAAGCCCTCCTACCGCCGGGCCTTCGCGGCCCGCCGCTGCCTCCTGCCCGCCGACGGCTACTACGAGTGGGTCACCGGCGCCGAGGAGCGGCAGCTGGAGGAGCGGGGGCGCAGGAAGCGGCCGCGGAAGCAGCCCTACTTCGTGACCCCCGCCGACGGCTCCGTCTTCGCGATGGCCGGGCTCTACGAGTTCTGGCGCGACCGGACCCTGCCCGACGACCACCCGGGCGCCTGGTGGGTCACCTGCACGGTGATCACGACCGAGGCCGAGACCGCGCCGCTCGCCGTCCCGCCCGCCGAGGGCCCCCGCTCGCTCGCCGACATCCACCCCCGTATGCCGCTCATGCTCACGCCCGACCGGTGGGAGGCGTGGCTGGACCCCGCCCGCACGGACGTCGACGGACTGCGGGAACTGCTCGCCCCGCCGCCCGAGGGCCTCATGCGGGCCTTCCCGGTCTCCACCGCCGTCAGCAACGTGCGCAACAACGGGCCGGAACTGCTCAAGGAACTGGAGGGACCGGAGGAGGAGACGCTGTTCTGACCCGCTCCTGACCCGCTTCTGAGTAGTTATGAGCGGTTCTGGGCCTCTCCGAGCCGCTCCGGGCCTTACAGGGTGGGGCCGCGCGGCCACGACCCACGTGCCGAGGAGGACCGCCGCGACCAGAGCCGGAGCGCGCCGGACACGACAATGGCGGGATGCACGAGGAAACCGTTCAGGCCCCCGCCGGGCCCGCCCGCGTCACCTGGCATCCCGCGCCGCGCCCCCGGCTCGTCCTCGCCCTCGGGCACGGGGCGGGCGGCGGTATCGAGGCACGCGATCTGCGGGCGCTGGCCGGGGCCCTTCCCCCGGACGGCGTCACCGTCGCCCTGGTGGAGCAGCCCTGGCGGGTGGCGGGGAAGAAGGTGGCGCCCGCGCCGAAGACCCTCGACGCGGGCTGGCACGCGGTGTGGCCGGCGCTCGCCGCGCCCGGACTGCCCGTCGTCGCCGGAGGGCGCAGCGCCGGGGCCAGGGTCGCCTGCCGGACGGCCGCCGCGCTGGGCGCCGCGGCCGTCCTCGCGCTGAGCTTCCCGCTGCACCCGCCGGGGCGCCCCGAGCGGAGCCGGGCGGAGGAACTGCTGGGCACCGGAGTGCCCACCCTCGTCGTGCAGGGCGGCAACGACCCCTTCGGGAAACCCGCCGAGTTCCCGCGCGGCGCGTACGAACTGGCCGGCATCCCGAACGGGGACCACGGCTTCGCCGTACCGAAGCGGGCGCCGCTGGGCCAGGAGGAGGCCGTGAGCCTGCTCACCCGCTCCGTCCGTCACTGGATCTCCGGCCTCGGTCGCGAGGCGTAGGGGCGGTCCCCGCGAGCACCCCCCGTGGGGCGGCGGAATAGTACGGGGACGACTCCTGTTGTGCCAGGCGTAGTTGCAGCCAAGCACGAGAGGAAGACCGCCGCATGGGATCCACCCTTTGCCCCAGTCGTAGGTCCACAGCCCTGGACTGGTCGGTCCTGCCCGCGGCGAAGACGACCCCTTTCAGCGGGCCGAGTGGCGTGGATCGTCCGGCCCCCCGGGCCGAAGGTCGACTATTCTCCGACACGAGCGCGCGGCCACTGAGGGGCGCCGCCACGGTGTCGGAGGAGGTGGGTCGGGTCACTGGGACCGACGCAGGGACGGAAGACGGCCAGGTGCGGCAGCCCGAGGAGTCGGCCGCCGAGCGCAGCGCGCGCTTCGAGCGGGACGCGCTCACGTTCCTCGACCAGATGTACTCGGCGGCGCTGCGCATGACGCGCAACCCCGCGGACGCCGAGGATCTGGTCCAGGAGACGTACGCGAAGGCGTACGGGTCGTTCCACCAGTTCCGCGAGGGCACCAACCTCAAGGCGTGGCTGTACCGCATCCTGACCAACACGTTCATCAACTCGTACCGCAAGAAGCAGCGTGAGCCGCAGCGCAGCGCCGCCGAGGAGATCGAGGACTGGCAGCTCGCGCGCGCCGAGTCGCACATGTCGACCGGGCTGCGCTCCGCCGAGTCGCAGGCGCTCGACCACCTGCCCGACTCCGACGTGAAGCGCGCGCTCCAGGCGATCCCCGAGGAATTCCGCATCGCGGTCTACCTCGCCGATGTAGAGGGCTTTGCCTACAAGGAGATCGCGGACATCATGGGGACACCCATCGGTACGGTGATGTCCCGGCTGCACCGAGGCCGCCGCCAGCTCCGCGGAATGCTGGAGGACTACGCCCGCGACCGCGGACTGGTCCCGGCCGGCGCCGGACAGCCGGACGACCTGAAAGGCTCGGGCTCATGAGCTGCGGAGAGCCGCACGAGACGGATTGCAGTGAGGTCCTCGACCACCTCTACGAGATCCTGGACCACGAGATCCCCGACGCCGAGTGCGTCAAGTACGAGGACCACTTCCAGGAGTGCAACCCCTGCCTGGAGAAGTACGGACTCGAACAGGCGGTCAAGCAGCTCGTCAAGCGCTGCTGCGGCCAGGACGACGTCCCCTCCGACCTGCGCGCCAAGGTCCTGGGCCGGATCGACCTGATCCGCTCCGGGCAGGCCGTGCCAGACCAGGACATCACGGCCTCCGTGGCCGACGTCCCGGGAACGGTCAAGGAGTCCTGAACCGTCGGCCGGGAGCGGACGGGCCGAGAAGGGCCGTGACCTCATGGGTCACGGCCCTTCCGCGCGTTCCGGACGGCCGCGCTCCCGCAGCCGCGGCGCGCCGGCGCCCCTCCCTCGCCTCCCCACACCGCGCGCCCGCGCACCCGGCATATGCCCGAGTGCGGCCGTACGCCCCCCGCTTCACCCGAACGCGTTAATCCCGGGCCGGGGAACGGGGGGAAGTCGCCGAAGCCGTCCTGAGCGTCCCGTCGCGCCCCTATTCTCCCCATCCTGTGGCCGGTGCGGGGCCGTCCCCCACCGGCCGGGGGCCGACGCGAGTTCGGCCCGGGGACCGGAGGGACCGGGCCCGCCGGGGGAGGCGCCATGAGGATGCTCACACCGTCCGCGCGGGTCCTCTCCCCGTCCGCGCGCGCCCTCGGCCTGGGCACCGCCCTGGCCGGTCTCGGCTGCGTCCTGCCCCTGCTCGCGACGCCGCTCGCGGTACGTCTGCCCTATCCGCAGGAACCCCCGTACTGGGGACGGATCGCGGTCCTCCTCGTGCTCCACGCGCTGTGCGAGCGGATTCCGCGCTGCCCCGTCCTCGGCAGCCGCGTGCCCCGGGGCATGGGCACCTTCTACCCCGTGCCGCTGTCCGGGGCGCTGCTGCTGCCCCCGGCGCAGGCCGCGCTGGTCGTCGTCCCCGGGGCGCTGCTCGCCGGGGCGGAGGGCCGGCCGGTGGCCGCGCGGAGGCTGTGGCGGCCCGCGCGGCTCGCCGTGGCCTGCGCGGCGGGCTCCTGCGCGCACCACCTGCTCGGCGGCCCCGGGGCCCTGTCGCGCGCCAGGCCGGACCTGCTGCTGCCCGCACTCGCCGCCGTCCTCGCCTTCTGGGCGGTCCTCGCCCTGCTCGACGGCGCGCTGCGCCGCAGCACGGACCGGCGGCCGGCGGCGGAAGCGGCCGCGCGGCGGGACGGGGCCGCGCTGCGCTCCCTCGCGGCCGTCCTCGTGCACGGCTGCGCAGCCCTCACCATGGCGCTGCTGTGGCTCAGCTCCTACGGACCACCGGCCGCGCTGCCCGCGCTGCTGCCCATGTACCTGTCCTGCTGGGTCTTCGCCCTCTACCACCAGGAACGCGCCGCGCACGAGGCCACGCTGCGCGCCCTCGTCCAGGCCGTCGACCTCAAGGACCGCTACACCCGGGGCCACGGACAGCGGGTGGGCCAGGCCGCCGCGATGATCGCGAGGGAGCTGGGCATGGACCCCGCGCGCGCCGAGGAACTGCGCCTCGCGGGCCTCCTGCACGACCTCGGCAAGCTCGCCGTGCCCACCCGCGTGCTGCGCAAGGACGGGCCGCTCACCGAGGAGGAGCGGGACCTGATCCGCCTGCACCCCGAGTACGGCCACGAGATGGTGCGCGACATCCGCTTCCTCGACGAGGCGCGGGCCGCGATCCTGCACCACCACGAGCGCTACGACGGCACCGGCTACCCGCACCGCCTCGGCGGCACCGGCATCCCCGAGGCCGCCCGGGTCGTGGCCGTCGCCGACGCCTTCGACGCGATGACCTCGACCCGCTCCTACAGCAGGGCCCGGCCCGTCGAGGTGGCCGTCGCCGAACTCGAACGCTGCGCGGGCAGCCACTTCGACCCGCGCGTGGTCGCCGCCTTCGTCCGCGCCCTGGCGAAGGAGGGCTGGCAGCCGGTCGTGCACGTCGGGCCGCAGACCCTCCCGCCGCCGCCGGGCGGGCCGGACCCGGCCGCCACCGAGGTACCGGCGGCCCGCCGCGACGGGCTCACCAGGAAGGGCGAGGCATGAACACGGCCGTGCCGCGCTCCGCGCCCCGCGCCCTGCTCCTGGTGTACGGCGCGGTGCTGGTCCTGGGCGCCACGGCCTGCGCCGGGACGGCGGCGGCCGGCGTCGACCGTCCGGGCACCGCGCTCGGCTTCGCGCTGCTGGTCGCCGTGGGCCAGGCCACCCGGCGCGAGAACGCCGAGGAGAGCGAACCGGCGCCGCTGGCCTCCGCCGCCGCCCTCGGCTACGGACTGCTCGCCACCGTCGCCGGGGCGCCGGCGCGGCACGGCGTGCTCCAGGTGATGGCCGTGGCCGTGACCGGGGCGCTGGCCGGCAGTCTCCCGCTGCTCGCGCTCGGCCGGGACCCCGGGCCCGAACGGCTCGCCCGCCGCCTGCTGACCCTCGCCTTCGTGGCGCTGCTGTGCCGCCCGCTGTACGCCGCGGGCGCCGCGCACGGGTACGAGATCGGCGGCGGTCCGCTGTTCGTGGCCTGGATCGTCCTCGTCGTCCTGCTCGCCGTCCTGTGCGACGCCACGCTCGCGGCCCTCCTGGAGCACGGCCGCACCCGCTGGCCGTACGGCGGACTGCTGCGCGAGGAGCTGCGCGCCCGGTGGGGCATCGGCTCCGCGGTGTGCGTGGCGGGCGCCGCGGCGGCCCTCGCGGTGGGCGTCGCCGGGGTGTGGGTGCTGCCGCTGATCGCCGTACCGATGTTCCTGGCACAGTTCTCCTTCGCGCGGTACGCCGCGGTGCGCGGGGTCTACCGGCAGACCATCGCCGCGCTGGCCCGCTCCACCGAGATCGCCGGGCACACCCCGCCGGGCCACGCCGCCCGGGTCGCCGCGCTGAGCCGGGCGATGGGCCGCGAGCTGGGACTGAGCGAGCGGCGGCTGACCGTCCTGGAGTACGCGGCGCTCATGCACGACATCGGGCAGCTGTCCCTGGTGGACCCGGTGCCGGGGGGCGCCACGAGCGGGCTGCCGGCCGCCCAGCAGCGCCGGATCGCCGTCCTGGGCGCCGAGGTGGCCCGGCAGGCCGGTGTCCCGGCCGAGGTCGCCGTCGTCGTGGAGCGGCAGGCCGACCCCTGTTACCGGCAGCCGCTGGGCGCGCGTATCGTGCGGGCCGCGAACGCGTACGACGAACTGGCCGCCGCCGAGCCCGGCGCGACCGGCGGGGCGGACGGGCCGGCCGGGTGCCCGCGGGCGCTGGAGCGGCTGCGCCGGGCCGCGGGGACCCAGTACGAGCCCGCCGTCGTCGAATGTCTGGCGAGGGTCGTGTCCCGAGGTGGCCTTAGCGGGCCCCGCACTGGGTAACCCATGGGTAATGAGCGGGCGTACGGCCGTCCGTGGTTGGATGCGAAGACAGGCGCCCGGGGGTGTTTGAGACCCCCTCGGACGCCGGACGTGCGGGAACAGGACCGTACGGAACCGGCCGGGAGAGCCCCGGGCGGCGAGGCCGGCCGGCCCGGGGGAACACGGGGGCGGCCGCCGGGAAGTCAACGGCAGCGGGGATGCAGGCGGGAATCGTGAGGATCTTCGGCAAGGGACGGCACAGGCCCTCCGCCTCCTGGCGGCAGGCCACGGACCGCGCGTTCACGCTGATCGGTGACGGCCGCTACGAGGACGCGGGAGCGCTGCTGACCCGCGCCGCCGACCTGGAGCCCTGGCTCTCGGAGTCGTGGTTCAACCTGGCGCTGCTGCACAAGTTCCGCCACGACTGGGAGCAGGCGAGGACCGCCGGGCTGCGCGCGGTGGCGCTGCTGGACCGTTCGGGCGGCGCCCCGGACTGGTGGAACGTGGGGATCGCCGCGACCGCCCTCCAGGACTGGCCGCTGGCCCGCCGGGCCTGGCAGGCGTACGGGCTGCGGATGCCGGCGAGCGCCGCCGCCGCGCCCGGTGAGCCGCCGACGGGGATGGACCTGGGCAGCGCCGCCGTGCGGCTGTCGCCCGAGGGCGAGGCCGAGGTGGTGTGGGGCAACCGTGTCGACCCGGCCCGGATCGAGGTGCTGTCGGTGCCGCTGCCCTCCTCGGGCCGCCGCTGGGGCGAGGTCGTGCTGCACGACGGGGTCCCCAACGGGGAGCGGACCACCGCGGGAGGCGAGTCCTTCCCGGTGTTCGACGAGATCGAGCTGTGGGCACCCTCCCCCGTGCCGACCTGGGTGGTGCTGCTCGAGGCGGCCACCGAGGAGGACCGGGACGCGCTGGAGAAGCTCGCCGCCGACGCCGGTTTCGCCGCCGAGGACTGGTCCTCCTCGGTACGGCTGCTGTGCCGCTCCTGTTCGGAGAGCCGGATGCCCAGCGAGGCGGGCGAGGGCGACCGCCAGGACCCGCACGACCACAGTGAGCCCGGTCACCCCGGGCCCCTCGGCCACCACAACCCGGGGGCCCGCTGGGCGCCCGAGCGGGAGTGCGGGATCGCCGCCCCCCGCGAGCTGGTGCGCGGGCTGCTGGACGGCTGGATCGCGGACAGCCCGGACTCCCGGGGCTGGCGCGATCTGGAAGAGGTCTGCTGAGGGCCGCACCGGGGCCGTAGGCTGTGCGGGCAGCAGAAGAGGGCTTGCGGGGCCGAGGCGGCCCGCGCGGCCCCGGGTTTCCAGGAAGGCAAAGCGGCGGACATGGCGCAGCAGGACACTGAGCAGGAGCAGGCGGAGCGGGGACAGGCGGGGGTGCTCCCGGTCGACGAGGAGGGCTTCGTCGTCGACACGGAGGACGCCGAGGAGCGCGAGGAGGCGCACCGCGCGCGCGGGACGGCCCGCCCGATCACCGTCGTCGGCAACCCGGTCCTGCACAAGGAGTGCCGGGACGTCACGGAGTTCGGCCCGGAGCTGGCCGCCCTCGTGGACGACATGTTCGCGAGCCAGCGGGCCGCCGAGGGGGTCGGCCTCGCGGCCAACCAGATCGGCGTCGACCTCAAGGTGTTCGTCTACGACTGCCAGGACGACGACGGGGTCCGCCACGTCGGCGTGGTCTGCAACCCGGTCCTGACGGAGCTGCCCGCCGAGCGCCGCCGGCTCGACGACTCGAACGAGGGCTGCCTCTCGGTGCCCACGGCCTACGCGGCGACCCCGCGTACCGACTACGCCGAGGTGACCGGGCAGGACGAGCAGGGGCACCCGGTCAAGGTGCGCGGCACCGGCTACTTCGCGCGCTGCCTCCAGCACGAGACCGACCACCTGTACGGCTACCTGTACATCGACCGGCTCTCGAAGCGGGACCGCAAGGACGCGCTGCGGCAGATGGCCGAGGGCACACCCCGCTACGAGACCGTGCCCAACGACTGACCGGTCGCGCCCGCGAGTGCGGCGCGCCCCTGACGAAGCGCCCGGCCGGGCCTTGCCTCCGGCCGGGCGCTTTGTCATATGCCGATAGTTCCTTTGGGGTTTACGAGGCGGAAGGAGGCGTGGAACTACCGATTCCGGTCAGTCCGGGGCGTGTTCCCGGCACCCGGAGATGATTCCTGGCCCAAATCTGTTCCCTTTCGGGTCAGTTGTAGGGCTGAATGGAAAGCGCTGTGTTTTACGACGGCCCGGACCGGGGACGGGGACCCGGTCCGAGCCGTCCGGCGCCCGAAAGGGGTTCGCTCGTGCCTGCTTTCCCGTCCAGTACTTCACCGACTCCGGCGGCGACGGTCCCTGCGGCCTTCCGGATCGCCGCGGTGGAAAGGGACTTCACTCGCCGTCTCCACGAGTATTGGCCAAAGCTTCAGGAGAAGTCGAGGCTCTGGGTCGTGGAAAAACGGCTCATGGACCCGGTCCGGGCCGAGGCCCACGTCGACGGGCTGCGCTACACCGACCTCGTGGCCGGCTACTACCTCGGCGCCTCCGAGGCGACGCTCAGCGCCATCGCGGACTTCAGCATCTGGTTCTTCGCGTGGGACGACCGGCACGACCGCGACGCGGTACACGGCCGGGACGCCGCCTGGAGCGCCCTGTGCGAGGACCTGCACCGCTCGCTCGACGCGCCCGCCTCCCACCTGCACCACGCCGACCCGCTGGTCGCGGCCTTCGCGGACTGCGTCCTGCGCATGGGCGCGTCGGCCGGGCCGGGCTGGCGTACCCGCTTCGCCCGCCACTTCCACCCGGTGATCGACGCCTACGACCGGGAGTTCGGCAACCGCACCGGGGCCACCGTGCCCACCGTGGACGAGTACGTGGCGCTGCGCCGGCTCACCTTCGGCCACGAGATCTGGCTCGACCTGCTGGAGGTGGTGGCCGGGGCCGAACTGCCCTGCGAGGTCCGCCACCACCCCGCCTACCGGGCCGCCGGTCTCGCCTGCCAGGACTTCTCGGCCTGGTACAACGACCTGTGTTCGCTGCCGAAGGAAATAGCGGGGGACGAGGTGCACAATCTCGGGATAAGTCTCATACGGCACGAGGAGCTGACCCTCGAAACAGCCGTCGCCGAAGTACGGAAAAGAGTCGAGGGCCGCGTCTCGGCATTCCTGGAAGCGGAAAGGGAGGTGACGGAGTTCGCGGAAACCCTCGCGGCCGGGGACGCCGGGGGCGGGGAACGGGGGGACGGTCTCCGCAATGCCGTTCTGTCATGCGTCGGGAATATGCGGAACTGGTTTCCGGCCGTCTACTGGTTCCACCACGAATCCGGACGCTACCGCGTGGACCACTGGAGCGATCCCGCCCTGCCGCCCTATGTGAACGACGACGACGGCCGCCCCGCCGCCCCGCGCCCGCCGGAAGGGGACCGCTGATGAACGACCGCCCCGTGCCCCTCGTCGGCGGCCGGCTCCCCGTGCTCGGCCACGCCCTGACGCTCGCCCGCGGACCGCTCGGCTTCCTCGCCGGACTGCGCGAGCACGGCGAAGTCGTCCGTATCGCGCTCGGCCCCAAGCAGGTCTACGCGGTGTGCGCCCCCGAACTGGTCGGCACCCTGCTCAGAAGCCCCGACTACGCGGTCGGCGGCCCCCTGTGGGACACCCTGGAGATCCTCCTCGGCAAGGGCGTCGCCACGAGCAACGGGGCGCTGCACCGCCGTCAGCGCCGTACGATCCAGCCCGCGTTCCGGCCCGACCGGATCGCCGCCTACGCCTCGGTCATGACCGAGGAGGCCGTCCGCACCGCCGAGGGCTGGCAGGAGGGTTCGGTCGTGGACATGGGCGCCGAGATGTTCCGCACCGGCGTCCGCATCGTCTCCCGCTCCCTCCTGGAGGTCGACGCGAGCGGCGAGCGCTCCGACCGGATCGCGGAGGCCCTGCACACCGTCTTCAGCGGCCTGTACCAGCGCATGGTCCTCTCCTTCGGACCGCTGCACCGGCTGCCGACCCCCGCCGCCCGGCGCTTCAACCGGGCCCTTACGGAACTGCACTCGCTGGTCGGCCAGATCATCGCGGACGGCAGGCGCGCGCACGAGGGCGGGGCCGAGGGCGACGGGGAGGACCTGCTCGCCGTCCTGCTGAGCGCCAGGGACGAGACGGGGGTCCCGCTGGCCGACCGGGAGATCCACGACAACGTCGTCTCGCTCGTCGTGGCCGCCGCCGAGAACGTCGCCGCGACCCTCGCCTGGACCTTCCTGCTGCTGACCGAACACCCCGAGTGGGAACGGCGGATAAGGGAGGAGGTGGATACCGTCGCACCGCGCCGCCCGGTGGATTTCGAGGATCTGCCCAAGCTCACGGCCACCCGGAATCTGCTGACCGAATCCATGCGGCTGCGCCCGGCCGCCTGGATATTCACCCGCAGAACAGTGGCGGAGACGGAACTGGGCGGCTACCGCATTCCGGCCGGAGCCGATGTGCTCTACTGCCCCTACGCCCTCCAGCGCGATCCGCGTTCCTTCGGGAATGCCACCGGCTTCGACCCGGACCGCTGGCTTCCCGAACGGGCCGCGCGGGTGCCGAAATACGCGATGATGCCCTTCGGGACCGGCAACCGGAAGTGCCCGGGAGACCACTACAGCCTCACCGAGACGGCGCTGGTCCTCGCCAACACCGTCCGCGACTGGCACGTCGAGACCGTCCCCGGGACGGTCAACGAGCCGAGGATCGGCATCACCCTCCAGCCCAAACGCGCCCTGCTGCGCCTGACCCGCCCCTGACCCGGCGAAGAGGAGCACGCGAAAGGCCCGTTCCCCCCGGGGGGAACGGGCCTTTCGCGGATCAGGAGGCGCCGGGCACGACGCGTACCCGGCCCGCCCGGAACCCGACTAGAAGTCGTCGTCGAAGGAGACCGAACCCTCGACCGCCACCTGATACGCCGAGGCGCGGCGCTCGAAGAAGTTGGTCAGCTCCTGCACGCCCTGGAGCTCCATGAAGGAGAAGGGGTTGCGCGAACCGTAGACCGGGGCGAAACCGAGCCGCTGAAGGCGCTGGTCGGCCACGCACTCCAGGTACTCCCGCATCGACTCCGTGTTCATGCCGGGCAGCCCCTCGCCGCACAGGTCACGGGCGAACTGCAGCTCCGCCTCCACGGCCTCGGCGAGCATGTCCTTGACCTCCTGCTCCAGGCGGTCGTCGAACAGCTCCGGCTCCTCCTTGCGGACGGTGTCCACGACGTCGAAGGCGAAGCTCATGTGCATCGTCTCGTCCCGGAACACCCAGTTGGTGCCGGTGGCCAGACCGTGCAGCAGTCCGCGCGAGCGGAACCAGTACACGTACGCGAAGGCGCCGTAGAAGAAGAGGCCCTCGATGCAGGCCGCGAAGCAGATCAGGTTGAGCAGGAAGCGCCGGCGGTCCGACCGGGACTGAAGCCGGTCGAGCTTCTCGACCTCGTCGATCCACTTGAAGCAGAACTCCGCCTTCTCACGGATCGACGGGATGTTCTCCACCGCCGCGAAGGCCGCCGCCCGGTCGTCCGGATCGGGCAGGTAGGTGTCGAGCAGCGTCAGGTAGAACTGGACGTGCACGGCCTCCTCGAACAGCTGACGGCTCAGGTACAGCCGCGCCTCCGGGGAGTTGATGTGCTTGTACAGCGTCAGCACCAGATTGTTGGCGACGATCGAGTCACCGGTGGCGAAGAAGGCCACCAGCCGGCCGATCAGGTGCTGCTCCATCGGCGAGAGCTTCGCGAGGTCGCTCACGTCCGAGTGGAGGTCCACCTCCTCGACGGTCCAGGTGTTCTTGATCGCGTCCCGGTAGCGCTCGTAGAAGTCCGGGTAGCGCATCGGACGCAGGGTCAGTTCGAAGCCCGGGTCGAGCAGGTTCTTCACGGCCTTGGCGCCGGGGGCGGCGGCCGCGGTGTTCTCTTCCGTGGGAGTGGTGGTCATTACTGGCAGGCCTCGCAGGACTCGGGGTTTTCCAGGGAGCAGGCGATCGCGTCCGCGTCGGGCACGGACTGCTGGGCGGGGACCGAGGCGGTGGCGGCCCCGGAACCGGCCGCGCGCGCGATCCGGGTCGCCGGACGCGAACGCAGGTAGTACGTGGTCTTGATGCCCTTCTTCCAGGCGTGCGCGTACATCGAGGACAGCTTCCCGATGGTCGGCGTCTCCATGAAGAGGTTGAGCGACTGCGACTGGTCGAGGAAGGCGGTCCGCTCGGCGGCCATGTCGATCAGCCCGCGCTGCGGAAGCTCCCAGGCGGTGCGGTACAGCTCGCGTACGTCCTCGGGAATCCAGTGGAAGCCGGCCACCGAGCCGTTCGCCTCGCGCAGCGCCTCACGGGTGCGCTCGTCCCACACGCCGAGCTTCTTGAGGTCGTTGACCAGATAGCCGTTGACCTGGAGGAACTCCCCGCTCAGCGTCTCGCGCTTGAACAGGTTGGAGACCTGCGGCTCGATGCACTCGTAGACACCGGCGATCGAGGCGATCGTCGCGGTCGGGGCGATCGCGAGCAGCAGCGAGTTGCGCATCCCGGTCCGCGCGATCCGCGCGCGCAGCGCCTCCCAGCGCTCCGGCCAGGTCCGCTCGACGTCGTAGTGGTCGGGGTGCAGCACCCCGCGCGCCGTGCGGGTCTTCTCCCACGCGGGCACCGGTCCGTGCTTCTCGGCGAGGTCGGCGGACGCCTCGTAGGCCGCGAGCATGATCCGCTCGGCGATCCGGGTGGACAGCGCCTTCGCCTGCGGGGAGCCGAAGGGCAGCCGCAGCTTGAAGAACACGTCCTGCAGGCCCATCGCGCCCAGACCCACCGGACGCCAGCGGGAGTTGGAGGTGGCGGCCTGGTCGGTCGGGTAGAAGTTGATGTCCACGACCCGGTCGAGGAAGGTCACGGCGGTGCGGACGGTCTCGTCCAGCCGCTCCCAGTCGATGTCCCCGTTCTCGACGAAGGCGCCCAGGTTCACCGAACCCAGGTTGCACACGGCCGTCTCGCCGTCGTCGGTGACCTCGATGATCTCCGTGCACAGGTTCGAGGAGTGCACGGTGTGACCGGGCTCGGCGGTCTGGTTCGCGGTGCGGTTGGAGTGGTCCTTGAAGGTGATCCAGCCCTGGCCGGTCTGCGCGAGGGTGCGCATCATGCGCCCGTACAGCTCGCGGGCCGGCAGCGTCCTGCGCGCCAGCCCGGCCGCCTCCGCCTCGCGGTACGCGGTCTCGAACTCCTCGCCCCACAGGTCGGTCAGCCCGGGGACGTCGGCCGGGGAGAACAGCGACCACTCGGAGTCCTCGGCGACCCGGCGCATGAACTCGTCCGGGACCCAGTGCGCGAGGTTGAGGTGGTGGGTGCGGCGCTGGTCCTCGCCCGTGTTGTCGCGCAGCTCCAGGAACTCCTCGATGTCGGAGTGCCAGGTCTCCAGGTACACCGCCGCGGCGCCCTTGCGCCGGCCGCCCTGGTTGACCGCCGCGACCGAGGAGTCCAGCGTCTTCAGGAAGGGCACGATGCCGTTCGAGTGGCCGTTGGTGCCCCGGATCAGCGAACCGCGGCCGCGGATACGGGAGTACGCGATGCCGATCCCACCCGCGTGCTTGGACAGCCGGGCCACCTGGAGGTAGCGCTCGTAGATCGAGTCCAGCTCGTCCTTCGGCGAGTCCAGCAGGTAGCACGAGGACATCTGCGGGTGCTGCGTACCGGAGTTGAACAGCGTGGGGGAGGAGGGCAGGTAGTCGAGGCGGCTCATCAGCCGGTACAGCGAGGCCACCTCGTCCACCGCGGCCGCCGACTCGTCCGCCGCCAGGCCCGAGGCCACGCGCAGCATGAAGAACTGCGGAGTCTCGATCACCTTGCGGGTGATCGGGTGGCGCAGCAGGTAGCGGCTGTAGAGGGTGCGCAGGCCGAAGTAGCCGAAGCGGTCGTCGCCCTCCAGGTCGATCAGCGCGTCGAGCCGCTCGGCGTGCAGTGCGCAGAAGCGGGCCGTGCTGTCACCGATCAGGCCCTCGCGGTGGCCGACGGCGACCGACTCGGCATAGGTGTGCGCGCCCTGGCTGCGGGCCTCCTCGGTGATGCCGAGGGTCAGCAGCCGGGCGGCGAGCCGCGAGTAGGCGGGGTCCTCCGAGATGAGACCGGCGGCGGCCTCGGTCGCCAGTTCGCGCAGCTCCGCCTCGTCGGCGTGGGCGCTGCGGCCGCGCAGGGCGGCGGCGGCGACCCGGCCGGGGTCGGTGTCGGGGAGATCGGCGGTGAGATTCGTCAGGGTCCGCAACAGGGCGGTTCCCGGAAGATCCTGTTCGGCCGTGACCGCTGAAGCGGGATCTGCTGGCGCGATGGTCACTGTGTGGCTCTCCCTCGCTCGGCTGTGGGCCGGCGGGAGGCAGCGGGGAGCGGCGCACGGGCCCGGGGCAGGGCGGGGCGACACATCCACCGGCCCACTCCGCGAGGCCCGGACGTCTGGGCGCCAGGGCCGGTCGGTCCTTGGCGCGCTGTCGGCAGGACCTCGGACTCGGGCGTGCAAAAGGCGCACCACACACCGTTGCGGGACAGTTCCGGATTCGCACCGGATTCCCCTGCGACGACAGCGAGACTGAGCATACATGTGGGGTGGGTGGGCTGAGGGAGACCCCAGATGTTGTGTCGAGGCGGGCGAAGGTCACGTACCGGCCAAGCCTTGTGGAGTGCCGACAAGGGGGCGTTCCCCGGCCCGCGCAGCGGCCCGACCCGAGGCCGCCGCGCGGTGTGCGGGCTCCACAAGCGGCCCCCGTCCCCGTCCGCGAAAACTCGGATCGCGGGAGGTGCGGGGCCGGGCCCGGCGGCCCGCGCGGACACCGGACGGGCCCGGAGGAGGAAGCCCGCGCCCCTCCTCCGGGCCCGTCCGTGAGGCCCTCCGGATCCCTGTGCCGGGGCGTCAGTGACCGGCCGGGGCTCCCGCCGTCGCGGGCGGCAGCTCCTCCCGCACGCCCGGGTCGCCCGCGTCCACGACGTAGTCCGAGGGAACCGTCTCGTCGACGCCGTCAGGGGCCTTCAGGGCCCGCAGGACGACCGTGAGGACCAGCGTGACGACCAGATTCAGCACGATGGCCGTCATGCCGATGTAGCCGATCTCTCCGAGCCCGGGAATCTCCTTCGAGGAGCCCCCGAAGTGGTCCTGGGTGGGGCTGGCCACGGTCCAGGCCGCCCACGTCCCGTAGGCCATGCCGACCGCCCAGCCCGTGAGCAGCGCCCAGCGGTGGAACCAGCGGGTGAACAGGCCGCCCACGAGCGAGGGCAGGGTCTGCAGAATCCAGATGCCGCCCAGCAGCTGGAAGTTGATCGCCACCGTCTTGTCCATACCGAGGACGAAGATCAGCGCGCCCACCTTGACCAGCAGCGAGACCAGCTTGGAGACCTTGGCCTCCTGGGCCGGGGTCGCGTCCGGCTTCAGGAAGTCCTTGTAGATGTTGCGGGTGAACAGGTTCGCGGCCGCGATCGACATGATGGCCGCGGGCACCAGCGCCCCGATTCCGATGGCCGCGAAGGCGACCCCGGTGAACCAGTCCGGGAACATGTCCTCGAACAGCTGCGGGATGGCGAGCTGCCCGTTGTCGACCTTCACGCCCGCCGCGATCGCCATGAAGCCCAGCAGGGCGAGCAGCCCCAGCATGAGCGAGTACAGCGGCAGGATCGTCGTGTTGCGCCGGATCACGTTCCGCTTGCTGCTGGAGAGCGTCGCGGTGATCGAGTGCGGGTACATGAACAGCGCTAGCGCCGAGCCGAGCGCCAGGGTCGCGTACCCCCACTGCCCCTTCTCCCCGGGGAAGAGCGCGCCCTTGGGCTGTCCGGTCGCCGGGTTCTTCTGGGAGAGCGCGTCGCCGGCCTTCGCGAAGACGTCGTCGAAACCGCCGAGCTTGACCGGGATGTAGATGATCGCGACCGCGATCACGAGGTAGATCAGCCCGTCCTTGACGAAGGCGATCAGCGCGGGCGCCCGCAGCCCCGAGGAGTACGTGTACGCCGCGAGAACGGCGAAAGCGATCAAAAGTGGCAGGTCCTTGACAAACCAGTTCGTGTCCTCCCCGCCGCCCACGCCCATGACGTCCAGGACCGCCTGGATGCCGACGAGTTGCAGGGCGATGTACGGCATCGTGGCGAGGATGCCGGTCAGCGCCACCGCGAGCGAGAGCCCCTTCGAGCCGAAGCGCCCGCGCACGAAGTCGGAGGTGGTGACGTAGCCGTGGCGGTGCGAGACCGACCACAGCCGCGGCAGGAAGGTGAAGATCAGCGGATAGACCAGGATGGTGTACGGCACGGCGTAGAAGCCGGCCGCCCCGCCCGCGTAGATCGCCGCGGGCACCGCGACGAAGGTGTACGCGGTGTAGAGGTCGCCGCCGAGCAGGAACCATGTCACCCAGGTCCCGAAGGACCGGCCGCCCAGGCCCCATTCGTCGAGGCTCTCGGTACTGGCCCGCCGCCAGCGCGCCGCCATGAAGCCCATGACGGTGACCGCGACGAAGAAGAGGATGAAGATCGTCAGAGCGACCCCGTTGACGCCGTCCTTCATCGGGGCTCACCTCCGCGAGCGGCACGCCGGGTGCGCTGGTCGTGCTGCCAGAGTTTGTAGGCCAGCAGGGTCAGCGCGCTGGAGACGAACACCCAGAGCATCTGGTACCAGTAGAAGAAGGGGATGCCGATGAAGGCCGGGTCGATCCTCGCGTACGAACCCACCCACAACATCGCCACGAACGGCGCGAGCAGGCACAGTCCGACCACGACTCTCAGCGGGGTCACGACGGGCTGCCGCACGCCACCTCCCCCCGGGTTCGGCTTTGTCTCCACTTCCCGCGCCATGTCCTGCTCCGTCCCCTCCGTCGCCCGCGCGCACTCCGCTGTGCGCCGGGTCGCCCCCGTCGATCAGGGCGCGACGGGCGAAATCTAGGCGACGTAAAGGCGTTGTGAAACCCCCGTACCGCATAACGGACGCCGCGCCGGGGGCGCCGGCGGGGGCGCCCGTGACGGGAGAGGGCGGGGCGGGCGGCGAGGGGGACCCGCCGGACCTCAGTCCGGGCGCTTGAGCCGGGCCACGAACTTGTAGCGGTCGCCCCGGTACACCGAGCGCACCCACTCCACCGGCTCGCCGCGTCCGTCCACCGAGTGGCGCGAGAGCAGGAGCATCGGCAGGCCCACGTCGGTGCCCAGCAGCCCGGCCTCGCGCGGGGTGGCCAGCGAGGTCTCGATGGTCTCCTCGGCCTCGGCGAGCCGCACGTCGTACACCTCGGCGAGGGCGGTGTAGAGCGAGGTGTACTTGACGAGCGAACGGCGCAGCGCGGGAAAGCGCTTGGCCGACAGGTGGGTGGTCTCGATCGCCATCGGCTCGCCGCTCGCCAGCCGCAGCCGTTCGATGCGCAGGATGCGCCCGCCGCTGGTGATGTCCAGCAGTCCGGCCAGGGTGTCGTCGGCCGTGACGTAGCCGATGTCGAGCAACTGCGAGGTGGGTTCGAGTCCTTGGGCCCGCATGTCCTCGGTGTACGAGGTGAGCTGGAGGGCCTGCGAGACCTTCGGCTTGGCGACGAAGGTGCCCTTGCCCTGGATGCGCTCCAGGCGCCCCTCGACGACGAGTTCCTGCAGCGCCTGACGGACCGTCGTGCGCGAGGTGTCGAACTCGGCGGCCAGGGTGCGCTCGGGCGGGACCGGGGTGCCGGGCGGCAGGGTCCGGGTCATCTCCTGCAAGTGCCGTTTGAGGTGGTAGTACTTGGGGACGCGAGCGGTCCTCGTCGCGGCCGTCGGCTCAGCCGCGCCCGGGAAAGTCGCCCTCGCTCCGGTCCTGCCCCCGTCGGTGCCCATCGTCTGCCTCTCCGGCCGCTGTCCACTGCCGCTCGCGAATCCCGCCCGCCGCGGGCCCCATCGTGGCACGATCCTGGGAGACCGCGTCCGCCGAGGGCGGCCCGGACCGTCTCCCCACTCCCGCGGTGACGGCCCGGGGCCCGGGTCCCGGACCGTCGGGCCGGGGGTGTGCGAGGCGGGTCCGCCCCGGGCAAGGTGTCGGTCCCATAACAGAGACCGCAGCCCCTCTTATACACCCTTGACACCCCTAAAGGTCTAGGCCAAGCTCCCGGTACTGGTCTACACCATTAATGATCAGGTCCCAGTCCCGCGAGCCGTACATGTCGTATGCCGTCGCAGTGGGTGGGGGGTTGAAGGCATCCCTGAGGAGGGTGGCGTGAAGCGCAAGCTCATCGCGGCGATAGGCGTCGCGGGCATGTTGGTCTCGATCGCGGCGTGCGGAAGCGACGACGGCGGGGACGGGGACAGCGGCAAGAAGGCCGGCGCCGAGGGCTACAAGGGTCAGACGCTGACCGTGTGGGCCATGGACGGCTCCTCGCCCGACGGCTGGCAGAAGGACCTCAAGGCCGCCTTCGAGAAGAAGACCAAGGCGAAGCTCAAGTTCGAGGTCCAGCAGTGGAACGGTATTCAGCAGAAGCTGACCACCGCCCTGTCGGAGGACAACCCGCCGGACGTCTTCGAGATCGGCAACACCCAGACCGCGTCCTACGCCGAGAGCGGCGGCCTGGCCGACCTGAGCGACCTCAAGTCCTCGATCGGCTCCGACTGGACTGAGTCGCTCAACAAGTCGGCCGTGGTGGACGGCAAGCAGTACGCCGCCCCGTGGTACATCGTCAACCGCGTGGTCCTCTACAACAAGAAGGTCTGGGCGGACGCCGGCCTCAAGGACACCCCCAAGACGCGGGACGAGTTCTACAAGGACCTCAAGCAGATCGGTGAGAAGACCGACGCCGAGCCGATCTACCTGCCCGGCCAGAACTGGTACCACTTCGTCGGCCTGACCGTCGGCGAGGGCGCCGAGCTGGTCAAGAAGGACGGCGACAAGTACGTCTCCAACCTGGCCGACCCCAAGGTCGCCGCCGCCATGGAGACCTACAAGAAGTTCCAGGCGCTCTCCAAGGCCCCCAAGGACAAGGACGAGGCCACCCCGCAGCAGGGTGAGGTCTTCGCCAAGGGCAAGACCGGCGCGTTCATCGGCATGGGCTGGGAGGCCGGTATCGCCATCAAGGCGAACCCGGCCATCGAGAAGGAGATCGGCTACTTCACGATCCCCGGTGCCACCGCCGACAAGCCCGAGGGCGTCTTCCTGGGCGGCTCCAACCTGGCCGTGGCCGAGGGCAGCAAGAAGAAGGAGCTCGCCAAGGAGTTCCTGAAGCTCGCGCTCTCCGACAAGTTCGAGGGACAGCTCGCCAAGGAAGGCGGCGTCATCCCGAACAAGACCTCGCTGGAGTCCAACCTCAAGGGCAACGCGGCCGCCGAGGCCGCCGCCCCGGCCGCCCCGGGCGGCGGCACCACGCCGCTGATCCCGGAGTGGGCCCCGGTCGAGAACGCGCCGAACCCGATCAAGACCTACATGACGGCCGTGCTCAAGGGGAAGTCCCCGGCCGCCGCCGCCAAGCAGGTCGAGGGCGAGTTCAACAAGCGCCTCTCGCAGGCGCAGTAACAAGGCCCCCGGCCGGGGGCGGGGAGGACCGGGTCCGGTACCCGGCGCGGTGACCACCGCGCCGGGTACCGGACCGGGCACGTGGCCGTGCCGCTCCCCGCCCCCGGCGCACCCATGCGCGGGGCGGTAGGCCCAGAAAAGAGATGGCGAGCATGACCGTGCAGACCCAACAGCCGGCCCCCGGTCCGGCGCAGGTCGTCAAGGAGTCCGGCGCCGGACCGGACCGGACGGGCGCCTCGGCACTGCGGCGCCGCAAGGGGATCACCCCCTATCTGCTGCTGCTTCCGGCAGTGCTGGCGACCGTGGTCTTCCTCGGCTGGCCGGTCGTCAAGAACGTGATGCTGTCGTTCCAGAACCTCAACATGAGGCAGTTCATCCAGCGCCTCACCGAGTGGAACGGCACCCACAACTACAAGGAGGTCCTCGGCAACGAGGACTTCTGGCGCGTGACCCTGCGCTCCCTGCTGTTCACCGCGACCAACGTCGTGCTGATCATGGTCCTGGGCGCGCTGGTCGGCCTCCTGCTGGCCCGCCTCGGCCGCCGGATGCGCACCCTGCTGTTGGTGGGGCTGGTCCTCGCCTGGGCCATGCCGGTCATCGCCGCGACCACCGTCTACCAGTGGCTGTTCGCCACCCGCTTCGGCGTCGTGAACTACGTCCTGGACAAGCTCGGCTTCCACTCGATGGCCGACTACAGCTGGACGGGGAGCCAGCTGTCGACCTTCTTCGTCGTCGTGGTCCTCATCGTCTGGCAGTCGATCCCCTTCGTGGCGATCAACCTGTACGCCGCGACCACGACCATCCCCAAGGAGCTGTACGAGGCCGCCTCCCTCGACGGCGCCGGGGTCTGGAAGTCCTTCCGGAACGTCACCTTCCCGTTCCTCAAGCCCTTCCTGCTCGCCACGACCTTCCTTGAGGTCATCTGGGTCTTCAAGGCCTTCGCGCAGGTCTTCGCCTTCAACGAGGGCGGCCCGGACCGGCTCACCGAGATCCTCCCGGTCTACGCCTACATCGAGGGCGTCGGCAACCAGCACTTCGGGATGGGCGCCGCGATCTCGGTGCTCACCATCCTCATCCTGCTGGGCATCACCTCGTACTACCTCCGGATCGTTCTGAAGCAAGGGGAGGACGAACTGTGAAGCGCTCATCGTTCGGCCGCATCTGGCCCAATGTCGTCGCCGTCCTCCTGTTCCTCGGCTTCGTCTTCCCCGTCTACTGGATGTTCTCGACGGCCTTCAAGCCGACCGGCGACATCATCAGCGAGTCCCCCGTCTGGTTCCCGACCGACGCCACCCTGGAGCACTTCAGGACCGCGCTCGGGGCGGACCACTTCTGGCGGCTGGTCGGCAACTCGCTGACCGTCACGGTCCTCGCCGTCGTCTTCTCGCTGATCCTCGCGCTCTCCGCCTCCTTCGCCCTGTCCCGGATGCGGTTCAAGGGCCGGCGCGGATTCGTCATCGGCTTCATGGTCGCCCAGATGGCGCCCTGGGAAGTCATGGTCATCGCGATCTACATGCTGGTGCGCGACGCGGACCTGCTCAACAGCCTGGTCCCGCTGACCCTGTTCTATCTGGTCATGATCCTGCCCTTCACGCTGCTGACGCTGCGCGGCTTCGTCGGCGCGATACCGGCCGAGCTGGAGGAGTCGGCCATGGTGGACGGCTGCACACGGCCCCAGGCCTTCCGCAAGATCATCCTGCCGCTGCTCGCCCCCGGGCTCATGTCCACCTCCATGTTCGGCTTCATCACCGCCTGGAACGAGTTCCCGCTGGTCCTGGTCCTCAACAAGGACCCCGAGGCGCAGACCCTCCCGCTGTGGCTCTCCCAGTTCCAGACCAACTTCGGGGACGACTGGGGGGCCACGATGGCGGCCTCCTCGATGTTCGCCGTGCCGATCCTGGTCCTCTTCGTCTTCCTCCAGCGCCGGGCCGTCTCCGGTCTCACCGACGGCGCCGTGAAGGGATAACCGCCCCATGACCACACTCACCCGACCCGCGGACACCCTGACCCGCGACGCCCTCACCGTGCTCCAGCCCGGGTTCACCGGGACCACCGCGCCCGACTGGCTGCTGCGCAGGATCGGCGAGGGACTCGCCTCCGTCGGCCTGTTCGGCCGCAACATCGCCGGGCCCGAGCAGCTCGCCGCGCTCACCGCCCAGCTGCGGGCCGAACGCGCGGACATCCTCGTCGCGATCGACGAGGAGGGCGGCGACGTCACACGCCTGGAGGTCGCGGAGGGCTCCTCCTTCCCCGGCAACCACGCCCTGGGCGCGGTCGACGACCCCGAGCTGACCTACGGGGTCGCCCGTGAGCTGGGCCGCCGGCTCGCCGAGTGCGGGGTCAACTTCAACTGGGCGCCCTCCGGGGACGTCAACTCCGACCCGGGCAACCCGGTCATCGGGGTGCGCTCCTTCGGCGCCGACCCGGCGCTGGTCTCCCGGCACACCGCCGCCTACGTCGAGGGGCTCCAGTCCGTCGGCGTCGCCGCCTGCACGAAGCACTTCCCCGGGCACGGCGACACCAACGTCGACTCGCACCTCGCGCTGCCCGCGATCGGCGCGCCCGCCGAACTGCTGCGCTCCCGTGAACTCGCCCCGTTCCTCGCGGCGATCGCGGCCGGCAGCCGCGCCCTGATGAGCGCCCACATCCTGGTGCCCGCCCTGGACCCGGAGCTGCCCGCGACCCTCAGCCGCCGCATCCTCACCGGGCTGCTGCGCGAGGAGCTGGGCTACACCGGGCTCATCGTGACCGACGGCATGGAGATGCAGGCCATCGCCTCGACATACGGCATCGAGCGCGGCAGCGTTCTCGCCGTCGCGGCCGGGGCCGACGCGATCTGCGTGGGCGGCGGACTCGCCGACGAGGCGACCGTGCTGTCCCTGCGCGACGCGCTCGTCGAGGCCGTGCGCGGTGGGGAGCTGTCCGAGGAGCGCCTGGCCGACGCCGCGGAGCGGGTGCGTGAACTCGCCCGCTGGACGAGCGCCGCGGCCCGCCCCGAACAGGCCCCGGCCCCGGAGATCGGTCTCGCGGCGGCCCGTCGCGCGGTGACCGTCACCCCCGCCGAGGGCTTCGCCCCGCTCACCGGGACCCCGTACACGGCCGTCTTCAACCCGGTCGCCAACATCGCGGTCGGCACCGAGACCCCGTGGGGGGTGGCCGGCGAACTGGCGCGGCTGCTCCCGGGCAGCGCGAGCGACACGTACGGAGCGGACGACGCGAGCGACGGACGGGCGCTGGCGGCCCGGGTGCTCGCGACGGCGGGGGAGCGGCGCGTGGTCGCCGTGGTCCGCGACGCGCACCGGCACACGTGGATGGCCGAGGCGCTGACCGCGCTGCTCGCCGCCCGTCCTGACACCGTTGTCGTCGAGATGGGCGTACCGCAGTCGGCCCCGGCCGGCGCCCCCTACCTCGCGACCCACGGCGCGGCCCGCGTGTGCGGGATCGCCGCGGCCGAGGTGCTCACCGGCGTACGCGCCTGAGAGCGGCCGGTCACGGGCCGGCCCACGACGAAGCGCGGGTGCCGGGTTCCCCACGGGGGGAGGAACCCGGCACCCGCGCTCCTGTCCGGCGCGGGGAGCGGTCTACAGCCCCTGCCAGTCCGGCTTCGCCGCCCAGGTCGCGCGGAAGTAGTCGGCGAGCTTGAGCTTGGAGGCCGCCGCCTCGTCCACGACGACCGTCGCGTGCGGGTGCAGCTGGAGCGCGGAGGCCGGGACCACGGCGGCCACCGGGCCCTCCACGGTCTGCGCGACCGCCTCGGCCTTGCCCTCGCCGGTGGCCAGCAGCACGAGGTGCCGGGCCTCCAGGATGGTGCCGATGCCCTGCGTGATGACGTGGTGCGGGACCTGCTCGATGTCGCCGCCGAAGAAGCGGGCGTTGTCCACCCGGGTCTGCTCGGTGAGCGTCTTGATCCGGGTGCGCGAGGCCAGCGAGGAGCACGGCTCGTTGAAGCCGATGTGCCCGTCGGTGCCGATGCCGAGGATCTGGAGGTCGACGCCGCCCGCGTCCCTGAGCGCCTGGTCGTAGGCGAGGCAGGCCGCCCGCACGTCCTCGGCGGAGCCGTCCGGCCCCAGGAAGGCGGCCGGGTCCAGGCCCAGCGGCTCCACGACCTCGCGCAGGACCGTGGAGCGGTAGGACTCGGGGTGCCCGGCCGGCAGGCCCACGTACTCGTCGAGCTGGCACACCCGGGCTCGCGAGACGTCGGCCGCGCCCGAGCGGACGAGACCGGTCAGGGCCTGGTAGACGGGCAGCGGGGTGGAGCCGGTGGCCACGCCGAGAAGCGCCTCGGGCTTGGCGCGCAACAGCTTCGCGATGGCGTCCGCGACGAGTGCGCCGCCCGCTGGGGCGTCCGGGACTATGACAACTTCCACGCTGGGCCTGCCGATCAGAGGAGTGACATGTGGTATAGACCAATTTAGCAGAGAGTGGCCTCCCTGCCGAGGGGCCTTCCGCCAGGTGGGACGGTGAGATCCCCCGCCCGCCCGCGCCCCCTCCCCTTCCAGCTAAACGCTCCCGCGACCCGAGGACCAGCCCACCCGGCCGAGGGCTCGGGTCGCCCCCCGGTCCGTCACGGAGCGATCACACCGAGCCGCCCGTGACGTCGATCCAGGCCCCCGTGACCCACCGGCTGTCGTCCGAGGCGAGGAAGGCCACGACGTCGGCGACGTCGGCCGGCTCGCCCACCCGGCCGAGGGCGGACAGGCCGGCGGCCTCGGCCCGCCCCTCGGCGGAGGCCAGGATTCCGGCCGTGTTGTCGGTCGCGATGATCCCCGGGGCCACCGCGTTGACCGTGATCCCGCGCGGGCCGACCGTGCGCGACAGATCCCGCGTGAAGACCTCCAGGGCGGCCTTCGTCATCGAGTACGTGACCAGATCCGGCATCACGGCGGAGTGGGTCAGTCCGGTCGAGACGTTCACGATCCGGCCCGTGTCCCGCATCCGGTCCAGGCCCAGGCGGGTCACGAAGAACGGCGCCCGGGTGTTCACCGCGAACAGTTTGTCGTAGTCCGCCTCGTCGATCTCCGCGTACGTGCCCGAGGTCCCGATCCCCGCGTTGTTGACCAGGATGTCCAGCTCCCCGGCCTCCCGGTCGAAGTTCTCCCACAGCCGCCGCGCGTCGCCGGGCGTGCCCAGCTCCGCGTGCACGAGGAAGGCGGAGCCGCCCGCCGCCCCGATCGCCGCGACCGTCTCCTTCGCCGAGGTCTTGTCGTGCCCGTAGTGCACCCCCACCCGGGCCCCCTCCCGGCCCAGCCGCTCGGCGATGCCCCGGCCGATGCCCCGGCCGCCCCCGGTCACCAGCGCGGTCCTGCCCACGAGCCTGCCCGTGTGAACGCCCATGACGCCGCCCCCTCCGTCCGCGGACGCACGGGTGTCCCGTGCCTCCGGTCAATGTGTAGCGGTCGCTACAGAAAGAGACCGTAGCCGCGCCCGGCCGATTTATCTAGTGACCGCTATAGAATCCCGTCATGGCCACCACCCAGCGCGGGCGCCCGCGCGCCTTCGACCGCGAACAGGCCCTCGAACGCGCCCTGCGCACCTTCTGGGAGCACGGCTACGAGGCCACCTCGGTCGCCGGGCTCACCCGCGCGATGGGCATCAGCCCGCCCAGCCTCTACGCCGCCTTCGGTGACAAGCGCGCCCTGTTCGAGGAGGTGCTGGAGGTCTACGGCCAGACCTACGGCGCCTTCACCGGCCGCGCCCTCGCCGAGGAGCCCACCGGCCGGGGAGCCGTCGCGCGCCTGCTGCGCGAGGCGGCCGCCGAGTACACCGTCGGCGGCCGGCCCGCGGGCTGCCTCGTCATCGCGGCGGCGGTCAACTGCACGAGCCCCGAGGTCGAGGAGGACCTGCGCGCGCGCCGCAAGGCGACGATCGCCCTCATCGAGCGCCGCGTACGGGAGGACGCCGACGCGGGACGCCTCGCGCCCGGGAGTGACCCCACCGTCCTCGCCCACTACATCGGGGCGGTGATCCAGGGGATGTCCCAGCAGGCCAGGGACGGGGCGAGCCGGTCCGTGCTGGAGGGGATCGCGGCGCTCGCGACGGCCGCCTGGCCGGCGGCTTCCTCCGGCGCCTGAGCCCGCGCCGCCCGCCCGCGCCCACGCCCGCCCCACCCCGGTGCGGTACGGCTCTTCCCAGCGGCAGCCCGGTGCGGGAGAGTGGTGCCACGGCCCCGTGCGCGGCCCCACCGGGAGACCGGGGCGCCCGTGCGGTGGCTCGTCCGGCCCGCGCATCCGGCCGCGCTCCCGGGCGTCCGCACCCCCGCACACGGAGGCCATGGACATCGAGAATGGTCTAGTCCAGAATGAGGACGAAGCTTCCGCCTCCCCCGCACAGGGGGGCGGACCGGAGGACCTGGCGCTCTCTGCCCTGACCGCGCCGGGCCCTCCACACCGGCCACCGGGCACCGCACACCCGGCGGCCTTCGACCCCCGGCTCCCGCACGAGTGGGGGGAAGCGACTCCGGGCCGCGGCGCCGGACGGGCTGAGGGTCCCGTCCCGGCTTCGCGGCCCGCGGGCTTCGCGGCCGTACGCGCACCGGCGGGACGCGGGACCGCGCCCCCGCCCAGCGTGTCCCGTACTCCCGTTCGGTCCGGGTACGCTCCCAGAGTGCCCTCCATGAACGACCTCGTACGCCAGCACACGGCCCTCAGCGACTCCGATCTCGAATGGCTGCACCTGCTGGTCTCGGAGTGGCAGCTGCTCTCCGACCTCTCCTTCGCCGACCTCGTCCTCTGGGTCCCCACCCGGGACGGGACGCGGTACGTCTCGGTGGCCCAGATGCGGCCCAACACGGGCCCCACCTCCTACCAGGACGACATGGTCGGCCACCTCGTGCCGCGCGGCCGGCGCCCCATGCTGGACGCCGCGCTCGACGAGGGCCGGATCGTGCGCGAGGGCGACCCCGAGTGGCGCGAGGAGGTCCCGGTCCGGGTCGAGTCCATCCCGGTGCGCCGCGAGGGCCGGGTCCTCGGCGTGATCGGGCGCAACACCAACCTGCTCACGGTGCGCACCCCGAGCCGGCTGGAGCTGAGCTACCTCCAGAGCGCCTCCGACCTCGCCCAGATGATCGCGGCCGGCTCCTTCCCCTTCCCCGACCAGCAGGTCGACATGGACGCCTCACCGCGCGTGGGCGACGGGCTGATCCGCCTCGACGCCGACGGGGTCGTCCAGTACGCCTCGCCGAACGCCCTGTCGGCCTACCACCGCCTCGGCCTCGCCGCCGACCTCGTCGGACTGCACCTCGGCCAGGCCACCGCCGAACTCGCCCCCTCCAAGGGCCCGGTGGACGAGGCGCTGGTCAAGCTCGCGAGCGGCTGGGCCCCCAGGGAGACCGAGGTCGAGGGCGGGGACGGCGTCATCCAGCTGCGCGCCATCCCGCTCAAACCCAAGGGCGTACGCATCGGTTCACTGGTCCTGCTGCGCGACGTGACGGAACTGCGCCGCCGCGAACGGGAGCTGATGACCAAGGACGCGACCATCCGGGAGATCCACCACCGGGTGAAGAACAACCTCCAGACCGTCGCCGCCCTGCTGCGCCTCCAGGCCCGCCGTATCGACTCCGAACGGGGCCGGGCCGGGCTGGAGGAGGCGGTGCGCCGGGTGGGCTCCATCGCGATCGTGCACGAGACGCTGTCCCAGAACCTGGACGAGCGCGTGGAGTTCGACGAGATCGCCGACCGGGTCCTGACGATGGTCGCGGAGATCTCCCCGGGCGCCGTCAGCGGCCGGCGCACCGGACGCTTCGGGATACTGGCCGCCGAGGTCGCGACCCCGCTGTCGATGGTGCTCACCGAGATCATTCAGAACGCCCTGGAGCACGGCTTCGGCCCCGGGGACACCGGCGCCGTCGAGGTCTCCGCGGTACGCGGCGGCGGCAGCCGGGAGAGCAGGCTGCTGATCACCGTGCAGGACGACGGGGTGGGCCTGCCCGAGGGCTTCGACCCGCACCGCTCGGGCAACCTCGGCCTCCAGATCGTCCGCACCCTGGTCGAGGGCGAACTCGGCGGCGGCTTCGACATGCAGCCGGCCCCGGGAGGCGGCACCCGCGTCGTGCTCGACATCCCCGTGGACCAGGACAAGTAGGCGACGGGGGAGGGGCGTTCACCCCCTCCCCGGCTGTTCCTCCCCGTCCGCACGCGGACAGCGCAAAGGCCCGGACCGGTCGTCAGTGACCGGTCCGGGCCTTTGTGTTCACATCGTTTTATGGGTACCGCTGTCGCGATGCTCGGGGAACATCGACGGGTGCTGCGCGCTGCGGCTCGGGGGCGGGTAGTGCGTACACGCTGTACGCGCCGCCAAGCTTCAGGCTCGTCGGGGCACTCAGGCGGTCGCGTTGCGCGCCCGGTTGCGAGCGGCGCGGCGCTTCATTGCGCGGCGCTCGTCCTCGCTGAGGCCACCCCAGACGCCGGAGTCCTGGCCGGACTCAAGCGCCCACTGCAGGCACTGCTCGATTACCGGGCAGCGACGGCAGACGGCCTTGGCTTCCTCGATCTGCAGCAGGGCAGGACCGGTGTTGCCGATGGGGAAGAAGAGCTCGGGGTCTTCCTCGCGGCAAACGGCGTTGTGACGCCAGTCCATGGCTGCTACCTCTCCTTGGTATTACATGCACGTTGCTTGTGAATGTGAACGCTTTCACGAATCCCCCCGCAAGGGAAGGGCCGACGAACCAGTTGCCTGGTGTGGTCCTGAAGGTGAGGAGGGGTTCTGGCTCTCCGTGGGGGCCACTGTGTGGGCCGTCCCGATCGCCATGTAGAGATTCGCAAACCTCGGCGCGGGATACAACCCCTTCCGGAAAGTTTTTTTTGATTCCTCGGTGTCGACTAGGTCACAGCCGTACTTCTATGGGGTGGATCGTGCTCTAAACGTTCGAGTGAAAGGACTTTCGCCGCTTCCACTCACACAATCACACGCAGTGCACGGCGTACGCCTGTGAACGTCACGCTCGTACGGAGCCCCAGATGGTCACCGTCCATCTGGAAAGGCAGGGGGACCTTCGAATGCAAGGTGAAGTCCGTGAGGTCGTGGAGCGATACCGCATGCTTACCGTGTGGCCCGCGATCGGGACTTGATGCCAGCAACTGGGTCCCGTATTTCGCGACCGCCGCCGTGGACAGCCGGCTCAGCCCCAGCACGTCGAGACCCGTGTCGAAGGAGGCGTCCGGGGAGGCGTAGAGCGGTCTGTTGCCCAGGTAGGTCCACGGAGAGGTGTTGCAGACTATCGACAGCACGAGATCCGTCACCGGGTCCTCGCCCGCCCGCTCCAGCGTGATCCGGCCGCTGCGACGGTGCGGTTCGTCCACGAACTGGCGCAGCAACTGGCGTACGTACAGTGCGTGCGTCGAGCGCTTCCCCCGCTCCCGCTTCTGTTCGACCCGGCCCACCACGCCCGCGTCGAAGCCGAGGCCCGCGTTGAAGGTGAACCAGCGGGGCGGTACCGCCTCGTCCTCGCTGCCCGGCGTCCCGGAGGCCAGCCCCAGCCCCACCGTGCGCTCACTGCGCTCGTGCAGCGCGTGCAGGATCGCCCCGGTCGCCTCGACCGCGTCGTTGGGCAGGCCCAGGGCCCGCGCGAAGACGTTGGTGGAACCGCCGGGCACCACCGCGAGGCCCGGCAAAGTCGCCGGATCGGGTCCACGGTGCAGCAGCCCGTTGACCACCTCGTTGACGGTGCCGTCGCCGCCCAGCGCCACGACCAGATCGATGTCCTTCGCCTCGGCGGCCTGCCGCCCGAGGTCCCGGCCGTGTCCCCGGTACTCGGTCGTCACCGCCTCCAGCTTCATCTCGCTGGCCAGCGCGTGGATCAGCACGTCACGCGTGCGCGCACTGGTGGTGGTAGCCGCCGGATTGACCACGAGAAGAGCACGCATGAAAGGCAGGGTACCCAGCGGTAGCCCGCCCACGGGGCCGAGGTGACCCGACTGACACCGAAGGGGGCCCGGGGACACCCGGCGGAGCCCCTGCGGCCCCCCGGGCTACCCTGCTGAGGTGAGTACTGAGCCGACCCCCACCTCCGAGGCCGGGCCGCGCCCCACGCGGCTGACCGTGGCCGCGCTGCTGTCCGCGCTGGAGGGCGCGGCGCTCCTCGCCGGCGGGCTCTACATGCTGGTGCGCGGACTCGCCGACAGCTCGGGGGACCGCGAGGGAGCCCTCACCGGCGGGGTGACCCTCCTGGCCCTGGCCGCCATCCCGCTGATCGCCGCCCGCGGTCTGTGGCTGCGCCGCCGCTGGAGCCGCGGTCCCGCCATGATCACGCAGATCATGGCGCTGCCGGTGGCCTGGACGCTGCTCCAGGCCGACAGCGTCCTGATCCCCGGCGGGATCGCGCTGGCCGCGGCCGCGGTCGCGGGCCTCGTGTGCCTCGTCAACCGGGCGACGACCGAGGCGCTCGGCATCCGGGCCCCCGGCGACACCGCCTGAGCCGCGCGGCCCGGCCTGCGCCCCCTCGTCCGTTCCTCGCCTATTCCTCGCCTATTCCTCGACGAGGAGCCGGTCGCGGAGCTGCGCGAGCGTACGGGCCAGCAGCCGGGACACGTGCATCTGCGAGATCCCGACCTCCTGCGCGATCTGCGACTGCGTCATGTTCCCGAAGAAGCGCAACAGCAGAATCCGTTTTTCACGGGGCGGCAGATCCTCCAGCAGAGGCTTGAGGGACTCGCGGTACTCGACGCCCTCCAGCGCCTCGTCCTCCGCGCCCAGCGTGTCCGCCACCGCCGGGGACTCGTCGTCGGTGTCCGGGACGTCCAGGGACAGCGTGCTGTACGCGTTCGCCGACTCCAGCCCCTCCAGGACCTCCTCCTCGGAGATCGCGAGGCGCTCCGCCAGCTCGTGCACCGTCGGTGAACGCCCGTGCAACTGCGACAGTTCGGCCGTCGCCGAGGTCAGCGACAGCCGCAGCTCCTGGAGCCGGCGCGGCACCCGCACCGCCCAGCCCTTGTCCCGGAAATGCCGCTTGATCTCGCCGACCACCGTGGGCGTGGCGTACGTGGAGAACTCGACGCCCCGCTCCGGGTCGAAGCGGTCCACCGACTTGATCAGCCCGATCGTCGCGACCTGCGTGAGGTCGTCGAGCGGCTCCCCGCGGTTGCGGAAGCGCCGGGCCAGGTGTTCGACCAGCGGCAGGTGCATACGCACCAGCCGGTTGCGCAACTCCGCGTACTCGGCCGAGTCGGCCGGAAGCTTCCGCAACTCCACGAAGAGCGCCCGCGCCCCGCTGCGGTCCGCCGGCTCCTGCCGTCCAGGGTGCTGGTGCTCACTCATCCGTCCCGCCCGCTCCACCGCGTCCGTGGGGCTCGGAAGGCCCCGTCGCTCGTTCCCCCGTCGCCGGCGGTCAGGACCGGGCGGCTCCCCGGGCCCCGGCGCCCCGGGGCCCGGGGAAGCCTCGGCCCCGGGGGCCCGCTCCGCCGGCGGATGCCGCCTGGCCTGCTGCGGCAGACCGGCCGGCCGTACCGCCGGTCCCCCCTCGCTGCCGCCGGGACGACCCCATGCGTCACGCTCTTCGTCGCGCACCGGCCCGCCCTCGTTCCTCATACCGGACCGGGTCCGGCACCGCGTTGTTTGTAGAGGCAGATGGAGACGGTGTTGTCCTCGGCGACCGTGGACTCCACCTTTCCCGCGAGAGCCGAGAGCACCGTCCACGCGAAGGTGTCCCGCTCGGGCGCCCGGCCGTCCGTGGTCGGGGCGGACACGGTCACCTCCAGCGCGTCGTCGATGAGCCGGAAGACACAGCTCAGTACGGAGCCGGACACCGCCTGCTGGAGGAGGATCGCGCACGCCTCGTCGACCGCGATCCGCAGGTCCTCGATCTCGTCGAGGGTGAAGTCCAAACGCGCCGCGAGGCCGGCCGTCGCCGTCCGCAGCACCGACAGGTAGGCACCCGCAGCCGGCAGCCGGACTTCCACGAAGTCCTCGGTCCCGGGCTCGCCTGCGATAGGGGACACCCTCACCTCCAAGGTGGTACAAGCTCTTTCGGGCCCCGGAGGAAACCCCCCGGGACACGCGCCACGTCGTTCAGCGGTGACGCTACCGCGCACCCCCACCCGCTGTCCCGGGGACCCCCGGCCCTCACGTCACCCGCGGTCAGGACCCGGACGCGGACAGTGGCCCGGAATCGGGACGCCTCGGCGTACCGAAGACCCGGCGCCGGGGTGACGTACCCACAGCTCAGACGATCGAACCGTCGACATAGCACCAACGCCAGCCCTCACCCGGTTCGAAGGACCGCATCACGGCGTGTCCCGACTCCTTGAAGTGCGCCGTCGCGTGCTGGTGCGGGGAGGAGTCGCAGCAGTTCACCTGCCCGCAGACCAGGCATTTGCGCAGCTGCACGGGATGGCTGCCCACCTTCTGGCATTCGAGGCAGGTGTCACTCAACGGCTCCGGCTCGGGGTGCGGCAGTTCGTGCAGGTGCGGGCAGTCCTTCATGATTGCCAGACTACGACGCTTCCGGGGGAAGGGAACGGCATCCGCCATGGACGCTCTGCCACTGCTGCTGCTGATCGCGGGCAGCGCCGCCGTGGCCGGGGCCGCGCGGCGCACCCCCGTGCCCGCCCCGCTTCTCCTGGTCACCGTGGGGCTCGCCGTGTCCTACGTACCGGGGCTGCACTACAGCCTGGACCCCGAGGTCGTCCTCCCGCTGCTGCTGCCGCCCCTGCTGTACACGGCGGCCGCCGACAGCTCGTACCTCGATTTGCGGGCCCAGGCGCGGGCCATCGGACTGCTGTCCGTCGGCTACGTCCTGTTCGCGACGCTCGCGGTCGGCTGGGTCGCCTATCTCCTGGTGCCCGAACTGCCGCTCACCGCGGCGCTCGTCCTCGGCGCGGTCGTCGCCCCGCCCGACGCGGTCGCCGCGACCGCCGTCGCCCGCCGCGTGGGACTGCCCTCCCGCATCACGACCATCCTCCAGGGCGAGTCCCTGGTGAACGACGCGACCGCGATCACCGCCTTCAAGGTCGCCGTGGCCGCCGCGATCGGTGAGGGCGCGAGCTGGAGCGGCGCGGTCGGCGAGTTCCTGCTCGCCGCCTTCGGCGGGGTCGGTGTGGGACTGCTCCTCATGGTCCCCCTGCACTGGCTGCGCACCCACCTGCGCGAGTCCCTGCTCCAGAACACGCTGTCCCTGCTCACCCCGTTCTTCGCGTACGCCGTCGCCGAACAGGTGCACGCCTCCGGGGTGCTCGCCGTGGTCGTCGTCGCGCTCTACCTCGCGCACCGCTCCTGGCAGGTGGACTTCGCCACCCGGCTCCAGGAGGACGCGGTGTGGCGGATGGTCGCCTTCATCCTGGAGTCCACCGTCTTCGCCCTCATCGGCCTCCAGCTGCCCGTCGTCATGGAAGGGCTCGCGCCCTACGACAGCCCCGTCGTCGTCTGGTACGCGCTGGCCCTCTTCCTCGCGGTGGTCCTCGCCCGCTTCGTCTGGGTCTACCCCGGGACCTTCCTGCCCCGTGTCCTCTCGGCGCGCGTCCGCCGCAGGGAGCCCCAGCCCACCTGGAAACAGCCCTTCGTCATCGGCTGGGCCGGGATGCGCGGCGTCGTCTCGCTCGCCGTCGCCTTCTCGATCCCGCACGAGACGCACGACGGGACGCCCTTCCCCGGGCGCAACCTGATCCTCTTCCTGACCTTCACGACCGTCATCGGCACCCTCGTCGTGCAGGGCCTCTCGCTGCCCCCGCTGATCCGGCTCCTGCACCTGCCCAAGCGCGACACCTACCGGGACACCCTGATAGAGGCACAGGCGCAGAGCGAGGCGTCCCGGGCCGCCGAGGAGCACCTGGAGCACGCGCTCGCCACCGACCGCGACTTCCTGCCCGGCCCCCTCGCCGACCGGCTGCGCACCGTCCTGGAGCGCCGCAGGAACGCCCCCTGGGAGCGTCTGGGCGCCGTCAACGAGGAGACCGGCGAGAGCGCCGACGACACCTACCGGCGGCTGGCCCGCGAGGTGATCGCGGCGGAACGCCAGGTCTTCGTCGAACTGCGCGACCGCCGCCGCATCGACGACGAGATGCTCCGTACGCTGCTGCGCCGGCTGGACCTGGAGGAGGCGGCCGCGATCCGGGAGGACGGGCCGGTGTGAGTCGCGCCGGCCCCGAGCCGTGGCGGCCCGCGGGCGGATGCCGCTCGCGGGCTCAGCCCCCGGATCCGGTGCCCGCCCCCGGCTCCGGGGCGCCCGTGACGACGGCGGCCACGCTCGTGCCCGGGGCGAAGGCCCCCTCGGCGGCCAGGCGGGTCAGGGCGTACAGGAGTTTGGCGACGTAGCGGCGCTCCACGGCGAGCCCGTGCCGGTCCTCGAAGTCCTGTGCGAAGCTCTCCAGCGCCGCGGGGACCCGGCCGTAGCCGCCCCCGTGGAAGCGCTCGTCCAGACTCCAGCGGCCGGTCCTGCGCCCGAAGGCCGCGCGTTGCAGCGCCTCGATCTCGCCCTCAAGGAAACCGCCGCGCAGCACGGGGACGCCGAGCGTGGCGCCCCCGGTGAACCCGGCCGCGAGCCCGGCCAGGGTGCCGCCCGTCCCGCAGGCGACGGCGACGAGATCGGCCCGCCCCGCCAGTTCCCGGCCCAGTTCGGCGCAGCCCCGGACGGCCGCCGCGTTGCTCCCGCCCTCCGGCACGACGTACGGCCGCTCGACCCGCGCGGCGGCCAGGAGCGAGTCGAGGACCTCCGGCTCGGTCTTGCGGCGGTACGCCGAGCGGTCCACGAAGTGCAGCCGCATCCCGTCCGCGAGACACCGCTCCAGCGAGGGGTTGGGCGGACGCGAGGCCAGTTCCTGCCCGCGTACGAGGCCGACGGTGGGCAGGCCGAGCAGCCGGCCCGCCGCCGCCGTGGCCCGCAGGTGGTTCGAGTAGGCGCCGCCGAAGGTCACGAGGGTGTGCCCGGCGGCCCCCGCCAGGTTCGGCACGAGTTTGCGCCACTTGTTCCCCGGGATCTCGGTGTGCACCAGATCGTCCCGCTTCAGCAGCAACCGCACCCCGTACGCGGAGAACCGGGAATCCGCCACCTCCTGAAGAGGCGAGGGCAGCCGCGGCCGTCCCAGCGGGCCGGCGAGAGCCGCGGCGGTGGATATCGGGCCGTGGTCGGCGTCTTGGGGCATACGGCCATTGTCGGGTGCGCTGGGCGGCGGCGCGGGGCGGGGGAGGGCCGCACGGGGCGAAACCGATGGAGCGCCGGGGCCGCCCTCCCCACGGTGGCGTGACTCGGCCGGCGAGGACGAGGGCCTGCCGGGCCACCCGCGGGCCGACGACACCCACCGGTCGCCGGGCGAGGTGGCGGACGAGGCCGTGCGGCACTTCGGCTCGCGGCGCGGGGCGGGGGCCGCACGGGAGCCCCCGGGCGGGGCGGCGTCCGCCTCCGCCCGGGACGCCCTCGGCTCAGCCGTGCAGGAAGCCGTCCCCGTGGGTGGCGGCGTGCGCCTCGACGGCCGCCAGGGCGCGCTGGGTGGCGGCCGGGTCACCGCTTCCGTGGCGCTCCGCGTAGTAGGCGGCGCCGAGCTTCTTCAGCAGGTCCGCGCCGGTCCGCTGGGTCTGCACCTCGTCGTACTTCTGTTTGCCCTGGGCGAGCCCACGCTGTGCCTGTTCCTTCGCCCGGTCGAGAAAGCCGGCCATGGGTCTCCTTCGTCGCGTTCGCTTCGATGTGTCCGTTTCCGGATGTGTCCAGTCCAACGGTCGCCCACAGCGGCGAGTTCCCGGCCGGCGACGCCCGCGGGCGGGGTCCGGCGGGCGTGCGTCAGTCGGCCGGGATTCCGGCGGCGGGGGCGGGCTCCCCCTCCAGCAGACCGAGGCGGCCGATGAGATAGCCCGCCTGGAGGCGGTTGCGGGCGCCGAGCCGGTGGAGCAGTTCGGAGATGTGGCGCTGGCAGGTCCGCTGCGAGATGCCGAGGCGCCGCGCGATCACGCCGACCTCCAGCCCCTCCACGAGCAGCCGCATGATCGACTGCTTCACCGCGTCCGAGCCCTCGACCACCTGTTGCCGCTCGTAGCGGGCGGGGAAGGGGTGGCTCTCCGACCAGGCCCGCTCGTACGCCTGGACGGCGAAGTACACGACGTGCGGATCGCGTACCAGGAGCGCCCCGTCGGTGTCGTCCCGCAGCGAGATGAGGGCGGTCTCACGGTCGAAGACGAGCAGCCGCATGAAGGCGTCGTCCACCGTGTGCACCTGCGCCCCCAGACCGGTGACGAAGCGGACGAAGTCCACCGTCACCGGGCTGAACTGGGCCGAGCGCTGGTACAGCGTCCGCATCGCGATCCCGCGCCGCAGCATCTCCTCGGTCCGGCTGCGCGACTCCTGCAACTGCTCCTGGGGGCGCGGCCCGCCCGGCTGCGAGGTGAGTACCTCCTGCCGGGCCTGCGCGGAGAGTTCGGTGATCGTGCGCTGCACCGACTCCAGGTTCACCAGCAGCTCGACGGGCCCCTCGCCGCCCGCGCCCTGCCGGGGGCCGGGCCCGAGCGCGGCAAGCACCGAGGTGAGCCGTCCGAGCTGCTGCTGGCCCTCGGCGAGGGTGCTCTGGAGGGTGCGGCTGATCCGCAGCAGGGCGTTGGCCGGCCCGGCCGCGTACAGACGCCGGTCCCCGGTGATCGAGGAGTGCTCCAGCAGCCCGAGGGCGAGCAGTTCCCCCGCCGCCCGGTCGAAGGACTCCGGGCTCAGGCCGAGGTTCCCCCGCAGCTCCTCCCAGGAGGTTCCTGGCGCGGCGAGCGTCGCGCAGTAGAGCGAAACGGTGTCCGCACCACGCGGTGACACCTCTTCGGGCTGTGCATTCAGACCGTTACGCACCCTATCCACCCCTCCTGAATGTGCCACGGGCCTATAGGAGCCCTGACAGGCGGTGATCCTGCGGTTCCGCCGTGTCAAAGTAATGCCGCGCGACAGTGCAGAGGAGCTTTCCCTGGGGGGAAACATGCTTGTCAAGAACGTCATGGACGCTTTCCGGCCAGCTTCCGCCGGGGTACTGCCCACCGGCCGCGGCGCGTTCAGGACCGTTCCTCGCGGATGTCCGGTGGCCTGGGGGGCCACCGGTGCCGACGGCCCCGGGTTCACCGGCAGCGGTGACCTCGGCTGGGGCTGACAGGTCCGGACGGCCCCGGCCGTTCCCAAGGATTCCCGTTCCCGACCGGGACCGGGTACGCCCGAACAAGGAGAGGCAGGTGATTCCCATGTCGATCAAGATGACGACCGTGACGGCCAGCGTGGCCGGCGTCGGCGCCGAGGGCTGAATGCCCCGGTGAGACGAGCGTCGCGACCGGCGAGCGCCCCAACTGCCCGCCGGTCGCGGCCCGGGACCTCCGGGGCCGGTGCCACGGCACCCCGCCGCGCGAGGCCGGCGGCCCTTGCCCGGCCGCCTGGCGCGCGGAGCCAAGTTTCCAGTATCTCACAGGAGTTGTCGTGTCCCTTCCCGACGGGGTCCGGCCCCAGCTCAAGCACATGAACGCCGTCTACGGCTCCGGAGAGAACGTCCTGATCAACGGGTTCGGCGAGGTCACGACGGTCCACGACCCGACCGGCGCCGTACGCCGCCTCCTGGCCCTCCTCGACGGCAGCCGCACCGTCCCCGAGACGCACCGGGACCTCGTCGCCGAGTTCCCCGAGGTGACCGAGGAGGACGTACGCGCGGCCGTGTCCGAGTTCGACGCCGCCGGCTTCCTCATCGACGCGGCCGTCTCGCCCGAGGGCGTCCTCGACGCGTACGAACAGAAGCGCTGGGAACGCAACATCAACTTCTTCGGGTCCTACGCCCGCCTCGGCGACGACAAGTACGCGATGCAGCGCCGGCTGCGCGACTGCCGGGTGACCCTGCTCGGGCTCGGCGGACTCGGCTCCCACCTCCTGTTCGACATGGCGGCGGTCGGTATCGGCCATATCCGCGCCGTCGAGTTCGACCGGGTCGAACTCTCCAACCTGAACCGGCAGATCCTCTACCGCGAGAGCGACGTGGGGCAGCCCAAGCTCGCCCGCGCCGTCGAGCGCATCAAGGAGTTCAACTCCCGCCTCGACATCGAACCCGTCGAGAAGCGGCTCGGATCGGTCGAGGACGTCTCCGCCGTCGTCGAGGGCGCCGATGTCGTGGTGTGCGTCGCGGACCGGCCCAAGACGGAGATCATCCCCTGGGTCAACGAGGCGTGCGTACGCGCCTCGGTCCCCTTCACCACCGGCGGGCTCGACACCCAGCGCTCCATCTACTACACGGTGCTGCCCGGACAGACCGGCTGCGTGGCCTGCTGGCGCCGGCACGTCTTCGAGACCGACGCGACCTCCAAGGCCCTGCTCAGCGAGAAGACCGAACGGCAGATCGGCGGGGACAACGCGGCCTTCGGGCCCCTCGTCACCATGACGACCGGTTTCCTGCTCGGCGAGGTCGTCCGCCTCGCGACCGGCGTCGCCCCGCCCGTCGCGACCGACCGCCTCATGGAACTGCGCTTCGCGGACTACGCGACGACCGCCGTCGAGCACTGGAAGCGGCTTGAGGACTGCGAGGTGTGCGGCACGCCGGTGAGCGCGCCGCGCCCGGTGGCCGTACCCTCCTGAGTCGAGGGCGCCCGTACCCGGAAACCGGTACCGAGACCGGTCAACTCCGGCGTACCGGCGCCCTCTTCATGTACAGGCCACCAGAACGACCGTACGAATGGGCTGATATGGGCAAGCGCTACCACCTCCTGCTGGGCGCCTACGTGACCTCGTCGCTCGGCAACTGGGTCTACCGGATCACCCTGCCGCTTCTCGTCCTGCACCAGACCGGCTCCGCGCTCAGCACCAGCCTCGTCTACGTCGTCGAGTACCTGCCCTTCCTGCTGCTCTCGCTGCCCGGCGGCGTGTGGGCCGACCGCTTCGACCGGCGGCGCATCCTCGTCGGCGGGGACCTCGCCGCCGCGGCCGTCGCGGGCGTCCTCGCCGTGCTCGTCATCGCCGACGTCCACTCCCTCGGCGTGATCCTCGTCGTCGCCCTCGTGCTCGGCTGCGTCGAGCCCGTCTACCACCCGGCCTTCCAGAGCTTCCTGCCCGAGATCCTGCCCAAGGACAAACTCGCCCAGGGCAACGGGCGGCTTCAGTCCGGCGACAACATCATGGGCATGGTCGGCCCCGTCATCGCCGGTGGCGCCATCGCGGTCCTCGGCTACGAGGCCACCATCACCTTCAACGCGCTCTCCTACCTCGTGTCGGCCGGCGCCATCCTCCTGATCGGCGACAGCGGCGGGCAACGCGCCCCGCGCACCGGCAAGCGGCCCACCTTCCGCCAGGACCTCGCCGAGGCCGGGCAGTACATCTTCCGCCGCAACCGGCTGCTGCTGGCCGGCTCGCTCCTGTTCACCGGGACCAACTTCGCGACCTGGATCGTGCAGGCCAACTTCGTCTTCTACCTGACGAGCTACCGCCACCTCAGCCCCTCCCAGATCGGCGGCGTCCTCGCCTGCCAGGGGGCCGGTGCCGTCCTCGGCGCCGCCGTCGCCGGACGCCTCAACAAGCGCTTCGAGGCCGGGCGCATCATCATCTGCACGACCGCCGCCGCCGGTTGCCTCACCCTCGTCCTCGTACCGCTGCGGGAGACCGTGGTCATCGGCCTGCTGTGGGGCCTCGTCTTCGCGTGCGCCTCCGTCAACATGGTCTCGTGGTTCACCCTGCGCCAGCGGATCGTCCCCGGACACCTGCTGGGACGGGTCGTCGCCGCCACGCGGATGCTCGCCTTCACCTCCATCCCGGTCGCCGCGCTCGTCGGCGGGTTCATGGAGAGCGCCCTGCACAACGTCTACCTGATCATCGCCCTGAGCGGGGTCGTACGGCTCCTCCTCGCGGTCTTCGCCTGGTTCACCCCGATGCGCGGACCCGCCCCCACGAGCCCCGCCGAGGCCGAGCGCGCCGAGCCCGCGGGCCCGGCCGCCCCGCCCGTGGAGCAGACCTCGTGAGCCCGGACGGGATCGAGGTCTGCCTCGTCGGGGCCGGACCCCGCGGGCTGTCCGTCCTGGAGCGGCTGTGCGCCCGGCTCCGCCGCGCGCCCGCCGCCACCTCGGTCCTCGTCCACCTCGTCGACCCCGCCGAGCCCGGCGCGGGAGCCGTGTGGCGCACCGACCAGTCGCGCCACCTCCTCATGAACACCGTCGCCGCCCAGATCACCGTCTGGACGGACGCGAGCGTCACCCTCGAAGGACCCGTCGAACCGGGCCCCTCCCTGTGGGAGTGGGCCCGCGAACCCGTACCGCCCGGCACCGAGGACGATCCGGCCGCGCGCGCCGAGGCCGCCGCGCTCGGCCCCGACACGTACCCCACCCGCGCCCTGTACGGCCACTACCTGCGCCACGCCCTCGACCGCGTCCTGGAGCGGGCCCCCGCCCAGGTCACCGTCCGCCGCCACCGCACCCGCGCCCTGGCCATGCCGCCCGCCGGGGACGAGGCCCCGCAGGAGGTCCTGCTCGCCGACGGCACCCGCCTCACCGGGCTGCACGCCGTCGTCCTCGCCCAGGGCCACGTCCCGGCCCTGCCCACCCCGGCCGAACGGCGCACCGCCGCCCTCGCCGCCGCCCACGGACTGCTCCACATCGCGCCCGCCAACCCCGCCGACCTCGACCTGCGCGCCGTCCACCCCGGCCGGCCGGTCCTGCTGCGCGGTCTCGGCCTGGCCTTCTTCGACCTGCTCGCCCTCCTCACCGAGGGCCGCGGCGGCACCTACCACCGCACCGGCGACCGCCTGGTCTACCGGCCCTCCGGCGAGGAACCCGTGCTCTGGGGCACCTCCCGGCGCGGCATCCCGTACCACGCGCGCGGCGCCAACGAGAAGGGCCCGCACGGGCGCCACCAGCCCCTGCTGCTCACCCCCGACCGCATCGCCGCCCTGCGCGAACGCGCCGCGCGCGGCGAACGCGTCGGCTTCCGCGCCGACATCTGGCCGCTCGTCTCGAAGGAAGTCCGCACCGTCTACTACGCGGCCCTCCTCGCCGAGCGCGGCCATGCCGCCCCGCGTGCGGAGTTCACCGCCGCCTTCCTCGCCGCGGGCCCCGCCGAGGAGGAACGGCTCCTCGACGCCCTGGGCATACCCCCCGGCGACCGCTGGGACTGGGCCCGGCTCGCCGCCCCCGCCCACGGCCTCGCCTTCCCCGACCGCGAGTCCTTCCGCCGGTGGCTCCTCGGCCACCTGCGCCGCGACATCGCCGCCGCCCGCGCGGGCAACGTCCACGGCCCGCTCAAGGCCGCCCTCGACGTCCTGCGCGACCTGCGCAACGAGATACGCCTGGCCGTCGACCACGCGGGCATCGACGGCGACAGCTACCACGCCGATCTCGACGGCTGGTACACCCCGCTCAACGCCTATCTCTCCATCGGCCCGCCCCTCTCCCGGATCGAGGAGGCGCACGCCCTCGTCGAGGCCGGCGTCCTCCATCTGGTCGGCCCCGACCCGCGCGTCGGACTCGACACCCGCACCCCCGCCTTCACCGCGGCCTCCGCCCACGTCCCCGGCCCCGTCGTCCGCGCCGACGTCCTCATCGAGGCCCGGCTGCCCACCCCCGACGTACGCCGCACCGCCGACCCGCTCCTGCGCGACCTCCTCGACACCGGGCAGGCCGCCGCGTACCGCATCCCCCGCGCCACCGGCGGCAGTTACGAGACCGGCGGGCTCGCCGTCACCGCGCGCCCCAACCGCCTGATCGACCGCACGGGCCACGCCCAAGCCCGCCGCTTCGCGTACGGTGTGCCCACCGAGGCCGTCCACTGGGCGACCGCCGCGGGCATCCGCCCCGGCGTGGACTCGGTGACCCTCGGCGACTCCGACGCCATCGCCCGCGCGGTCCTCGCCCTGCCCCACCTCCCCACCCCCGTGCCCGCGCCCGACGCCGGGCACCCCGCCCTGACCGTCCCCCGCGAGGTGACCGCGTGACCACCGAAGAGCAGCACACCCCGGACCGCGAGGACGCCGGGGGGCGGCCCTCGGAACGTACGGACGACGATGACGCCGCTCCGCGCGCCCGGGAGCGTGAAGGGCGCGAGGGGGCGGACGAGGACACCGGCCTGCTCTCCCCGGTCCGCGCCGGGACGGCCGTCGAGGCGGCCGTGACCGACCGCGCCTGGGTCCGCGCGATGCTCGACGCGGAGACCGCGCTCGTCCGCGCCCAGGCCCGGCTCGGCACCGTGCCCGCCCGTGCCGCCGCGGTGATCGCCGACACCGCCCGCACCGGGCACTTCGACGCGCGCGCCCTCGCCCTGGCCTCGCGGGAGACCGCCAATCCCGTCGTCGGGCTGGTCGCCGCCCTCGCCCGCGCGGTCGCCGACCGCGACCCCGGGGCCGCCGAGTACGTCCACCGCGGCTCGACCAGCCAGGACATCCTCGACACGGCCGCGATGCTCATCGCCCACCGGGCCCTCGGCCCGCTCCTCGCCGACCTCGACCGCACCGTCGACGCGCTCGCCGCGCTCGCCGCCGCCCACCGCGACACAACCCTCGCCGGACGGACCCTCGGCCTGCACGCCGTCCCCACCACCTTCGGCCTCAAGGCCGCCGGCTGGCGCCACGCCCTGCTCGACGCCCGCGACCGTCTCGCCGCGCTGCGCGAAGGGGGCCTGCCCGTCTCGCTCGGCGGCGCCGCCGGGACCCTCGCCGGCTACCTGGAGTACGCCCGCCTGGCGGACCCCGCGACCGACCCCGCCGCCTACGCCGAAGCGCTCACGGACGCCTTCGCCGAGGAGACCGGTCTCGCCCGCCCACTCCTGCCCTGGCACGCGCTGCGCACCCCGCTCGCCGATCTCGCCGCGCACCTCGCGCTGACGGCGGGCACGCTCGGCAAACTCGCCCTCGACGTTCAGCAGCTCAGCCGCACCGAGGTCCGCGAACTCGCCGAACCCGGCCCCGAGGGGCGCGGCGGCTCCTCCGCCATGCCGCACAAACGCAACCCCGTCCTCGCCACCCTCGTACGCACCGCCGCCCTCCAAGTCCCGTCCCTGGCAGGGATACTGGCGCAGTGCCTGCTGAGCGAGGACGAGCGCTCCGCGGGCGCCTGGCACGCCGAGTGGCTGCCGCTGCGCGAATGCCTGCGGCTGACCGGCGGCGCCGCCGCGACCGCCGCCGAACTCGCCGAGGGCCTCGACGTGCGCCCGGCCGCGATGCGCGCCAACCTGGCCCTCACCGGCAGCCAGATCGTCTCCGAACGCCTCGCCGCCGTCCTCGCCCCGCACCTCGGCAAGGCCCCGGCGAAATCCCTCCTCGCCCGCTGCTCCCGCCACGCCGAGGAAACGGGCCGGCCCCTCGCCGGCCTCCTCGCCGAGGAGCCCGCGCTCAAGGACCTGCTCACCCCCGACCGCCTCGCCGGCCTGTGCGACCCGGCCACCTACACGGGAGCGGCGGGCCCCCTCGTCGACCGCGCCCTCACCCGCGCGGCGAAGGGCCCGAGTCCGGCCGCCCACCGGGAGCGCTGAACGGCGTCACGGCTACCGCCCGCCGTGCCTCGCCTGGACGCGCGTACGCGGCGCCCGCCCGCCGAGGACGCCGGGGGAGGGGCGGCGCCCGCCCGCTCCGGAGTCCGGGGCCGCGCCGTCGCCGGGCCCGAAGCCGATGTATCGAGGGGGCCCGAAGCCGCGTGCGCTCTCCAGCAGGTCCGCGAGCCGCGTGCGCTGTCGAGCGGGTCGGCGTAGAAGCGGGGCCGGAGCTACTTCATCGTGCGACCGCCTTGATCGCGTGGGCGATCTCGGGCACCAGCTTCTCGTAGGCCCCGCGCGTCAGATGGATGCCGTCGTCCTCGTACGCCGCCGGCGCGGGTGTTCCGGTTATCGCCCCCACATCCAGTGCGATGCCGCCGGATGCCGTGACCAGCTCGGCCAGAATCCCGCCGAAGCCCCGGATACGGGGGTTGACCTCGTCGGCTGTGCAGGGGGCATAAGCGCGGAGCAGGTCACGCGGCAGAAGGGCGATCCACCGTCCTCCGCTCTCCAGTTCCCGGGACAGGTTCTCGCGGAAGGCCGCCGGGGAACTGCCGTAGGGCGGGTGGCTGTCGCTGCTTCCGATCGACACCACGACGGCCTCGTAGTCCCGCGCTGTCCGGTCGCCGATCTGGTGGCGAAGGGAGCCGGACCACGCGCCCCCCGCGGCTCGGCACTCGACGTCGGCGCCGAACGCTTGCGGCACCAAGTCGGGGAATTCGTCGTACAGGCGAGCGAGATTGCTGTCGCCTACAAGAAGAACCGTCATCTGAGCATCCTCGGGCTGGTCGGTCTCACTGGACGACGGCAGCTTGCCTGTCATACATGACGGCTTCCGTCATGTTTCCTGGGATTCTTGATCACGTGACTTCGGAGCGTTTCTTCTCACTGCTGCTGGCGCTGCAGTCCCGGGAGACCACGACGACCACTGATCTGGCGGCGCGGGTCGGTGTGTCGGTCCGCACCGTCCTGCGAGATCTGCGGTGGCTGCAAGAAGCGGGCTTCCCGCTGCTGATCCGACGAGGCCGTTGGGGCGGGGTGACCCTTCTCCCCGGCGGGGTGCTCGACACGTCACGGCTCACCCCGAGCGAGCGGGACCATCTCGCGCTCCACGGCCTCGACGACAGGCAGCGCGAGCAACTGGGAGCCGCGGCCGACACCCGGCGCGCGCACAAGAAGATGCGGTCGACCCTGCGCCTGCCGGACACCGGCGCGCTGCCCTTGAGCGCGGTCGTGACCACCGACAACAGGCCGTGGTTCGCCGGAGACGCCGAGGGACTGCCTCCGGCAACGCTGGTGGGTGACCTGCGGCGCGGTGTCCGGTTGCGTATCCGCTACCGCCGGTCCGGGGACGTCGAGGCCACCTGGCGGGTCGTCGACCCTTACGGGCTACTGGCCAAAGCCGGGAAGTGGTATCTCGTGGCGGACTCCGCGGCCCGTCCCCGACTTCACGCGCTGGAACGGATCGCCGACTGGGAGCCGATCCGGGAAGCCCGTCGAACGCGTCCGGACGTGACCCTGGAAAGTGTCGCAAGCGAACTGACGGCCAACTGGGAGAACGCGGAGGGCTTCCGGATCGACGCCGAACTCGACGCGAACCAACTGGGCCGAGCGAGGCGCGTCCTCGGCCGCCGCCTGACCGTTCGGGACACCACCGCAACGCAACGCATACGCATCACGGTCACCGCTCGGGACGTGGAGGACGTGCGCCCGCTACTGCAGTTCGGCGACAGCGTCACCGTCACCGGCCCCGCAGAAGCCCGCGAGCACATCCAAGAAATCGCCGCACAGATCCTTCGGGGGTACGCCTGACCGCGCGGCCTCGCGACGGGCCCTGGGCGGATTCGGTGGACGGTTGTCGTGCCCTGGGCCGGGCCGAGGCCGTGCAGACAGACAAGCCCGGGTGTCGCCTCGGGGACACCGCCGGATTCCACCGTTCCGGGTCTTGAGGCGCTGTCGAAGGAACGAGATTCTACTGGTCCGGCGGGGCAGGGTAGTTGGCGTCCGCGTGGACCGGCAGCGGCTCCGGTCGGGGAGGGGCGGCCCGCCGAAGACCGCGAAGTCCCGGCGGACGGTTCCGGTCGGGGAGGTCGTCACCGACGCGCTCCTCGGGGAGCCCGCCGCGCGCCCTTCCACGGATCGGCTCTTCACGATGGGGGAGGGCGAGTCGCTCGACTATCCCCGTGGGAAGACCGAGTGGAACTGCGCCCGCGAGTAGCTCCGGGCGGAGGAGAACGAGGCGGTCGGACGTGAGGGCCGCAAGCCCTTCGGGCTGCCGCACACGGTCACACACGACCTGCGGCACCTCCGCGCTCATCGCGGGCGGGGCGAGCGTCAAGCAGGTGCAGATGGTTCTCGGCCACGTCCGCCGTCGTCACGCTGCGGATCTACGCGCGTCTGTGGCCGGGGGAAGAAGACCGCACCCGGTCCGTGAGGGACGCCGTGCTCGGCGGCCTGCGGGCCGGGTGCGGACAGGTGGCCGGCATGACCAGCGAAATCGCGGGTCAGACGGCCTAACAGAAAGTCACGCCTTCTTGGTCTCCCAGAAGATCTTGTCGATCTGGGCGATCAGGTCGAGCGCCTTCTGGCCGGTGGCCGGGTCGTTCGAGCCCTTGGCCGCGGAGAGCGCCTTCAGGGTGTCGTTGACCAGCTGGTGCAGCTCCGGGTACTTCTCGAAGTGCGGCGGCTTGAAGTAGTCGCTCCACAGGACGGAGACGTGGTGCTTGGCCAGCTCCGCGCGCTGCTCCTTGATGATGATGGCGCGAGTGCGGAAATCGGCGTCCTCGTTGGCCTGGTACTTCTCCTGGACGGCCTTGACTGACTCGGCCTCGATGCGGGCCTGCGCCGGGTCGTACACGCCGCAGGGCAGGTCGCAGTGGGCGCTGACCGTGACCTTGGGGGCAAACAGGCGGGAGAGCATGTGAGCTGTCCTTCCTCGTGATCGTCTTCTCAGGTGGGACATTACTCCGTGGAGAGCCGCTTTTCTCGGGTGCCCCCGGGGGCTTAGGGCAAAAGTCCCGGGTGAGACTGGGACCGGTGGAGGTTGGGGAACGGTGTTGAGCGGTGCGGAGTCTGGGGAGGTGCGCCATGCCTGAGCCGGGCGAGCGGGCGCGAGCGGGGGAGACCGGGGCGCCCTTCGGGGTCGCGGAGGTGCACGGGCCCTCGATGCTGCCGACGCTGCGGCACGGGGACCAGCTTCTGGTGCGTTACGGCGCCCGGGTCCGACCGGGTGACGTGGTGGTCCTGCGCCACCCGTTCCAGCAGGATCTGCTCGTCGTCAAACGCGCCGTCGAGCGCCGGGCGGGCGGCTGGTGGGTGCGGGGGGACAATCCGTACGCCGGGGGCGACAGCACCGACTACGGAACCGTGCCGGGAGAACTGGTCCTGGGGCGGGTCCTGGGGCGGTACCGGCCGCGCGGGGGCGCCCAGGAGGACCGTCCGGTGGCCGGGGGGACGGGCGGTGGGCCCGCCGCGGGCGGGGGACCGCCCGAGGGGGCCCCGGCGGGGTCCGGGTGGTCCGGTGGCGAGGACGGGCCGGCTCAGCGCTCCGCCGGGTCGGCCGCGGGCACCGGCGTGGGCGGGGTGCTCGGCTCCGCCGTCTCGCTCGTGCGCTGGGGGCTGTCCTCCGTGCGTCCCGTGCGCTCCGGGCCGGCGCCCGGGGCCTCGGCCTCCCGGCGTTTGCGGGCGCGGTAGGCGGCCACGTTGGCGCGGGTCGCGCAGCGGTCCGAGCAGTAGCGGCGCGAACGGTTCGTCGAGGTGTCCAGGTAGGCGTTGCGGCAGGGCGCCGCCTGGCACAGACCGAGCCGGTCCACCCCGTACTCGGTGAGGTGGAAGGCGAGGCCCATCGCGGCGATCGCCGCGTAACCGGCGGTGGCGTTCGAGGGGTGCTCCGCGAGGTGCATGTGCCAGCGCGGGTTCCCGGACTCGTCCAGGTACTCGTGCCCCGAGACCTGCGGGCTCACCGGGAACTCCAGGAGCAGGGAGTTCAGCAGGTGCACCGCCTGCTCCTGCTCGCCCCGGTCGGCGGCCTCGAAGACGGCGCGCAGCCGGGCCCGCACGCCCCGGAAGCGTGTGACATCCGCGTCGCCGGCCCGGCGGGCGGCCTGCGTGCTGGAGCCGAACAGCTCCCGTACCGCCTCGACCGAGGTCAGGGAGTCCTTGCGGCGTGCGGGCTCCTCGGTGTTGACCAGGCGCACGGCGTAGTCCGAGTAATAGGCCAGTTCCACTTGTTGTCCTTACCGGGGCGGTCTATCGTGCGTGTGTCGCACGGCGGTAATGGCTGAACTTGTACCGAGGGTATTACGTATCGCCGTGCTGCGCGGTGGGTCGGCTTCGGGGCGCGTACGCCCCGGGTTCCCGGGCGTACGCGCCCGGCTACGGGAGGACGGACATGGGCGGGACGGGGACGGACGCGGCACCGTACGCGACGGACTGGCGGGCCTGGCAGGAGAGCTGGGACCGGCAGCAGGAGTGGTACATGCCCGACCGCGAGGAGCGGTTCCGGGTCATGCTCGACATGACGGAGGCGCTGGCCGGCCCCGCCCCCAGGGTCTTGGACCTCGCGTGCGGCACGGGGAGCATCACGGACCGGGTGCTGCGCCGCTTCCCGGACGCGCGGAGCACCGGAGTCGACCTCGACCCGGCGCTGCTCGCGATCGCCCGGGGCACCTTCGCGGGGGACGAACGGGTCTCCTTCGTGACCGCCGACCTCAAGCGGCCCGAGTGGACGCGTGAGCTGCCGTACGAGACCTACGACGTGGTCCTCACCGCCACCGCCCTGCACTGGCTGCCGAGCGCCGATCTGCGCGCCCTCTACGGGCGGCTTCCCGCGCTCGTGCGGGAGGGCGGGGCCTTCATGAACGCCGACCACATGCCCGACCCCGCCACGCCGAGGATCAACGCCGCCGAACGCGCGCACCGGCACGCGGCCATGGACCGGGCCCGCGCCGCGGGGGCGCTGGACTGGGCGGACTGGTGGCGGACCGCCGCCGCCGACCCGGTGCTCGCCGGGCCCACCGCCGAACGGTTCGCGCTGTACGGGGAGCACGCCGAGGGCGACAGCCTGCCCGTCGGCCGGCACACCGAGATGCTGCGCGCGGCCGGTTTCGCCGAGGCCCGCGCCGTGTGGTCCTCGCCCTCCGACGCGCTGGTGCTCGCCTTGAAGTGAGATCGTGGGCCGAAGTCGCGCGGGGCGGTACGGAATCATCCGCTCCGTATCGCCCCGCACGCGCCGGCCCGGCCCCGCCGTGCTCAGTGGCCCCGCGCCGGGCGGCCGGGACCCGCCCCCTGCCGCCTCACAGGACCTTCGACAGGAAGGCTTTGGTCCGCTCGTGCCGCGGGTCGGTCAGCACCTCGCGCGGGTTGCCGGACTCGACCACCACCCCGCCGTCCATGAAGACCAGCGAGTCGCCGACCTCGCGGGCGAAGCCCATCTCGTGCGTGACCACGATCATCGTCATGCCGGACTCGGCGAGGTCGCGCATCACGTCGAGGACGTCGCCGACCAGCTCCGGGTCGAGCGCCGAGGTCGGCTCGTCGAACAGCATGAGCTTCGGGTCCATCGCGAGGGCCCGCGCGATCGCGACGCGCTGCTGCTGGCCGCCGGAGAGCTGCGAGGGGTAGCTGCCCGCCTTGTCGGCGAGACCGACCCGCTCCAGCAGTTCACCGGCGCGCGCCCGCGCCTGCGCCTTCGGGACGCCCTTGACCTGCGTCGGGGCCTCGATGATGTTCTCCAGCGCGGTCTTGTGCGGGAAGAGGTTGAAGCGCTGGAAGACCATGCCGATGTCCCGGCGGCGCAGGGCGACCTCGCTGTCCTTCAGCTCGTACAGCTTGTCGCCGCGCTGCCGGTAGCCGACCAGTTCCCCCTCGACGTACAGCCGGCCCGCGTTGACCTTCTCCAGGTGGTTGATGCACCGCAGGAAGGTCGACTTGCCCGAGCCGGAGGGGCCGATCAGGCAGAACACCTCGCCCTTGGCCACCTCCAGGTCGATGCCCTTGAGGACGTCCAGGCTGCCGAAGGACTTGTGGACGCCCTCGGCCTTCACCATGGGGGTGCCCGCCGCGTCCGGGGCCCCGGACCGCTTCGTGAGATCACTCATGCCATGCCTCCCGACGGACGGCCCAGCGACAGTACGTTGGCCTTGATCTTCTGGAACGGGGTCGCGGGCAGCGCCCGGCTGGAGCCGCGCGCGTAGTACCGCTCGACGTAGTACTGGCCCACGCTCAGCGCGGAGGTGAGGATCAGGTACCAGGCGGCGGCGACGAACAGCATCTCGACGGGGGCGCCGGAGACCTGCCCGATGTCCTGGGCGGCGCGCAGCAGTTCGGGGTACTGCACCGCCGCGACGAGCGAGGTCGTCTTGAGCATGTTGATGACCTCGTTGCCGGTGGGCGGCACGATGACGCGCATGGCCTGCGGGACGACGATGCGGCGCAGGGTCTTGGAGTGGCTCATGCCGAGCGCCTGGGAGGCCTCCGTCTGGCCCTCGTCCACCGAGAGCAGACCGGCGCGGCAGATCTCCGCCATGTACGCGGCCTCGTTGAGACCGAGCCCGAGCAGCGCGGTGAGCAGCGGGGTCATGAACGAGGACCAGTAGTCCTTGTAGAGCGGCCCGAGGTTGATGTACTCGAAGACCAGGCCCAGGTTGAACCACACCATGAGCTGGACCAGGACCGGGGTGCCCCGGAAGAACCAGATGTAGAACCACGCGATGGACGAGGTCACCGGGTTCTTCGACAGCCGCATCACGGCCAGCAGGATGCCGCCGACGACGCCGATCAGCATGGAGATCACCGTCAGCAGCAGGGTCTTGCCCATGCCGGTGAGGATGCGGTCGTCGAGGAAGTAGTCGGGGACGGCGCCCCAGTTGATCTTCCCCTGCGAGAAGGCGTACACGAGGGACGCCAGGACGGCGAGGGCGACCACGGCGGCTATGTAGCGCCCGAAGTGCCGTACGGGGACGGCCCGGATGGCCTCGGGGCCCGGAGGGGGCGCGTCCTTCGGGCCCGCCTCGGTGGTGATGTCAGACGACACGGATGCTGCCTCTGCCTTTCGACGTCCTCGGGGACGTGCGTCACCCGGGGAGGAGTGGGGAGTGGGGGGGGCGGCCGTACCCGCGACGGCCCGGCGGGACGAGGTGCGAGGCCGGTCCGCGCGCGGCGGCGGGCCTGGTCTCGCGGCGGGGGTGCGGGCCGCCCGACGGGGTGCGGTCCGCGCCGGACCGGGCGGTCGGTATCGGCCGGTGGGGGTGGTGCGGGGCCCCGGGGCCGGGGCCCCGGCCGCTGGGGGCGCGGACGCCGGACGGTCCGCCCGCGCGCCCCGGCCGGTGGCGGTACCGGCTCGGGGGCGCGGGCCCCGGTCACTTGCCGCCGTTGACCTTGGCCTCGGTGACCTTTCCGTCCTCGACGCCCCACTTGGCGATGATCTTGTCGTACTCGCCGTTCTCGATGATCGCGTCGAGCGCGGCCTTGATCGCGTCGCGCACCCGCGTGTTGGACTTCGCGACGGCGATCCCGTACGGGGCGGCCTCGACCTGCTCACCGACGAGTTCGAAGTCCTTGCCGCCGCCCGAGGTCTTCACGGCCCAGGCCGCCACGGGGAAGTCCGAGGAGCCCGCGGCCCCGCCGCCGGCCCGCAGCCGGGTCTGCGCCTCTTGGTCGTTGTCGAAGGACTCGATCGCCAGCTTCTTGCCGGCCGGGCACTTCTTCGCCTGGGCCTTGGCGAGGTCGTGCGAGACGGTGCCGCGCTGGACGACCATCTTCCTGCCGCACAGGTCGTCCCAGGTCTTGATGCCCTGGGTCTTGCCCTTCGGCGTGTAGATCGAGACACCGGCGGTGAAGTAGTCGACGAAGTCGACGCCCTCGCCGACCTTCTTGCCGGTGTCGCCGTCCACGCCGTTCTGCCGGTCGGCGGTGTCGGTCATGGCGGACATGGCGATGTCGTAGCGCTTCGAGCGCAGCCCCGTCAGCAGTGTGTCGAAGGTGCCGTTCTCGAACTCGAACTTCACGCCGAGCTGCTTGCCGAGCGCCACCCCGAGGTCGGGGTCGATCCCGACGACCTTGCCGGACTTGTCCTTGTACTCCACCGGCGGGTAGGCGATGTCCGAACCGACCTTGAGCACGCCCTTGTCGCGGATCTCCTGGGGCAGTTTGTCGGCCAGCGGGGCCGAGGAGACCTTGGAGTCCCCCTTGCCGGAGGCCGCCGGCTTGCTGTCGTCCTTGGTCTGGTCGCCGCAGCCGGCGAGCAGCAGGGCGCCCGCGACCGCGAGCGCGCCGACCGTGGCTGCCCGGGATTTCACGGCGGGGAAGCGGCGCGGGGTGGTTGCGGTCATGGTGGGGTGCCTCCGGCGTGGTCAGGAAAGTGCCGACAAAGGTCACTTCGTACGCGTCTTCGGGTGTCGCGACCCTGTGTGGTTACGGCATCTTGCCATTCGGACGCCAGGATGCACGGCCTCCCCCATGTCAAAATCGGATAACGGGCGGGACGGCCGTTCGGTCCGTCTTGTAACAAGCGCGGCAGTGCGCCCAGTTGATCCCCTCGCGCTGTCCAGTGTTATTCCGGTCATTCTCGGCTCCGGCCTCCTCCCGCGCTTGGCGCGCATACTCCATCTCGCCATGTGGACTTCTTTGGTGCGACTTGTCCGGCCATCGCGCTGTTTGACCGGCCGGAGTGCGCCGCGGTCCTCCCGCCCGGAACCGGTGGGTGCCGCGCGTGCCGCACGGTGTCGCCGGTGGGGCCGCCGGTACCGGTGCGCGGGGTTGCGGCGGGCGGCGAACGGTTTCCGGTCGGCGGTGTGACGCGGCCGTCGCGAATCCGGCTCGTGTGCGGCGGGGGCGATCCGGTAGAAAAGACGGCTACACCCCGCATCCGGGGCTCAGGACGCGCGTGCGGCGCGTCCGCGCGTACGTGCCCGACTTGTGGCCTCCCACCTGCGGAAGCCGGGAACCCCCGACCGGGGGCCCGCGCCGCAAGCGGCGTACGCGGTGCCCGCCCACCCCTGGACCAGGGAGTGGTCACCCTCCGACGACGCAAGTGCAAAGGGGTCATTCTCGTGGCAGTCGAGAACGCCGTTCCGCAGAGCCGGCAGGACACCGGTCCAGCCACTCCCGCTTCTTTCACCACTTCGCGACCGCCGAGTCCCCCGGCCGCCGCGGAAGCGCCCGGCCATCCCGCCTTCGCCCTGCACCGGGGCGGGAAGATGGAGATCCGGTCGACGGTCCCGGTCAAGGACCGGGACGATCTGTCCCTCGCCTACACCCCCGGGGTCGCCGAGGTGTGCTCCGCGATCGCCGAACGGCCGGAACTCGCCCACGAGTACACCTGGACCTCCCAGGTCGTGGCCGTCGTCACGGACGGCACGGCCGTCCTCGGCCTCGGGGACATCGGCCCGGCCGCCTCACTCCCCGTGATGGAGGGCAAGGCGATCCTCTTCAAGCAGTTCGGCGGCGTCGACGCGGTGCCGCTCGCGCTCGACACGACGGACGCCGACGAGATCGTGGAGACCGTCGTCCGGCTCGCGCCCTCCTTCGGCGGCATCAACCTGGAGGACATCGCCGCGCCGCGCTGCTTCGAGATCGAGCGGCGCCTCAAGGAGCGGCTGGACATCCCCGTCTTCCACGACGACCAGCACGGCACCGCCGTCGTGACGCTCGCCGCCCTGCGCAACGCGGCCCGGCTGACCGGACGGGAGCTGAAGGAACTGCGGGCCGTGATCTCCGGGGCCGGGGCGGCCGGGGCGGCCATCGCGAAGTTCCTGCTGGCCGCCGGGATCGGGGACGTCGCGGTCGCCGACCGCAAGGGCGTCCTGAGCACCGACCGCGAGGACCTCACCCCGGTCAAGCGCGAACTGGCCGGACTCACCAACGCGGCGGGCCTCTCCGGCTCCCTGGAGACGGCGCTCGACGGGGCCGACGTGTTCATCGGCGTCTCCGGCGGCACCGTTCCCGAGGCCGCGGTCGCCTCGATGGCCAAGGGCGCCTTCGTGTTCGCCATGGCCAACCCGAACCCGGAGGTCGACCCCGAGATCGCGCACAAGTACGCGGCCGTCGTCGCCACCGGCCGCAGCGACTACCCCAACCAGATCAACAACGTGCTCGCCTTCCCCGGCATCTTCGCCGGGGCGCTGCGGGTGCGGGCCTCGGACATCACCGAGGGCATGAAGATCGCGGCGGCCGAGGCCCTCGCGGGCGTCGTCGGGGACGAACTCGCCGCCGACTACGTCATTCCCTCCCCCTTCGACGAACGCGTCGCCCCCGCCGTGACGGAGGCCGTGGCCCGCGCGGCCCGCGAGGAGGGCGTCGCCCGCCGGGCCTGAACCGGGGTTGTGCTCCCACGCAGCGGCCGGCCGTTGCGCGGGGCGGGGCGCCGCCGGGCACCTGACGGGTGGCCGACGGCGCCCCGCCCCGACGCCGGCCGTCCGTCCGTACGCCGTGCGGCGGGTCACAGGGGTACGCGGTTCCGGTGGCCGGGCGGGCGCCCTAGGGTCGGGCCATGTTCGCTGCCTACGCCGCCAGAATCGACGCCGACCGGCCGCTCAACGGCCTCGAACTCGGCGAACGCCCCGCCCCCGTTGCCCGGGAGGGCTGGTCGACCGTGACCGTCCGGGCCGCCTCGCTCAACCACCACGACCTGTGGTCGCTGCGCGGGGTCGGGCTCGGCGAGAAGCACCTCCCGATGATCCTGGGCTGCGACGCGGCCGGGACCGACGAGCACGGCGACGAGGTCGTCCTGCACTCCGTGATCGGCCAGAGCGGACACGGGGTCGGCTCCGCGGAACGCCGCACCCTGCTCACCGAGAAGTACCAGGGCACCTTCGCCGAGCAGGTCACGGTGCCGACCTGGAACCTGCTGCCCAAACCGGCCGGGCTGAGCTTCGAGGAGGCGGCCTGTCTGCCCACCGCCTGGCTCACCGCGTACCGCATGCTCTTCACCAACGCGGGGGTGCGGCCCGGGGACTCGGTGCTCGTACAGGGCGCGGGCGGCGGCGTGGCCACCGCCGCGATCGTGCTGGGCCGGGCCGCCGGGCTGCGGGTCTACGCCACCAGCCGGGACGCCGCGCGCCGCGTCCGGGCCGTGGAACTCGGCGCCACCGACGCCTTCGAGCCGGGGGCCAGGCTCCCGCACCGCGTCGACGCCGTCATCGAGACCGTGGGCGCCGCCACTTGGTCCCACTCCGTCACGTCGCTGCGCCCGGGGGGCACGCTGGTCATCTCCGGCGCGACGAGTGGCGACCGGCCCGCGCACGCCGAACTCACCCGGATCTTCTTCCTCGAACTGAAGGTCGTCGGATCGACGATGGGCACGAAGGAGGAACTCGCCTCCCTGCTGTCCTTCTGCGAGACGACCGGGGTCCGGCCGGTCATCGACCGCGTCCTGCCCCTGGACCGCGCCCGCGAGGGCTTCGAGCGCCTGGCGGAGGGAGACCAGTTCGGCAAGATCGTGCTGACCGTGTAGGGCTTCGGCCGCCGTTCCGTTTGTCAATGTGGGTTGACGTTCCTTCTGATGTCAACCTACATTGACATGCATGACCGAAGCGACGGAACTCGCCGAACGGGCGGGCGACCGCGATCCAGGGGTCGGGCTGCGCGCTGTCGCCGCGCTGCGCCGGCTGCTGGAACAGCTGGAGTCGGTCCAGGTGCGCAGCGCGCGCGACCGGGGCTGGTCCTGGCAGGAGATCGCCGCCGAACTCGGCGTCAGCAGGCAGGCCGTACACAAGAAGCACGGGAGGCAGTGATGTTCGAGCGTTTCAGCGAGGCCGCGCGGACCGTCGTCCAGGAGGCGGTGGACCTGGCCGTGCGGGCCGGGGCCCGCAGGGTGACCGAGGAGCACCTGCTGCTCGCCCTCCTCGGCCGTGAGTCCACCCGGGCCTCCTTCGCCCTGGCCTCGCTCGGCCTGGAAGGGGAGCGCAGGAAGGCGCTGTACGAGGACCTGGACCGCGCCCGCAGGCGCGGCGGTCTCTCCCGCGAGGACGAGGAGGCCCTGGCCGGTCTCGGGATCGACCTCGACGCGATCGTCTCCCGGGTCGAGGACGAGCACGGGGAGGGCGCGCTCGCGACCGGGGCCGCCCGGCCGGGTCGCGGCCTCCTCGGCGGCAGGCGGGTGCCGTTCTCCCGGGGGGCGAGGAGCGTGCTCGAACGCGCGCTCCGCGAGACCCTGGCCGGCCGCGAGCGGACCCTCGGGGACGAACACCTCCTGCTCGGCCTCCTCTCCCTCTCCGGCCCGGTCCCCGAGGCCCTCGCCCGGCGCGGGGTGACCGGGGACGCGGTGCGGCGAGTGCTGTACGGCGCGGGCGGGGGCGAGGGGGAGGAGCGGCGGGCCGGGTGAGGCGGTACCGGGCCTCGTCCCGGGGCCCGCGCTCCCGTCTCAGTGGCCTTCCGTGCCTCTGGGCGAAGACCCGCTCCCGGCGTTGGTGAGCGGACCCCGTGGACGGGGGCCGTGCCGAGCCGAAGTGCGGAGCACTCCCTCGGGAGCCCGCTCCGGGGTGCGGACCGCCGCCCCGGGAGGCTCCTCCGGGGTGCGGACCGCCGCCTCGGGAGGACGTTCCGGAGGGGGGAGGGCCGTCCCGGCCGGGACGGCCCGTGGGGCCGGGGCGGCGGGGGCGGCGGGACCGGCCGTTGGCCTCGCCACCATCAGGGTCGTCCGCCACAGGGCGCCGTGGCCCAGCGGGCCGAACGGGATGTCCCTCAGCGGGCGGCCCCCCTCAGCAGGGCCCCGATGTGCGCCGCCGCCGTGCCGAGACGGTGCCGCACCTCGTGGAGCTGGTCCTCCGTCACCCCGTGGTCGCGGGCCGCGTCCCTGACGTCGTCACGGAAGCGGTCCAGGAGACGCTCCAGATCCCGCGCCGGATCGTCCGAGGCCGACTCCCGCCGCGCCCACTCCGGCAGCTCGCCGGACGGACCGCCCTCGCCGGGGACCGCCGGGTCCTCCCCGGCCCGGACGGCCCCCCCGGCCGGGGTGTCCTTCCGCAGGTTCGGAGCGGGGGTCGCGGCCGGGCTCCCGCCGGACGCGGCGGGAGGTTCGGGGGAGGGGGAGTGCGTTGTGTGGGACGCGGGACGACCCGCGGCCCAGTCCGACCAGTCGGACCAGGCGCCCAGCCCGCCGCCCTGCCCCTTGTCGAAACGGCCGAACTCCTTGCTCAGTTCGCTCAGGCCCTCGCGCAGACCGGTCGGCCAGTCGCCCCGGCTCACCTGCTCCTGGACCTGACGGGCCACCCGCCGCAGACGCTCCTGCGCCTCCTCGGCCTGGAGGCGGGCGCTGTCCTGCGCCTCCTTCGCCTGGCGGCGTGCGCGCTGGGCCTCCTCGCGGGCCCGGCGGCTCTCGTCCTTCGCCCGCCTGGCCTGCTCCTTCCACTCCTGCTTCGCGCGGCGCAGCTCCTCCCTGGCGGTCCGCCACGCGTCCTTCTCGGCGGCGCTCGGGCCGCGGCCCTGGTCGGCCTCGGCCCCCGCGCGCGCCCGCGAGGCGGCGGCCCGCATCTCGCGGCGCAGATCGCCCGCCGCCCCGCGTACGTCGTCCCGGATCTCGGCGGCCAGTCCGGCGACCGACTCCCGGATCTCCAGCTCCAGATCGGCCAGCTCCCCGCCCCGGTCGGCGAGTTCGGCACGGCCCGCCTCGGTGATCGAGTAGACCTTGCGGCCGCCCTCCGTCGTGTGGGTCACCAGCCCCTCGGACTCCAGTTTCGCGAGCCTCGGGTAGACCGTGCCGGCCGAGGGCGCGTACAGCCCCTGGAAACGCTCCTCCAGCAGCCGGATCACCTCGTACCCGTGCCGGGGCGCCTCGTCGAGCAGTTTCAGCAGGTACAGGCGCAGGCGGCCGTGGGCGAAGACGGGCGGCATCTCAGAGCACCTTCTTGTCGGTCGCGTCGGTCGCGTCGGTCGCGTCGGTCGCGTCGGTCGTGGCAGTCGTGGCAGTCGTGTCGGTGGCTTCGGTGGCTTCGGTGGCTTCGGTGGCTTCGGTGGCCGGGCGGCGCAGCAGCGCCAGGGAGCCGGAGACCGTGGTCGCCTTGAGGCTGCCCTTCCCCGCGCCGAGGCGGCCGGTGATCCGCTTGCTGCCCCACATCCCGCTCACCCGCAGATCCTCGAAGGCGTTGGAGAGGGAGCCGCTCGTGGTGTTCACCTCGACCTCGGCGTCTGCCGGGTGCGGCAGGCGGATCGCGATCTCCCCGGAGACGCTGGTGAGCCGGATGTCGGTGGGGGCCCCGCCCGGGTCCAGGTCCAGGATCATGTCCCCGCTGACCGAGTCGGCCCGCACCGAGGGGCCGCCCCCGTCGACGAGGGTCAGGCCGCCCGAGACCGAGGCGAAGCGCAGGGGGCCGGTCACCGACTGGACCTCGATGCTGCCGGACACCGTCTCGGCGCTGACCTCGCCCTCCGTCCGGGCCAGGGCCGTGTCGCCGGTCACCGCCTTGACGGCCGCGCCCCCGCGCACCCCGGAGACCGTCGCGGAGGCGGTCACCACGCCGACCTCGACGTGCGCCCCGGCCGGTACGACGAGGGAGACCACCGCCCTGCGACGCTGCCGGGTCCTGCGGTCCAGCCACTTCAGGAGGTTCTTCCACTGGAGGTCCTCGTAGGTCACCGTCAGGGTCGAGCCCTCGTGCTCGACGATCAGCGGCGGGCCCTCGATCTCCGACACGTGCAGGCGGGCCGCCTCGCCCTCCGGGCCGTCGAGGGCGTCGGCGCCCACGATGTTGACCGCCCCGCCGACGATGCGCACCCGCACCGTCTCGACCGGTTCCCCGAACGTGAGCTTCCGCGGCTCCGTGACAGACCACTGGGACATGATTGCCTCCCTGCGTGCGTTCTCCCCGGCGCGGGCGGTACGCGCCATATCGCGTTCCACCCTCACCCTCCGAGAAACACGATATAACGCGAACACGGGAAGTCAAGACTGTCGGGAGTCCTCCCGGTTAACGCCCGGTCCGTCCCGGTGCGGTGTCCGCTGCCGGTGCGGGTTGGCCCCGTCGCCGACTCGTAAGGCCCCCGTGCGCGCGCCCACCAGGGCGAACCCGCCTAGCGTGGGGGCATGGTGATGCCCTCCGGCGAGTCCGCCGGCGAAGCGGGAGAGGCGAGCGGCGCCCGCGGCGCCGCCGGCGGAAGCGGTGCGGGCGCGGCCGGAAGTGGTGCGGGCGTGGCCGGAAGCCGTGCGGCCGGACGCGTCGCGGACGCCGCCGACGCGGCCCTCGCCGCCGGGGCCCTCCTGCTGTGCCGGGCCGAGCCCGAGGCCGTCGGCCCCGTCGCCCATCTGCTGCGCGAGCCGATGCTGCTGTGCCCGGTGACCGGGGACGCCGCGCCCACCGGACCGGGCGACCGCTTCGAAGCCCCCGCCTGGAGCGTCCTCGTCCCCGAGAGCAAACCCTGGCTGCACGGCGGCGAACCGGTCGACCGCGTGGTCACCGGCTGGGCCGGCGCGCTGGCCGTGGGCGCCTCCTGGCCGGTGCTCGGGCTGTGGTGGGACGTGGCCCGCAGCGGCTACGTCCTCGCCTCCGGCTTCCGTCGCACCGTCGGCTACGAGTGGCTCGCCGACGGCACCCCGGCGGGGGACCACGAGGCCCTGCGCAGCCTCGTCCTGCGCCTCGGCCTCGATCCGGTCCTTGACCTCCAGGCACTGGAACCGCTCACCGGGCCGGACCCGGCGGCCGACGCCCGCGGCCGGCTGCGCGGACTGCTCGCCGTACTGACCCGGGCCGGGCTGGCCCTGCCCGCGGGGCTCTCTCCCGGCCAGAGCGCCGACCGGCTGCGTTCGGTCGCGGGCGTCCTGCCCGGAGCGGAGCGTGTCTCGTGGTCCGGCTGGCGCGACGCCGTACGGGCGGAACTGGAGGCCGTCGAGAACGGCGCCTTCGGGCCCTGGCTGCGCGGACCCGGCGCCCGCGCGCTCGCCGCCGCCCAGTGCGCGGCGGGGCTGCCCCTGCTCGGCCGGGGGCTGCGGCGGCGCGACCACGGGTGGACCTGCGCGGGCGCCCTGCTCGTCACCCACGGCGCCTTCGCCCTCGTCTACGACCGGATGCGCGCGCGGAGCTGACGGCGGCCCCGTCCGCCCCGTGTCCGGCGGCACCCGTCCGCGCATGTGTACGGAGGGACCGGGGCGCGGCCGGGAACCGGACGGCGGGCCGGGGGCGTCCCCCCGGCGAGAACACCCTCACCGGGTTCCGGTCCCGGGGGACGCGCCCGGGGCGTCAGCCGTGGCCGGCGTGGCCGGTCGCGTCAGTCGTCCTCGTCCTCGTCGTCGAGGCGGGCGAGCCACGTGGCCAGCCGCTCCACCGGGACCTCGAAATCGGGGTTGAGGTCGACGAAGGCGCGCAACTGCTCGGCCAGCCACGCGAGGCTCACCTCCTCCTCGCCCCGCCGCTTCTCCAGCTCCTCGATGCCGCGATCGGTGAAATACATGGGTCGTGCTCCAAACGGTGATGAGGTGGTACCGGAGGTGCGGGCGGCGGTCAGGGGCCCGGAGAGAAGGATAGGCGGGGCCCGCCCGACGCGGCCTCTCGCGGGGACCACGGAAGAGGGACTACGCTGCTCTGCCCCGCGCGCCGCACGGGGAGGCGGGGAGACGGGGGGAGAGTCATGGGTGATCCACGGCACGGAGCCAGGGGAGCGCTCCCCTGGGGCGCGAGGACCGCGCGGGCGCACGCCGGAGTGGCCGCGATCGTGCCCCGTACGCCGCCGCGCACCCGCACGAGCGGTGAGGGCGGAACCCCCGCCCCCACCCGCCGGAGCGAGACCGTCCGCCGCGCCCGGGAGGGCGGAACCGGCCGCCCGGCCCGCCTTGGCGGGCCGGTGTCCCGGACCCGGCGGGGCGGTGGGCCGCTCCCGCGCGCCACCGCGCCCGGCGCACCCACACCCCGCGCCCGCGCGCGGGCCGGCACGGGGGAGAGCACATGATCATGGCGTCGCCCGGCGCGGGACCGGCCGAGAACCCGGACGCCTGGCGGGCTCTGGAGAATCTGACGAAGGCGGCCACCGTCCGCATCCACCTGCCGTGGGCCGGGTATAGCCCCACTGATCCGTTCGATGAGGTCGAGACCTTCCTGGGAAGCGGCTTCTTCGCCGCGCCCAACTGGGTCCTCACCTGCGCGCACGTCCTCTACCACGAGGACACGGGCCGGTACTTCGGGAAGGGGGAGCAGGTGACCGTCGTGCACGCGCCCGCCCCCGACGCCGCCCCCGTCGCCCTGCGCGCCGAGGTCGCCGCCGTCCTCCCCGAGGTGCGGGGGGTGCCCGCCGCGGGCTGGCCCGTACCCGACCTCGCCCTCGTGCGGCTGCTGGAGCCGAGCGCGCACGCGAGCGTCTTCCTGTCCGACCGGCCCGCCGTCACCTGGGCCGACGGCCGGGGCCTGTTCCACACCGGCTGGGTCAACAACGGCGGGGTCCTCGACCGGATCGACGGCCGGGCCACCGTGACCGGGGGGATGGGCTGGAGCGGCGGCGGGAGCACGGGCGGGCTGCTGCGGCTGGGCGGCGACAGCTTCATCGCGGGCGCCTCCGGGAGCCCCGTCGTCGACCTCGTGCGCGGGGAGGTCGTCGCCGTCGTCAAGTCCCGCCTCGTGGCGGGCAACAGCGGCTCGGCCGTGGACATCGCCCACCTGCGCCGCGGCCTGCCGGTCCCCGGCCTCCGGCTGCCCCGGAAGCCGGAGGACGGCGCCGAGCACGACCGGACCGGGCCCGGACAGCCCCCGCGCGCCACCGGCCACCCCCGCGCCGGACGGACCCACCCCCTCGGGCTGACCGCGCCGGACGCCGACGTCCGCGCCGTACCCGAGGCGCGCCGGGCCCCCGGGGCGCGGCCGCTGCCCCCGCACGGCGCGGAAGCCGGCCGGGAGGCGGTCGGGGCGGTCCCGGCCGCCGTGGTGCCGCAACCGCCGCAGGCCGGGGCGGGCGGGTCGCGGGCCGCGGACCCCGAGGCCGGTACGGACACCCTGAACGGGGCCGGTCGCGCCGAGGCCGCGAACGGCGCCCCGGAGGACCTCGCGCCGTGGGCGGAGGACCTCGCGGACCCGTGGGGCCGTGGCGGGGCCGAGGACCTGTACCAGACGCTGTGCTCCGAGCACGACCGGCACCAGAGCGACCGTCAGGGGGTGGCGGAGTGGACGTGGACCGATGTGCAGCGGCACCTGCGCCCCGCCTCCAGTCTCGACCTCCAGCCCGCCGAACGGGTCAAGCTGCTCGGACTGCTCGCCGAGATCCCGCCGCCCACCAGCGTCGCCGCCCTCGCCGAGGTGCTGCACACCGTCTCCGAGGGGCAACTGGGCACCGAGGAGGAATGGTTCGCGCCGCGCGGCTGGCGGGACGGGCTCGGGACACTGCACGGACGCGAGGGCACCGCGCACCAGCAACTGGGCCTCTACCTCCGCTACGTCGACGCGGTGCTCGGCGCCGACCGGCCGGCCGCCGCCCGCGACAGCTCACGCGCCGAACGCGCACTGTGGGCCTGGGCCTGGGCGAAGACGGAGGAGCTGGCGCCCGCCGAGCGCGGCGAACGCCGGCGGGCCCTGGAGCACCGGCGCCGCCTGCTGTCCCGCCCCAGGCCGGTGCGCGCTCCGCGCGCGGCGCGCCGGGCCGTACTGCTGCGGCTCTTCCCGCGCGGCTGGCAGGCCGGCACCTACGACTGGCAGCTGTGCCTGGAGGAGGCCGTGCCCGAGGAGGACCGGGGGCCGGGCGCCCCCGAGGGCGCGTACCCGGCCGAGCCGCTCGTGCGCACGCTGGGCGAGGACCAGTGGGGCGTCCCGCTGGAGAGCCTGCCCACCGCCCTCGCGGAGCCGCTGGCCGAGGCGTTCCGGCGCTGCGACGAACCCGGCGCGAGCGCCGTCCTGCACGTCGCCCTGCCCCGCGACCTGCTGGGCCTGGAGGTGGACGGCTGGCACATCGGGCACGAGGGCAGGACGCTCGGCGAGGAGCGGCCCGTCGTCGTCCGCTGCGCCGACCGGGCCTGGCCCGGGGAGCCCGGCGCCGAGGCGGCCGACGCGCGCCGCTGGCAGGCCCTCCACCCGGCGGCGCGGGACGAGGGGATCGCCCCCGAGATCATCGACTGCGTGGACGACCGGCCGGTGCCCTTCGACGGCCCCGGACAGCTCGCCGCCACCCACGACAACCACGTCCCGGTGCTGTGCCGTTACTGGCACGTGGAGCACGCCGACTCGGTGACGGGCCTGTCGAGCCTCGTCGACGCGGGCTACCGGGTCGTCGTGTGGCGTAGGAGGGGCGACCCGGCCGACGGCGCGCGGCCGGGGCGGGCGTACGGCAACGTGTGCACCGGCTTCCACGGGCAGGCCCCGGGCGAGCTGGGCGCGGCCCACAGCGCGGGTCACCTGCCGTACCTCGTGCACCGGTGGCGGGCGGACGTCGCCGCCGGGGTCGGCGGTGTCTTCTGGACACAGGGCCTCGCTCTGCTGTATGACCCCCCGCGCGCCCTCAACGAGATGCTGCCCGCCCTGTGAAAGCCCCTGACGCGGTGCCGCCCCGCTCGCTACCGTTTGCCGCGGGAGGCCCGAGCCGGGGAGGGGCGCGGCGGGACGGACAGCGCGAAGGCGGCGCTCCGGGGGGCCGGGCGCCACGGCCCCCGGGCCGCCGCTCCACCGGGTCCCGGGCCTCTGGGAACGCCGCCGACCAGCCGAGTCCCCGAACACGGTGAAGGCCGAACGGGACGGAAGACCGACGATCAGCGACCTGCCCGCGCAGCCGGGAGACGAGCGACGAGGGAAGCCGAGAATGAGCGAAACCAGTGTGGCCGGCGGCAACGACGCCGGTGTGTCCGGGGAATGGCTCATCTACCGGGGGGCGGGGGAACGGCACGACGGCATAGGGCGGCTCCCCGCGCCGCCGCCCTGGCGCGACTTCAGGCGCCGCGCGCAGGACGGCGCCGGGACGGACGGGCGCGGACTCGACACCCGCGCCTCGCAGCACGCCGACGGCCGGGCGGCGACCGGTGAGGCCGAGAGCCGTCGGCTGGGCGCCTACCGCGACCAGGCCGCCTCGCTGCGCCCCGGAGCGGAGGAGCTGGAGGTCATCAACGCCGCGCTGTACCTGCGCCGTCCGCTCCTGGTGACCGGCGGCCCCGGGGTCGGCAAGAGCTCCCTCGCGCACTCCGTCGCCGACGAACTGGGCCTCGGCGAGGTCCTGCGCTGGCCGATCGTCTCGCGCACCACGCTCCAGGACGGCCTCTACCACTACGACGCCATCGCCCGCCTCCAGGACGTGCAGATCGCCGCGCACGCCGCCGGGGCCGCGGCCGGCAGCCCCGGATCGGTCGAGAGCATCGGCGACTACATCCGGCTCGGCCCGCTCGGCACTGCCCTGCTGCCCTCCACGACGCCCCGCGTCCTGCTCGTCGACGAACTCGACAAGAGCGACATCGACCTGCCCAACGACCTCCTGAACATCCTGGAGGAGGGCGAGTTCTCCATCCCCGAGCTGGAGCGCATCGCCGACCGGCTGCCCGACCGCACGGCGAGGGTGCTGACCTCGGACGGGCGCAAGGTCGAGGTCAGGGACGGGAAGGTGCGCTGCGGCGCCTTCCCCTTCGTCGTCCTCACGAGCAACGAGGAACGCGACTTCCCCGCCCCGCTGATGCGCCGCTGCATCCACCTCGAACTCGGCCGGCCCGACCACGAACGGCTCGCCAACTTCGTCCGCGCCCACCTCGGGCGCGACCAGGAGCGCACCGCCGACGACCTCATCACCCGCTTCCTCGAACGCTCGCGCACCGAACTGCTCGCCGCGGACCAGCTGCTGAACGCCATTCACCTCACCGGTTCGGCCCCCGGCCTCGACCGGGAGCGGCTCGCCGACCTCCTCATCCAGCGACTCGACCGGCCGAGGTGACCCGACATGTCCGAAGCCCCCGCCCGGACCGGTCCCGGCCGGAGGCCGGCCGCGCCCCGGCCCGCCGACCCCGTGTCCGCGCTCGTACTCGCCCTGCGCGGCGCGGGACTCGATCCCGACGCGGAGAACCTCGGTGACGCCCTGTGGCTCGCGAACACCCTCCGGGGGCCCGGACCGGAAGCCGGGGACGAGGAGCGTGGCGCCGCCGCGCGCGGGTCCGGCGTACGTCCCGGGCCCGTGCCCGCGCCGCCCGAGGCCACGCCGCCGGGCCCGGCCGGGCCCGAGGCCGAGCCGGACGGGGGCACCGGCGGGCCGCACGGCCTGGACGGCGCGGACGCGGACGGCACCGTCGCGCTCTACCTGGAACCGCAGGACACCGGAGCCTCGGCCACCGGCACCGCGCACGGGCCCCCCGGGCCCGCCGGCCGGCTGCGCGGCCTTCCCGTCGGCGTCCCCGCCGCCCCCGCCTTCGGCTCCTCGCTCGCCCTCCAGCGCGCCCTGCGCCCTCTCCAGGGCTACCGCACGGCCGGCACCCGGCTGCGCACCGTCCTCGACGAGACGGCCACCGCCGACCTGAGCGCCCGCGCGGGCGGGCTGATCCTGCCCGTGTACCGGCGCGTCGCCCGCCGCGACGCCGCCCTCCACCTCGTCCTCGACGCCTCGCCCTCGATGCGCGTATGGGACCGCATGTTCGATGAACTGGCGCGCGTTTTCGGCCAGTTGGGGGCCTTCAAGAACGTCGTCCGGTACTTCCTGCACGAAGGCCCCGGCGGCTCACCCGTCGTCGGTTCGGCGCCCGATCCGCAGTCCGGGCCGTTCTACTCGCCCGAACACCTCGCCGACCCCACGGGCCGCACCATGACCGTCCTGGTCAGTGACTGCGCCGGACCGCTGTGGCGCAGCGGCCGTGGCCACCGGGTCCTGCACCGGCTCGCGGGCAGCGGCCCCGTCGTCGTCCTCCAGCCGCTTCCGCAGCGCCTGTGGAACCGCACCCGGCTGCCCGTCGTGTTCGGGGACCTCACCCGCGGGCCCTTTGGCCGCGTCCAGGTCGCCCCCGGCGGACCCAGGCCCCCCGCCCCGGGCGCGCTGCCCGTGCCCGTGGTCCCCCCGGTACCGGCGGCGCTCGCCTCGTGGGCCCGGCTGATGTCCGGCGGCGGGGCGCGCGCGGTGACCGGCGCCATCGGCTGGGTCCGCTCCGACCAGCCCCCCTCGGGTACCCCGGGCGCCCCCCGGCCGCTGTCCGCCCTGCAACTCGTCAGCCGCTTCCGCGCCGCCTCCTCACCCGCCGCGGGACGGCTCGCCACCCACCTCGCGGCGGCCCCCCTCAACCTGCCCGTCATGCAGCTCGTCCAGCGCACGATGCTGCCCGACTCCGGGCCCTCGGAACTCGCCGAGATCCTGCTCAGCGGACTGCTCACACGCAGCAAGACGGCCCCCGACACCGGTCAGTGGTACGAGTTCGAGCCCGGCGTGCGCCAGGCGCTGCTCGGCCCGCTCGGCCGGGACGAGGCCCTGCTCGTGCTCAAGCACTGCTCGGAGTACGTCGAGCAGCACTTCGGCAAGGGCGGGCCCAACTTCCCCGCGCTCGCGCACGCCCAGCTCGACAGCGGCTCGGCCGGCCGGCTGCCCGCCGACTGGGACGAGGGCGAGGGCACGGGCCCCCGCCGGGCGGCCGAGGACGGCGGCCCCGAGGGCGACCGGAGGGCCGAAGGCGACCCGGCCGCCGTGCCGCAGCCCTTCGCCGAGGTCGCCGCCGACGTCCTGAGGCGGTTCATGCCCGTGTCCCCGCTGCCCGGCGGCTCCACCGCCGCGACCGGCCCCGGAAACCCGCATCCGGCCACCGCCGCCGCCCAGAGCCTCGTTACGGAGTACGAGGAACACGGCATGGTCCAGTCCCTCATGGACGCCGCCCAGCTCCTGCGCAGCGCCGTCCGGCAACGGAGCACGCCCGATCCCGTCCTGCTCGCCGCGTGCGCCCGCACGCTGCTGCGGCTGTGGCGCGTCCAGGGCGGCGAGGCGCTGCTCACCGAGGCCAGGGACACCGCCGCGCGGGCCGTCGCCGCCGGGCGCGAGCCCGCCCACCGCGCCGTTCTCGCGCAGGTGTTGCGCGCCGTGGCCGAGGAGAGCACCCGCCGCGGCGACCGCGCCGCGGCCCGCGAGACGCTGCGCCGCGCCGAACGCGAGTACGCCGCCGCGTGCGCCGCCCCCGCCCTCGGCCCCGACGAGGCGCTGGCCCTCACCCTGGAACGCGTCGCCGTCCTGGAGGCGCAGTGGCGGCTGGCCCGGGACGGCGAACTCCTGCAGAGCGGCGTCGGCATGCTGGAGGCGCTCGCCGACGCGCGCCCCGACGGGCGCCGGCCCGCCCCGCTGAGCCTCGCCCACGGCAGGCTCCTGCTGCGGCTGTCCACCGTGGCGGAGGACGAGGCCGAGATCCGCGACCACGCCGAACGGGCCGCCCGCTCGCTGCGCGCCGCCCTCGACGAGGACGAGGCCGCCCGCGCCGAGGGCACCGGCGCCCTGCCGGAGGGCGAACGGCCCGCCGTCCTGCTCGACCTCCTCGACGCGCTGCTGCGCTCCGGCCCCGAGGCGCACGCGCGGGCCGAGACGCTGCTCCACGAGGCCCTGCCCCGGGCGAACGGCCGCCGCCGCAGCGAACTGCTGATCCGCGCCGGGCGGTTGTGCGCCGCCCGCTACCGGGAGAGCGGCGCCGCGCAGGAACTCGACCGCGCCGCGGACCGCTTCGGGGAGGCGCTGCCCGGGGTACCCCGCGACTCCGCGGCCCACTCCCAGCTCCTGTTCGAACGGGGCAGCACGCTCCTGGACCGGGCGCGGCTGCCGGACGGCTCGTTCGCCGAGCGGCTGCACCGCGTCAACCGCGCCGTGCAGGTGCTGCGCGGCTGCCTCACCGAGACCGCGTCGACGCACCGTGCCGCCCCCCGCAGGGAACTGCTGCTCGGCCGCGCCCTCGTGACCCGCTACCGGCTCACCGAGGACCGCGTGGACCTGCGCGAGGCCGAGCACCACCTCGGCCTCGCCGCGCGCGGCGCCCGCGAACCGATCGCCGCCGCGACCTGCCGTCTCGAATGGGGCCAGGTCCTCGTGAACGCCGCCGAAGCGCTGCGCCGCCCCGCGCACTACGACGACGCGGCCGACGCCTTCCGCTCCGCCGCCCAGGCCGCCCGCGCCGCGCAGGAACGGGCGGCCACGCCCCGGCGGCGCGCCGAGGCCGTCTCGCGCGCCGCGCAGGCACACCACTGGCGCGGCATCACCTACGAGGCCGCGGGCCGCCCCCGCGCCGCCCGCACCGCCTACCGGGCCGCCGCCGAGGAGTGGGAACGGCTGCCCGCGGGCATGGAGGCTCTGGGGGAACCCACCCCGGCCGACACCGCCCGCCGCCTGACCGAGCTGACCGGTCCGCCCGACTGAACCCCGGCCGCGCGTACGGCGGGCGGGGCACCGCATCCGCGCCCGGCGGCACCGGGCGAGGTCGGCCCGTACCCGGGACAGCGCCGTCCCGCCGTACCGCACTGGCACGCCGCTACCGACCGAGGGACACCGCATGACGGAACACGACGCGACGGCGCACCGCGACGCCGGGCCGCAGGCCCCCGCCGTACCGCCGCCGCTGCCCGACCTGACCGGACTCGACCTGCGAGAACTGCGCGCACTCGACCACCCCGTCCTCGACGAGGTGCTGGGCGAACTGCGGGCGCGCGCCGGGGAGAACAGCGAGATGCTGTGGGGCTTCAACAACGCGATGTGACCGGGCGCCCCACCGGTCCGCCCGCGCGCCGCGCGCGCGGGCACTCCCGCACCACCACCACGCGGCGGGCGGCCCTTTCGGCCGGTGCCCACAGCGAACCGGACAACGGCCCGCCGCGAGGTTTGCCGCCCGGCGCCCGACGGGAGATACCCCCACAGGGCGGCGACAGCGAGCCGGACCCACACCGGGGGACACGGGGGGCGCAGTGCCGGACGACGCGACCCCGCAGCCGGACCCGGCCCGTTTCCCGCAGCCGCAGCCGCAGCCGCAGCCGCAGCCGCAGCCGGACCCGGACCCGGACCCGGACCCGGACCCGGACCCGGACCCGGCCGGCTTCCCGCGGCGGGAGGCGGCGCGCGCCCGCCACTCCGCCCCCACCGCCACCCACCGGCACGGAACCGGGGACACGCCCGAACCACCGCACCCCTTCCGGCAGTTCATCGTCAAGACGCACAGCCGCTGCAACCTCGCCTGCCGCTACTGCTACCTCTACGAGGGGCCCGACGACAGCTGGCGTACGCGTCCCGCCACCCTTTCGCCCGCCGTGCGCGCCCACCTGGCCGCCCGGATCGCCGAGCACGCCGCCACGCACCGGCTGCCCGCCCTGTCCCTCGTGCTCCACGGCGGCGAGCCGCTCCTGTCCGGAGCCGCCCCGCTCGTCGCCCTCGCGCGCGAGGTGCGCGCCGCCGTCCCCGGGCGCTGCGCGGTGCGCGCCACCGTCCAGACCAACGGAACGCTGCTGACCAGCCGGGCCGCCGCCACCCTCGCCGAGGGCGGGATCACCGTGGGGCTGAGCCTCGACGGCGGACGCGCCGCGCACAACACGTCGCGCACCGACCACGCGGGCCGCCCGTCCTGGCCCGCCGCCTCCCGGGCCGCCCGGCTGCTCGCCGAGGAACAGCCCGGGGCCTACGCGGGCATCCTCACCGTCGTCGACCCGCGCACCGACCCCGTCGACGTCTACACCTCGCTGCTCGCGCTGCGCCCCCCGGCGATCGACCTGCTGCTGCCGCACGGCAACTGGACCAGCCCGCCGCCCCAGCGCACCGCCGACCCCGGCCGCACCCCCTACGGGGACTGGCTGTGCGCCGTGTTCGACGTGTGGTGGCGGGCCCCGCGCCGCGCCACCCGGGTGCGGCTGTTCGAGGAGTGCCTCGCGCTGCTCCTCGGCCTGCCCGCGGGGACCGAGTCCCTGGGCCTCGACCCGTTCACCGCCGTCGTCGTGGAGACCGACGGCTCCATCGAACAGGTCGACTCCCTCAAATCCGCGTACGACGGGGCCGCGGCCACCGGACTCGACGTACGCCACCACAGCTTCGACGAGGCCCTGCGCCACCCCGGGGTCGCCGCCCGTCAGCGCGGACCGGCGGCGCTCTGCGCGACCTGCCGCGCCTGCCCGCTGCTCACCGTGTGCGGGGGCGGGCACTACGCCCACCGCTGGCGGTCCGGCCACGGATTCGCGAACCCCTCGGTGTACTGCGCCGACCTCCAGAGATTCATCCGTCATGTGGCGGCGGCCCTGGACCGGGCGGCCGGCCGCCCCCGGCCGGACCGGCCGCCCCGCCCCGCCACCGCGCAAGGAGGCACCCCATGACCGCGACGGTTCCCGCACCCGTCCTGCGCGAACTCGCGAGGACCGAGGGAGGGCCCCGGGCCCTCGACCACCTCGTCCACGACCAGGCCACCCGCAGACTCCTGCTGCTGCGCGCCCTGCTCGACGCCGTCCAGGAGGCACCGGCCGGCCGGCTCGCCCCCGGCGCCCGGCAGCGCGTGGCCGAGGACTGGGCCCTGCTGGAGACCGCGGAGGCGGCGGGGCCCGGCGCCAGGGAACGCGTCCGCGCGCTCCTGCTGCGCCCCCTCACCGGCCCGCTGGCCCGCCACGCCCTCGCCGCGCTCACCGGCCCCCGCGCCGACGGCGGCGCCGGACTCACCGAGGCGCTCGACCACTTCTCCACCCTCGCCGCGGCCGCCGCGATATCCGCCGGTGTGCCCTTCACCGCGCGCCTGACCGCGTACGAGGGACTGCTCGCGCTGCCCTCCTTCGGCGCCCTGCGCACCGAGGGCACCGCGCCGCGCGGCGTGACCGCCGCCTTCACCGGCTCCGCGCTGACCCTCGACCCCGAGGGCGGCAGCCCCGTCACCGTTTTCCCGCAGCCCTCGTACGGGGCCTGGTCGGCCGACGCGGCCTGGCTGCCCGCCTACGCCCTGCCGCCGCTCACGCCCGGGGCCCAGGTCGTCCCGCTCGACGACGTGAGCCCCTACCGGCAGGTGCCCGGCCCGGCGCACAGCAGCCTCAGCCGCCCCGTCACCCTCGACGACCAGTCCCGTAAACGCTGGTACGAGGCGTGGTCGGGCACCGCCGGGCTGCTCGCCCTCGGCGGAGCGCACCGCACCGGCGAGGCGGTGCGGCTGCTGCGCTCGGTCGTCCCGCTCCGGACCCCGCCCGGAGCGAGTACCGAGGGCCACCCCTCCGGCAGTTGCAGCGGCACCCGCAAGGAGGCCTTCGGCGTGGTGCTCGCGAGCGTCCCGCCCAGCCCGGCCGGGTTCGCGGCGCTGCTCGTGCACGAACTCCAGCACGCCAAACTCGCCGCGCTCGGCGAACTGACCCCGCTGCACCACGCGAGCGCGGCGGCCGTCCACTTCGCCCCGTGGCGCCCCGACCCGCGCCCCTTCGACGGCCTGCTCCAGGGCATCTACAGCCACCTCGCGCTCGCCGGCTGGTGGCAGTGCTACGCCCTCGCGGCCGAGGAGGGGCCCGAGCGCGACCACGCCTGGAGCGAGCACGCCCGCTGCCGCGAGCAGGTCGGCGCGGCGCTGCCCGCGCTCGTCGGCTCCGAGGACCTGACCGAACAAGGACGCGTCCTCGCCGACGGCATGGTCTCCGCCTACCTCCACCTCAGCCGCGTGGAACCACCCGCCGGTCACCTGGCGCGCGCCCGCGCGTACGTCGACACGGCCCGCGCGCTGTGGCAGCAGCGCAGGACCCGCGGCTGAGGACGTGGCCGGGCGGCGAACCGGGAGAAGACGGGCGTACGCCGGAGCACGCGCGCGGCCCGCCGCACGGACGGCGAGCCGACCGGCGAACACACGGACGAACACCGAGGGGCAAGGCGGCCCGCGGCGCCGCCGTTTCCTCTGATGATCCCTTAAATCCCGTCCCAGCGCGGTAAGTTGATTGTTCCCAGAGGCGGTGCGAGCATCGCGGACAGCGACGGTCGCGCCGACTGGCGAGCGACTGGGCGAACACTGAAGTGGTGCCGGGAGGCCGCTGAATGTCGGAAACGCGCACAACGGACGCCACCCCCCGCAGGTTTGCCGCGGAAGCGGCCGTCACCATCAGTTTCGCGGGGTTCAACCGGCCCTGGGCCGCCTGGATCGGCGACCGGCTGCGGCGACGCGGTCACTCCGTCGTCTTCCAGCGCTGGGACGCCCCCGCCGAGGAGTCCCTCGCGGACCTGCTCGGCGACCTGGGACTGGCCCCCGGACCGGTCCTGCTGATCCTGAGCGACTGGTACTTCCAGATGGGCCCCCGCTCGCACGCCGAGTGGAACGCCGCCCTGCGCTCCGTGGTCGCCCCCGACCCGGGACGCTTCGCGGCGGTCACCGTGGCCAGCGGCACCGTCCCCACCGCCTCCTCCGTCCTGGCCCCCGCCGAACTCACCGGCGTCGGCGACCGCGAGGCCGAACGCCGGGTCCTGGAGCGCCTGGGGCTGCCCACCGACCGGCTCAGCGCGAAGGCGGCGGCGGCCCCCGGCCCCCGCTTCCCACTCGACTCCCCGGAGATCTGGGGCGGCGTCCCGCGCCGCAACACCCGCTTCACCGGCCGCGAACCACTGCTCAACGACGCGTACCACATCCTCCAGGAGGCGGAGGAGGGCGCCGGGGTGCTGACCCTGTTCGGCATGTCCGGAGTCGGCAAGACCCAGCTCGCCGCCGAGTACGTCTACCGGTTCTGCTCCGAGTACGACGTCGTGTGGTGGATCAGCGCGCAGAACCGCAGCACCTACCGGCGCAGCCTCGCCGAACTCGCCACCGCCCTCGGCCTCAAGACCGGCCCCGAGTACGGCGAACGGCTGCGCGCCGCCCTCGCCTCGCTGCGCCGCGGCGACCCCTACGCGCGCTGGCTCGTCGTCGTGGACGGCGCGGACGAGCCCGAGGAACTGTGGGACCTGCTGCCCGCGGGCACCGGACACGTCCTCATCAGCTCCCGCAACGTCGAGTGGAGCCAGCACAACAGCGCCCTGCTGGAGGTCCCGGTCTACTCGCGCGCCGAGTCGGTGTCCTTCGTACGCCGCCGCGCCCCGCGCCTGGACGAGGCGGAGGCCGCCCAGCTCGCCGACGCCCTCGGGGACATGCCGCTGCTGCTGGACCAGACGGCGGGCTGGCTCAACGACTCCGACCTCCCGGTCAGCGAGTACATCGGGCTGCTCGACGGCGGTATCGACAACACCATCGTCAAGGTCTCCGCCGACTTCCCCGTGGCCTTCCAGACCGCCTGGTCGATACTGCTGAACCGGCTGCGGGACACCGTGCCGGAATCCATCGACCTGCTGCGCCTGTGCACCTACTTCGCGCCCGGCCTCATCCCGGTCTGGCTCCTGCGCGACATCCCGTCGAGCGAGGTGCCCGAACAGCTCGCCGGGCTGCTCAACGACCCCCTGCGCTGGAACCGCGCCGTCAACCAGCTCCGCCAGTACTCCGTCGTCCGCCTGGAGTCCCACGAGGGCGCCACCGAGGACGCCTGGTCCGGGGAGTCCCTCTACCTGCACCGAATGGTCCACCAGATCGTGCACAGTGACATCTCCGACCGCGACCGCGACGGCTTCGTCGACGTCGTCCGGCACGCCCTCGCGGTCGCCGACCCCGGCCGCCCCACCGACACCAGGCAGTGGCCCCGCTACGCCGAGATCGCCCCGCACCTCAAGTACGCGGACGTCCTGGGCAGCACCGACCCCAAGGTCCAGAATCTGGTCCTCAACTGCCTGCGCTACATGTACCTCTCCGGCGAGTACGACGCGGGCATCACCCTGGGCGAACGCGCCCTCAAGGCCTGGCGCACGCTCCTCGGCGAGGACCACCCCCGGGTCTGGGACGTCACCCACCACTACGCCAACGTGCTGCGCGCGGTGGGCGACTACGCGAGCACCGAGGCCGTGGAGCGCGCCGCCGTCGACCACCTGCGCCGCACCAAGGGCGAGACCGACCTCGACCACCTGCGCGCCGCCGGCGGACTCGCCGCCGACCTGCGCGGCCTCGGCCGCTACGAAGAGGCCCTGGCCCTGTCGGAGTGGCTGCTGACCACCTACCGCGATCTGGTCGGCGCCGAGGACTCCCGCACCCTCAACGCCCAGAACAACTACGCCGTCTCCCTGCGCCTGCTCGGCCGCTACCGGGACGCCCTGGAACTCGACCGCAGGACCATGGAGGACCGCCGCAGGCTGCTGCTGCCCCGGCACCCGTGGACGCTGTACTCGCAGATCAACTACAGCACCACGCTGCGCCTCGTGGGCCGCTACACCGAGGCCGAGTCGCTCCAGGACACCAGCGTGCGCGAACACCAGATCGTGATGGGGCCGGACCACCAGCAGACCCTGCGGGCCGAGCAGAACCTGGCGCTGTGCTGGTACCGCAACGGCAACCGGGCCAAGGCCGGCCCGCTGCTCGCCTCCGTCGCCGAACGGTCCGAACGGGTCCTCGGCGAGCGGGACCCGCTGACCGTGCAGCTGCTGTCGACCCTGGGCTGCTACCTGCGCGAACACGGCGACATCGACGAGGCCCGCCGGCTGAGCGAACGGGTCGTGGCCTCCTACGAGCGCATGCTCGGCGAGGAACACCCCTTCGTGGCCGGTACGCGCGGCAACCTCGCCCTGGTCCTGCGCAACGTCGGGGAGCGGCGCCAGGCGTTGCAGACGGCGGAGGGCGCGCTCGCGGGCATGACGGCGGCGGTCGGCGAGTTCCACCCCTGGACCCTCGGCTGCGCGATCAACGCCTCGGCGGTCCGCAACGTGACCGGGGACGCGGAGGGCGCGGCCGAACTGTCCGCGGGCACCGTCTCCCGGGCCCTCGAATCGCTGGGCCGCACCCACCCGCTGACGCTGTCCGCGCGGATCGCCCACGCGGCCGACCTGCGGGCCCTGCGCAAGAGGAACAGCGCCGACAAGGAGGAGGAGGCCGCACTCGGCGACCTCTCCGAGACCCTGGGCGGCCAGCACGTGCACACGGTGGCGGCCCGCTCGCGGCAACGCCCCTTCTGGGACTTCGAACCGCTCGTGACCTGAGCCGGACCACCAGCGCGCCGGGCACCGGAGGGTGTCCGGCGCGCCCACCACGCCGTGTCGAGGACGACCCGCCGCGGAACCCGTGCCCCGGCACACGGGCGTCCGCGGTCCAGGGAGGGGGAGGTATGACGTATCCCGAGCAGCGGGGACCCGCCGAGCCGGACGACGGCGTCCCGCTGGACGACGACATCCCGATATTCGTCGACTTCTCGGTCCCGGCCCCCCGCCAGAACGGCGAGACGGACCGGGTGTTCGAGGACGTGCGGGCGCGCGGCAACGGCTCACGCCGCGTCGGCGAGGTGGTGCGCAACTCCTACGGTCCCGCGCTGGACCTGGCCGAACGCTGCGCCCGGCAGGCCGCCGCCCGCTTCGACGCCCTCGCCGACGGCCTGCGCCCCGACGAGGTCGAACTCCAGCTGTCCATCCGCGTCGAGGCCGGGACCGTGGCCCTCGCCAAGGCCACCGCCGAGGCGCAGATCCAGCTCACCTTCCGCTGGTCGCCGCGCCCGCGCGCCGGGGCCGAGGCGGACCGGCCGGCCGGGCGGGAGGGCGCGGCACCGCCACCGGACGCCCAGGCGTGACCCGGGCGCGCGGGACGGGGGCGCCGGAATCCCGCCGTACAGCTGGATCGTCGGCCCGGACGAGGTGAAGCACGCGCGGGAGCCGCACCCCATCGCGCCCACCGTGCGCGGCGTCCTGCTCGGCCACCGCGGGGAGCCGGCCGCCTGCGCGCCGGCCGCGCTGGCGGCCGAACCCGTCGTGCCGGCACGCCACCTGCGACGAGTCCCGCCCCTTGACCCGCGCCACCCCGCCCGCGTCCTCGGCGCCGGGCCCCCCCTCACCCCGGCCGCCCTCCGCGCGAACGGCACCGCGTTCCGCGACGTCGAACCGCT